>CAZJKH010000003.1:0-251648 GCA_964546735.1 uncultured Methylococcales bacterium | reverse complement strand
CTCGTCCTTGCCGTCCTTCACGTCGCGCTTGTTGACGAAGGGCCGGAAGTTGGAGTTGTACTTGATGCCGTAGGGCGGGTCCATGTAGATCATCTGCACCTTGCCCGCCATGCCTTCCTTTTCCAGCAGCGAGTTCATCACCAGCAGGCTGTCGCCGGCGATCAGGCGGTTGGTCCAGCCGTGCTTGTGCCGGTAGAACTCGATGGCCTCGCGCAGCGGCTCCCGGCGCTCGCTTTCGAAGAGAGAGAGCTGCTCCGGCTGGCCATTGCCGTTCCGCTTTCGCACCGCCTCGATGATCGTGCGCGGCTCGATGCGCTCGTGAACGTGCAGCGAGACGGTGGGCACCTCAAACGAGGTGTGCTCGGCTTTGCCGGCCCAGACCAGTTGCGGGTCGAGGTGCGGATCGTAGGCGTAGGTCTTTTTCTTCTGGCCCGCGTCGGGGTCGGTCTCCGGCGTGACCGGCCCAACCGGCGGGTTGTTGACGCGCTCTTTGTCCCGATGCTCGTAGGATTCGATCGGGCGTTTAGGAGTTTTTTGCCTACGTGCCATAGTTCCAAGCTGCTTAAATTGAGGGTTGCCGTTAGAGGACAGCGAAAAAAAGTAATAGGATAATTGAAGTTTCCACCATCGTCAGGAGCTCTTATGGAAAATTCGCGCAAACTCGCTTGGGGCATTTTGGGTGCTTCGCGCATGGCTGCGACCATGCTGCCTTCTTTGATCCAGGCTAACAATGCAAGGCTTGTAGCCATCGCCAGCCGCCGCCCTGGGACAGCGGCTGAGTTGTTGGCTAAAACCGCGCCGCAGCTGAGCGGGGTAAATACCTACGACCATCCCGAGCAACTGCTGGCAGACCCAAACGTAGAGGCGATCTATTTGCCCATGGCCAACGAGGAGCATGCTACCTGGGCACTGGCGTGCCTTAAGCATAAAAAGCACGTGCTCGTCGAAAAGCCGCTTGCCTTAAGCCTTCAGGACATCCAGGCGATCGCTGCAGCTGCTCAAACCCATGGGCTCAAAGTCATGGAAGGGTTTATGTATCGCTTCCACCCGCAACATCAGCGCGTCTTAGCGCTGCTTGAAGCCGGCCTCATCGGCCAGGTGCGCAGCGTACGCACCTATTTTTCCTTTCGGATGACTCAGGAGCGCCTCTACCGAATCGCTCGCTCGATCGCCCAAGGGGGAGGAGCGACTTGGGATGTCGGCTGCTACGCAGTCCACAGCGCGCGCTGGTTTTTTCCCACCCCGCCGCAAGCCGTGGTAGCGATGGCTAAATTCAACGAGCACGGCGCTGATGTCAGCGCAAGCGGCGTTCTCGATTTCGGCGACGGCCGCTATGCCCAGTTCGACTACAGCTATGAGCGGGCACGGCGGGCAGAATACGAGATCATCGGCACCCAAGGCGGGATCAAATGCCACAACATGTGGGCCAAGCCGCACGAGATTCCAGTCATCTCGTGGTGGACGGAAGCCGGTCAAGGCGGAGAAGAGCGCCTACCGCTTGCCGATCACTTCCGGTTGGAGATCGAGCACTTTTCCGACTGTGTCCTAAAGGACAAGCCGCCTGCCTTGACCTTAGAAGACGCTCAGGCTAACTGCCGTACTCTGGTGGCCACGCTTGAGGCAATTGAAACCAAGCGCCAAGTTGAGATCAAGTAAACAAAAAGGCGAGGTAACCCTCGCCTTGATTGGTCGGGACGGCGGGATTTGAACCCACGACCCCCACCACCCCAAGGTGGTGCGCTACCAGGCTGCGCTACGCCCCGATTAAAAAAATTATATCCCAAAAATCATTGAGATTCGAGAGGTTGGGCTTTTTCGGCTGGCATCGCCTCGATTCGGCTTTTTAATTTTTGCCCTGCCCTGAAGGTTACCACTCGCCGGGCAGTGACTGGGATTGCCTCTCCCGTCTTAGGATTGCGGCCAGGACGCTCGCGTTTGTCGCGCAGGTCGAAACTTCCAAAGCCGGATAGCTTTACCGCCCGGCCTTGTTCTAAAGCGTGCTTGATCTCCTCGAAAAACATGTCTACCAATTCCTTGGCATCCTTCCGGTTTAACCCGATATCCGCAAGCAATTTTTCCACGATGTCGGCCTTGGTCAGCGTCATCGCTACCCCCTTAGTCTGGCCTGGAACTGGTCTGTTAATCTTTGCAACACCTGCGCCACCATGCGATCGACCTCAGCATCGGTTAAAGTCCGCTCTGGATGCTGGAAGATCAACCCGAACCCCAGGCTCTTTTCCCCTTCAGCCAATCCTTCTCCCCGCCAGACATCGAACAACACTACCTTTACCAGAGACTCAGGTAAAGTCTGCGCAATCGCATCCAATAGGTCTTGAGCATGGACTTGTTCGCGCACCACCACTGCTAAATCCCGGCGTACCGATGGGTATTTAGACAGCGGTTTGAACTTTGGAATCTCCTTGTCCTCTAAAATCGCTTGATTTAGCTCAAATAGAAACACGTTCTGGGGAAAGCCTAATTCCTCTGCCAATACAGGATGCAGCATGCCTACCCAGCCTTGGCGCTGGCCGCTATTTTGGTCTACGATTGCCGCTGCCTGCCCCGGATGCAAGGCAGGATGTTCAGCGCTCACGAAGCGGTAGTTGGCTTGTCTGCCGGTTAAACGCAACAAGGCCTCCACATCCGCCTTTACGTCATAAAAATCCACTGGCCGAGCTGGCTGCGCCCATTGCTCTGGCGCAACCGGTCCCACCGCAAGCCCTGCCAACCGTTTTTCTTGGCGGATATGTCCTGCCTCCCGATAAAACCTAAGCCCCGCCTCAAACAGCCGCACCCTAGCTTGCTGGCGGTTAAGATTATAAAGCGCTGCATTCAAGAGGCCAGTCCACAACGTAGTACGCATCACCCCCATCTCCTGCGAGATGGGATTGGCCAGGACGACCGGCTCAAGATCTGGGGTCAATTTAGCCTGTAGGCTCGCATCCACAAAGCTGTAGGTAATCACCTCCTGATAACCTAAGTCGACGAGCAAATCCTGCAGCCTAGCGAGCGGGAGCTTCCTTTCCTGGACCGGTTGGAAATGGTCAGGCAAGGCAGGGGTGCGAATCGGTAACCGCTCGTAACCGTGCACCCGCGCCAGCTCCTCGATCAGATCTGCCTCAATCGCAATGTCGAAGCGAAAGCTTGGCGGCGTCACTCGCCATTCTCCAGCGCTCACAGGCTCTATCTGCATCCCCAAACGGCCTAGAATCTCCTCGATTTCAGTGGTCGCCATCGCCATCCCGAGGAGGGCTTTGACCCGCTCTCGGCGCAACCGGATGGGCAAACGTTTAGGAAGGTGGGCGGGCGAGCAGACCTCTACCACCGGTCCAGGCTGGCCTCCAACGATTTCGAGGAGCAAGCGAGTCGCCCGCTCCAATGCTCTCGCTTGCAACGCCGGATCCACCCCGCGCTCAAACCGGTGAGAAGACTCGGTATGTAAGCCATAGCGGCGCGCTCGACCTAGGATAGCGGCAGGGGCAAAAAACGCACATTCTAAGAAGATATCTAAGGTAGTGCTGCTGACTGCCGAATCTCGCCCCCCCATGATCCCGGCTAACGCTAAAGGGCGTTGCTCATCCGCGATGACCAGGCTATCTTCGGTCAGTTCGATCTGCTGACCGTTGAGAAGCGCCAACTTCTCACCGCGACGGCTCATGCGCACCTGGATTCCTCCGTTCAGGCAGGCGGCATCGAAAGCGTGGAGAGGCTGACCCAGCTCCAACAATACGTAATTGGTGACGTCTACCACCGGCCCAAGGCTACGGATACCGCTGCAGCGTAAGCGTTTTTGCATCCACATCGGGGTAGTGGCAGCTGAGTTAATCCCCCGAATGAGCCTGCCGAGATAGCGTGGACAAGCTGGGCGAGCCTCCGCTGACACATGGATGGGTAAACGGTCAGCGCATGCGGGTGCAACCGGATCTACTGCCACCGGTCGCCAATCGATCCGAAACAGCTGTGCCACCTCCCGGGCGATTCCCTCTACGCTCAAACAATCGGCTCGGTTAGGCGTCAGATCCACCTCGATGATCACATCATCTAGATTGAGCCAGACACGGAGGTCTTCCCCCACCGGCGCCTCTTGCGGCAACTCCCACAAACCCGAGGCGGATTCGACCAACCCTAGCTCGCTGGCCGAACACAGCATGCCTGAAGATTCCACGCCGCGAATCTTTGTCTGCGCAATCTTCAGCCCGCCGGCAAGCTCAGCGCCAACCTGGGCCAAAGGCGCTTTCATCCCCTCGTAAACATTAGAGGCACCGCAGACGACCTGGAGGATCTTAGCGCCCACATCGACTTGGCATAATTTTAGCTTGTCGGCGTTTGGGTGCGGGGAAACTTTGAGCACTTGGGCGATCACTACCCCAGAAAATGGCGGAGCTGCCGGAGCAACGCTATCGACCTCCAGCCCCGCCATGGTCAATTGCTCAACCAAGCGCGCAGTAGCAACCTTAGGGTCGGCCAGTTCTCTAAGCCAAGCTTCGCTAAAGCGCATGTGGGTAGAACTTCAGTGGAACTGCGCTAGAAAGCGCAGATCGTTGTCGAAAAACAAGCGCAGATCGTCGATCTGGTACCGCAGCATGGCGAGCCGCTCGACTCCAAGCCCAAACGCAAACCCCGTGTAGCGCTCCGGATCGATTCCAACCGCTTCGAATACTTTAGGATGGATCATGCCGCAGCCCATCACTTCCAGCCAGCCGGTTTGGCCACAGACCCGGCAACCTGCCCGATGACACATGACGCACTCGATATCGACTTCGGCAGAAGGTTCGGTAAACGGGAAATAAGAAGGGCGAAAGCGCACCTTCACATCCTGCTCAAAAAAAGCGCGCAGGAACTCATCTAATACCCCGCGCAGGTCAGTAAAACTTATCCCTTTATCCACCAGAAATCCCTCTACCTGATGAAACATCGGGGTATGGGTCAAATCGGAGTCACAGCGGTATACTCGTCCTGGGGCGATGACCTTAAAAGGCGGTTGGCCTTGTTCCATCACCCGGATCTGCACCGGGGAAGTATGCGTGCGCAACAGGGTATGCCGATCGATATAAAAGGTGTCGTGCATCGCACGCGCAGGATGCAGAGGAGGGATATTGAGGGCCTCGAAATTGTGGTAATCGTCCTCAATCTCCGGGCCTTGAGCGACCTGAAAGCCGACTTGAGCAAAGAGCTGCTCGATCCGGCGCAACGTCAAAGTCACCGGATGCAACCCAGCGCCAACCTGGCCGCGGCCGGGCAACGTGACATCCAACGCCTCCGAAGCCAGCCGGGCATCCGGCTCAGCGCGCTTGAGCGCATCACGGCGCGCTTCCAAAAGCGCCTGCAAAGCCTGGCGCGTATCGTTGATCGCTTTACCCGCTGCTGGCCGCTCTGCAGGCGGCAGCTGGCCAAGTTCTTGCGTGCGCTGAGTAAGCAGCCCTTTTTTGCCTAAATAACGGACGCGGATTTGCTCAAGCGCTTCTAAATCCGGCGCCTCAGCCAGTTCCTGTTTTGCCTGACGCAATAAGCTATCTAGCGGCTCAGACACCGCAGGTCAACCTTGAGCGATGCGCGCCAGCTGCGCGAAGGCTTCCTTGTCACGCACGGCTAGATCAGCCAGCACCTTACGATCGATCTCAACGCAGGCCTTCTTCAGGCCGCCGATCAAGCGGCTGTAAGATAAGCCGTGTTCGCGCGCCGCAGCATTGATGCGGGCGATCCAAAGGCTGCGAAACTCACGCTTGCGCTGCTTACGATCCCGATAGGCGTATTGGCCAGCCTTGATCACCGCCTGCTTGGCGACCCGGAATACCCGGCTACGGGCACCGTAGTAACCTTTAGCCGCTTTCAGGATTTTTTTATGGCGACGGCGCGCCGTCACTCCGCGTTTAACTCTTGGCATAAGATCCTCTTTTCAACATTCATTCAAGCATAAGGGAGAAGCTGCCTGGCTTCCCGCATATCGGAGGCGCTTAGGTAAGCGCTGTGACGTAGGTGGCGCTTCCTTTTGGTGGATTTCTTAGTCAAAATGTGATTGCGGTAGGCAGACCGGTGTTTGAACTTGCCTGAGGCGGTTAGGATAAATCGTTTGGCTGAACCGCGGTTAGTCTTCAGCTTTGGCATCGTTTGCTCCTTGAATTAAGAAACGTTCACTTTTTTTTGGGGGCCAGCACCATTACCAACTGCCGCCCTTCAATCTTAGGATGTTGTTCAACCACTGCGTATTCCTCTAGGTCTTTTTCGATTCGCTCGAGCAACTCCATCCCTAACTCTGAGTGAGTCACTTCCCGACCCCGGAAACGCACAGTCACTTTGGCTTTATCCCCATCCTCTAGAAAACGGATAAGATTTCGCAGTTTGATCTGATAATCGCTCTCCCCAGTTCCAGGGCGCAATTTAATTTCCTTGACCTGGATTTGTTTCTGCTTCTTCTTAGCTGCTTGAAGCTTTTTACTCTGTTCGAAGCGGAATTTGCCGTAGTCCATCACCCGGCACACGGGCGGATCGGCCTGAGGCGCAATCTCTACTAGATCTAAGCCTGCCTGTGCAGCAATCTGCTTGGCCTCCGCTAAAGAGACGATGCCAATTTGCTCACCGTTTGCACCGATCAACCTAACTCTTGGCGCCTTGATCTCATCGTTACGCCGAGCTTCTGTTTTCGCAGCGATATCGATCTCTCCCTAAATGTTACTCGTTTGACCCGACTATAGCTCGTTTCTCAGTTATCTGAGTTTGCAGCCACGCCAGCAGCTCTTCTACAGACATCTTTCCTAGGTCTTTACCCCGCTGGGTTCTCACCGCTACCTGGCGAGCGGCCATTTCCTGATCCCCGACGATCAAAAGATATGGCACGCGCTGCACAGAATGCTCACGGATTTTATAGCTGATCTTCTCGTTTCTCAAGTCCGCTTCTACTCGAAGTCCTTGAGCGGCAAGGAGATTCTTCAACTCGAGCGCGTAGTCGCGCTGATTGTCAGTAATATTGAGTATCACCGCCTGGACCGGCGCTAACCACAGCGGCAACAAACCAGCGTAGTGCTCGATCAGGATCCCGATAAAGCGTTCCAAGGAACCCAGAATGGCCCGATGTAACATGACCGGTGTCTGCCGCAAGCCGTCCTCAGCGATATAAGTCGCCCCAAGCCGGCCTGGCATAGAGAAATCCACCTGAATGGTCCCCAACTGCCAAACCCTACCTAAACAATCCTCCAAAGCGAATTCGATCTTTGGCCCATAGAATGCTCCCTCGCCAGGCTGCAGCTCAAAGCTCAACCCCTTGCGCCTTAGGGCTTCCTCCAAAGCTTGTTCCGCCTTGTCCCAGATCTCATCGCTGCCAACCCGACTCTGGGGGCGGGTAGAGAGCTTGATCTGCACCTCATTAAATCCGAAATCACGGTAGACTTCGAACAGCAAATCGATAAATGCGGTTACCTCATCCTGAATCTGAGCTTCGGTGCAGAAGATGTGGGCATCGTCTTGGACAAAGCCACGCACTCGCATCAATCCGTGCAGCGTGCCAGAGGGTTCATTGCGGTGACAAGAGCCAAATTCCGCCAGCCTCAAGGGCAAGTCGCGGTAGCTTTTGAGCCCTTGGTTGTAAATCTGCACGTGGCAAGGGCAATTCATCGGCTTGATCGCATACTCGCGGTTTTCCGCGCGGGTGGTAAAGATCAGCTCGCCGAACTTTTCCCAGTGGCCCGACTTCTCCCATAGACTGCGATCTACCACCTGCGGCGTTCTGACCTCTTGATAACCGTGCTGGCGCAGCTTGCTACGGATGTACTGCTCGATCGTCTGATAAATGGTAAAGCCTTTAGGATGCCAAAAAACCATCCCTGGGGCTTCTTCCTGGAAATGGAACAAATCCAGTTGCTTGCCTAAGCGGCGATGATCGCGTTTTTCCGCTTCCTCCAAACGGCGCAAATAAGCATCTAGCTGATCTTTATCGGCCCAGGCAGTGCCGTAAATGCGCTGCAGCATCTCATTGCGCGCATCCCCCCGCCAATAAGCGCCGGCGACTTTAGTGAGCTTGAACGCTTTGAGCTTGCCGGTATCAGGCACATGCGGACCGCGGCACAGATCGGTAAAGCTTCCCTGGGTATACAGCGAGATTTCCTCGCCCTCTGGAATCTCCTCGATGATCTTGGCCTTGTATTCCTCGCCCTGTTGGCGGAAGAACTCAATCGCTTCTTGCCTAGGCAAGACCTTGCGCTCAACCGGCAGGGCTGCCTTGGCCAGTTCCTGCATCTTCTGTTCGATTTTTGCTAAATCTTCACTGGTAAAAGGGCGCTCAAAGGCGAAATCATAGTAGAAGCCGTCTTCGATCACCGGCCCAATCGTCACCTGAGCTTTGGGATAAAGCTCCTTGACCGCTTGCGCCAACAAATGTGCTGTGGAATGACGGATGACTTCCAGGCCCTCTTCATCTCGGGGAGTGATGATCTGAACCCTAGCATCGCGATCGATGACGAAACTTAGATCCACCAAGCGGCCGTCGACCTTGCCAGCCACGGCTGCCTTAGCAAGGCCAGGGCCGATGGCTTCGGCCACTTCCCTCACCGTCACCGGGTGATCAAAAACCAACTGTTTACCGTCTGGAAGCGTAATCGTAAGCATGACATTAAAACAAAAGCACCGCTTTAGGCGATGCTTTAGCGTTCAAGTTGGTAGGCGCGATTGGATTCGAACCAACGACCCCCACCATGTCAAGGTGGTGCTCTCACCAACTGAGCTACGCGCCTTCAAAAAATCAATTATAAAAGAAAAAGACTCGATGTAAAGTAAAGCATCAAGTTTGCGATTTCCCATGCCTCTTAGGCCGCAAATGTCGCACCAGCGAAAAGCCCACACATCCGATGAGCGCGATGAGGGAAAATTCTAACAGCAAGAAAGTTCCAATTTTCATCCAGGCAAACATGGGATGGACAAAGCGCACCAACCATCCAGCCGCTTCATTGGCTACCGCACTGACAAAGCTCAACCCGCCTAAACTCACCTTCAGCCAGACCGGAAGCTCGGTCATAAGCAAAAGATGCACTAAAGTCAACACCAACATCCCCTGGGCAAACAGGTGAAAGTGGCTGACCTCGAGCAAGCTCTCATAAGAACGCGGCGGGCGAAACTCCTCTTCTGACCCCAGATAATAGGCCACCACCGAAGCCGGCGTCAGGTCCATATGGTGGAAATACATCAGCGCCGCACTGGCCGCAAACAGGATTAGATAACCTAAAAACAGGAGGATACAGGTAGTTAGGAGTGCTTTGCGGTAATGCTCCCCGCTGACAAAAAAGCGCATTATTTCTCCCCAGCTACTGCTACCCGATAAATCGCCAGCACCTTGCGCACGCTCTCAGTGGCAGCTCTGGCGCTTAAAGTTGCACCGCTGATGCCATCTACGCCGCCCCCTAGGCGCATCTCTTCTAGCGGTACCTCCTGTAGGCGCGCAAACCACGCAGGCGGCGGTTGATATTCCGGCGGTTCGTGGAAAGCAAGCACTTCCACTCGGCGCAGCTTGCCTTCGGCGTCTAGAACGATCAGCAAAGTTTCAGGCTTGGTGCGCACGGTATGGGTTTCGATGGCAGCATATCCTACAATTTGGCCATTGCGCTTGCCGATATAAAACGTATAAAGCTCCGAATCCAGCGCAAGGTGGGCCAGCTGCTCGATCGCCGCCTTTTGCTCCGGCCGCAGGAATAAAGCCAGCATCTCGACTTCTGCCTGCCCGTCAAACGCTAGCTCAAGCGCTTCTTGCTTGCTGTAATAGACCGCCGCCAAACTCCCGGCCGAAAACAGGACCGAAAGTAGCCATAGTAAAAGTTTCTTTGCCAATTAAAAAATAAACCCAAGGCCTAGGTTAAACTCGTCAGCCAATTCTCCCACATCGGCATCGAAATTGCGGTAATCCGCCTTGATCACCACATTGGGAATCGGCTTGTAGTTCACTCCGAACTGCCAAAGATGGCGGGAAAAACGGCCGTTGTCGGCAAACCCTGCCGGCACTTCAGCCAACGTATCCCAACGCTCGTAACGGAAAAACGGCGCTAAGTAATGCGTCGAGTCCGGTAAAAACCACGGCAAAATATTGTAACCGAGCTCGGTGTACCAGCCGAACTGCTCTTTGCCTACCGTCTTTTTAACCGCACGGCTGATTTTATCAGCATCGTCAATGTGGCTCCAAGCGCCCAGGGCGCGGAATTCCACCCCGCGGTAGTGCCACTGCAGATGACCTTCATAGATCTGGGTAAAAGCGTTTGTCCCTGGGATCTCCCCCTGGCCAGAATTGCCAAGGTAAGCCGACCAGCCAACGGTGAGTCCAGGGGCAAAAGGAGGCGCATAATCCAACCTGCCAACCCATGCCAAATCCTCTGCTTTCGCTTGGCTGGCGCTTTGCCGGCCACCGCGGATGCCATCGGAGGAAAAACCCGTCGCTCTTAAGCCATTGATTCCATAAGTGGTATATGTCAAACCAGGCAGCAACTCGCCAAATAACCCCACACCGATCTCGCGCCAGGTCGTTGGCAGAATGCGGCGCTCTACCTCAGGCCGATTGTTGCCAAAATAAAACGGCGGCTCGTGAATAGGGTTTAGAAACCCCATGGGGACCAATACCATCCCCGCGCGCACGTTCGCCCGAGGATCCAAGAAGAAATCCAACGCGGCAAATTCCACCGACACCTCACCGCTCTCGCCTGTGGAAGCGTGTTCAAATTCCAGCTCGCTGTTGAACAACATATTGTCGGTAAACCGATAGCCGGTATACAGCACCAAGCGGACAAAGTCAGCAGTATCTTTGCTCCCTTGTTGATCACCGGTAAAGGCTTTGTAATGCCCCTCGCCGTATCCGCCGATGGAAAGCCCACGGCCTACCTGATATACCTTAGAAGCGGCTGGGCCCAAGCCGTACATGCTCTTGTACTCAGGTGCCTCTGGGATCACCAACAGCGTGCGCATTTTTTCCAGCTCCTGCGCCAGGATGGAAGTTTTGCGCTTGAGCTCCTGCACTTCGCCGGCTTGCTCTTCTGGCTTAGCCTCGGCAGTTTGCGTTTTCGACTCTACCCGCTCCCTGGCTTCCAGCTTGGCTTTGAGTTCCTGGATTTCCTGTTGCTGCTGTTGCACGATCCGCCATAGTTCCTCCGGTGTCGGCAGCTTGTCAGCCGCTCCAACCGGCATTGAAATCGCCAAGGCCGTTAGCCCTAAGGGAGATTCTAAAAAAGGCTTGAACTGCATCTTTTATTCCTCCCTTATAAATCTTAATGTAAGGGTAGATTTTAAGTCTAATGATAATTATTTTCAATAATAAAAACAGGAACAATTCGCACTGACTAGATCTTTCGCCGATCCAGTCCATCCAAGTGCTGTCGCGCCTCGCTCAGATATCTTTGCCAATGCAATACATATCCCGTGCGCCACAAAGTCAACGCTGCACCTAAATCTCCGGTCGCATCGTAAAGATCCAATCCACGCCGCAACTCAAAGTACAGATCGGTAAAATCATCTGCCAGGCTACCGGTAAAATCTTCAGGGTCGTCTTCGCAGTCTCCTGGCAGCGCATACGCGTCCAATTCGCCTAAGAACGCCTTCAGCCGGCAGAACATGGCAAACCGCCAATCAAGGTCGGGCAGTTCAAAAAAGCTGGATTCCGCCTTAACATCTAGTCTTTCCATGCCCGGCTCGATCTGCAGCAACAGGTGATGCATCCTCTTTAGCCACTCAAGCGGCCGATAATTCTCCAGATACTCTACCATCCAACAAAATGCCTGAATCGCTGCGACTAGCTTGGTATAATCTTCCACGCGTGAGTGTCCATTGTTTCAGTTCACCGGACTTACGTGGAAGTTTAGACCATTCTCAAATCATGCTTTCTATCCGCCCTTCCCCGATCCCAGTGTTGGCGATCTCGGGCCATGATCCCACCGGTGGTGCAGGCATCCAGGCCGACATCGAAGCCATCCTAAGCCATGGCTGCTACCCCTTGAGTCTGATCACTTGCTTAACCGCACAAGACACCTGCGACGTCAAGGCAATCTTCCCTCAATCGCCCGCTGCTTTGGCAGAGCAGCTTCAAGTGCTCTTTGACGACATTCCGGTCCAAGCAGTCAAGCTTGGGCTGTTAGGCACTGTGGAGATCGCTAGAACCGTCGCTTGCGCGCTTTGCCGCTACCGGCCTAAGGTAGTAGTGCTTGACCCGGTGCTGAAAAGCGGTGCCGGCAGGCCCCTAGCGGATGAGGCGCTGATTCAAGTCCTGCGCGAGGAGCTCTTGCCGCTTACCACTGTCTTGACGCCTAACCATCTAGAAGCTCAGCGCTTAAGCGGGCAACAAAAGCCCACCGCTTGTGCCGAGGCTTTGCTGGAAACCGGCTGTCATGCCGTCCTGATCACTGGGGGCGATGAACCTACCCCCTTGGTCTATAACACGCTGTATTATGCCGGCGGGCGTAAGACCTTCGCCTGGGAGAGACTCCCGCACAGCGCCCACGGCTCAGGCTGCACTTTGGCTTCCGCTTTGGCTGCTCTGCTCGCCCAAGAGCTGCCATTGGAGGAAGCGGCGCGCAAGGCGCAGCAATATACCTGGAACGCGATCAAGCATGGGTTTAAGCTTGGTCAAGGCCAACTCCTTCCCTATCGCCTGTTCTGGAGCTGAGATGCCGCTTCCTTTCCCACGCTGCGGGCTGTACGCAATCACCCCTGATTGTGCCGACTTTGCCTTGCTTCTGGCTCAGGTCGAAGCCGCCTTGTCCGGGGGAGCTCAAGTCATCCAGCTGCGCGACAAGCGCCGCCGCTTCAATCCAGCACAAGCCAGACGCCTGCTTGAGCTGTGCCATGCGCATCAGGTCCCACTGATCATCAACGACGATCTTGAACTAGCTGCGCGCATCGGTGCCGACGGCGTCCATCTCGGCCGCGAAGACGCCGACGTCTGCCAAGCGCGCGCCCGGCTCGGTTCGGAAGCCAGCATCGGAAGCTCCTGCTACGCCGATCTCGACCTAGCCATCCGCGCCGTGCAAAACGGCGCCACTTACGTAGCGTTCGGTGCGTTCTTCCCTTCACCGACCAAACCTAAGGCTCCGCTGGCGCCGATCGAGCTGCTTGCGTCCGCTAAAGCCGTGCTCACCTGCCCCATCGTCGCCATCGGCGGCATTACCCCAGAGAACGGCGCACTGCTGCTTGAAGCGGGTGCCGATCTGCTCGCTGCGATCGATGGCATCTTCGGCTGCTCAGACCCAAAGCAGGCTGCTCGCCGCTATGCCCAACTATTCGATCAGCCCTAAGCGGGTGCTCGCTCTGGCTCGATATCTACCTGCCACAATTTTTCCAGTTGGTAAAAGTTTCTGGTCTCCGGCAGCATCACGTGGACAACGACATCGCCTAAGTCTACCAGCACCCAATCGCGGAAATGCTCCCCTTCCACCCCGAGCGGTTTGATCTTGCGCTCGGCCATTTTTTCTACCACATGGTCGGCAAGCGAGCGCACGTGGCGCTCAGAAGTCCCCGAAGCCACCACCATGTAATCGGTCACTTGGGTCTTGCCTCGCACGTCGAGCACCGTTACCTCTCTGGCTTTGAGGTCATCCAAAGCCTCTAGCACCCATTGCAATAGCTGATCGGTTTTGATCATAGCTCCTTACACTCTGTAGATAAGTAATAGCCCCCCTCAAGAATCAGGGTCAACACGCGGTCTGGCAACAGGTATTTAGGGTTGCGCCCACTTGCCAGGCAGGCACGGATGACAGTTGAGGAAATTTCAAGCTGAGTCACCGGTTGAAAATAAATCAGTCCACAACCGTAGCGCAACCGAGCTTTGTCCCCTACCCGCCGACTGCTCACCTCCCTGGCCAAAGCCGGAGTAAACTTAGCCTCATAGCCGGGGCGGGTCATCACTACCAAGTGAGCCAAGCCGAAGATCTCCTGCCAGCGATGCCAAGTAGGCAAGCCTAAGAAAGCATCCATCCCAACTAGCAAGCATACCGGCACTTGTCCTAGCTCCTGGCGCAGCGAAGCCAGCGTATCCACCATATAAGAAGGCCCTGGGCGCAGCAGTTCCCGCTCATCGAGCACCAGCCCAGGTGGGGCGTCTGTCAGGGCAGCTTCAAGCATACGCCGCCGTGCTTCGGGAGAAGCGCGCGGTGGCCGGCGGTGGGGAGGCAGGCGGGCAGGGATGAAACGCACCTCGATCAGCGCCAGCGCTTCCTTGACTTCCAGCGCAGTGCGCAGGTGGCCATAATGGACCGGATCGAAGGTGCCACCGTAGACGCCGATCACGTGCGAATGTGCCCGTCTCCTAAGACGATGAATTTCTGCGTGGTCAAACCTTCTAGCCCGACTGGGCCGCGCGCGTGGAGCTTGTCGGTGCTGATCCCGATCTCAGCTCCTAAACCGTATTCGAAGCCGTCGGCAAAACGAGTGGAGGCGTTGACCATGACCGAACTGGAATCGACCTCGCGCAGGAAACGCCGAGCGCGGCTTAAATCCTCAGTGACGATGGCATCGGTATGGCCAGAGCCGTAGCGGTGGATGTGTTCTATCGCTTCATCCAAGCCTGCCACCACCCGGATGGCCAGAATCGGAGCCAGGTATTCGGTCTTCCAGTCTTCCTCAGTCGCCTCCAAGCAATCGATCACAGTGCGGGTTTTGGGACAACCGCGCAGCTCCACCCCTGCCTCGCGGTACTTTCTCGCCAAAGGTGGCAACACGCGTCCTGCGATCCCTTCGGCCACCAGTAGCGTTTCCATGGCGTTGCAAACGCCAAAGCGCTGGGCCTTGGCGTTAAAAGCAATGGCGATCGCTTTGTCCAAATCTGCCCGGTCATCGATATAGACGTGGCAATTGCCGTCTAAGTGCTTGATCACTGGGATCTTAGAGTCGGCCACGATGCGCTCGATCAAGCCTTTGCCGCCGCGGGGGATGATCACATCTATATACTGATCCAGCTTGATCAAGGCTGAAACGGCTGCCCGGTCGGTGGTTTCGACCAGCTGCACCGCCGTCTCCGGTAAACCCGCTTGAGCTAGCCCTGCTTGAATACAGGCTGCCAAAGCGAGGTTGGAATGGATCGCCTCCGAGCCTCCGCGCAGGATGCAAGCGTTGCCAGCTTTTAAGCACAGCCCTGCCGCATCGACGGTGACGTTGGGGCGCGATTCGTAGATGATCGCAATTACCCCCAAAGGAACTCGCATCTTGCCGACCTGGATGCCGGAGGGGCGGTACTTGAGATCGCTAATCTCGCCCACCGGATCTGGCAAAGCAGCAATCTGGCGCAAGCCTTCAATCATGGTATCGAGCCGGGGATCGGTCAGCTCCAGGCGATCTAAGAGCGCTCCGCTTAAGCCTTGCTTTCGTCCAGCGGTCAAGTCTTTGGCGTTTTCAAGCTTAATCCACTCGCGCTTGTCGTCGATGGCAGCCGCCATGGCCAATAGCGCCTGGTTTTTGGCTAACGTCGAAGCGCCGCTAAGCTGGTTGGCAGCCGCCCGAGCTCGGCGCCCTAAATCTTCTATGTACTGAACCCAATCTTGCATGGCGATAGTCTCACTCCAGTTCAGGAAAATAAATCGGGTTGGCGGTTGCCAACCCCAGGCAGACCCCTCTAAGCTGCGCCCAGACATCACCCCCGGCTTGGCCCTTGATCACCGCATCGATACGAGCTGCAGCTTGCATTGCCGCGTGTAGGAGGGCGCGTTTGAACCGTTTTAAAGCGCGCTCTATCTGTACCTTACGCCGATCCCACAAGCGCAATCTGCGGCAGCTTTCTGACAGGGCAACCCCGGCGCGCTGATCCTCCCAAACCTCAAGCAATAGGCGCAGTTCGCGGGTAATTGTCCATAATACCACAGCCGGCGCTACTCCTTCTGCCCTCAGCCCAGCTAAAGCACGATCAACTCGACCCACCTCTCCCACTAGCCAAGCTTCGGTCAAATCGAAGACATCAAAGCGCGCGTGGTCGGTGACTGCCTCAACCAACATCGTCGCATCGATTGATCCTGCGCCGTAGAGCACAAACAGCTTATCGATCTCTTGCGCCGCTGCTAAGAGATTGCCTTCGGTGCGTGCTGCCAAGAGATGGAGCGCCTCGTCGTCCAAGTCAAGCCCTTTGGATTTAGCCCGCTTGGCCAACCAGACGAGCAGTTCCTGCCCGCTTACGGAATGAGTCTGCACTGCTATCCCGCGCGCTTCCAAGCAGGTAAACCAACGCGCTTTTTGGCTCGCTGGCGGGAGATTTTCCAAAACGAGTAGCAGAACGGTCGCTTCCGGCATCGCTTCTGCATACCGGATCAGCACCTTTGCGCCCTCCTCGCTGACCTTGCCCTCTGGCACCCGCACATCCAACAAGCGCTGATTCGCAAACAAACTCATCGCGTCCATCTCTGCCGCCAGCAGGTTCCAATCAAAGCCAGGCAGCACGGTATAAACTCGGCGTTCAGAAAATCCAAGCCTGCGGCAAGCACGGCGGATCAGATCGGCTGCCTCAACCAGTTGCAGCAGCTCATCTCCATAAAGCAGATACACTGGGGCCAGCTCCTCAAGCTGCCCGGCAAGCTGGTCAAACCGGACTCTCATCTCACGCGGTTTCCTCCAACACTTTGCGCAGGCGCCGCAGCAAAGTTTGGGCAGCTTCACGCTGCATTTCTGCCCGGATCACACTTTCCTCCACCGCTTTGCCGATCACGTCCAGCTGAGGGTTGAGGTAAACCCGGTGAATGGCGATGGGTTCTGGCGGGATCAAGACCTTGCCGGCGGGAGTGCGGGCCTCAAAGCGAAGCCGCAAAATCAATTCAAACTCGACCGCCTTACCGTTCTGATCCAGCGACAGCACGCGCCGAGCTTCCTGGATATCGGAAATCACCAGCACGCTGGCAGCAGCTTTCGGATCGGTCACCAGCTCCCCTTGAGATAAGGCTAAAAGCTGCCGGAGCTCGCTCGCTAAGGGGTGAGTTAAAGGAAGACCATACAGCGCGATCACCCGCTTTTCCGGCGGTAGCTCCACGACCCCGCGCAGGTGAAAACCACACCCGGCAAGCCCGACGATTAACCAAAGGATCAAAAGCGCTCGTAGCAACGCCTACCCCACAGATTTTCACTGAATCAGTATAATATTATTTTTTAACTCATTAACCAGCGTTGTAGTCGCGGTGACCTTTCAAGAATTGATTTTGGCCCTGCAGAATTACTGGGCAGAGCAAGGTTGTGCCTTGCTTCAACCGATGGATATGGAAGTCGGGGCAGGCACTTTTCATCCCGGCACTTTCCTGCGCGCGATCGGCCCGGAACCTTGGCGCACCGCTTACATCCAGCCTTCGCGCCGCCCCACCGACGGCCGCTACGGGGAAAATCCTAACCGTCTGCAGCATTATTACCAGTTTCAAGTTCTGCTCAAACCCTCCCCGCCCAACATCCAGGATCTGTACCTGGAATCCTTGCGCTACCTAGGACTAGACCTGCTCGAGCACGACGTGCGTTTCGTGGAGGACAACTGGGAATCTCCCACCTTGGGGGCCTGGGGTCTAGGCTGGGAAATTTGGCTAGACGGAATGGAGATCACCCAGTTCACCTATTTCCAGCAGGTAGGCGGACTGGACTGTCGGCCAGTCTCCGGGGAGATCACCTACGGCTTGGAGCGAATCGCTATGGTGCTACAAGAGAAAGAAAACGTCTTCGAGCTGGTCTGGACTCAACATGGCACGCAGATCATTACCTACGGCGACGTGTTTCACCAAAACGAGGTCGAGATGTCGGCCTACAATTTCGAGCACGCCGACGTGGAATTCCTGCGCCAGAGCTTTGAAGCGTATGTGCGCGAATGCCAGAAACTACTGGCCTTGAGTTTGCCGCTTCCTGCCTACGATCAAGTATTAAAAGCCTCGCACACGTTTAACCTGCTAGATGCCCGGCATGCGCTCTCGGTCACCGAGCGCCAGCGCTATATCTTACGGGTACGCGAGCTGGCGCGCGGCGTGGCGCAGTGCTACTTCGACCGCCGTCAGCAGCTTGGATTTCCGCTGCTCTCAAGGAGGCACAATGTTGCGGCGTAATGCGTTGTTTGAACTGGGCACGGAGGAGCTTCCGCCCAAAGCGTTGCGCACCTTGATGGAAGCCCTGCGGGAGGAGACTGCAAGCCGTCTCCAAAAAGCCGAACTGGAATTCAGCGCTATCCAGGCCTATGCCACCCCGCGCCGGCTGGCTTTGGTCATCTACGAATTGGCCGAGCGCCAACCAGACCGTATGGTGGAGCGGCGCGGCCCCGCACTAGCTGCTGCTTTCGATGCCAACGGCCAACCCACTCCTGCCGCTTTAGGCTTTGCGCAAAGCGTAGGCGTCTCGGTGGCAGAGCTTGAAATCCTCAAAAACGCTAAAGGCGAGTGGTTGCTTGCCCGTCTCCAGCAGCCTGGCCTGCCAGCTACGCAACTTTTGCCCGAACTCTTGCGCCAAGCGCTGGCTGCTTTACCGATCCCCAAACGCATGCGTTGGGGCGAGCGCGAGGACGAATTCGTACGCCCGGTCCACTGGGCAGTGTTGATGTTTGGAGATGAAGTCATCGAGGCCGACATCCTAGGCGTGACCACCTCTAATCTCACCTATGGCCACAGATTCCACCGCCCAAAGCCGCTGACCGTGGCAAGTCCAGACCACTATCCCCAGCTCTTGCACAGTGCAGGTTGGGTGATCGCCGATTTCGATGAACGCCGCCGCCATATTCAACAGCAAGCCCTAAAGTTGGCCGAAGCGGTAGGCGGCACAGCGCACCTGGAAGACGCTTTGCTGGACGAGGTCACCGCCCTAGTGGAATGGCCGGTTGGATTGTTGGGCGCGTTTGAAGAGCGGTTCCTGGCCCTCCCTAAGGAAGTTTTGATCACGGTGATGCAATCTCACCAGCGCTACTTCCCCGTCCTCGATCCGGAAGGCAAGCTCAAGCCCTGTTTTATCGCCATCGCCAATCTAGACAGCCGCCGACCGGAAATCGTCCGCGCCGGCAACGAGCGCGTCATCCGCCCGCGCCTTGCCGACGCTGAGTTTTTTTGGCAACAAGACCTCAAAACCCCGCTTGAAGCGCGCCTAACTAAACTTGCCGGCATCGTCTTCCAGCACCAGCTCGGTACGTTGCTGGATAAAACCCAGCGCCTGGAGCAGCTTGCTGCTTGGCTGGCCGAATCGCTTCAGGCCGATGTGGTTAAAGCGCGGCGCGCTGCCAGGCTGGCCAAAACCGATCTAGCCACTGAGATGGTCGGAGAATTCCCAGAACTCCAGGGCATCATGGGCTACCATTACGCGCTGCGCCAAGGGGAAGATCCAGAGGTAGCGATGGCGCTAGAGGAGCAATACCGCCCCCGCTACGCCGGCGGTCCTTTGCCGGAGACTGTCACCGGCCAAATCCTCGCTCTGGCGGATAAGCTCGACAGTTTGGTCGGGATTTTTAGCCTAGGTCTTGTCCCTACCGGTACTAAAGACCCCTATGCCCTGCGCCGGGCAGCGTTAGGGGTAATCCGGATCATCTTGGAGAAACGCCTAGAGGTGGAGATCACCGCGTTGCTGACTCAAGCCGCTGCGCTTTATCCCCATGAGTTTAACCGCCCAGAGACGGTCGCCGCTGTCTATCGATTCCTGCTCGAGCGGCTTAAAGGCTATTTGTTAGAGCTTGGATTTGCGCCGGATGAATTTGAGGCAGTAGCCGCTAAGACACCCGCCAACCTCTTAGACTTCCGCGACCGACTTGAGGCAGTGCGCGCATTCCGTCAGCTTCAAGAAGCTGCGAGCTTGACGGTCGCCAACAAACGTATCCGCAACATTCTGCGCCAAAGCCAGACAGAGAGCTTCGGGCCAGTTCGCGAAGATCTGCTTCAAGAACCAGCGGAACGAGCGCTGTTCCAAGCCATCGCCCAGGCTGAAAACGCCATCGAGCCTTTGCTCGCCAAGCGCAACTACACCGCTGCCCTCAAGCGCTTGGCCGATCTTAAAGCCAGCATCGATGCTTTCTTCGATCAGGTACTGGTGATGGCAGAAGACGAGCAGCTGCGCCAGAACCGGCTGAACTTGCTGGCTAAGACCTTGAACTTGTTTCTTAAAATCGCTGACCTCTCCTGCTTGCAAGGCTAAGTCGATGGGCAAAGCCAGCCTTGGGATCTACTTGCGTTCTGCACTGTTTCTGGCGGTGCAAATCGCAATCACCGTCGCTTTAACGCCGGTAGTACTTTTGGTCTCGCTTCTGCCCCCTTATCAATACCGCTATCTTTTAGCTCGCTGTTGGGCGCGCCTTTTGATTGCGGCCGCAGAAAATATCTGCGGCTTGAAATACGAGATCGAGGGGCTAGAGAACGTACCGCCGAGCAATGGCGTGGTCTTGAGCAAACACCAGTCGGCCTGGGAGACCTTAATGCTGTTTCTGATCTTCCCCAAGGCAGTTTATGTACTCAAGCAGGAACTTTTAAGAATTCCGTTTTTCGGTTGGTGTCTTGCTCGCTATCATCACATTGCCATCGACCGCAGCCAGCCTAGGGCAGCGCTGCTTTCTTTACAGAAACAAGGGCTTGCGCGGCTCAAAGAAGGCCACTGGGTCATCATCTTTCCCGAAGGCACCCGCGTCGCTCCTGGAGAAAAGCGGCGTTATGCCGGCTCAGGCGGGATGCTAGCAGAACGCGCTGGCGTCCCGGCCGTGCCGGTGGCGCACAATGCCGGTGAATTTTGGCCTCGGCGCAGCTTCCTCAAATATCCAGGAGTCATCCGGCTCTGCATCGGCCCACCTATTACAGGTACCGCTGACGAGATCAACCGCCGGGCAGAAGAGTGGATCGAGGCGAAGATGGCCGAGATTGCCACTGTCACTTCGCCCGGATGTAATCGTAGATGTTAAGGTAGTCTTGCCCCGGATTCTTCCAGGAGTAATCGCAACGCATCGCGTTTTTCATGAGTTCTCGGAAGTGTTCGGGATAGTCGTAATAACAGCTGATCGCCCGCCCGAGAGCAGACTCTAGGCCAGGATAATCGTAATCCCTGAACACATACCCATTGCGTTCGTGCAAGGGCTTAGATGAGAAATCCTTGTCGTGGACAGTATCGGCAAGACCTCCGATCTCGCGCACGATCGGGATAGTGCCATAGCGCATGGCGATGAGCTGGGTCAGGCCGCACGGCTCGAAACGGCTCGGCACCACGATCAAATCTGCCCCGGCGTAGATTAAATGAGACAGCTCCTCGTTGAAGCCGATCTCGAGGTGGCAGTTGGGGTTGTCGTTGAGCTGTTGCTTCAATCCCCAGAAATAGCCGTTGATTTGCCCGTCCGGACTAGAGCCGAGCAGAACAAATTGGCCACCCCGATGCAAGGTGTAGAAAATAGCGTGGCGGATAAGCTCTAGGCCTTTTTGCGGATCTAACCGCCCGATGAAGGCAACGATCGGTTTTTCGTTGTCAGCAAGCAGAAAGCGATCGCGCAGCGCTTTTTGGTTTTTATATTTGTCATCTAGATTGTCCAGGCTGTATCGAAACGGAATATAGGGGTCGATTTCCGGGTTCCAGACGTGGTAATCGATTCCGTTCACCACCCCACCGTATTTCACGTGGTGAATATGCAGCGTCGGTTCCAGACCAAACCCTTGCCCCTGATCTTTGGCCTCCATGGCATAATGGGGGGACACTGTAGTGACAAAGTTGGAATACACGATTCCGCCTTTCATAAGATTGAGGGCGTGCGGATTCCAATTATCCCGCAGCCGGTCGTAATGAAAGTAATACTCGGGCCGATTCAGGCCAGTGGCATATAAGACTTCCGCTCCAGTCACTCCTTGGTGTTTGAAGTTGTGGATGGTATAGCAAACCCGCGGGTGGGTCATGCCTAGGAATTGGTAAATCTCGTACAAGAATACCGGTACTAAAGCAGTCTGCCAGTCGTGGCAGTGGATGATGTCCGGATGCCTGCTGGATTTCCACAAAAATTCCATGGCCGCGCGCGAGAAAAAGGCAAACCGCAAAACATCGTCGTGGAAGCCGTAGATCCCTCCCCGGTTGAAGAAGTTGTCCTGGGAGTGCGCATCGATGAAGAAGCATTTGCGCCCATGGACGAAGCCGAAATACACGCTGCAGTGGATGGCTCCCCCATACCAGGGCACCCATAAATCCTTGTACGCTTCAGTCAATCCAAAGATATGGTCATAGCGCAGGCAGTCGTATTTGGGCAGGATGATCTCGACGTGATTGCCGCGCAGTTCCAGTTCGTTGCTGAGCCCAAACACTACGTCCGCCAGCCCACCGACCTTGGCGACCCAAGCCAGTTCAGGGGTAATCTGGACAATGAACATGGAAGGAATGGTGTACGCAGAAGTTGGTACAGGTGGTTCCGGCGCTGGTTGGGGAGGCTGATCGGCGGGCTCAACTGCCGGTTCAGGCTCAACCGGCGGTGCTTTGGCAGCCGGCGCAAGGATAGATTCAGGTTCGAGCGTTGTTTCTTGCGCCTGCGATGTCTGTACTTGTATCTGCTCTTCTGGTCTATTCTTTGCTGCTGATGCCTCCGAGAGGGCAGGTTTTTCCGCAACCTCAGGTTGAGTTATAGGGACAAGCGCTTTAGCCTCGACACCTACAGGTTGTTTTTCGGCCTTGACTTTGTCAGAAGCTGGCAAACCGCAACTTGTCCTCTTTCCGAGGTGACCGGTATCGCGGCGGGGCGGGGTTTTTTTCGTCATCGGTTCTACCTAATTCGATCTAGGATCGGTAGGCATAGTTTAAGCCATCTGCCAAACAGGGCAAACGCGCCGTTTCGCGCGCAAGAGCGATGGTGCTGCCCCCTATAACTCACAGGTTACTAACACGCGTCCCATTCCCGGAGTCAACTCAAAGTGATAGGGGGTAGGCAAATAGTCCTGCGGCCATTCCGGCGAGACATCCACGAGCGGAGGCTGGCTTTGGATGTATTGGTAGAGGTTGTCGGTATAGAACTGTTCCCGCCCCCAGATGTTTTTGTTGAGAATGATGAGCGCTTCCTGATGATTGCGGGCGGAAGCTTTCCACATGAGCAGAATAGCCGGGTTTGGATGATCCAACACTTCAGTGATGCTCTCCTCTTGAAATACCCGATACCGACTCTTGATACGATTGACCTGGCGGATGAACTCGCAGATGTCAATTTGAGTCTCTTCCCAATCTGCCGGTGTCGTTTCAACGACATGCAACGGCTTGGTAAAGCCAAATTCGTAGCCCATCGGCATCATGACTCCGGCTGAAAACAGCGCTGAGAACAGGTAACGCTGCTTTAAGGCGTCTACGTTGTACTGGCATTCGGCGAATAACCTTGGGGTATCGTGGCTTTCTGGAAAGGCGATCGACGGGACGACATCGCGGGTCAAATCGTACTGTTCGAGCAGCCAGGGGCTTTCAAAATCCCACCACTTGGCGCTGTTGAAGATGTAATCAAATCCTGCCTGGGCGGTCTGTCGGGTCTGATCGATGCTGCAGCCCAAGGTCTCGGCAACAAATACTATCTCAGGATGAGCTCGTTTTACCTCATCGATCAGCCGCCGCCAAAACTGCCCTGGAATCTGATAGGCGGCATCACAGCGAAACCCCTTAAAACCCAGTCCGACCAAATGCTCAACCACCGTGCGGCAGTACTGATACAGCCCCTCGGGGTCCGAAGTATGGCCGTGATCGAAGCTGGCCAAATCGCGCCAGATCACTTTCTGACCGTCGTGGGTACAGAACGGATGCGCGATGCGCCCTTTCTCCTTGACGAACCATTGAGGGTGCTGCTTTACCAACGGTGAATCGTAAGCGCAATGATTGATCACCAGATCTTGCATCATGCGCAGCCCTAAGCTCTCTGCCAGAGCCACTATCTCGCGGACCTGGTCCTCGGGCGACTTGGCCGAATGGGGATCGATCAGCGCCGGGTTGATCTTGAAGTAATCCTTGATCGAGTACAGGCTACAGGAACGACCAGGTTGCTGAATCGGGTTGACAAAAACCCAGTCGAACCCAAGATTTGCCGCCCTTTCCAAGTGAGGTCGCCAGGTTGAAATTGGCCCGGCAAGCAATGGAAACAGATTGTAGATACGCATCGGTGTCCTCTAAGATCAAACCAATCGCCAACCTCCCCCATCCCCCCACAGCGCTTGGGCAACACTCAAGGCTGCTATCACGGCCGTTTCTACCCTTAAGATCCGAGGTCCCAAGCTGGCCAATACAAACCCCATGTTCTCTGCACGCTGGCGTTCGGCTAAGCTTAGGCCCCCTTCCGGACCGACCAGCAAAGCCAAGCAACTGCCTGGCTCAGGCAAGCATGGCAAAGGGATGCCTCCGGGATCCAGCATGACGCCTCCGCGGTGGGCAGAGACCCAAGTCTCGAAACCCTGTACCGGCAAGACCTCTGGAAGCCGGTTGCGCCCACACTGCTCGCAGGCAGAGATCGCGATCTTTTCCCAGTGGCGGCGTTTATGCTCTGCCTTGCCTCCCAACTGCACGTTGCAGCGTTCCGTCAACAGCGGTGCGATCGATGCTACCCCAAGCTCGGTCGCTTTCTGAACGCTCAAGTCCATCCGCTCCCCTTTGGCGATCGCCAGTCCCAAATGAATGCGCAGCGGCGACTCTACCTCCTGCGCGCGAAAGAGGCCGATTTTAAGATGGGCTTGCCGGCGGCCAGCGGCGATCAACTTAGCACTGTATTCTCCCCCTTGACCGTTGAACACGGTCAACTGAGTTCCCGGCCTGGCTCGTAACACGGTGCATACGTAATGGGCCCGTTCACCGCTGAGGATAAGCTCAGCGCCTGATTGAAGCGGTTCGGGAAGATATAATCTGAAAACGCGCAACTTAAGGGCAAAGGCCGAGATTGCGGCAAATCGTCAGGGTTGGCTCAGCCCGATTCATAGTGTAAAAATGCAACCCAGGCGCCCCCCCCTGAAGGAGCTTTTGGCAAAGATCGGTCACCACCTCGATGCCAAACGCGCGGATAGACTCCAGATCGTCGCCGAAAGCTTCCAGCCGCTTGCGCATCCAGCGTGGAATCTCGGCCCCGCACAAATCCGAAAACCTGGTCAACTGATAATAATTAGTAATCGGCATAATCCCAGGCACGATGGAGGCCTCAATACCCTCGCGCCGACAGCTCTTTAAGAAATAAAAATACGCATCGGCGTTGTAGAAATACTGGGTAATCGCTGCGTTCGCCCCAGCCTCCAGCTTGCGCTTGAAATACTTGAGGTCAGCGCAGTAGCTTGGGGCCTGAGGATGGACCTCCGGATAGGCCGCCACTTCGATCCAGAAGTGATCCCCAGTCTCAGCCCGGATAAACCTCACCAACTCCTCCGCATAGCGAAAATCGCCGTCAAAGCGCATGCCTGAAGGCAGGTCCCCGCGTAGGGCCACAATCCTGCGGATACCGTAGGTGCGATAGTGATGAAGAACCTGGCGGATTTCTTCCCGGGTAGACCCGATGCAGGACAGATGGGGCGCTGCCTCGCAGCCAGTTGCGCGCTGGATCTCTATGACTGTCTCGAACGTGTTGGCGCGGGTAGTCCCGCCTGCCCCATAGGTGACCGAAAAATAATCCGGTTTCAGCCGGGCAAGCGCCAGGTAAGCCTCCCGCAGCTGCGCAGCAAGCTGCGGGGTGCGAGGTGGGAAAAACTCAAAGCTAAGCGCAATTGCCATGCTCAGTAACGATAATGATCCGGCTTATACGGTCCTTCTACCGGCACTCCGATGTAAGCCGCTTGAGCCTGGGTTAAGCGAGTTAGCTTGACTCCCAGCTTGTCCAGATGCAAGCGAGCCACTTTCTCATCCAGGATCTTGGGCAGCACATATACCTTGTTCTCGTATTTACCGGGATTCGTCCAGAGCTCGATCTGTGCCAACACTTGGTTGGAAAAGGAAGCAGACATCACAAAACTAGGATGTCCGGTGGCGCATCCTAGGTTCACCAGCCGCCCTTCGGCTAGCAAAATGATCCGCTTGCCGTCCGGGAAAATGACGTGGTCGACCTGCGGTTTGATGTTCTCCCACGGATACTGGCGTAGCGAGGCTACATCGATCTCGTTGTCGAAATGACCGATATTGCAGACGATGGCGTTGTGCTTCATCGCCCGCATGTGTTCGTGGGTGATCACATGGTAGTTGCCGGTGGCGGTGACAAAAATGTCAGCAATCGGCGCCGCTTCCTCCATGGTCACCACGGGATACCCCTCCATCGCCGCTTGCAAGGCACAGATCGGATCGATTTCGGTCACCCATACGGTGGCTCCCTGGGCGCGCAAGGATTGGGCGCAACCTTTGCCAACGTTGCCGTAGCCCAACACGACTACGGTCTTCCCCGCGATCATCACATCGGTGGCGCGTTTTAACCCGTCCAGCAGGGATTCGCGGCAACCGTAGAGGTTATCAAACTTGGACTTGGTCACCGAGTCGTTGACATTGAAGGCCGGGCACAACAGTCGCCCCTCATTCATCCTCTCATACAACCGCTGGACGCCGGTGGTGGTTTCCTCCGACACTCCCCGGACATCTTTGAGGAGCTCGGGATACTTTTCATGCATCACCCAGGTCAGGTCGCCGCCGTCGTCGAGCAGCATGTTCGGGCGCCAGCCATTGGGGCCGAAAATCGTCTGCTCGATACACCACCAGTATTCCTCCTCCGTCTCGCCTTTCCAGGCAAACACGGGAATCCCTGCGGCGGCGATGGCAGCGGCAGCGTGATCTTGGGTCGAAAAAATATTGCAGGAAGACCAACGCACCTGTGCTCCCAGTTCTACTAGGGTCTCAATCAGCACCGCAGTCTGAATGGTCATGTGGAGGCAGCCGGCAATGCGCGCCCCCTTAAGAGGTTGCTGGGCGCGATACTCCTCGCGCAGCGCCATCAAACCCGGCATCTCGGTTTCGGCGATCCGGATCTCCTTGCGGCCCCACTCGGCCAAAGAGAGATCGGCGACCTTGTAGTCCCGCATAGGTTGTAAATAGGTTGCAGCCTGGCTCATCCTAACCTCCTAAGTTCAATCGTTGAATTAATTGCGCGGCAGCAGTCCAGCAGCATCGCGCAAGACCTCGGCCCGATCGGTGCGTTCCCAGGTAAATTCGGGTTCGGTACGGCCGAAATGACCATAGGCAGCCGTCTTACGGAAAATCGGCCTGAGTAGATCGAGCTCTTGGATTAATCCTTTGGGGCGTAAATCGAAATGCTCGCGCACGATTTCAACTAAGCGCGACTCTGCCACTCGCCCAGTCCCAAAAGTCTCGATATTGATCGAGGTGGGTTCAGCTACTCCGATCGCATAGGAAATCTGAATCTCGCAGCGTTCAGCCAGACCTGCCGCCACGATGTTCTTGGCTACATAGCGGCCCATATAAGCTGCTGAGCGGTCCACCTTGGTGGGATCTTTGCCGCTGAAACAACCGCCGCCGTGCCGCGCCATCCCGCCATAGGTATCGACGATGATCTTACGCCCGGTCAGGCCGCAATCCCCCACCGGCCCGCCGATCACAAACCGACCGGTAGGATTGACGAAGAATCTAGTTCCCCGATGAATCCATTCGCGGGGAATGACTTTTAAAATAATCTCGTCCATGACTGCTTCTTGCACAGCCGCGTGAGGGATGTCTTCCGCATGCTGGGTAGACAGCACGACCACCTCCACAGCTACCGGCTTTCCGTCCTGATAGCGTATCGTGACCTGGCTTTTAGCATCGGGCCTAAGCCATGGCAGGACCTTGGACTTGCGCAGCTTGGCCTGGCGCTTGACCAATTCATGCGCATAGTAGATCGGAGCAGGCATCAACACGTCGGTCTCGTTGCAGGCATAGCCAAACATCAGCCCTTGGTCCCCAGCGCCTTGCTCTTTGTTCTCCGCTTCATCTACGCCCATGGCGATATCGGGCGATTGCTTGCCGAGCGCCTGGAGGACAGCACAGCTTTGCCAGTCAAAACCAATCGCCGGGTCGTCGTAGCCTATCTCTTTGATTACCTGCCGGACCAGATGCTCGGTATCCACCCAAGCGCTAGTAGTGATCTCGCCAGCCAGAAGCACCATGCCGGTCTTGACCAGCGTCTCGCACGCCACCCTAGCCTTAGGGTCTTGTGCTAATAAAGCATCTAGCACAGCATCTGAAATCTGATCGGCGATTTTGTCCGGATGACCTTCAGAAACCGATTCGGAGGTAAAAATAAAATCTTGACTCACCCTCTCAACCCTTATTTGTATGTTTAAGCCTTTACAGCCCTATGCCGCTTAAATATTTATTTTAACTTAAAGACCAGCGTACAGGGACATCAGTTTATGATTAAATTAACTATAGTTCATCCATGCCGATCTACCCAAGGGCAACTCCTATGCCCAGATGCCTTGCTCTCATTGGTGCAATGTTCTTGGCCGGCTGTACTATCGACCCGCATACCGGTAAACCTCAGGCCAGCAAAGCTGTGCTAGGAATTGGCAGCGGGGAGGCAATCGCTGACAAACCTGGAACCGGTGCTACCATGAACGCAGGCACTGGCGTAGTAGCTAGAATGGGAGTCGGCGCTTACCTGGACCGGCAAGAGGCAATTCTGCGCCAAACACTAGCTACCAGCGGGGTACAGCTCATCCGCGAAGGGCAAAGCCTGCGTTTGATCATGCCGGACAATCTTACTTTTGCAGTCGGCTCGTCTGACATCACTCCCAAGTTCTATTCGACCCTCAAAGCGATAGCAATCGTGCTGAATGAATTTCCCGAGACTCTGATCGAAGTGACTGGACATACCGATGCTGTAGGCACCCCTGAATACAACCAACGCCTGTCTGAGAAGCGCGCACACAGCGTTGCCCAGTATTTAGCTGCCCAAGGAGTAGCTCCCTACCGTCTTCTTGACCGCGGCATGGGCCAAAGTAAGCCGATTGCGCCTAATGACACGCCAGCCGGTCGAGCTTTAAACCGGCGAGTGGAAATTCGCATCCATCCTATGGCCCAATGACTGAACCGCCGAAACGCCATGGGGTTTCCGGCTGGCTTTTACAGTCATAATTCGGTAATTTGAAAACATTATTTTCAGATCGGTTTAACCCTTGGAATTTAACTATGGCAAAGACCGACATTCTGGTGGTCGAAGATGAAGCTGCCCTTTGCGACATGCTGCAATTGGTGCTGGAACAAGCAGGGTTTAAGGTTCGCCCGGCTAGAAATGTCCAAGCTGCGCTCCAAGAGATCACGCACCATCTTCCAGACCTGATCCTGCTAGATTGGATGTTGCCCGGCATGAGCGGCGTCGATTGGGCTAAAAGACTGCGCCGGGATGCCGCTTACAGTGACATTCCGATTATCCTCCTGACCGCCCGCGGCGAGGAAGAAGACAAAGTGTTAGGGCTGGAAGCGGCAGATGATTACATTACCAAACCCTTCTCCCCGCGCGAGTTGGTCGCTCGCATCCATGCCGTGCTGCGGCGTTTCGGCAAAGGCGAAAAACTCGGTCTGATCAAAATCGGCGGTATTCTCCTAAACCCAGAGGAGCATAAGGTCGAGATTGACGGGCAGCCGATTAACTTAAGCCCCACCGAATACCGGCTGCTGGAATTTTTTCTCACCCATCCTGATAAAGTATACAGCCGAGGACAATTGCTAGATCGGGTCTGGGGCCGAGATACGTATATCGAGGAACGGACCGTCGACGTCCATATCCGCCGCCTGCGTAAGATCTTAGCCGAATATGGCTGCGATACGATGATCGAAACCGTCCGCGGCTTTGGATACCGGTTTACTCCAGGCCAACCCTGAGATTCATGACTTCGACCCTGCAGTCAGAATTTACCCTCTTTAGCCTTGGCTTGGCAGCTGCACTGATCATCGGCTGGTTAGAAAATCATCTGCTGACGGCGGTGGCTGTTTTTAGCCTTGGCTATCTTGCCCGCCATCTTTACTATGGCTGGTGTCTTTTAACTTGGTCTCAAGGTAAAACCAACGAACTTCCGGAAGGCAACGGTCTTTGGACTGAGATTTTTCACCACCTGCGTTTGCGACAGCGTCGCCATCGTCGGCGCATGCGTCAGCTAGCTAACCTCTTAAAGCGTTTCCGCCAGGCCACCGAAGCAGTCCCGGATGCGACGGTAGTGCTCACTGAGGGGTTTGCGATCGAGTGGTTTAATAAAGCTGCCGCGCATCTTTTAGCCCTAGAGCCTAGGGACAAAAGGCTACGTATCGACAATTTGATCCGTCATCCTGGATTTGTCGCCTACCTTAACCAACACCGATTTGAGCAACCCATCACGATTCCAGCACCGGGGCGTGAACGAATACAACTGGCGATCCGGATCGTCCCCTATGCCGGAAGTTACCTGCTTCTCGCCCAGGATGTCACCCAAATCCATCTTCTGGAGCGCCAGCGCCGCGACTTTGTCGCCCATGTTTCGCACGAACTGCGCACGCCAATCACCGTGATCAAAGGCTATCTGGAAACGTTGATGGATACTGAAACGGCGGTCGCTTGTGCTTTTCGACCCTTGCTCCAGCGCATGGACGATCAAATCCGCCGGCTTCAATATTTGATCGACGACTTGCTTTATCTAAGCCGCTTAGAGACGACTCAGAATACACCCGATTCACTTTATCCGGTAGACGTGGGACAATTGCTGCTGGACATCTGTGCAGAACTGGACCAATTCCAGAAACAGCACGCGCCAGTCAAACTCCAAATTCGCTCCCCAAAACGCCTGCTTGGAAACGAGCAGGAGCTACGCAGCGCATTCACCAACCTGATCGTCAACGCGATCAAATACACCCCTGCCACTGGCACCATTACGGTGCGCTGGTACACCACTGCGCAGGGGGCTTATCTGGAAGTCTCTGATACCGGCCCTGGCATCCCGGCCGAACATATTCCCCGCTTAACCGAACGCTTCTACCGGGTTCCCGGCGCTGAAGCGCACAACCCCACCGGTACCGGGCTAGGGTTGGCCATCGTCAAACACGTCCTAAATCGACATGAGGGCCGTCTTGAAATCGACAGCCGCCTAGGACAAGGAAGCACATTCCGCTGCTGTTTCCCGCCGCAACGGATAACGCAACCTAAAGCAACAGCTGCAATCCCGTAAGATGCCAGTCTCAATCAACCGATGGCTAAATATCCTACTGATATGGCTAGTCTGGCAAGACACCTTCGCAGACACTTTGCGCATCTGCAGCGACCGACTTTTAGGCGAGACTACCTCCCTTTGGGTTACCCATTTCCAAACCGAGCATCCAGACGCAGTCATCACCCATACGGCTCACAATACGCTTACTGCCGTGCAAGCACTGCTGAATGGCCAAGCAGACTTGATTACCATAGGCAGACCGTTGACGCGAGAGGAAGCGCTGGCATTTCAGCATCATTTTCGACAGCCGTTGCTAGGCCTGCCGATCGGGCTCGATGCTCTGGGGATCTTCGTGCATCCAAGCGATGGACGCAAATCCATCAGCCTAAGCGAACTGGAGGGACTGTACGCTAATACCCATCGCTGCCACCGCGGTATCATTGAGCCTCCCTTGCCACCTCCCACCCACCTGTACGGGCCAAGTCAAACGAGCGCTAGCTACTTTCATTTCCAGGCTAAGGTGCTCTGTGGCAATTCCATCCGCCCTGAAGTTACCCTGTTGGCGGACGATGCGGCGGTGATCGATGCAGTCGCGCATCAGAAAGGGTCATTAGGGTTTGCCAGCCGCACCTTTACAACTGCCGCGGTTCGCCTGCTCGCCTTAAGCCAAGCCCCAAGACAATTTGTCCTCCCGATGGCTGAACCATTGGCAAGCGGCCATTACCCGCTCACTTACTACTTGTATCTCTACCTTGCCCAACCTAAAGCCGCCCTCTTCGCCCGCTTCGCCTTCTCCCCTCAAGGTCAAGCAATCCTTAGCCAGCGTTTCGTGCCTCTGCCTGAATCCATGCGGCAACAGACGCTGAAACGGCTGGAGTGAATTGAAGGTGCAATTACTTGCTGATGCAGCGGTCGCGGCCGGCTTGTTTGGCCTGATACAAAGCCTGGTCGGCGCGCTCGAACAGGGATGCCTGGGTATCGCCTGGGCGCGCGCAGGTCAAGCCGCAAGAGATGGTGATAGGTACCGGTTTGCCGCAGCTATGGAGGCCGCATCTTTTGACTGCTTCGCGTAGTTTCTCTGCGACTTTCATCGCACCCGCTAGGTCAGTCCCAGGCAGCAGCATGACGAATTCTTCACCGCCATAACGGCCGACGAAATCTATCTCTCGGATTCCGCTACGCAAGACCTGGCTAATGACCTGCAAAGCTTTATCGCCGGCCTGATGACCGAAGCGGTCGTTAATCTGTTTAAAATGATCGATATCCCACAGCAAAAGGCTCAACGGTTGCTGGAAACGCTGCCAACGGGAAAACTCTTGCTCCAAACGCTCATCGACCGCCTTGCGATTGGGAAGCCCAGTGACCGGATCAGACAGCGCCTGCCGATGCGCCGCCTCTAGACGCTGGCGCAGTTCTTGAGATTCCTGCTCTAACTCCTTCAGACGCTCGGTCAATGCCGCAATCTGCCGGACCATCTGAGCGTTCCGCTCTACTTCTTCTGCATACAGCTGGCTCAGTTGGCTGGATAAAACATCGAGCTGAGCCACGATGGTAAGCTTTAGTGTACCAAGCTCGGTCTCAGCCAGCGCTTGGACACGCAACCGGTCAATCTCAACCGCGAGGGTTTGGTTCCAACTTACCTCTCGCCTGCCGAGCGCTTGCCCCACCTCTTGCGTTTGTGCTGTCAATCGGTGGAGTTTGGACGCTAACTGGGCTAAGAAGTCTTCGATTTCCATCCTTTCCCGCCGCAACCTAAGATCGATCTCAGCTAAAAGACGCGCCGTTCCATCCAACGCCTCTACCAGCGCGCCTCCTTGTTGCAAAGAACCCATCAGCCGCTGCGCTAACTCGTGTAGCGCAGGCGGAATCTCAATCGCTTGCAACAGCCGCAATAGATGGCGGTGCAAGCTCTGCTCGCTGGTAGTACGCTGGCGCCGGACCTCCTCGCTGGTGCGCAATAAAACATCTGCGACCGCTTCCAACTGCCTCAAACCAGCCCCGTCGAGCAGACCGCGGCGAGATATTTCTCGCAACTGTTCAAGCGGGGGGTCTAGCTGCTCAGACCAGCCATCAAAAGCGCAGATCAAGCGGGCCAAGACTTTAGCTAGAGATTTCTCAGCGCGCTCCCAAAAAGCCTGGCGAGCATCCAGCTCCTCAGCGAGCGCCAGGCATCTCTCTCTCCACTTGTCAGGCCCTGCCTCAGCCATCTCCTGCTTCAGGCAGCCAGAGGCAGGGTTTCAGGTAAGGCCATTTCCATACCGATGGGCAGATGATCCGAACAGACAAAATCGTATACTTGCATCTGCTTGATTTCTAGACTACGGCTGACCAGAATATGGTCTAGCTTGCGCAGCGGTTGCCAGCTAGGAAATGTCCGCGCACTGGGAATGGGATCGATAAGACCAGTACGCGTTAGAAACCGGCGGAGCTCAGGCGAGCTTGCCCCACAATTGAAATCCCCCATCACTATCACATGCTCGTATGGGGCGATGTAGTCGGCGATGAACTCCAGCTGGCGGCGTCGTGCGCGTGGACTCAACGCCAAATGGACAACACCCAAGAGCAAGACTTTCTCCCCACGGCCAAAATGTACCCAAATCGCCCCCCGGCCGGGCAGACCGGGCAGCGGCGTCTCATAGATCCCATCTGGCGACAAGCGGCTCAAGAAACCGTTGCTATGCAAAGCTAAACGGCCAATCCGGCGATTGATCTGATTGTGCCAATAGGGAAATCCAGCCCGCCAGGCAAGATACTCAGTTTGGACCACATAATGGCTGCGCGCACCGCCGCCGTCTACTTCCTGTAGGCCAACAATGTCAAAGGGGCGTAGGAACTCAGCGATCCGTTCCAAAGTCACCAAGCGTTTGTCGCTAGGCCACAAGTGCTGCCAACTTTTAAGCAGATAGTCTTCATACTTGCAGGTGTGGATGCCGGTTTGGATATTGAAGCTGGCAAGCTTCAAACTCTGTCCCATTGCTCTCCTCCTGCTTACCTAGCGAGCACGAACCAACCGTTGCCGTTCGCGCTCGACTAGATTCTGCAATACCTCAATCATTCTGGCATAAGTTTTGGCGGTCTGGCCTGTGATGACATATTTGCCATTGACCGCCAGCGCTGGCACGCCAGTAATGCCATAATCTGCTCCTATTGTTTCAGCCTGCCGCATCTTCATATCGACCGCAAACGATTGCCAGGCATTCTTGAACGCCTGCCGGTCGACGCTATGGGCAGCGAAAAATTCAGCCAGTTCTTCTTCGCTTGCCATTGGCTTTTTGTCCACATGCATCGCGGTAAAAAAATCCTTATGGATTTTGTCTACCACGCCTAAGACTTCCGCAGTGAAATAGGCCCTGGCCTGAGGCGCCCAGTTTGGGCCAAAGATCACCGGTTGGCGTTTGAATACCACCTCGGCAGGTTTATTTTTAAGCCATTCCTCCAGATAAGGGTCAAAGCGAAAGCAATGCGGACAGCCGTACCAGAAAAACTCGATCACCTCAATCTTAGTGGGATCGGCAGTCGGCCGGGGTGGATTCAGCTCGAGATATTCCTGGGCTGCCAGCCCGCTGGCCAGCCACCACCCAAGCAGCATCGTCAAAACGTAGCGCATTAGCATTCCCCCTATTGGTGTCACTATTACTTCAACCCAGCAATATAGGCTGCCACAGCTTTCATTTCATCCTCGCTCAGCCGAGACGCAATGGCGCGCATCGGGGTATTCCCGCCGCGGACGCCAGCAGCATAATCGCTCAAGGCTTTAACTGTATAAGCTGCATATTGTCCTTGCAAAAGTGGAAAACCAGCCGGTGCATTTCCACGTCCCTCCGGGCCATGGCAGGCAGCGCATGCCGGCACTGCCTTGGCAGCGATTCCAAAGCGGTAAATTGCCGCTCCTTCAGGCGAGATCTCAGTTGACTCTGGCTGTGGCTTTTGCGCAGCAAAATAAGCGCTCAAATCGGCGACCTCTTCTTCACTCAAAGTCGCGGCAATCGCATTCATTGCTGGCGCCTGGCGCGTCTGATTCTTAAACTGATACAGCTGTTCAGTCAGGTATTTAACGTTTTGTCCAGCCAATTTAGGGAACAATGGCGTTACCCCTTTGCCCGCTTCGCCATGGCAGCTAACACATACAGCGGCTTTTTCATTTACCTTGCCTGGCTCGGCCACCGCAAACTGAGCGTTTCCCATCAGCCCGAGCATACTGATCAATGCTAGTATAGTTTTCATGCTGCTCCTTAAAAAAGATGGAAATCATGGCACCTAATTTTACTGTCTTAGCATCGTTATTCACTTATCTGATCGACTTATGAATCCCTTGTATTACAAAACCCGGTTTCTCCTAAGCACCTTGGAGTTTGCCAAAGACGTTCCCGATGAAGGGTTTGAAGTCGCTTTCGCTGGGCGTTCCAATGCTGGAAAATCCAGCGCCATCAACGCCATTACCAACCCAAAAACGCTCGCCCGCGTCAGCAAAACGCCTGGTCGAACCCAGCAACTGGTATTTTTCCAAGTGGACGCCAAGCGCCCGCCTAGTGGACCTGCCCGGCTATGGCTTTGCTAAGGCTCCCGGCCAAGCTCAGGCGCATTGGCGCAGAGCAGTGGATAATTATTTCAAACAGTGCCGCTGCTTTAAAGGAGTTTTCTTAGTGATAGATATCCGTCATCCTCTGAGTGAGTTTGATTATGATCTGATCGAATGGTGTCGCTATCATCGACGGCCACTGCATCTTTTGCTGACTAAAGCGGACAAACTCAGTTACGGTGCGGCTAAAAACACGCTGCTTGAGGTACAAAAGGCATTGGCAGAATTTTCTTGGGTATTGAGCTGCCAACTATTTTCAGCTACCCGCAGAATTGGCATCGACCAGGCCCATGCCGTGCTAGACCACTGGTTTGAGGTAGCCGAATAAAAAACCCCAAAGCTAAAGGGGGAGAGCTTCGGGGCAAATAATGCTCCGGCTTGGGGGAACCGGAGTGACTCGCTACTCATAAGGGAGGAAATGAGTAGATTTGGCGTCGTTCCTGACACTTACCTTATTAGAAGGCAAAAACGGTCAAAAGTTCCCCACCCTCAATACGCTTCCTCCCAGTTCGTACCTACTCCGATCTCCACCACCAGCGGTACGCTTAAGCTTGCCGCCTCTTGCATATGCGCTCGAATCTGCACAATTACCTGCTCTAAGTAATCTTCCGCCACCTCGAATACCAGCTCATCGTGTACCTGCATTATCATCTTCACCCGATCCCTAGCCGCCTCTAAAATCCATCGATCCACCGCAATCATCGCCCGCTTGATGATGTCAGCGGCGCTTCCTTGCATAGGCGCGTTGATCGCAGTCCGTTCAGCATGCTGCCGGCGTTGGGGATTGCTAGACTTAAGTTCTGGCACATACAGCCGGCGTCCAAACAAGGTTTCCACATAGCCCAATTGGTAAGCCGACTGTTTGGTCGCTTGCATGTAAGCGTAGACCCCGGGATAGCGCTCGAAGTACCGAGCGATGTAGGCTTGAGCCTCCTCCTGCTCCACCCCTAACTGCTTGGCTAGACCAAATGCGGACATACCGTAAATCAGGCCGAAGTTGATCGTCTTAGCGATGCGGCGCTGTTCTGGACTGACCTGATCCGGCGCGACGTTGAAGACTTCAGCAGCAGTGGCACGGTGAATATCTACGCTTGCGGCAAAGGCGCGCAAGAGATTCGGATCCCCTGACAAGTGTGCCATAATCCTAAGCTCAATCTGGGAATAGTCAGCAGCCATCAGTCTATATCCCGGCGGAGCGATAAAGGCACGCCGAATCCGCCGCCCCTCTTCACGGCGGATGGGAATATTCTGGAGATTAGGCTCTGAAGAGGACAACCGACCGGTAGCAGTCACTGCCTGATGATAAGAGGTGTGCACTCGACCTGTACGCGGATGGATCTGCTGCGGCAGGCGGTCAACGTAGGTAGACTTGAGTTTACTCAAAGCCCGATGCTCCAGGATCAGGCGCGGCAATTCATAGTCTGCCGCAAGCTCCTGAAGGACCGTCTCGGAAGTGGAAGGCTGTCCTTTGGGGGTCTTTTGCAACACGGGGAGATTGAGTTTCTCGAACAAGATGTGCTGAATTTGTTTGGGCGAGGCCAGATTAAAAGTTTCTCCGGCAATGCAGTACACCTGTTCTTCGATCGCAGCGCAGCGCTGTTTAAGCTCCTTACCAAGCGCGGTTAGCGCTTCCCGATCCACCAGGACTCCATGGCGCTCCATCCGCACTAGCACCGGCACCAAAGGCATCTCAATTTCGAGGTACACGCGTTTGAGCTTGGGTTCAGCTAGAAGCTTCGGCCATAACACTCGATGCAAGCGTAGGGTAATATCAGCATCTTCAGCAGCATAGGCTACCGCTTGCTCGAGGCTTACCTGCTGAAAGGGAATTTGTTTGGCGCCTTTGCCTGCCACTTCCTCGTAACGGGTCGTCTTGAGCCCAAGGTAAGTCAAGGCCAGAGAATCCAGGTCGTGGCGGGTAGCAGTGCTGTTGAGGACATAGGACTGCAGCATGGTATCGTGGGCGATTCCTTTAAGTTCGATGCCGTGGTTAGCTAATACATGGGCATCGTACTTAAGGTTTTGTCCTACTTTGAGGATACGTTCTGAAGTCAGCAGCGGGCGCAGGATCTCAAGCACGCTATCCCGATCCAGTTGCATCGGTGCGCCTAAGTAATCGTGGCCCATAGGCACATAGGCAGCTTTACCTGGTTCTACAGCAAATGATACTCCCACCAGACGCGCGTCTAGATAATTCAGATCCGTCGTTTCGGTATCAAAAGCAAACAAAGGCGCCTGCTGTAACCATTCCAGCCATTCATCTAGGCTGACTTTGGTAAGCACTGCCTGGTAATCCGCAGACAAGCCTAAAGTGCGCTCGTCCCGGGTAGTCGGCAGAAGCTCATCTAGCTGGCGCAGCCAGGAGGTAAACTCAAGTCGCTTGAGCAAGTCCACGAGCTTAGCTTGATCAGGCGACCGCCGCTTAAGATCCTCAAACGTTACGCCTAATGCCACATCGCTATGCACTGTCGCCAGCCGACGCGACAGTGCAAGTTCCTCCAGATGAGCGCGTAAGCGCTCGCCTATCTTGCCTGGAATCTCATCTACGCGCGCGATCGCCTCATCTAGGCGGCCGTATTGATTCAATAACTTAGCTGCAGTTTTTGGACCAATCCCAGGAACCCCGGGAATGTTATCGGCAGGATCCCCCACCAGGGCCAGATAATCGGCGATTTTATCTGGTGGCACGCCAAACTTCTCCTGTACCCCTGCTGCATCCAGGCGGGTCTGAGACATCGTGTTGTCGAGGATGAGTCGTTCATCTACCAATTGCGCTAGGTCTTTGTCGCTTGTGGCTACTACCACATCAAAATCCAAGGCTTTTGCCTGCTTGGCGAGCGTCGCGATGACATCGTCGGCTTCTACCCCTTCCTCTATGATTAGCGGGATGCCTAGCGCCTCGATCAGCTCTTGCAAAGGTTTAAGCTGGGCCTTTAATTCTTCGGGCATGGGAGGGCGATGGGCTTTATAGGCTTCAAACAGATGGTTGCGGAAAGTCTTGCCAGGCGCATCGAATACCACCGCAAAATAAGGCGTGGCATAAGTTCGAAGCAGCTTGCGCAGCATATTGGCAACGCCATAAATCGCGCCGGTAGGCTCCCCTTTCGAATTATTCAAAGGGGGCAGAGCGTGATAAGCGCGAAAAAGAAACGAGCTGCCGTCCACCAACACTAGAAGCTTACGGTTTTGTATCATAGAATTAGAGGATTAATATTGCCCAATCGCTAACGTTACCATTGCCATCCCAAATTAACTTATGCACTCTATCACCCCGCAATACGTCGATACGCCAGCTAAACTCGAACGCCTGTGCAACGACCTGGCAACTAGCCCTTGGCTAGCAATTGACACCGAATTCTTGCGCGAATCCACCTATTATCCGCAGCTCTGTTTGCTGCAGATCGCTGGGGAAGGAGCGCTAGCCTGCGTTGATCCGCTGCAGCTTCCCGATCTATCTATACTGTGGCAGCTCATTTACCGGCCAGATAAGCTGAAAGTCTTTCACGCCGGCCGTCAAGATCTGGAGATCTTGTACTATCTTAACAGACGGCTGCCTCAACCGATATTTGACACTCAATTAGCCGCCCCGCTCCTAGGCTATCCTGAGCAAGTCGGCTACGCTCACCTGGTTGCAGAAGTGCTTGGAGTATCCTTAGACAAGGGTCATACTCGCACCAACTGGCGTAAACGTCCGCTGAGCCCCGAACAGATTCAGTACGCCGCTGACGATGTGCGCTATTTGGGTCCTTTGTTTCTCAAATTGCGGAAGCGCTTAGAACAAACGCAGCGGCTTACATGGCTGGAGCATGACTTCAATACTCTTACCGATCCGGCCACCTATATCAATTTACCGGAAGAGGCTTGGCGCCGAATCAAAGGAACGCATAAGTTAAATGGCCGTCCGCTGGCAGTTCTCAAGCGACTGGCTGCCTGGCGCGAAGAGACTGCAGCCGCGTCTAACCAACCCCGAGGGTGGGTATTGAAGGATGACCTCCTCTTCCATATTGCTAGGCTAAGACCACAAACCCCCGAGGCGCTAGCCCAGTTGCGTGGCATCGACACAAGGTTTGTCAAACGTTATGGGGGGACTATCTGCCAACTAGTTGCCGAAAGCCACGCCGACGGCGCTGAAGAAACTTTTCCGCGGCTACCCAAGCGCACTGCCGAGGAAGAGATAGTGCTGGATCTGCTCGGCGCTTTAGTCCGGCTACAAGCAGCAAGGCATGGCTTAAGCCCCACTGCGCTCGCTTCGCGCAAGGACTTGGAACGATTCTTAGCATGCCCCAAGGATTCGGTGCTCTACCAGGGTTGGCGTCGACAGCTGGTCGGGGAAGCATTGCTAGCTTTTTTGTCTGGCCAAAAGTGTTTCCAAATCGACCAAAGACGGCCGTGCTTGAAAGCAGTGTCATGAATCTTCCCCCGCTCATCCGCGCCTTGCTCAACCCTTCGGTCTACGACCATCCCACTGAATCTATCTGCTGCCGTGAAACCCATATTTCCTGGATCATTCTCACCGGTCCTTATGCTTACAAGATCAAAAAACCAGTGAATTTCGGTTTTCTCGATTTCTCTACCCTCGACCAACGCCGTTTTTACTGCCAGGAAGAATTACGCCTTAACCGGCGTCTGGCTCCCCAGCTCTACCTGGAGGTAGTAGCACTCACCGATGACCCAACCTCCCCTCGCATCGGTGGGTCAGGCCAAATTCTGGAATACGCGGTCAAAATGCGCCAATTCCAGGAACAAGATTTGCTTGCCGAACTTGCTAAGCGAGGTGAGCTGCAAGAAGCCCACTTTCAATCTTTGGCCGAACTGATCGCCCGCTTTCACCAATCTGCTGCCTGCGCAGGCGCACAAACCCCTTACGGCGACCCGGAGCTTATCCAGGAAGCGGCCAGGCAAAATTTTGCCCAGATCCAAAGCCCCTGCGCTGCCAGCGGGACTATCTTGGCAGAACTGAATGCTTGGACCGAGGCCGAGTTTAATCAGCTACGCGCTGCGATGGTCGAGCGCAAACGACAAGGTTGGATCCGCGAATGCCACGGCGACCTACACCTCGGTAACATCGTCCTATGGCAAGGTCAGCCATTGCCGTTTGATTGCATCGAGTTTAACCCTAGCTTGCGCTGGATCGACCTTCAAAGCGAAATCGCCTTTACGGTGATGGATCTTTGCGCACGTGGATTAAGGCCGTTAGGATTTTGCTTCCTGAATGACTATCTAAGCTTGATCGGCGACTATGCCGGCGTGCGCCTCTTACGCTACTATCTGGTCTATCGAGCTATGGTGCGGGCCAAGATCGCCTACTTGAGCAGTCGGCAGCATCCTGAGGAAGCTATCCATCTGAAAGATTTCGAGCGCTATCTTGAACTAGCTCAAACTTTCAGTCAGATGAGACAACCGGCTTTATGCATTACCCACGGCTTTTCCGGCAGTGGCAAATCCTACGCCGCGCGCCGATTGGCCGCCCAATTAGGGGCGCTGCATTTGCGTTCAGACATAGAGCGTAAGCGGCTAGCTGGGGTTGAAGCCACCGCCCGCTCCAAAGCCCCGCTAGCAGGTGGCATTTATAGCCCGGATTTCACCCACCGCACTTACCAAAAATTACGGGACGACGCCCACACTATTTTGACCGCTGGTTTTCCGGTAATCGTAGATGCCACTTTTCTTAAGCGCCCTTATCGAGAGAAATTCCGGGAGTTGGCTAGGACGCTCGCAATCCCTTTCCTAATTTTAGATTTCCAGGCGGCAGAGGATATTCTGCGCCAGCGCGTTCAAAAGCGCATGAGGGAGCGGCGCGATCCGTCCGAAGCCGACCTGACAATCCTAGACTACCAGCTCCACCATTACGATCCGCTGGATACGTCTGAACAAGTTGTTACGCTCACGTTCGACACCAGTCAGGACCGTTTGGAAAACCGGCTAGCAGCCGTGCAAAATCGGCTAGGATTTAAATGAATTTGGATCCAGCTGATGACGGTTCAGCAAGCGGTAGAATTCGGTCCGATTACGCTTGGCCAGCTGCGCTGCGCGAGCCACATTTCCCCGAGTGATCTGCAGTAATCGAATAAGATATTCACGTTCAAAGTGGCGTTTAGCCTCGCGCAAAGGAGGCAGAGCACCGCTGGCAGCATCTTTACTGAGGGCTTTTTGGACTAGGCTCAAAGGGATCAAGGGCGTATTGGAAAACGCCACGCATTGCTCTATGACGTTTTGTAACTGGCGCACGTTTCCCGGCCAGTCATAACGCACTAGGTATTCCAAAGCTTCTGGAGAAAATCCCTTGACGACGCTCCCATAAGACTCAGCCAATTGTTTGATGAAGTGGGCAGCGAGCAGGGGGATGTCCTCCGGCCGCTCGCGCAGCGGGGGTACCTTCAGCGTCACTACATTCAGCCGGTAATAGAGATCTTCACGGAAATCACCTGCCGCCACAGCTTGCTCTAGATCTACGTGACTGGCGGAGACGATTCTGACGTCTACCGGTAAAGTCTCGGTGCTTCCTACCGGCCGTACCCTCATTTCCTGGAGAGCCCGCAGCAGCTTGATCTGGAAGGCTTTAGGCATATCGCCGATCTCATCCAAAAACAAGGTACCCCCGTTAGCGGCCTGGAATAGCCCTTCGTGGTCTCGAACCGCACCGGTAAAAGCCCCTTTCTTGTGGCCGAACAGTTCCGATTCAAATAGATGCTCAGGAATGGCGCTGCAATTGACTGCGATGAACGGTTGGTCCCGCCGTGGCCCCGCCTGATGAATCGCTTTAGCCAAAAGCTCCTTACCCGTACCACTCTCACCATAAATGTATACGCTTGCCCTCCCCTGCACCAAACGCATCACTTGGTTGAGCAGCTGGTCCATCAGTTGGCTTTGGGTAATGATCCCACTGCGCCAGGCTGCCGCTGACTCGGTATCTTGATGTATTTCTGCACCCAGACAGATCTCCATCGCCCGGCTAACCTGACATACCAACTCTTTGTTATTCACCGGCTTGGTTAAGAACCCAAATACGCCCCGCTTGGTGGCATCGACTGCATCGTTGATAGTGCCATGGGCAGTGAGAATAATAATCGGCAGCGTGGGGCAACGCGCGTGTATGACCTCAAACAATGCCATACCATCCATATCATCCATCATCAAATCGGTTACCACCACCTGGGGACGAAATAACTGTAACTGTGCTAATGCCTCCTCACCACTGGTCACCGGTTTGACGGTAAAGCCAGCCGCACTCAGGCGCATAGTCAAAAGGCGCAAGAAACTCTCATCGTCGTCGACCAGCAATATCCGCTTGCGTAAGTCCTGCATCGTTCTATGGTGCCCCCGTAGCCTTCAAGCTTTGTTCAATTGCTTTTAAAGCTTCTAATTTCGATTGTGCATCTCTAAGTGCTTCGCTGCAGGTATGCAGGCGGTAGCTTAGATTTTGATTCGCCTGTTTCCACTGCCGCTCCAGTTTACGAGTTAATTCTTGGCGATAGCGCTCTATGCCGTATCGGCGCTGGGCTAATTCCACATAGTAGGCCAAAAAGCGGCGAGTTGGTAAGTCTTGGACCTGGGCCGATCCAGCTTTAAATAAAGCGGCTGCTTGCTGCGATTCATTGCCACCACAATTTGGAGCCAACAGCAAAGCAAACGCCAAGTGAAGCCGTACCCCAGGCCCTGGAGCGATTGCATTGAAACGCTGTAGCCATTCACATTCCGCCTGACGTTGGAAAGGCTGCAATTCGGCCAGATAACCCATATAACTCACTAGCTCTGGTAGAGTCTGAAGCTGGTAAGCAGGTTCTTGAGTCAGCGCATAGCTAGACAACGGTGGGGTAGATACCGGTTGAGATGGTTGACCGGCACATCCCGCCAAAAGCGACAAGCCCAAGCTTAGCAAGCCGCTCCACACGAACAGGTTCTTATTCAACCTGAACTCCCTCTAACGGAATAACCACTTGAAAATAGGCGCCTTGCCCGTGCGGGGGATCTAGAATGTCTACCCGCCCGTGATGCATGACGACACACTCGTTGACAATTGCAAGTCCCAATCCAGTCCCTTCTATGCCTAATTTACGTCCAATCACTCCTTGATAGAGCACGTCAAACACTCGCTTGCGCTCTTCAGGCAGAATACCCGGCCCCTGATCCTTGATCTCAAAATACATATTGCCCTCTTTGTGGAATAAAGCTACCGTAATCTCGCCCCCGCGGGGGGAGTATTTAACTGCATTGGACAACAAATTATCAACCATCGAGCGCAACAACTCTGGGAATCCATAGAATTTCAGTGGCGCCAATTGACTCTGGAGGCGAAGTTCATTGGCGCATAGGCGCACACGATAATCTTCGATGGTTTCCTCAACCAACAGCTTCATATCGACCATTTGGGGATGCATCGCTTCATCTACCCGCTGCAACTGACTGTAGCGAATCAAATCCTCGATCATGCGATAAAGCTTGTCGGCGTTATCCAGAATAATTCGAATGATTTCCGCCTGCTCCAAGGTCAGTTCGCCGACCACTTGGTCAGCTAACAACTCAACTCCTTCGTGAATATTGGCCAGAGGAGTTTTCAATTCGTGAGAAATATTGCGCATAAAACGCTGCTTTCCTGCCTCTAACATCGAAAGCCGGGTCCGCAACCATTCTAGGCGTTTACCAAGCGCCTCCAGGTCACGCGGCCCCTGCACTTTGATTGGCTGGTTAAAGTCCTTGTCTCCTAGCTTGCGAATAGCCGCGTCCAGCTGCCGGATAGGACGAATGATCGAAACGAAGAAAAACCCTAGTAACAACGCCAAAAGACGGGTTAGATCCGCCTCCGCTACTATCTTTTGCAGTCCCTGAAGCTCAGCTACGAAGGTCTTCCGCACATCTTGGTAATACTGGAACAATCCAGGATCGGCGAGAATTAGGGATTGCCTTGCACTGCGCTCCATTGCAACTAGATGTTCCAATAATACGCGGCTGCTATGAGTTATCCGAACCGATCGATACACCACGTTCTGACCATAGCTGGTTAGCTTTTCCAGAGCATACAGTGCCGATCCCAGAGCTAGGAGCAGCGGCAAAAGCACTAGGCTAAAACTTGCCAGTATCAACGTATGTAAAGAAGGAAAACGAAAAGATTTCACAACGCTGGCCGAAGGGGAAATGCCAGGATATCGGAAATTTCAGAGCACCCCTGAGCTAACATCAGGACTCGATCCACTCCTAACGCAACCCCGGCGCAGTCGGGCAACCCTGCCTCCAACGCAGCTAGAAATGCCTCATCTACAGGTGGTAGTGGCATGCCAGCACGACGGCGCTGGGCTAAATCGGCCTCAAAACGAGCACGCTGCTCAATCGGATCAGTCAGCTCGCGGTAACCATTTGCCAACTCTACACCATCGACGAACACCTCAAACCGTTCTGCAACGCAAGGATCCTCTGGTTTAAGACGTGCCATCGCTGCCATCGCTGCCGGAAAATCATAAACAAACACTAGCGTTTGCTTAGGAAGCTGCGGCTGAATCGCGTGCGAGAACAAAAAATCCAACCACAGACCGCGATCTTGGCCGCATACTACAGCAGCTTCTATCAGCCCCAAGGCTTTGGCTTGCCTCTCAAAATGAGGTAACGGCGCCTGCCACGAAATACCAAGATACCGCTGGAATACTTCCTCATAGGTAAAGTACAGCCGTCCTTGGATATAGGGGATTAATAATTCCTCTAACAGACAAGCAACCTCGTCCATCAATTGGGATAAATCGAAACCGACCCGGTACCATTCCAATAGGGTAAATTCCGGATTATGCAACCGCCCTATCTCCCCGCGCCGGAACGCTTTACAGATCTGAAAAATAGACCCTGAGCCTGCAGCGAGCAGGCGCTTCATGGCAAGCTCTGGCGAGGACTGGAGATAAAGGGTACAGGCGCCGCCGTCGACTGAAAAGCAATCCAGGTGCGGATCGGTCCCTACTGTCGGCCAAAGCACTTGAGTTTCTACTTCAAGTACCCCGGCGTTGCGGAAAAACGCACGGATCTTATCCAACATCACCGCCCGCTGACGCAGATTCTCCAAACTACAAGCAGGTTGCCAAGCTGGCTTATTTGCCGACCCGGGAGACGTATTCACCCGTGCGCGTGTCTATCTTGATGATGTCACCTATTTGGACGAATAAAGGCACCCTTACTATTGCCCCCGTTTCCAGGGTAGCCGGTTTGCTGCCGCCACTTGAAGTATCCCCACGAACTCCAGGGTCGGTCTCTACGACTTGGAGCTCAACGAAATTAGGCGGCATTACTGCAATAGGCACACCGTTCCATAACGTGACGGTGCACAAAGCTTGTTCCTTCAGCCATTGTTTGGCCTCGCCCACAGCTTTGGCGTCGGCAGAGATTTGCTCGAAAGTGGCAGGATCCATAAAGTGCCACAACTCGCCATCGTTATAGAGATATTGCATCTCAACATCTACGACGTCGGCAGCTTCCACACTCTCGCCGGACTTAAAAGTCCGCTCTAGGACCCGGCCAGTTTTCAAATTCCGCAATTTCACCCGGTTGAACGCTTGTCCTTTGCCAGGTTTCACAAATTCGTTTTCGAGAATCACGCATGGATCTCCATCCAACAGGACTTTTAACCCTGCTTTGAATTCGTTGGTACTATAGGTTGCCACAGTGTACACATCCTGTTCAAAGTTTAACAAGTGACTATCATTATACCCCAACCCATCGTGCCTGCCTGGCAACAAGAGCTAGCAGAAGGTTTTCGCTCGCCAGGAGAACTTCTGGCTTTTCTCGATCTGCCTCAGGATCTATTGAGCTTAGAGGCAAATTTAATTTTTCCCTTCCGAGTACCGCGCAAGTTTGCCGCCCGGATGCGTCCTGGCGATCCGGATGACCCATTGCTGCGCCAAGTATTGCCGCACGCCGACGAAACCCGCCTAATTCCAGGCTTCGTCACCGATCCGGTCGGCGACATCCAGGCACAAAGAGCGCCAGGCGTGCTCCACAAATACTCAGGCCGAGTTCTTATCATTACGACCGGTGCCTGCGCTATCCACTGCCGCTACTGCTTTAGGCGTGAATTTTCCTATCTACACCATCAGCTTACCCCCAGCCGTTGGCAAGCAGCTCTGGCATACATACGCAGCGATCCTTCCATCAAGGAAGTGATCTTAAGCGGTGGCGACCCCCTGATGCTAAGCGATAGCCGCTTAGGAAAGCTAATTCAGGATTTGGCAGAGATTCTACATGTCCGCCGACTGCGTATCCACAGCCGACTGCCAATTGTCTTGCCTAGCCGAGTAAATGAAAACTTGGTACACGTTTTAACTTCGACTCGTCTGAGCTGCGTCATGGTCGTTCACGCCAATCACGCTAACGAGATCGACAGCGAAGTGGCAGAAGCGATCTACCGGCTGCGCCAGCACGCTATCCCTATACTGAACCAAAGCACCTTGCTACGGGGTGTTAACGACTGCGTCGAGACTCTGATCGCCTTACAAGAGACTGCATTTGAGGCCGGTATCTTGCCTTACTACTTGCATTTGCTCGACCGCGCCCGAGGCACAGCTCATTTCGAAGTTCCTGAGGCTAAAGCCAAAGCCCTCTATGAACAGTTACGCCGTCGCTTGCCAGGCTATCTGGTTCCCCGCCTGGCTAGAGAACAAGCTGGCGCTCCGTACAAAATATGGCTTTAAATAACAACCGCTTTATAGTTTGCCCATTTTCATAGGTATTGACTTTTTTTTCTAAATTTGTTAAAGGAACCGCTGTTCCTAACTGAGTTACCTATGCGACGAGGAGGAGAGTATGAAGAAAATCCTTGGCGTTATTGCTCTTTTGGGGGTACTTTTAAGTCTAGCAGGTTGTCCCAACCGGGATAAAGAAACCCAGCGTCCTCCCAGCAGTGGCTTTCACTTTGTCAGGCTAGCCGGTTAACTAGCTGGTAACCGATTTACCGATTTAATTGATACTTCCAATCCAGGGTCTACCCTGGATTTTTTATTAGTTGTAGGCAAAGGTTGAATTTTTTATTCGACTTGGATATAAAATCTGGGTGCACTAGCACAACAATCTCAATAATCCTATAATGACGAGGAGGAAAACATGAAGAAAATTCTTAGCATCTTGGCGATCGTACTGGCAGTCATGAGCATGGTCAGCTGTGGCAACTCGCCCGATGGTGATAAGCAGCGCCTCTCCAGTATCTCTGTTTTCCCAAAAGCCTTAGCTTAAAGTCAAACGCTTAAAAAAATTTAAATCAATTCCTTTTTCGCAACCCGGGCTTTGCCCGGGTTTTTGTTGCTTTGAGCTGAAGCACCAGGTTACGATCGATTTATAATAGGACCGGTGGTGAATCGACATAAGGAACCATCTCATTGAACACCGGCCAATTTATTCGACGTCTTGAACGACTAGCCCGTCTCGCAGACACCTCGCTACTCTCACAAGGCCTGATAGGCTTAGAAAAAGAAAGCCTACGCATCACCAGCGACGGCCGTATTGCTAAGACCCCTCACCCGGCAGCATTAGGCTCTGCCCTCACTCATCCTTATATCACTACTGATTATTCAGAGGCACTACTGGAGTTCATCACTCCGCCTTATTCCGATGAGCAGCTAACCTTAGCATTTCTCAGCGAGATCCACCGTTTTGTCTATTCGCATCTGGATCCGCATGAAATTCTCCTGGCTACTAGCATGCCCTGCGGCTTTGCGCGTGATGATGACATCCCCATTGCCAGCTATGGCCGATCCAACATCGGCTATATGAAATATATCTACCGAGTAGGATTGAGTTTCCGCTACGGCCGCGCTATGCAAGCCATCGCCGGTATTCACTTCAATTATTCCGTTGCTGAAAAACTGTGGCCAATATTACAAGAAGTCTTGGAAGATCGTCGTCCGCAACAGGTATTTCAATCCGCTGCTTATTTCTCTTTGATTCGCAACTTGCAACGTTATGGTTGGTTGTTGATTTACCTGTTTGGCGCATCCCCTGCAGTCTGTAAGGCTTTTTTAGAGTGCCGGGGTGGAATACCGCCTGGATTCATCCAGCTAACTCCAAATACATACGCTCTACCCTATGCCACATCGCTGCGGATGAGCGATATCGGTTACAAGAACCGAACTCAGGCCAGCCTGCACATTTCTTGCAATAGCTTGGAAGAATACGTCGCTGACCTCTGCCGGGCTATCGAAACACCTTATCCCCCTTATCAAGCAATTGGCGTTAAGGTCGATGGCGAGTACCGCCAGCTCAACCCCAATATCCTTCAAATCGAAAACGAATATTACAGCATTGTGCGCCCCAAACAGATCGCCGAAAGGGGAGAAAGGCCCACGTTAGCGCTTCGGCGGCGTGGGGTACAGTATGTTGAGGTCAGAGCTTTAGACCTCAACCCTTACGAACCGCTGGGAGTTGACATCTACCAGCTCGCTTTTCTTAAGGCATTTCTCTTATATTGCTTGCTCGAGGACAGCTCTTTTCAAAACCAAACCGAAAGTCAGGTAGTCCAAGCTAATTTACTCGCGACTGCCAAAAGAGGGCGCGATCCCCAACTAATTCTGATTCGTGAAGGCCAGGCTATCCCTTTACGCCAATGGGCCGAAGAAATCTGTTTGGCCCTGCGTCCCTTGTGTCAATTACTAGATGAACCTTTACCTACTAGGCTTCATCAAACTAGCTTAGAGCGGTACCAAGCATGGATAATCCACGCTGGCTTGACACCCTCGGCCAGAATATTGGCAGAATTACGTGCTAATAAAGAATCTTTTGCTGCTTTCGCTTTGCGTCAATCGATACAGCATGCCGAATACTTCCGCAAACAGCCTCTTCCAGAAGATCGCTTACTCTGGTTTGATCAAATTTCCCAACAATCCATTCAAGAACAATTACGCATCGAAGCTGAGGACCAACTCAGCTTTGATGAATTCTTGCAACATTACTTCAGCCAAACTTGTTAAGATGAGTAATGATAAATCATGCCAAATTTGACCTAAAACATTGGCAACCTGCATTAGCCGGTAAAAAGCCGCGTGTAATCTTGCAGACTGCCTTGGAACACTTTGAGAACATCGCCATCGCTTTCAGCGGCGCTGAAGATGTAGTCCTGATAGATATGGCCTGCAAATTACGAGAAGGCATCCAGGTATTTACGCTGGACACTGGGCGATTGCACCCAGAAACTTATCGCTTTATAGAAAGGGTTCGCGAGCGTTACCCGATTAAGTTAGATGTTTTGTATCCCAATGCTGAGGAAGTTCGCAATCTAGTTCAACGCAAAGGATTATTCAGTTTCTACCGCGATGGCCACCAGGAATGCTGCCAAATTCGAAAAGTAGCTCCTTTACGGCGCAAACTCGCCACATTAGATGCCTGGATCAGCGGTCAACGCCGCGACCAGAATCCGGATACCCGGCAGAATTTGGTTGAAGTAGAATTGGATAAGGCATTCCAAGGCCGTAGTGGCCAGTTATTCAAATTTAATCCGCTTGCTAATTGGACCTCAGCGCAGGTCTGGGATTACATCGAAGCATTTGAAGTTCCTTTTAATGAACTCCATCGCCATGGATTCCGAAGCATCGGCTGCGAACCCTGCACTCGCCCTGTCCTTCCTCATCAACACGAGCGTGAAGGCCGCTGGTGGTGGGAGGAGGCAGCAAAAAAGGAATGCGGAATACACCGCCGCCCAGATCAATAACAAGGCAGCTCGATGCCTTCGAATAAGGCATCGAGCTCGCGTTTGTCGCGTAGCTTCATCGCTTGCTTCACCTTCTCGCGGGTCAAATGAGGAGCAAATAACTCGATAAAATCATAAATAAACCCGCGTACGAACATATCCCGGCGCAGTCCGATCTTAGTGATACTAGGGCCAAACAAATGACCAGCATCTAACGCCACTAGATTCTGGTCGGTCCTAGGATCATAAGCCATCTTGGCGATAATCCCAACCCCCAATCCTAACCGCACATACGTCTTAATCACATCTGCGTCCACAGCAGTCAGCGCCACCCTAGGCTCAAGTCCTTGGTGAGCAAAAGCTTCATCGAGCTTAGAACGGCCAGTAAAACCAAACACATACGTGATCAGCGGCCATTTAGCAACTTGTTGTAAAGTCAGCGGCTGCTTTTCCGTCAAAGGATGTCCTTTTGGAACTAAAATACAACGATTCCATTGATAGCATGGGAGCATCACTAGATTTTCAAACAATTCCAGCGCTTCGGTAGCGATGGCAAGATCAACAACCCCTCGCGCCGCTAGCTCTGAAATCTGCATTGGCGTGCCTTGGTGCATAGTCAAAGTTACGCGCGGATAGCAGGCCATGAAACTTTTTACCACCGGAGGCAACGCATAACGCGCTTGAGTATGGGTAGTGGCGATTGCTAACGTGCCACATCGCTCATCGCGGTATTCTTTGGCAATCCGTTTAATATTTTCAACCTTGTCTAGAATTTCTCCTGCCAACGCCACGATCAGCTTGCCTGCTGGTGTGATCTCGGTCAATTGTTTGCCGTTGCGCGCAAAAATCTGGATACCCAACTCCTCTTCAAGCAAGCGGATCTGCTTGCTGACACCAGGTTGGGACGTGAACAAGCTCTCTGCTGTTGCAGAGACGTTAAGGTTGTGATGAACTACCTCCCAGATATACCGAAGCTGTTGCAGCTTCATACTCTTTACTCAACGATATATTTGGTTAGACGCAGTAAGCGCTTGCTTTATATAAGCAGCAACTCTTCATCAAACTTGCATATTGGCATCTAAGGCGTTAGGCAGTGTTATAATTAATTTATTAATAATTTCAGGACAACACAATGGCATTTGTTATCACAGAAAATTGTATCAATTGCAAGTACACTGACTGCGTGGATGTCTGCCCAGTTGACTGCTTTCGTGAGGGGCCTAACATGCTCGTCATCGATCCAGATGAGTGCATCGATTGCACCTTATGTGAGCCAGAATGCCCAGTCAATGCGATTTATTCCGAAGACGAGGTTCCAGAAAACCAGAGGGTATTCATCCAGCTAAATGCCGAATTAGCCAAGAAATGGCCTATCATCACGGAAGTGAAAAGTCCTCTTCCAGACGCTGACGAATGGAATGGCAAGCCAGGTAAGCTGAAGCTATTGAAAAAAGAATGGTGATTGGTCTAATAAAAATCCGGGAAGTTCCCGGCTTTTTATTTTTGTTATTCTTCTTTCGGCATAGAGCCTTCTTTAATCGGGCGATCTACTAATTCCACATATGCCATGGGCGCTGCGTCACCAGCGCGGTAACCGCACTTTAGGATACGTATATAACCACCTGGCCGAACTTTATACCGGGGTCCCAATTCTCTAAATAGCTTAGTCACAACATCCTTATTCCGCAACCTGGCAAATGCCAATCGACGCCGTGCCGTATTATCCTCTTTGGCCAAAGTTATCAACGGTTCAGCTAGTCTACGCAATTCTTTGGCTTTTGGCAAAGTAGTTTTAATTAACTCATGCTGGAATAGTGAAACGGCCATATTACGCAGCATAAGCTGACGATGGCTACTAGTACGACTTAGGTGTTTTCCCGCTTTCCTATGACGCATTTTCTTTTCCTTTAAAATTAAGACGCTTTTGCCTTATCCTCTTTTTTAGCTTCTTCTGGCCTTTTCAGATCCTCTGGCGGCCACCCTTCTAATCGCATACCTAAGGACAAGCCCTTAGATACTAATACCTCTTTAATTTCGGTCAGAGATTTCTTACCCAAATTAGGGGTTTTCAGAAGCTCTACCTCAGTACGCTGAACTAAGTCACCGATATAAAAAATATTTTCTGCCTTCAAACAATTGGCCGAACGAACAGTCAACTCAAGATCATCTACTGGCCGCAGCAGTATCGGCGCAAATTTAGGACCTTTTTCTCTGGGTTCTTCTCGCCGCTCTTCCTGTAGATCTACTAATATCGCCAAATGATCACGCAGGATCTTAGCTGCTTGTTTAATACACTCCTCAGGGGCTATCGTACCATTAGTTTCTAACTCGATGACTAACCGATCCAAGTCAGTCCGTTGATCAACACGCGTATTTTCAACCCGATAAGCAACTTTACGGATTGGACTGAAAGAGGCATCAAGGCGCAGCATGCCAATCGCCTGCTCTTCCTCCGTCCGCATTTCTGATGCAGGTCGGTAACCACGACCTCGAGCTACCTTAAGGGTCATGTTCAACTGACCGACATCAGTCAGATTAGCGATCACTAGATCTGGATTAACAATTTCTACGTCGTGAGTCAGCGTAATATCTCTGGCTAACACCGGCCCTGGCCCTTGTTTAGATAGCTTCAATTCTGCGCTATTTCCTTGATGAAGAATGACTGCCAGATGCTTAAGATTCAGCAGGATGTCAATAACATCCTCTTGCACTCCTTCAATCGCCATATATTCATGTAATACCCCCTCGATCCGTACCTCAGTGACTGCACATCCAGGAATCGAGGACAACAAGACCCGACGTAGAGCGTTACCGAGCGTATGGCCATAACCACGCTCAAGCGGCTCAACCACGATCTTAGATCGATGCTGAGTGGCATCTGTTTCGATGCTAACAATGCGTGGTCTATGAGAATCCAATAAAAGATCAATCATGATTTCTAAAATTTCTCAAGTTACTTAGAATATAGCTCGACTACCATTTGTTCTTGGATATCCGAACCTAGATCAGCACGGTCAGGCAGAGATTTGAAAACCCCGGACATATTCTTGACATCCACCTCCACCCAAGCGGGAAATCCATACTGCTCAGCTATCATCAGGGCATCTTGAATACGTTGCTGTTTTCTAGCTTTTTCACGCACTGAAATTACGTCTCCCGGTTTCACCTGATAAGAAGGAATATTAACTACAGAGCCATTGACCAAAATAGCCTTATGACTAACTAATTGGCGCGCTTCAATCCGAGTAGATGCAAAACCCATTCGGTAAACAACATTATCGAGCCGACTCTCCAATAAAAATAACAAGTTCTCGCCGGTAGAACCCTTTTGCCGTGCAGCTTTTTTGTAATAATTATGGAACTGACGTTCTAAAACCTGATAAATACGTTTAATTTTCTGCTTTTCACGCAGCTGCATTGCATAATTAGAAAGCCGCGCCCGCCGCCGCTGACCATGTTGCCCTGGCGGCTGATCCAGCTTGCACTTCCCCTCTAGTGACTTACCACGGCTCTTTAAGAATAAATCTGTACCTTCTCGACGCGCTAACTTACAGCGCGGACCTATATATCTTGCCATCGTTACTTCTCCTAACTACACGCGCCGTTTTTTGGGTGGGCGACAACCATTATGGGGAATCGGAGTCACATCAGAGATTTGTGTAATTCTAAAACCTAGGTTATGGAGCGCCCGAACTGCTGACTCACGACCGGGACCGGGTCCTTTAACCTGGACATCCAAATTCTTCATGCCATATTCCTTAACGATATTGCCAGCTTTCTCTGCCGCCACCTGGGCAGCAAAAGGAGTGCTCTTGCGCGAGCCACGAAATCCACACCCCCCAGAAGAAGCCCAAGCCAAAACATTCCCCTTGCGATCAGTAATTGTAACAATAGTGTTATTAAAAGATGCATGAATATGCGCAATCCCGTCAGAAATCTCTTTCCGAATTTTTTTACGCGTACGACTCGGAGTCGCCATTAACCTACCTCTTTAGTGGAAAAAATGAAGAAAACTGATTATTTGCGCACAGGACGTCTCGGACCTTTACGAGTTCTCGCATTAGTACGAGTTCTCTGCCCCCTCACTGGCAATCCACGGCGATGACGCAAACCACGATAGCACCCAATATCCATTAGGCGTTTGATATTCATAGAAACTTCCCGCCGCAAATCTCCCTCTACTGTATATCGGCTTACTTCAGTTCGAATTCGATCGATTTGTTCTTCAGTCAGATCTTTTACCTTGGTAGCTGGATCTATTTGAGCTGACTCACAGATCTGTCGTGCTCGAGACCGACCAATCCCATAAATAGATGTCAAGGAAATAACGACCTGCTTATGAACTGGAATATTAACTCCCGCAATACGCGCCATGCCCTTTAGTCTCCTACTTCAGAAATCGTCTATATTTTAACCCTGGCGCTGCTTATGCCGAGGCTCTTTGCATATAACTCGAACGATACCTTTGCGGCGAATTATTTTACAACTGCGGCAAATCCGCTTCACTGAAGCTTGGACTTTCATATTAACCTCTTTAATTCTTTCAACGAGTAAATCCAGTGGAAGGAGAACTTTTACCTTTAAGGCTAGCTTTACGCATCAGGCTCTCATATTGTTGCGACATGAGATGAGTCTGAAGCTGGGCCATAAAGTCCATAACTACCACTACAATGATCAAGAGCGAAGTTCCACCAAAATAAAAAGGGACATTCCAATACAAAATCAGAAAGTTCGGCAAAAGGCAAACTAGGGTAATATATATCGCTCCGATCAGAGTTAAGCGGGTCATGACTATATCAATATAATGCGCAGTTTGGATGCCAGGCCGAATCCCAGGAATAAATGCGCCAGATTTTTTTAAGTTTTCAGCTGTTTCCTTAGCATTAAAAACCACCGCGGTATAAAAAAAACAGAAAAATACGATTGCTGCCGAATAACAGAGAATATACAAAGGTTGGCCTGGAGACAGGGCTGCCGCGACATCCTGGAGCCACTCCATCCCTTGGGAACTTCCAAACCAACTTGCAATGGTAGCAGGAAACAAGATAATACTCGACGCGAAAATCGGGGGGATCACGCCAGCCATATTCAATTTTAACGGCAGAAAACTACGTTGGCCTCCATATACTTGGCGACCTACTTGGCGTTTAGCATAATGAATTGGAATGCGCCTTTGCCCTCTCTCTACAAAGACTACTAATGCTGTCACCGCGATCGCTAGAACAAATAGAATCACCAAGGTCAAAGGGCTCATCTCGCCAGTGCGAGCTAATTCGAGAGTCGCCGCTAGAGCCGATGGCAACTCAGCTACGATGCCAGCAAAAATAATCATTGAAATACCGTTACCAATCCCACGCTCAGTAACTTGCTCACCCAACCACATTAAAAAAACTGTCCCCGTGACTAAAGTCACGGCGGTGATAAATACAAATTGCGGACCTGGATTAAGTACTACCGACAAGCCACCAGCAGTCTGGTTTTGCAACGCAATCGCAACCCCAATCGACTGAAACGTTGCTAAGAATACTGTAGCATAACGGGTATATTGAGTTATTTTGCGCCGACCAGATTCACCTTCTTTTTTTAGCTGCTCGAGCTTTGGTACGACAATCGTCAAGAGCTGGATAATAATAGAGGCTGAAATATACGGCATGATCCCCAGGGCAAAAATGCTCAGACGCTTCAAAGCACCACCAGAGAACATGTTAAACATGTCCAGAATCGAGCCGCTTTGCTGCTCGAACATCAACGCTAGTGCCTTGGGATCAATACCTGGTACTGGAACGTGTGCTCCTAGGCGATAAACCACCAAGGCGCCTAATAAAAAAAGCAGGCGTTGACGCAGCTCAGCCAAATGGCCGAACCGCCCTAGCATTGCGATGCTTGGCGTGCTCACGATTCCTCCACTTTTCCACCTATCGCTTCGATTGCCAAGCGCGCCCCTTTGCTTACAGCAAGCCCTCTAACAATCATTGGCCGGTTTAATTTACCTGAAGCGATGATTTTGACCTGCTTGACCATGGAGGAGATCAAATTCGCCTGCCGTAGCGCCTCAAGATCTACCACATCGCCCGGCAGCTTATTTAACTCTTGCAGACGAATTTCATCTCCATAGCGTTTAGTCTGAGAACGAAAACCGACCTTGGGCAAGCGACGATGTAATGGCATTTGGCCGCCTTCGAAACCAACCTTATGGTAGCCACCAGCGCGCGCTCTTTGCCCCTTATGTCCACGGCCACAAGTTTTCCCAAGCGTACTGCCAATCCCTCGACCTACCCTTTTACGCGCTTTTTTACTCCCAGGAGCTGGCTTAAGCGTGTTTAGATACATTATTCTCTTTCCTCAACCTTTAACATATAGGCTACTTTTTGGATCATTCCTCGAACTTCAGGAGTATCTTTTAATTCTACTGTCTGATGCAGGCGCCTCAGCCCCAACCCACGCAAACAGTCCTGGTGCAACTTTAATCGGCCTATCTTACTGCGTACCAGCGTAACTTTAAGTTTCTTTTCCATCGCTGTTTTAACCTAGAATCTGTTTTACAGTTTTGCCACGCTTAGCAGCCACATATTTAGGATCCTGCATCTTTACCAGACCTTTAATTGTCGCTCGAACTACATTAATTGGGTTTGTTGTACCAATGCATTTAGCCAAAACGTTATGCACTCCTACTGCCTCGAACACTGCTCGCATAGCGCCACCAGCGATAATACCAGTTCCCTCAGCAGCCGGTTGCATATATACTTTGGCCGCACCCTCAGTGACGGTAATTGGATACTGCAAAGTATCTTTCCGCAATTTAACCTGTACCATGTTTTTGCGGGCCTGTTCTAAGGACTTTTGAATCGCTACCGGGACCTCACGAGCTTTGCTTAAGCCAAAACCTACCCGACCGTTGCCATCCCCCACTACGGTCAAAGCAGTAAAACCAAACTGACGACCACCTTTGACCACCTTAGCCACCCGGCGGACGGCTACTAGTTTTTCTTGGAGCTCACCGCCTGTCTGTGTCGTTCCATTTGCCATAATCTGAATGCTCTCCTAAAACCTTAGCCCACCCTCACGCGCCGCATCGGCCAATGCTTTTACTCGGCCATGATATAAAAACCCAGAACGATCAAAAGCAACCTGTTGAATTCCCACTGCTAATGCCTTTTCTGCAATAGCAGATCCCACCAACTTTGCCGCTTCGACATTCCCGGTATATTTAACCTTGCTCCGGATTTCTGCCTGGACCGTCGCTGCACTTGCCAATACCTTTGAACCATCTGCTGTCGTGATCTGCGCATAAATATGCTTAGGCGTTCGATGCACCGTCAAACGATGAATACCCACCCGACGGATTCTCGCCCGAGCCCTCGCTGCACGCCGCATGCGCGATGTTTTTTTATCCATGCAACACCTCTATTTTTTCTTTGCTTCTTTTCTGATCACGTATTCGTCTGCATACCTAATCCCCTTACCTTTATAAGGTTCAGGATGTCGGTAAGCGCGGATTTCTGCCGCTACCTGACCGACCTGATACTTGTCAGCGCCTTTGATTACAATTTCAGTTTGGCTGGGCGTTTCGATTGTAATTGCTGGAGGTATTTTATATACAACCGGATGAGAAAACCCCAAGCTCAAATTCAGCTGTTTACCTTGGACCTGAGCACGATAACCTACTCCCTGCAACAGCAATTTTTTTTCAAATCCCTGATTAACCCCAATCACCATGTTATTGATCAAGGCGCGCATAGTACCTGCCATCGCTCTGGCCTGTTTGGCATTCAAACGAGATCTTACCCGGATGACACCTTCTTCTAGCTGAACTTCAATCGCATCGGGAATACGCTGGGACAAACTACCTTTCGCGCCTTTGACCGATAACTCTTGGCCCTGAAACTTAACCTCTACCCCTTTGGGAATCGCAATAGGTTTATTTGCTATTCTGGACATAGTATTTACCTTCGTTCCGCATCACGAAACGATACAAATCACTTCACCGCCAAGCCCTTCCTTACGAGCAGCTTTATCGGTCATCACACCCTTGGAAGTAGATACAATAGCGATGCCAAGACCGCCCTGTACCTTAGGCAATTCATCTTTCCCTCGGTAGATCCTCCGGCCGGGTTTGCTTACCCGCTGAATGTTCTCAATCACAGGACGACCTTCAAAGTATTTCAACCGCACTGTCAAAAACGCTTTGCCGTTGGCACGCTCAACCTCAAATCCTGCAATGTAGCCCTCATCCGCTAAAACCTGGCAAATAGCTTCTTTCTGTTTAGAAGAATCCACCTTCACTTCCGCTTTACCAACCATCTGCGCGTTGCGAATGCGGGTCAACATGTCCGCAATCGGATCACTCATACTCATCGCTTCACCCTCTTACCAGCTTGCCTTAGTAAGGCCTGGTATATCGCCACACATCGCCAATTCTCTGAGCTTGTTACGCCCTAAACCAAACTTACGGTAGAATCCACGAGGACGTCCGGTCAACTTGCACCGATTGCGCACGCGGACTGGACTGGAGTCACGGGGCAGCTGCTGCAGTTTCATCTGAGCCTCCAGCTTAGCTTCGAGAGAAGCCTTCGGATCTTTCAAAATCTCCCTTAACTTGGCCCGTTTAGCAGCATACTTAGCCACTAGGCGTTTACGCCGTTCCTCCCGCGCGACCATGGATTTCTTAGCCATGCCCTTAGCTCCTAAATGGAAAATTAAACATTTCTAATAATGCACGCCCCTCATCATCAGTTCGTGCACTAGTAGTAATCGTAATATCCATACCCCGAAGAGCATCGATCTTGTCGTAGTTGATCTCCGGAAAAATAATCTGCTCTTTGATCCCCAGAGTGTAATTACCATGCCCGTCAAACGCCCTCGAACTTAGGCCGCGAAAATCCCTAATTCGAGGAATCGCCACATTGATCAAACGGTCAAGGAATTCATACATCCGCTCTCGGCGCAAAGTAACCTTGCATCCAATCGGCATACCCTTACGAATCTTAAAACCTGCGATAGATTTTCTAGCATGGGTTAAAACCCCTTTCTGGCCAGAAATCAAGGCAAGATCTTGAAGGGCACCCTCTAACACTTTCTTATCCGTTACCGCTTCACCTAAACCCATGTTGATCGTAATTTTAATGATTTTAGGCGCCTGCATAACAGATTTGTAATTGAACCGCTTAACCAGCTGTGGCACGATTCGCTCTTTGTATTCTATTTCTAACCTTGGTTTGGACATGATCAATCAGATATCAATGACTTCGTTATTAGATTTGAAATAACGCACTTTGCGGCCATCTTCTAGGAAGCGGAAACCGATCCGATCTGCTTTTCCAGTGAGAGGATTAAAAATAGCCACATTAGACACGTGAATAGGCATTTCCTTTTCTATAATCCCACCTGGAATTCCCCTCGCTGGAATCGGCTTTTGGTGCTTTTTGGCGATATTAATACCTTCCACGATTACCCGATCGTCCTTTAGCACCCGTTTGACCTTGCCACGCTTACCCTTGTCTTTACCAGACAATACGATGACTTCATCGCCTGTTTTGATTTTGCGCATTTCCCTAAACCTATCTGCTTCAAAGGACTTCAGGAGCCAACGAGATAATCTTCATGAACCGCTCGGTTCTTAACTCACGAGTGACTGGCCCAAAAATCCGAGTACCAATAGGCTGCATTTGGTTATTGAGCAAAACAGCAGCATTGGTATCGAAGCGAATTACGGAGCCATCCGGGCGACGAACACCCTTTTTTGTACGCACTACCACCGCATTATATACATCGCCCTTTTTAACTCGCCCGCGTGGAATCGCATCCTTAACACTAACCTTGATAATATCGCCGATATTAGCGTAACGTCGGTGAGAACCGCCTAGTACCTTAATGCATTGTATTTCCTTAGCACCGCTATTATCCGCTACCTCAAGCCGAGTCTGCATCTGTATCATAACTATCCCCTCTCTTTGCCTTAGGTCATAGGCATTATCTAGCTCTTTCTAAGATATTCACTAACTTCCACGCTTTACGCTTTGATAACGGACGGCAAGAAGCGATAGCGACTAAATCCCCTTCTTGACACTGGTTCTCTTCATCATGGGCGAGCAACTTTGTAGAACGCTTAACATACTTTCCATACAGAGGATGCTTTACCAAGCGCTCCACAAGCACTGTAATCGTTTTGTCCATTTTGTTGCTGACTACCCGACCAGTCAATGTCCTTAAGCTTTTCTGATTCTCACTCATCGCTTCTCCCTTCTCGCCATCTCGCCTAATATCGTTTTCACCCGCGCGATATCGCGGCGAACCTTCTTCAACTGATCTGGCTTAGTCAAAGCACCAGTTCCTTTTTGCATACGTAGATTAAACTGCTCCTTGTAAAGGTCCACCAATAGACCTTCAAGTTCCTCTTTGGCTTTTTCACGCAATTCATTTGCCTTCATTACATCACCGTCCGCACCGTAAACGAAGTTTTCACTGGCAGTTTAGCTGCAGCCAATCGAAATGCCTCACGCGCGACGTCTTCTGGGATTCCCTCAATTTCATATAACACCATACCCGGCTTAACTTCCGCTACCCAGTATTCAACGCTCCCTTTACCTTTACCCATCCGCACTTCTAAGGGCTTTTTAGTAATCGGCTTATCTGGAAAGATTCGGATCCACAACTTCCCACCACGGCGCACGTGTCTAGTAATTGCCCGACGCGCAGCTTCGATCTGGCGCGCGGTAATGCGACCTCGGTCTATCGCTTTCAGGCCATATTCGCCAAAGCTCACTTTATTACCACGCAACGCCAGACCAGTATTCCTGCCTTTTTGCTGTTTACGATACTTGGTTCGTTTAGGCTGCAGCATACCGCACTCCTATTTATTCACTTCGGATCGGACGGTTGGTTCAAATACTTCGCCCTTGCAGATCCAAACCTTAACTCCAATTACTCCATAAGTGGTATGCGCTTCGGCAAAGCCATAATCAATATCGGCACGCAAAGTATGCAAAGGTACTCGACCTTCCCGATACCACTCGCTTCGAGCAATTTCTGCTCCATTTAGGCGACCAGCCACATTGATTTTGATTCCTTCAGCCCCCAAGCGCATAGTGTTTTGTACAGCGCGCTTCATCGCCCGGCGGAACATAATACGTTTCTCCAGCTGCTGAGCAACTCCCTCTGCAACCAACTGCGCATCGAGCTCCGGTTTTCGGATCTCTTCCACATTGATCTGGACTGGAATCCCTAACTTGGCACTGATGTCTCGACGTAACCGATCGATGTCCTCGCCTTTTTTGCCAATGATTAAGCCTGGGCGAGCAGTGTGGACAGTGATTTGGGCATTATTTGCAGCACGGTTAATCTGAATGCGGCTAACTGAAGCGTGGGTCAACCTTTTTTTGAGGAAGTCACGCACCTCTATATCTTGATGTAGAAGAACTGGATAATCCTTGGAATTAGCATACCAACGCGAATTCCAATCCCTGATATACCCCAACCGTATTCCAATCGGATGAACTTTTTGCCCCATATTACTTGCTCTCAGATACTTTGACCGTGATATGGCAGGTGCGCTTCATAACCTGGTTCACACGCCCTTTAGCACGCGCCTTAAAGCGCTTCATGGTCGGCCCTTCGTCTACTTGAATCGCAGAGACCTTCAGCTCATCGATGTCTAAACCTTCATTGTGCTCCGCATTGGCAATCGCTGATTCGAGCACTTTTTGGACTAAAGCAGCGGATTTTTTATTGCTAAATTGGAGAATATTTAACGCCTTACTTACTGGCAGACCACGCACCTGATCGGCAACTAAACGACACTTCTGAGCTGAAACACGAGCGTAACGCAGTTTTGCTGCTACTTCCATTGCACTCTCTCTTACTTAGACTTTTTGTCTGCAGCATGCCCACGGAAGGTGCGAGTCGGCGCAAATTCGCCCAACTTATGCCCTACCATATTTTCGGTAATCAGTATCGGGACATGCTGGCGTCCATTGTGGACAGCGATCGTCAAACCAATCATCTCCGGCATGATCGTAGAACGCCGAGACCAAGTTTTAATCGGTTTTTTGCTTTTACTCTCAAGCGCTTGCTCGATCTTCTTCATTAAGTGATGATCGACAAACGGACCTTTTTTAACCGAACGTGGCACTACTTTCCCCTCTTATGATATCTTCGAGCCCTTCTTACTATTTCTATTTACGCCGCCGAATAATCATATTATCGGTACGCTTATTACGTCTGGTCTTGTAACCTTTAGTCGGCTGTCCCCAAGGAGAAGTTGGATGCTTACCCTTGTTACGACCCTCACCACCACCGTGCGGATGGTCTACCGGGTTCATTGCTGTTCCTCTGACCGTCGGCCGCCGACCACGCCACCGGCTCGCACCAGCTTTACCTAAAGAGATGAGGTTATGCTCAGAGTTACCAACTTCTCCGATCACCGCCTTGCAGTCAATATGCACTTTCCGCATTTCTCCCGACCGCAAGCGCAAGGTTGCATAGACCCCTTCTTTTGCTAACAGCTGTACCGAAGTACCAGCACTACGAGCCAGTTGTGCGCCTTTACCGGGGGTCATTTCAACGCAGTGCAATATTGCCCCCACCGGGATATTGCGCAGCAGCATACAATTGCCTACCTTAACTGAAGTCTCTCTATCAGAGAGAACCTCATCTCCAACTTGCAACCCCTTAGGCGCTATGATGTAGCGCCTTTCACCATCCCGATATAAAATCAGCGCGATATGCGCAGTCCGATTAGGATCATACTCAATCCGCTCTACCCTACCGGGAACACCGATCTTATCACGCTTAAAATCGATAATGCGGTAGAGGCGTTTGTGTCCGCCCCCGTGATGTCGGACAGAGATTCGGCCTACATTGTTGCGACCGCCAGTCTTTACCAACTTCTCCACGAGCGGCGCATAAGGATCTCCCTTATACAATCCTTCGGTCTTGACTCGAACAACGAAACGACGCCCCGGAGAAGTGGGTTTACATTTGACAATTGCCATGATCTGCTCCTTTAACTTTTCAGCTTACAAGTCTTCATGAGGCAGACAGATCGATTTGATAGCCAGGCTTTAAGCGCACATATGCCTTTTTCCAACCCGGCCTTTTACCCAAAAGGCGCCCAAAGCGTTTGATCTTTCCCTTCATGTTTAATAACCGAACTGACTCTACTTCGACCCCAAACATCAGTTCAACTGCCTTCTTCACTTGGGGTTTAGTAGCCTCCTTTCGAACCTTAAACACAAACCGATTCTCGCTTTCCGCCAGGCGAGTACTTTTTTCCGAGATCACTGGAGCCACAAGAACTCTCATCAATTCAAGCTGATTCATCCCAAACGCTCCTCCAACACTTTAGCCGCTGCCGGAGTAACCACAACTTTCTCTGCTGCTACTAAAGAAACAGGATCAACTCGGCCCGCCTCACTGAGCTGAACATGAGGAATATTGCGTACTGCCAACTCAAAAGCAGGATCTTTTTTATCCACTAGAATCAGCACCCGCTTATTTAGTCCATATTCCCTAAGCTTGCCAGCTACTGCTTTGGTCTTTCCCCCAACCACTAAATCCGTACTCACCACCAAACGGCTCTGGCGAAGCAATTCGGATAGGATAGAACGCATTCCAGCTCGGTACATTTTCTTGTTCAACTTCTGGCGGTAGCTGCGCGGCGATGCAGCAAAGGTAACTCCACCACCACGCCAAAGCGGGCTACGGATACTACCAGCACGTGCCCGCCCTGTACCTTTTTGCCGCCAAGGTTTTTTGCCTCCACCGCTGACCGCAGAGCGATTCTTCTGAGCTTTAGTGCCTGTACGCCCACCGCTTAAATATGCCGTAACCAACTGATGTACTAGCGGTTCATTGAAGCTCTGGCCAAATATCTGCTCTGAAACCAAAACTGGCTGCGCGGAATCTTTCTCGCTAATGACTGGAATTTCAATACTCATGGCTGATCCTGCTTACTTTTTTACCGCAGGCCGAATAAGAACATTCGATCCCTTGTATCCGGGTACCGCTCCTTTGATCAAAAGCAGACTACGCTCTTTATCGATAGCCACAACCTGAAGGTTTTGTACCGTTCGGCGCACATTCCCCATACGCCCGGCCATCCGTTTGCCCTTAAACACTCTCCCCGGACTTTGATTTTGTCCAATCGAACCTGGCACTCTATGGGACAAGGAGTTCCCATGGCTCGCATCTTGACTATTGAAATGGTGACGCTTAATAGTCCCAGCAAAACCCTTCCCAAGAGTCAGGCCGGAAACATCAACGTACTGACCGACATCGAACGGTATGTCTAGGACCATCCCTACTTGTAAATTTTCACCCTCACCGTCTTCCAAACGAAACTCCCACAGACCTCGGCCTGGTTGAACACCGGCCTTAGCAAAGTGTCCAGCCTTCGGCTTAGTTAGGCGAGAAGGTTTACGACTACCAGTAGTCACTTGTACTGCCCGATAACCATCACGTTCTATCGTACGCAACTGAACAATACGGTTTTCTTCTATTTGAACCATAGTTACCGGAACAGATCGTCCCTCCTCGGTGAATACCTGAGTCATACCACACTTACGCCCAACGACTCCAATCGCCATGGTAATCATCCTCAATTCAACTTAATCTGAACATCGACACCTGCCGCTAAATCCAACTTCATCAGCGCGTCAACAGTCTTGTCGGTGGGCTCGACAATATCGATTAATCTCTTATGAGTCCTAATTTCATACTGATCACGCGCATCTTTGTTGACATGCGGCGAAATCAACACAGTATATCGCTCCTTCCTTGTCGGTAGAGGAATGGGACCCAACACCTGCGCCCCGGTACGCTTAGCAGTCTCGACGATCTCGTGGGTAGATTGCTCTACCAAGCGATGGTCAAACCCCTTTAACCGAATTCGAATCCGCTGCCGTTTATCCATAAACTTTACTCAATGATTTTGGAGACCACACCGGCACCAACAGTTCGACCGCCTTCGCGAATCGCAAACCGTAACCCCTCCTCCATCGCCACCGGCGCAATCAACTTCACCACCAACTTCACATTGTCCCCAGGCATCACCATCTCTACCCCAGCCGGTAACTCCACCGACCCAGTCACATCCGTCGTCCGAAAGTAAAACTGCGGCCGATACCCATTGAAAAACGGCGTGTGACGCCCACCTTCCTCCTTCGATAATACGTAAACCTCCGCCTCAAAATGAGTGTGCGGCGTAATGCTCCCAGGCTTGGCTAACACCTGCCCACGCTCTACCTCATCCCGCTTGGTACCACGCAATAATACCCCAACATTGTCCCCAGCTACCCCTTCATCCAGTAGCTTCCGAAACATCTCTACCCCTGTCACAGTCGTCTTCATCGTCGGACGTAACCCTACAATCTCTACCTCATCCCCAACCTTCACCCTCCCTCGCTCTATCCGACCCGTCACCACCGTCCCACGACCAGATATCGAAAATACGTCCTCTATCGGCATCAAAAACGGTTGATCTACCGCACGTACCGGCTCCGGTATGTATTCGTCCATCGCCTCCATCAGCTTCAGCACCGACGGCACCCCAATCTCACTCTGGCCCCCCTCCAGCGCCTCCAGCGCACTCCCTACCACCACCGGTACCTCATCCCCAGGAAATTCATACCGACTCAGTAACTCCCGAACCTCCATCTCCACCAACTCTAACAGCTCAGAATCGTCTACCATGTCCGCCTTGTTTAAATACACCACAATGTACGGCACCCCCACCTGACGCGCCAGCAAAATATGCTCCCGCGTCTGCGGCATCGGCCCATCCGCCGCCGATACCACCAATATCGCACCATCCATCTGCGCCGCACCCGTAATCATGTTCTTTACATAGTCCGCATGCCCAGGACAGTCTACATGCGCATAATGCCGCTTCGCACTCTCATACTCTACATGCGACGTCGCTATCGTAATCCCACGCTCCCGCTCCTCCGGCGCCTTGTCTATCTGATCATATGGCTTAAACTCCGCCCCATGAAAATAATCCGCCGATACCTTCGTCAGCGCCGCCGTCAACGTCGTCTTCCCATGATCTACATGCCCAATCGTCCCTACATTCACATGCGGCTTCGTCCGCTCAAACTTCTGCTTGGCCATAAGAACAAATCCCCTTCTTTACTCGCCGAAATTTAAACCGAATCAAAATCAGAGCCCATAACCGGACTCGAACCGGTGACCTCTTCCTTACCAAGGAAGTGCTCTGCCGACTGAGCTATATGGGCTATATTCTGGTTCCCGCCCACTAATTGGAGCGGGTGATGGGAATCGAACCCACGTCATCAGCTTGGAAGGCTGAGGTTCTACCATTGAACTACACCCGCACAGACCCCCCACATCTGGTGGAGGGGGGAGGATTCGAACCTCCGAAGGCTGAGCCGCCAGATTTACAGTCTGGTCCCTTTGACCGCTCGGGAACCCCTCCTAATAAAGAGCTAACTATTATTTATAATTTGGTTGCTCGTGTCAACCGCCTAAAGCTTTTAACCTCTGTCAGCAATCAGCTTGTGGGCCACCTACTTATGGAGAAAATTCATCGCTTTCTCTGCCCCCTCCTCTAGCAGCTCGGGCAAATAAAGAACCACTCGATCGATCGCGGCTAAGATCTTAGCCTGCTCCTCCTCTGTAGGCCGTCCTAGCACATAGTCGACCACTGAACCCTGTTTAGGTCGGCCAATTCCGATCCTAAGGCGCCAAAACTGGCCAGATCCCAAATGCTCAATAATACTGCGCACACCATTATGGCCGCCATGGCTTCCATCTTTTTTTAAGCGCACAACGCCAGGTTCAAAATCCAATTCATCATGAGCTACCAATAGCCGCTCAGGCAAAACCCGATAATATCGGCAAGCTGCCGCGACTGGTCCTCCGCTACGGTTCATATATTGCGCTGGCTTTAGCAAATACACCGCTTCGCCTTGACGGTAAAATTTAGCCTCCCAGCTACCAAAGCGCTCTTGCCAGGTAAAATCTACACCATACCGGTTGGCCACCTGGTCTACAAACCAAAACCCGGCATTATGCCGGGTTTTGAGATATTGCAGACCAGGATTGCCTAAGCCAACTAGCAAGGCAAAATGATTCACCGGAATGCAGCCTTAGGTCTCTCCACCACCGGCCTCAGGTTGTTCCTCTACCACCGGAGGTTGAATCGTTACCACTGGGATCGCTGCTCCTCCCTCATGAGTCAACTCGACTATCGTCACTCCTTCAGGCACTGCCAGATCCCCCAAGTGGAGCGTTTCTCCAAGGTCCAGATTCGCCAAATCCACAGCAATATATTCAGGCAAATCACGGGGCAAGCAAACCACTTCTACTTCAGTCAAATTATGCAGGACGACACCACCTTTCTTTACCCCGACAGCGATTTCTTGATTCAGGAAGTGCAGCGGCACATGAACCCGGATTTCCTCATCGGCCTTGACTCGTTGGAAATCCAAATACGTCACCGATTCTTTGACCGGATGGCGCTGCACCTCTTTGAGAATCGCCTGAACTTGACCATTCGGAAGCTTAAGGGTGAGGATGTGAGAAAATACCGCCTCTTGTTCCAGGTTTTTGTCTACTTGATTCCTCGACAGCGCCAACATCAGCGGCGGCTGATCACCACCGTATAGAATTGCCGGCACCTTATTTATTCTACGCAACCGTCTTGCGGCACGAGTGCCAGCTTCCCGCCTGATTTCAGCTTCAAATTCAAAACTTGCTTCCATCTTAATGACTCCAAGAGCGATTAATCTATATATAAAGAACTCACCGATTCCCCTACAGCAATGCGACGGATCGTCTCTGCTAACATCTCCGCCACGCTTAATTGGCGGATCTTACGACATTCCCGCGCTTCCGGCCGCAGAGGAATCGTATCGGTGACTACCACCTCATCCAATGCCGATTCAGCAATGCTAGCTACCGCCTTACCCGACAGTACCGGGTGAGTACAGTAAGAGACCACCCGTACTGCCCCATGATCCTTCAGAGCCTGTGCTGCCTGGCACAAAGTACCAGCAGTATCCACCAGGTCATCTACCAGAATACAAGTACGTCCTTTTACATCGCCGATGATATTCATCACCTGCGCCTCGTTGGCCCGCGGCCGGCGCTTATCGATAATCGCCAAATCCACATCCCCAAGGCGTTTAGCCAGCGCGCGCGCGCGCACGACTCCACCTACGTCAGGAGAAACCACAATCTGATTTTCATACTTCTGGCGCCAGATATCTCCCAGAAGCAACGGCGAAGCATAGACATTATCGACCGGGATATCGAAAAATCCCTGTACTTGATCGGCGTGGAGATCAACTGTCAATACTCGATCTACTCCAGCCGAAGTGATCATCTTCGCTACCAGCTTAGCAGTGATCGGCACCCGGGCAGAGCGCGGACGCCGATCTTGGCGCGCATATCCAAAATAAGGAATCACCGCTGTGATTGTCCCCGCCGATGCCCGCCTCAAGGCATCTACGATCACTAATAACTCCATAAGATTCTCGTGGGGCATCTGAGTAGACTGGATGACGAAGATCTCCCTTCCCCGTACATGTTCTTCGATCTCGACCGCGATCTCCTCATCGCTAAAACGACCAACCGAAGCCAGTCCCAGACGCATGTTGAGCTTGTCTGCAATCCCTTGAGCTAGGGGTAAATTGGAGTTACCTGCAAAGATCATGAAACCCGCATCATTCATGCGGGTACCTTTAATCTGTCGATCGGAAGAGAAACAGCGTTCATGAATGGCTGGGGCGCCAGGATTCGAACCTGGGAATGCGGGGACCAAAACCCCGTGCCTTACCGCTTGGCGACGCCCCATTAGAATGCTCATTGGCTGCCATCAACTTGTCTAGCAAAGGAGATTTATTCAACCCGCGCGCAACCCAAGCTTTCCACTGCGGCCGGAGTGCTTCCACCACTGCCTCACCCTCGGCTTTATCTGCGAAGGCAGCAAACACACAGGCACCGGTGCCGGTCAAACGCGCTTTGCCATAAACCGATAAGGCTGCCATTGCCGCATTGACCTCAGGATACATCCGCTGCACCACCGGCAGGCAATCGTTAGTCTGCTCTCCCGCGAGAAACTCGTATATTGTGACAGGGGAATTACTCCTTGTCAAATCAGGTGCAGCAAATACCTTTGAGGTAGCTACCTGACATGGCGGCGATAGAATCACATACCAAGGCTCTGGCAATTCCACGGGAGTTAAACGCTCTCCTACTCCCTCTGCCCACGCTGCTACCCCCTTGATAAATACAGGTACATCCGCACCTAGCTGAACCCCTAGGTTAATCAAGTCCTCTTCAGTTAAGCCTAGGTTCCACAAGGCGTTCAGTGCCACTAGCACGGTGGCTGCATCTGAGCTGCCGCCGCCAAGGCCACCGCCCATCGGTAAGCGTTTATCTACTATGATCCGAACGCCGCGCTGGATTCCAGTGACTGCCTGAAGCAGGCGAGCTGCACGCACCGTCAAATCAGCTTCTAGTGGCACCCCAGGCAACGGTTTGGCCAAAGTCACTGCAGACGAGTCAAGCCATTCAAAGGAAATCCAATCACATAAGTCGACAAACTGAAATACGGTCTGCAACAAGTGATAGCCATCCGCACGCCGTCCAACAATGCGCAACATCAGATTTAGCTTGGCCGGCGCGGGCCATCTCTCAAGCTTGCTCAGACTCAAGCGTAGTCTCCCAACGATCTATGACTAATTTTAAGCGGACTTGGCGCGGGCCAGCGAGCACTAATTTCGCCGGTAATGCTCCCTGACCGACTCGTTGATATTCGAGGTATTCAACTTGCCATCCAGCCTGTATCAGACGCTGGAGGCGACCATCGGGGGCATACTCTGTCTGGGCCTGGCCTGGGGCAGGCAGTCCCCGGATCCAGTAGCGTAGCGCTTGCAACGGAACTGCAACCCCTAGTATTTCCTCCAGCAGCTGATCTGGTTGATCAGATACCCGGATTTGCCCATCTGCCTGTTCAATTTGGATCCAATTTTCTTGAACTTGAATGACGACTCCTCCCTGTCCAAACGGCCCTGAAACGACTACTCGATCTCGATTATCCCGATAAGTCCAACGCAAGCTCCCATGCCAACTCCCTTTGTTTCCACGCACTCCCACCCGACCTTGTAATTCAAACTGGTCCAGCTGCTTAAGCCAGGCCAACTCTTGTTGACCGAGGGCAGATAAAGGCGGACGCCATCCTGCACATCCCGCCAGCCCGATTACTAACATCCATCCCAGAAAACGGAAATTCATAAAATCTCTACCGAAAACCTGTAACTTGAGTCGCAGGAGGAATTACGCTATTGCTACAATGGCATTGACGTCGCTTGGCAAGGCCACGAATCCAACAGTGCAATCGCATCTTAAAGAGCCGCAGCTTAAAGAATTCGTAGCCGTTTTCCGCGTCAATATCGTTGGATTGCAAGGGCTGTGGTAACTCGGCCTAATATCGGGGATGGGCATATCTTGTCCTACGATCAAGCCTTCGACGAAAGCCGTGGGTTGTTTACGGTTTAAGCCGATTCCGGACGCGCTCGATCAAAGATCGAACGCGCTCGTCTGGAGTTGCTTTGAGGATTTCTCGCCACAGCCGCCTGGCTTCCTGCTTCTGTCCCAGTGCCCACAATGTCTCTCCCAGGTGAAAGGCGATTTCAGGATCGGAGTTGAGTGAATAAGCCTGCTGCAAGTATTTGCGAGCCTGAGCATAATCTTTAAGTTTGTACCATAGCCACCCGTAACTGTCTAAGATTGCTGGATCGTCCGGTTTGAGTCGGATTGCCTTATCCAAATAACCGCGTGCTGCTTGGATCTGATCCGTGTGTTCTAGCAACATATATCCCAATGCGTTGAGCAGATTCGGATCCTCAGGCCGTTTCTCAACCGCCGCTTTGAGATCCTCAATCGCCACCTCTACCTTATCCATCTGCTCAGCGACTAACGCGCGGGCATAAAAAAGGTCTGGGTATTCTGGAAACTCTTCTAGTGCCCGAGTCAGGGTCGTAAACGCCCCTTCATAATCCTTCTGGTTAGTGCGGAGCTCTGCTTCCAACAGATACAGCTGCAGCTTGCGATCCGGAAAACGACTGCGCAGTTGATCCATCCGCTGCCAGGCCTCCCGCACTCGCCCAAGCTTAGCCAAGACTGCCACCGATTGGACTTGAGCATCGAAGGCTAACTCTCCTTGCTGATCGATGCGATCAAACCAGCCAAGCGCCTCCTGATACTTCCCTTGGCGGGCAAAGATCCTACCTAAATAGAAATAAGCTTCATTGCGCCACTTAGGCTGCTTAAGCAGCCGGAGCAGAGACTGAACAGCCGCCTCGTCCCGACCTTGTTGGAGATTCACCAAGGCATAGGCATATAACGCATCGGGATGATCAGGCTCCTGCTTCAAAATCCGCCTCAGCTCAAGCCAGGCTTGATCGAACGCTTGCTGCTTTAGCAAAAGCTGAGCATACAATAAGCGCAATTGCACATCCTGGGGATGCTTTTTCACTAGCTTCTGCAAGATTTGCTGCGCTCGGCTATCCTCACCTAACTGCAAGAGAAGCTGGCTTTGCAGCAAGCGCAGTTTCGGCCAATCTGGCTGCAGCGCCACCGCGCGAGAAATTTGCTCTAAAGCCAGCTGGGCCTCACCCTTACGTAACGCAAGCACGGCATGCGCATAGAAGACTTCCGGCGAGCGCGGAAACCTTTGGCTAACAGCTGCCATTACTTTCAGCGCTGTCTCTTTAGGCACGTTTTGATCCATAAACCGCAAGATATCCAACAAGATTTCAGCTTGATTATCTCCTGCCAACGCTAACATCTGGGAAAAATGAGTCACCGCCGGTGTCAGCTCGCCTGCTTGCAATGCCAGCATCAATGCCACCTTATGCGCATCCAGCGAACGGGGGGCGCGCTCCAGCCAAAGCTTCACAGCGCGCTTGACCTTTTCGAGATCATTTAGATACAACGCGATTCGAGCAGCTCTCTCTGCTACCTGGGGATCTAAGACCTGCTCTGCTACCTCTAGATAATGCTCCAGAGCCAAAGCGTAGTCACCGCTTCGGCCTGCGATCTCGGCGACCAACAACCGATACAAGATGTCCGCCTTGTGACTGCTGCCGGTCAGGGGCAACTCTTGCCATTGCTCTGGAGTAATCGGTTCGAGCTCCTGACCCCAAATATTCTTCTGCGATTTGAGCTGGGCGCAGCCAATTAACACTAACATTAGGCAGATCGAAATAACGTAGAAAGCCGATTTCAGCACAAATAATTCCCTATCTAGGCGGCTGGAGAAAAGGCAGGATGAATGTTTGTTTAATTATATTTTGTTTTTAAAATGAAGCCTAATTAGGATCTAGGAGCGCATCTTTCTTCTTATGACCTTACTCGCCCTAGGCTTGAACCACACCACTGCTCCGTTGGCAGTACGCGAACAACTTGCTTTCCCTACCGATAAGCTAGGCGAGTATCTACTTGACCTTATCGCTTTACCTGGCCTTCGCGAGGCAGCCATTTTATCTACTTGCAATCGAACTGAACTTTATTGTGCTACCGAACAACCCGACCACCAATTGCTAATCTGCTGGTTAGCTCAAACCAAAAACCTGCCTGCGAGCACATTCGAGCCTTATCTCTATGTCCGCACTGATGCGGAATTCATTCGCCATTTATTTAGAGTCGCCTGTGGCCTCGATTCGATGGTTTTGGGAGAACCCCAGATTCTAGGCCAAATCAAGACCGCCTACCGGGCTGCTCTCCAGGTCGGCGCCTTAGGCAAGATTTTGCATCGGCTGTTTCAGCACACTTTCAGCGCAGCTAAGAAAGTTCGCACCGATACTGCTATCGGCACCAGCCCCGTCTCAGTAGCTTTCGCTGCTGTCCGCTTGGCGCAGCAGATTTTCGCCGATCTCGGCAAACAAACTGCGCTTCTAATCGGTGCTGGCGAGACTATCGAGCTGACTGCGCGGCATCTGCACGAGCAAGGTATCGGCCGGATGATCGTGGCAAATCGAACCTTCGACAAAGCCCATACCCTAGCGGTTCAATTCTGCGGTTATGCCATTGCCCTGAGGGAATTGCCTATTCATTTGCATGAGGCTGACATTGTGATTTCCTCGACTGCCAGCCAACTGCCCATCCTAGGCAAAGGGGCCATCGAGCGGGCTATCAAACAGCGGCGCCATAAACCTATCTTTATGGTAGACTTAGCAGTTCCGCGCGACATTGAGCCAGAGGTAGAACGGCTCGAGGATGTCTACCTATATACCGTAGATGACCTTCAAGGTATCGTCGAAGAAAACCGTCAGTCCAGGCAGGCAGCAGCGCTTCAAGCCGAGGAGATCATCGCCATGGAAGTGGAACATTTTCTCGCTTGGTTGCGCTCACAAGGCGTGCATGACACCATCTGCGCCTTGCGTGCTCAAGGCGAATCCCTGCGTGAGGAAGCGCTCGAACGGGCAAGACGTGCGCTGCGCCGAGGCGTTCCGCCGGAACAAGCCTTGACCCTCCTTGCCCACACTTTAACCAATAAACTTCTTCACACTCCCAGCGTCCAACTTAAGCAGGCTGGTATCCACGAACGCCATGATTTAATCGCGGCTGCCCGAGAACTGTTTAAACTCAATTGACCGCCGTGCAAGATTCGATCCGTACCAAACTGGACAAGCTCAGCGAGCGTTTCGAAGAAATTGGCATGCTTTTGAGCCTGCCCGAGGTTCAGGCCAATCCCACTAAGTTCCGCATCTTAAGCCGAGAATACGCCCAGCTGGAAAAGATCTACGCCACCTATCAGGATTATCGCAAGACGCGTCAAGAACTGGTAGAAGCAGAGGCCTTGCTTAAGGAAAATGACCCTGAACTCAAAGCCCTGGCACAGGAGGAGATAAACCGAGCAAAAACCCGACTGGAGACGCTAGAACACGAACTCAAGCTACTACTGCTGCCCAAGGACCCTCATGACGCCCACGTTTTTCTAGAAATCCGCGCCGGTACAGGAGGTGCTGAAGCTGCCTTGTTTGCTGGAGTTTTGCTGCGCATGTACAGCCGGTATGCGGAAAAATCCGGCTGGCAGGTCGAGCTTCTAGCAGAAAGCCCCGGCGAGCTTGGGGGATACAAAGAAGTCATTTTGAAAATTTCCGGCGCTGAGGTGTACTCTCGCCTTAAGTTTGAGGCCGGTACGCACCGCGTCCAGCGCGTACCAGAGACCGAATCCCAAGGGCGGATTCACACTTCCACCTGCACCGTGGCAGTCTTGCCCGAAGCGGAGGAGGTCGATGAAATAGAGATCAACCCGCAAGACCTCCGCATCGATACTTTTCGCTCTTCCGGGGCAGGCGGTCAGCACGTCAATACTACCGACTCGGCAGTGCGCATCACCCATCTGCCTACTGGGATCGTCGTGGAATGCCAGGACGAACGTTCCCAACACAAAAACAAAGCCCGTGCCATGGCGCTCCTTAGGGCGCGCCTGCTCGCTGCCGAACAGGCCAAACGCCAGGCTGAACAAGCCGCTTCCAGAAGGCTTCAGGTAGGTTCCGGCGAGCGTGCAGAAAGAATTCGTACTTATAACTTCCCGCAAGGTCGAGTCACGGATCACAGGATCAACCTCACCTTATACAAACTAGACGAAATCTTAGAAGGCGATTTGGACGAATTGATCCTTCCCCTAATCCAGCAACACCAAGCCAAGCTCCTGGCAGAAACCGCTTCATGACAACCATCGCCCAACTGCTTCAGGAAGGCAGTCAACGCCTAAGCAAAATCTCTCCAACGCCGAGGTTAGATACTGAGCTGCTTTTGGCCTGGGCCCTAAAACGTTCCCGCGCTTATCTCCTGACTTGGCCAGAAATCTCCCCCCCGCCTGCTCAAACCGCGCAGTTTTGGCAATTCATCGAGCGCAGGCGTTATGGTGAGCCAGTCGCCTATTTGATCGGTCGGCGGGAATTCTGGTCACACGAATTTGAAGTCGGACCGGAAGTGCTGATTCCGCGCCCGGAGACCGAACTTCTAGTTGCCCAAGCGCTCGAGTTGATCCCGCCTCAATCGGCTTGGCGGATCGCTGACCTCGGTACCGGTTCGGGGGCAATCGCTATTGCCTTGGCGCTAGAACGCCCAAAGGCACACCTATTTGCCACCGACCTGAGCCAGCCAGCGCTTAAAGTAGCCAAAGCCAACACTTGCCGCCTGAAGGCACACAACGTCACCTTAGTCGCAAGTAACTGGCTTTCTGCTTTTGCCGCTGCAAGCTTTGACCTCATCGTCAGTAACCCGCCTTATGTGGCAGCCGATGACCCTTACTTGCAAGGCGACATCCGCTTCGAACCAGCCCTTGCGCTCGTCGGCGGAGACGATGGGCTTTCTGCCTTCCGACGCCTGATCCCTCAAGCCTATCGGTGTTTGAAACCAGGTGGCTGGCTATTGCTAGAGCATGGATCCACCCAGCAAGAGGCAGTCAGAACCCTGCTCCAGGGTGGGGGGTTCAAAGCAATTGTCTGCTATCGCGATCTAGAAGATCGCCCGCGTCTTACTCAGGCCCAAAGAAACTGATGGATCGCATCGTTTTGCCACGCGCCTTAGTCAATCGCCTCCTGCATCAGGCTCAAAGCCGCCCTGACGTTGAGGTCTGCGGTCTGATCGGCGCCCGAGGCGGCGTTCCAGTCAGCCTCTACCCAGTAGAAAACATCGCGGCTGACTGCAAGTGCCATTTTGAGCTTGACCCCAAAGGCCAGATCGATGCGATGCGAACTATGCGCGAGCGCGGCGAGACCTTGTTCGCTATCTACCACTCCCACCCCAGTGCGCCGCCTATTCCCTCCGCCGAAGACCTGGAAGCGATCGCCTACCCAGAAGCGCTGACTTTGATTATCTCCCTAGATACCAAAGGGACTCTTAAGATGAGCGGTTTCCGCTTCGACGGCTGCACCTTCAAAGAAGTCGTGCTGGCAGTGGAGGAATGATGACCTCGGTAGTGCACCTGGATGGAAGTTACGGCGAAGGCGGAGGCCAAATCCTGCGCACTGCTTTAGCATTGTCCATGTGCCTTAGGCGCCCAGTACATCTTTTCAACCTCCGCGCCCGCCGCCCCCGACCCGGCCTAAGACCCCAGCACCTGGCCTGCGTGCTGGCAGCGGCTGATATCAGCGGCGCCAAAGTCCAAGGCGCCACCCTAAACTCACAACAGCTCTATTTCGAACCGGGTCCACCGCGCCCTGGCCGCTATACCTTCGACATCGGCACTGCCGGCTCCACTACCCTTTTGTTGCAGACGCTTTTGTTTCCTTTGCTGTTTACCGGAGGATCAAGCCAATTGACTCTAAAAGGCGGCACCCATAACCCCAAAGCGCCTCCTTTCGACTTTCTCGCCCAAGCGTTTTTACCTTTGCTCTGCCGTATGGGGGCCAAGGTAGCTCTTAGCCTCAAACGTCCTGGCTTTTACCCCCAAGGCGGTGGGATCGTAGAGGCGACGATCGAACCGGTGACTCGGCTTGTCCCGCTGGATCTACTTGATCGCGGCAGGGTACTCGAAATCCGCGCCTGCGCCTTGGTTGCCGGGCTGCCGCGCGCCATCGTCGAACGCGAGCTTAAGGTGTTGGCGCATGGGTTGGCGCTACCAGCCTCCGCTTTGAGTATTGCAGAACTGAAGGACTGCGGGATAGGTAACGTAGTTATCGCCACGGTACGCTGCGAGCACGTGACCGAAGTATTCTCCGGCTTCGGCGAGCGGGGGCTGCGGGCCGAGACCGTCGCCGCGCGACTGGCTGCCAAAGTAAAGGATTACCTTGCCGCGCAAGTACCGATTGGACCCTATCTTGCCGATCAACTGCTTGTGCCGCTAGCATTAGCTGGCGGCGGCAGTTTTCTAACCACCACGCCTACCCTGCATACCACCGCCAATCTTTGGGTAATCCAGCAATTCCTGCCGCTGCGCTTTACTACAAAACCGCAGACCCCCACCTGCTGGCGGATTTCCCTGAATTACCAATAACGCTCGGTAGTGATTTGGCCGGGCTGCTTGCGTAGATTTTCCTGAAATCCCTTAGTCTTCAGCACAGCTACCGTGTCCTTGACCATCTCAGGATTGCCGCAGATCATCACTTGGCTATCTTGAGGATCAAGCGATAGGCCGGCCTTCTCCTCCAGAAGGCCAGATTCGATCGCTTGCGGGATACGGAGAGAGAAATCTCCTCCAGACTCGCGGGTGATGCTGGCAAAAAACCGAAACCGGTCAGGATAAGCACCCCGAAAACCGGCGACAGTGTCTTGGTAGGCTAATTCCGAATGGGTTCGCACTCCGTGGACCAAGACAATCCGCTCGAACCGCTGCCAAGGCGCCTTAGTTTTGAGGATGGACAGAAACGGCCCAAGCGCTGTGCCAGTGGCCAGCAGCCATAAATACTTGGCTGCTGGGACCTGCGCTAAGGTGAACACGCCTGCCGGTTTTCTTGCCACCCAGACCGGATCTCCAGGCCGCAGCGCAGCCAGTTTGGGCGTGAGCTTGCCATCCGGGATGACGATAAAGTAGAAATCTAGTGGCAACTCACCTGGCGCGTTGACAAACGAATAAGGACGGCTGACAAACTCCCCGTCGAGCACCAATCCAAGCCGGCCGAACTGACCCGCTATAAACGGCTCGACTTCAGCGAAAACGCGTAAGGAGTACAGCGCTTCGTTCCAGCGGTAAAGCTCCACTACCTCGCCTTTGCTCCACTTGTGCGGATCGATCAGCATCTGCTCTTTCATGCTATTAACTGTCCAACGACCGGTAACGGCTTTCTTCCTGCCACGCCTGGGCGACTTTAAGATAAGTGATCCATCCCTGATAAGTGTTGACCGCCTTAGCAAAGCCAGGATCAGAAACTATGCCTGCAAGCCCTGCCTGCGCTAGCCTTAGGACGTAGGGCAAAGTCGCTCGCGTTAGCGCTAAAGTAGCGGTGCGCGGATAAGCACCGGGCATATTAGTGACCCCATAGTGAATCACTCCATGGCGGATAAAGATTGGGTCAGCATGGGTGGTGGGTCGGGAAGTTTCGACACAACCGCCTTGGTCAATGCTGACGTCGACGATCACTGCCCCCTGCGGCATCGCCTTGACCATCGCCTCTGTGACCACGTGCGGTGAGCGGGCACCCGGGATAAGTACAGCGCCGATCACTAGATCAGCCTCGGTAATCTCGGCTGCAATCGCTTCCGGAGTAGAGAAAAAATAACGAAAACCTGACCCGAATTTTTCCTTAAGTTCTACCCCACGCTGGGGATTAAGACCTGCCATCGCCACTTCGGTCCCAAGCGCACAAGCGCGCTTAGCCGCATACTGCCCGACCACACCGTCGCCGATGATCACCACTTTACCATAGCCCTCTCCCAACATTTCCGCCAGCAGCGTTCCTCGGCCACCGTGGGGACGAGCTAGGTAAAACGCACCCACTAGCGTTGCCATATTGCCCGCCACAGCGCTCATCGGGGCAAGCAACGGCAGATGCCCGGCGCTATCTTCTAAGGTCTCATAAGCTAAGGCAGTAGTCTTAGTCTCAAGCAGGCGCATCAATAGCGGCTTGGGAGCGGCGGCCAGGTGAAAATAGATAAACACCATCTGACCGTTCAGCCAAGGGTATTCTTCAGGCTACGGTTCCTTGACTTTGAGGACTAGATCTGAAGCCCAAGCTTCGGCAGCGCTACCAAGATAGGCACCGGCGGCCTGATACTCTAAATCTGAAAACCCCGCCCCTAGGCCCGCCCCGCGTTCTAGGATCACCCAATGCCCTGCCTCTACTAGAATACGGGCACCTTCCGGAGTCAACGCGACCCGATACTCCTCAGGCTTGACCTCTTTCGGCACCCCGATCCGCATTACTCCAATTCCAAAGCGGTTTTATGGATGGTCTCCTGATCCGCACGCACCAGATTCTTGCTCACTGTCCGCGCGACTGTCTTGGCGCTCGCCGGGCTTAGATGTTTGCGCAGCAAGCCTAAAAACTCTGGCGCTGCGATCAGTACCAGTTCTTCGAATTGCCCACTGGCCCTAGCTTTGTCTAGATATTCGGCAATCTCATGGGCGAAAATTTCCGCCTCGTGCTTTTTAGGATCGACTTCGTTTTCCATGTGATGACGGCCCTGTCCCATCCGATCGTACACTAGACCAGCCTCATCGGCGTTTAGGTCCAACACCCGAGCGCGCGCTTTAGGATTGACCAAGCCCTGCAATTCCTGCAGTTTAGTTCGGTTTTCTGCTTGAAAGATCCTTGCCCGGCTGCTCTCTGCTGCTACGATCCAAGTTTTTCTCATTCATCTCTCCTTTAAGTGTTCATTTTAATCTCTATCATGCAGATGCTGTAAAGCCCAAGTCTGGGCGCCGATTAACACCACCTGAGGATTAAGCACAACTTCCACCGGAACTTGTTCTAGCAGGTGGCTAAACCGCCCTTTGGCAGTCAATCCTGCCATAAACCAGCCTTCCTGGAGGAGGGGCAAAATTTTCGTCGCAATCCCGCCGGCCACATAGAGGCCGCCTACCGCCAAGCTCTTCAATACCAAATTGCCAGCCTCAGCTCCGTAGATGCGGGAAAACCATCTAAGCGCTTCGTAACACAAGGCATCCTGCTTGGCTACCCCAAGCTGGCCAATAACCGCAGCAGAATCTACTGCAAAAGTAACCTGAGGGTTTTCCTCGACCTGATGCTGCCGACATAAAAAGCGGTAAATTTCCACCAATCCCGGGCCAGACAACACTCGCTCGTAACTGATGTGGTCGCCGTAGCGCGTGCGTAACCAAGCAAGCAGAAGGTCCTGCTCTGGGTCCATCGGGGCGAAATCGCAATGCCCTCCTTCGGTGGCGACGATGACCGGCCCGTGCTCGGTCTGCACGATCAGTGCCTCGCCTAAACCGGTGCCAGCAGCGATCACCGCCCGGTGAGCGCGGGGGCGAGGCTTCGCCGAAGGATTTAACGCCACCAGCTCGGACTGAGGCAGATGCAAAATCCCTATGGCCGCCGCCTCTAGGTCGTTCAGGAGCTGGACTTGGGCACCTTTGAGTAGCTTGGACAGGGTTTCGGCATCCAATTCCCAGGGCAAGTTGGTGGTCCGACACACTCCGCCTGTCACAGGTCCTGCAACCCCAACGCATGCCACCGCAATCGGGTACACATCTGATCCTAGAAATTCCGCCATTAAGGCTTCAAAGCTAGGGTAGGCTGGGCTAGCAAAACACGCCTCACGCAGCACGGTCAATTCGCCCTGGCACACTCTCCCAAGCCGCAAGAGAGTTTTGCTGGCGCCGATATCGGCAGCGAGGATCGACAGGCTCATTCGCCCACCAGCGTGACGATCACAGTCCTAGGTCCAGCGCGATCGCGGTGCTCGCCTAGATAGATTCCTTGCCAGGTGCCAAGCAACAGCCGACCGCCACCGATAGGAACAATCACTGAAGCGCCAAGCAAGGAGGCTTTAATATGGGCTGGCATATCATCCGGCCCTTCCAGGGTATGCTCGTAATAAGGCGCATTTTCAGGCACCGCCTGGGAAAAATGCGCTTCCATGTCGGCGCGCACGCTGGGGTCGGCATTTTCGTTGAGGGTCAAAGAAGCAGAAGTGTGGCAGAGAAAAAACTGGGCCAGACCGATGCGAAACTCCTTAAGTTCTGGCAAGCCAGCTAAAAGCTCGCGAGTGATGAGGTGAAATCCTCTAGGTTTGGGAGACAAAACGATCTTTTTCTGTATCCACATCCATAATTCCTAGCAAGTGGCGGAGAGGGAGGGATTTGAACCCTCGGTACGCAAAAAGCGTACACCTGATTTCGAGTCAGGCCCGTTCGGCCGCTCCGGCACCTCTCCAAAACCTATTCACCGCCTCGGCTATTGAGTAAGCCGATTGTAGCAGGAGATGCCATTTGGGTGAAGAACGCTAAACCAGTAGGCTGCTAGGACTTTGACTTTGGTGGGCCCTGTAGGACTCGAACCTACGACCAAGGGATTATGAGTCCCCTGCTCTGACCAACTGAGCTAAGGGCCCTGAAACAGTTAATCTTCGAGGAAACTGCGCAACGCCTCAGCGCGGGAAGGGTGGCGCAGTTTGCGCAGCGCCTTGGCTTCTATCTGGCGGATTCGCTCGCGAGTCACATCGAATTGCTTGCCTACTTCTTCTAACGTGTGATCCGTGTTCATACCGATCCCAAAGCGCATCCTAAGCACTTTCGCCTCTCTTGCAGTCAGGCTAGACAATACGTTTTGCATCGCCTCGCGCAGCCCCTCGATAGTCGCTGCCTCAACCGGCGACATCATCTTGGAGTCCTCGATGAAATCCCCAAGATGAGAGTCTTCATCATCTCCAATCGGGGTTTCCATAGAAATCGGCTCCTTGGCAATCTTGAGCACCTTGCGTACCTTGTCCTCTGGCATATCCATCCGTTTAGCCAGTTCCTCCGGCGTCGGCTCGCGCCCCATCTCTTGGAGCATCTGGCGCGATACTCGATTGAGCTTATTGATCGTCTCAATCATATGCACTGGTATTCGAATCGTGCGCGCTTGATCGGCAATCGATCGGGTAATCGCCTGCCGGATCCACCAAGTAGCATAGGTAGAGAACTTATATCCGCGCCGATATTCGAATTTATCTACCGCTTTCATTAAACCGATATTGCCCTCTTGGATCAAATCCAAGAATTGCAAACCGCGGTTAGTATATTTCTTGGCAATGGAGATCACGAGCCTAAGGTTGGCCTCGATCATTTCTTTTTTAGCCCGACGCGCCTTGGCTTCACCGATGGAAACGCGCCGATTGATGTCTTTGATCTGATAGATGCTCAAATAATGCGTCTTTTCAATTGCGGCAAGCTTCTCCTGCGCCCGCCGAATCTCCTCGGCACATCCCTCAAGCGCCTCGACATAAGGCTCACCAGAGTTTAAATGCGACTCCAGCCACTTCGGATCGGTCTCGTGGCCAACAAAGGTTTCGATAAATAGCTTACGCGGCATCTGCGCCTGTTTTACGCACAGATCGAGAATTTGCTTCTCGTAGTAGCGTATCTCTGCAACCACGCCTGCCAGGATTTCGGTCAACTCTTTGAAAAACTGCGGCGTACGCCGAAACTCCATAAAGATTTCCGCTAAACCTGCGTACGCTTCCTGAGTCCGCTTATCTTCGTAACCGTATTGCTTGAGACAATCAAGCACTTTCTGGTAACGCGTCTTCACCAGCGCAAGCTTTTCCTTGACTTCTTCCAGGTCTGGCCCGCTGGTCTCCGCTATTATTTCAGGACCATCATCGTCATGGGCAACCAGTAACTCTTCGTCGTCGATCTCATCTTCAGCTGGCTCACCGATTTCAACAAAGTCGGAAATCAAATCTGTCAATTTGGCTTCGCCTTTGACAACTCGCTCCAAAGAATCGATGAAGCGCTCGATCACCGCCGGAAATCTGGACAAGGCCTCTGCTACTTGGTTCTGGCCTTCTTCAATCCGCTTGGCAAGCTCTAGCTCTCCCTCGCGGGTCAAGAGCTCGACCGTCCCCATCTCGCGCATATACATTCGCACTGGATCAGTGGTACGGCCAAATTCACTATCTACCGAGGATACCAGGGCCGCAGCGATTTCTGCAGCTTCCTCCTCGTCGCTGACGACGACATCAGGCAACAACTGGCCATCGTCAGGGGCTTCCTCCAGCACCTCAATGCCCATGTCGTTGATCATGGCGATAATGTCTTCTAACTGATCAGGATCAACAATATCGCCAGGCAAGTGATCGTTGACCTCAGCATAGGTCAAATACCCTTGCATCTTACCCCTGGCAATAAGCTCTTTGATCTGGGATTGTTGCTGCTCTCGATTCATACTTAATTTGCCGTTGATCGCTTCAAAGCAGAGAATCTTAAATTATAACTTAGTGAACACCGTTTACTAAGGATAATTCTCTATTTGCTATCAATCCTCGTAGCTCAGCCCTTTCCTCTGCGCTCAAACCTTCGGTATCTGCTTTCCGCGTCAGGATCTTGAGGCGCCGCTTGCGATTTTTTTGCTGCAGGGCAGCAATTGCATCTAGCAACTCCTTCTGCGGCTCTTGGATTGACTGGAATTCTTCTTGATCCAGCAATTTCTGTAGCCAAGCCAAATGAGGGCTGTTTTGGAATTTATCCAATAAAACTGCAGGCGTTGGCTGGTCAATCTCTGCTAAAATCGACACCAACTGCGCCAAGCTTGGACTATACTGGCCCTCCTGTGCCGCCTTAAGAAACTGATCTGGCAAGCGCTCGACCATGCAGGGATGATGAGCTAAAAGCGCTGCTACCCGTTCTTCCAGAGACAAAAACGGCTGCGTAGGCTTGCTTTGATCAACGTGCATTTTGACTGGCAGATTTCCAGCAAGTTCCGCTAAGCGCTTTTGTATTAGGCGACGAAATTCGCTTTCTGGCAGGCGATCAAGTAACGGCCGGGCGCGTTTTAATAGGAGAGCGCGATCCTCTAATTGGGATAGATCCAGTCCATCGCTTAGCGCACGGAAAAAATAGGCCGACAGCGGTTCCGCTTGGCTGAAGCGCTGTATAAATGCCTGGGCATCCTCTTTACGGATCAAAGAGTCCGGGTCTTCACCTTGCGGTAACCATAAAAAATTCACCTTGCGCCCCGGCAGGAGCTGAGGTAGGACCGCCTCCAAAGCGCGCCAGGCCGCCTTGCGTCCAGCCGCATCTCCGTCGAAGCAGAATATCAACTCCCCCACATAACGAAAGAGAAGCTGTATATGTTCAGCGGTGACAGCGGTACCCAAGGTTGCCACCGCATATGGAATGTTATACTGGGCCAAAGCGATGACATCCAAATAGCCTTCCACCACGATTATCCGGCTCGGTCGCCGCTCAACTTGGAACAATTCATACAGGCCGTAGACCTCACGGCCTTTATTGAAAATCTCAGTTTGGGGAGAATTGAGATACTTAGGCCCTCGGCTGTCCAGAGCGCGCCCGCCAAAACCGACAACCTGCCCCCGCAGATTGCGAATCGGAAACATAATGCGGTGCCGAAACCGATCTGGGCGCTTTTTCTCACCCTTCGCGATGACTAGACCTGCCGCTTCTAATAACTCAGCATCGAAATATCGGCCCAGAGTTTCCCGACCCGGTGGCGCATAACCTAATCCATAGCGGCGGGCAATTTCGTCATCCACCCCTCGCCAGCGCAGATAATCGACTGCTAGCCGTCCCTCGGCGCTTTGCAGCTGACGCGCATAAAAACCTGCCACCTCTTGATTGAGCCGGTAGAGGGCTTGTAAGCGCCGCTGCTTTGCCTCGTCCACTGCCTGCTTACTCCCTATTTCCCTAGGCGCCTTCAAGCCATACTGAGCCGCTAGCGCCTCGACCGCCTCCGGGAACGTCAAATGCTCATACTCCATCAAAAAAGTGATGGCTGATCCGGAGGCCCCACAACCAAAACAGTGATAAAACTGCTTGTGGGGGCTTACCGTAAAGCTTGGGGTTTTTTCGTCGTGGAAAGGACAACGGGCAACGAAATTACGGCCCGTTTTCTTGAGCGGCACACGGGTATCGATGACCTCAACGATGTCTACCCGTGCCAATAACTCATCGATAAAAGACTGAGGGATACGCCCCGCTCTTTCCATCGGCAAACGGGGCAATCCGGTCAACTCCCGGCGAGCGCCGCTTTCACTTTGGCGCTCACCTGTCCCAAGTCAGCACGTCCCTGCAGTTTCGGCTTGAGATTAGCCATCACCTTACCCATATCTTGAATCCCTTGGGCACCAGTTGCTGCCATGGCAGCTTGGATCAAGGCGTCGATTTCAGCCTCTGTCAGGGCTGCAGGCAAGTAGGACTGGATGACTTCCAGTTCGGCCTGCTCCTTCTGCACCAGATCGTCACGGCCAGAAGCGGCAAAACAAGCGATGGATTCACGCCGTTGCTTGGCCATTTTATCTAAGACCGCCAAGACCTGGGTATCGTCTAGTTGGACTCGTTCGTCTACCTCGCGCTGTTTGATCGCCGCCATGATCAAGCGGATAGCCGAGACTTTGGCTTTATCACCGCCCTTAAGGGCAGTTTTCAGGTCCTCTTGAATGCGCTCTTTGAGGTTCATCGCTAGGCAACTGCACGACCCCGACGCAAATTCTCGAGTGCTAGGCGCTCACGCGCTAAGCGCTTCAAATGCCGCTTAATCGCAGCTGCCGCTTTGCGTTTGCGCGCCTCGGTAGGCTTTTCATAATACTCCCGCCGGCGTACTTCCGAGAGGACGCCAGCTTTTTCACAAGCGCGCTTGAAACGGCGCAAAGCAATGTCAAACGGTTCATTTTCTTTTACTCGAATTGCAGGCATCAAATCTCCTTAAAATCAATCCCAACTCAATTGAAAGATGTTCAAATTTTAAATCATACTTATAAACATATACCCTATCCACTAAATTCCAACACCCACCACTTTAACAGTTGCGCGTCGGCACTGGCTGTGCTGAAGCGGTAGATAATATGCAACCCACTGGCCTACCAATATAACCTGTCGCTGCAAACTCACCGACAAGCCGCTTGAATGAGGAGAAGTGTGCATGTGGCTTAAAGCTTTCCACTTAATTTTCATGGTGACCTGGTTCGCGGGGTTGTTCTATCTACCACGCTTGTTCGTCTATCATGCGCTCGCTGAAGACGAGATCGGTCGTGAGCGGTTCAAACTCATGGAACGCAAACTCTATTTCGGCATTATGACGCCCGGGATGGTCTTGACCTTCGTATTCGGTCTCTGGATGTTGGCTGATTACGCTTGGGCGATATATGGCAACCAGGGTTGGCTACATGCCAAATTGGCTTTGCTCATCGGGTTGGTGGGCTACCATTTAGCCTGCGGCAAGTGGCTATTTGACTTCTATCACAACCATAATCGCCACACCCATGTATTTTATCGCTGGATCAACGAAATCCCAGCAGTATTTCTAGTTGCCATCGTGATTTTAGCGACAGTCAAACCATTTTAAGGTATTTTTAATCGGTTCAGCCAAAATGCTTACCCCTCGTCTTGGTTTTCTGCTCGGCTTTCTGTTTTGTGCTTGTTTACTATTGGTAGCAGCTTGGTTGCAGTTTGGGAAAGGACTTGAACCATGCCCCTTGTGCATCACCCAGCGGGCATTGGTCCTCCTGACTGGCGTGGTGTTGGCGGCAGCGGCCTGGCACAATCCGGGCTATTTAGGCCGAAGAATCTACGCTGCGCTCGCGGGGATTTTGGCGCTCGTCGGTGCAGCAGTCGCTGCGCGCCACGTCTGGTTGCAGCATTTGCCTAAAGAGGAGGTACCCGCCTGCGGTCCAGGCTTAAGTTACGTGTTTGAGCACCTACCTTTGACTGAAACTCTCAAGATGCTAGTCAGCGGGACGGGCGAGTGCAGTGAAATAGACTGGACTTTGCTAGGGCTGAGCATCCCCAGTTGGACCCTCATGGCGTTCCTGCTCTTGGTTGGCTGGTCGCTCTGGAACGGTTGGCGCAACGTCGCTTAATACCCTCGCAGTCGCTCGTGCAGCGGGCTGCGCCTAGGAAAATGGGCGCGTAGAAACTCCATTTGATCGCTTAGGATCCTACGCCCTTGCAAGTAAATATATTCGGCGTGGGTAGGCGTAAACGGGATCGCAAGCAACTCCATCCCCGCCTGTTCCGGCGTACGGCCAGCTTTGCGATTATTACAGCGCTTGCAAGCAGTGACGACGTTGTTCCAGGTATCTAGACCGCCTCGGCTTAAAGGCGTGACGTGATCGCGGGATAAATCTCGATGCAGAAACCGCTCTCCACAATATAAGCACAGATAATTGTCGCGCCGAAACAAAGTCCGGTTCGTAAGGGGCGGTATATAATCCTGGTGATTTTTGCTCTGCGGTCCATGACCATAGGTGGCAATGATGGAGTTGACCTCGATGACACTACGCCGGCCGCTGCGGGCACTGATGCCTCCCCGGATCCGGTACAGGAGTGTGCCGCAGGTGTAAGCTACCTGATCTAAGCAATACAGTTTGACTGCTTCCTGATAATCGATCCATCCTAACGGCAGGCCAGAAGCATCGGTCCGTAGCACCTGCAAAGACAAAGAATGCATAAAATCTTCGCTCCCGTTGGGGTTAAATCCAAGTCAACAGTTACCCACAGCTTGTTGCCACCTCTCCAATTTCTTTATGCTATCTTTCAATCGCGTGGTAAGTCGTTGTTTTTATTTAGTTTGTCTAAAAATTTTCCAATTTGATCAATAACTAGAATTCATGCAATCTCCAGACTAATTTCAACAGCTTTTCCACAAGTTTATCCACAGATATTGTGGATAAAAAATTATTAAATCAGAAATTGGTTTTTTGATGACTAGAATCGCCACATCGTCGCTGCAAGCCAATTCTCTCTGAAAGCTTACCTTCATGCCCACCATCCTCAAAGTCGCCGTTCCTGTCCCCCTTCGAACGCTCTTCGACTACTTACCGCCAACGCCTGAACCTGACTTTCCCCCTCCACTTGGGATCCGCCTGAAAGTTCCTTTTGGACACAAGCTCCAGATTGGGGTTCTGGTCGGGCTAGCAACTAGCAGCACCATTCCTCCCACGCGCTTACGGCGAGCATTGGAATTCTTAGACCGCGAGCCATTGCTCAGCCTTGCCGACCTAGCTCTGTTACGCTGGGTCGCGCGCTACTACCACCATCCGATCGGAGAAGTATGCGCAAGCTTCTTGCCCACTTTGCTACGCCAAGGAAAACCGGCTCAGATTCAAACTGGTATTCAACTGCGCCTGACGCCTGCAGGCCAATCTGCCACCCTGGCGACCCATGCTCACAAACAAGCGGCTCTGTTAAGCTTGCTGCGCCAACATGGCGGCATCTTAACCGCTAGCGATTTAGCCAGCCTAGATTGGGACTGGCGCCCGCCAGCCAAGGCCTTGGCCGCCAAAGGATGGCTACTCATTGAAGCCAGCGCACCTGGAATAAGACAACGCATGCTTGCCCCTTTTCCGCTGAATCCAGCACAACAGCAAGCGATTGAGGCAGTTACCGCTCATCTGGATCGGTTTAGCGCGTATCTGTTGGAAGGGGTCACCGGTAGCGGCAAAACCGAGGTCTATCTGGGGATCATCGAAAAAGCCTTAGAATTAGGTCGCCAGGCGCTGATCCTGCTTCCGGAAATCGCCCTCACCCCGCAACTCCAAGCGCGCTTTCAAAGCCGTCTGAACTGTCCCATCGGCGTATACCATTCAGGGCTTAGTGAGCGCGAGCGGCTCAACGCCTGGCTAGGTTTCCAGCGCGGTATGCTGCCGATCCTCTTGGGTACTCGCTCGGCGGTATTTATCCCAATGGCTGCCCCTGGCGTCATCCTGATCGATGAAGAACACGATCCTTCCTTCAAGCAGCAAGAGGGATTTCGCTTCTCTGCCCGAGATGTGGCCGTTGCCCGAGCCCGGCAGTTAGGTATCCCGATCGTGTTGGGCTCGGCGACTCCGGCTTTGGAGAGCCTGCATAACGCAAAGCAAGGGCGTTATCTTCACCTGCACCTACCGCAGCGCGCCGGCGGCGCTAAAGCGCCGATCCTCAAGCGGGTAGATATCCGCAACCTTGAGCTACGGGCCGGACTAGCTGCACCTACGCTGGCGGCCATCGAAGCTACCTTAGCGCGCCGTGAACAAGCGCTGCTGTTTTTGAACCGCCGCGGTTTTGCCCCGGTTTTGACCTGCCACCGCTGCGGTTGGGTCGCCGATTGCCCGCGTTGTGATTCCCACCTGTGCCTCCATCGCCGCGACCTTCGCCTACGCTGTCACCACTGCGGCCATGAACGCCCCCTGCCCACACAATGTCCTACCTGTGATGCGAAAGACCTGCGCGCTCTGGGACAAGGAACCGAACGCCTGGAAACAGAACTGTCCACCCTTTTCCCAGGAGCTCGGATCGCGCGCATTGACCGCGATGCGACCCAGCGCAAAGGCAGCTTGGGCGAATTACTCGCCGCGGTTCAGGCCGGTGAGGTAGATCTGCTAATCGGCACTCAAATGCTAGCCAAAGGCCATCATTTTCCCAACGTCACCTTGGCGGTCATCGTGGACGCCGACGCCGGTCTCTACAGTGCTGACTTTCGCGCACCTGAACGGATGGCGCAATTGATTCTGCAGGTGGCAGGCAGAGCCGGGAGAGCTGACAAGCCCGGACAAGTCCTGATCCAGACCCGTCACCCCGACCATCCGCTCCTTAACGCCTTGCTGGAAAAAGGCTATCCGGCGTTCGCCCAACAAGCGCTGGAAGAACGCTGCCGAGCCGGCCTGCCTCCTTACAGCTATCAAGCCATGCTGCGAGCCGAAGCTCACCAAGCTGAGCTGCCCGAACGCTTCCTCGAGCAGGCCGCAGCGCACGCTCGAGCAAAAGCCGATGCAACCGTCCAAGTGCTAGGTCCTGTCCCTGCACCGATGCCGAAACGGGTCGGACGCTATCGCGCTCAATTGCTCTTCCAGTCTAACCAGCGCACTTCTCTACACCACTTGCTGGATGGTTTGCTGCCTTGCCTCGATGACCTACCCGCCAGCCGCCAAGTCCATTGGTCGCTGGACGTGGATCCCTTAACTCTAGATTGATCCTTGGCTCGCCAAAAACGCCTCGACCTCGGTTAAACGGGGAATCGCCGGCCGCGCCCCTAGCTTGGTACAACTTAGCGCTGCGCTGGCGGCAGCAAAACGCAAAGCATCGAGCCACTCAAGCTGCGCGACTAAAGCGGCTGCAAACGCGCCGTGGAAAATATCGCCGGCGCCGGTCGTATCGACTGCCTGGACTGGAAAGGCAGGCAGCGCGCCGCGCTCATTGCCACGCTGCCAAATCAGCCCTGCTTCGCCTAAAGTGATCACTACTGCCGGCGAACGGGCCGCCAGCGCCTGCAAAGCCCGCTCGGGATCATCTTGACCCAACCACTGGGCAGCAAATTTGCGCGAGGCGATCAAGTAATCCACCTCGAACATCAGCTGCTGAGTACCTGGGTGGAGAGAGCCGGCATCTAGCACCGTAGCGCTGCCTTGACGGCGAAAATGCCCTAGCCAGCGGCAAGAGACATAGGGTTCGTGGCCATCGAACAGAGCGACTTTGGTTTCAAGACCGCCCAAGTCAACCGCATCGGCAGCCAAAGGCTGGGTGGCGCCGCGGTAATTAATCAAGGCCCTTAGCCCATCTGGCTTAACGAGCACTACCGACAGCGGCGTGGGCAAATCCCCGCGGCAAACGAATGCAGTCTCTACACCCTCTTGGAGTAATTCTTGGAAATGGGCTTGACCGGTAAAGTCCCTGCCTAAATAGCCGACAAACGCAGCCCGACGCGCTAGCCTGGCGACTGTGACTGCGGCATTGGCAGCCGGCCCTCCGCCACAGCTAATCAGGCCTGAAGCGGTGCACTTTTCGTCTGCCTCCGGATGATGGTCGACCTGGAACACCAAGTCGTAACTAGCATGGCCGATGCATACGACATCCACTTGCATAGTTCAATCCCAGCGAAACAGCCAAAATATCCAGCCCAAAAGCGTTTTAGGAGACTCCTCCACACTCGGCTCTGCCGTCCCGAAATTGAGCGCATAAGTTAAAGCTGCTTGGTCAGCTAATTCATTGAGGCCTAACTGGCGATAGGCCTGCTCCATGAGTCTTAACGCCGGCTGGACCGCAGAGGTACTTGGGAAATGTTCGATGATATAAGCGGCTCGGTTGGCTGCTGCCAGATAGGCGCCCCGCTGGAAGTAGAATCGAGCGACGTGCAGCTCGTGTTTCGCCAGCCAATCAAACAAAGCCAGCTTGCGCCGCTCCGCATCTTGGCGATATTCGCTGGCCGGGAATTTTTCCAGCAACGCCACGAAATCCTGATAAGCCTCAGCCAAAGGCGCGACATCGCGGCTGGTCAGATCGATGGGAAAATAGCGTTCCACGAACCCCATGCCCTGGCTGGTGTGAATAAGCCCGCGCAGGTAATACGCATAATCTAGGCGCTCATGAGCCGGATATAGCTTGATGAAGCGTTCCAAAACAGCCAACCCCGATTCGGCATCGCCCTGTTTGTAATGGGCATAGGCTAAATCCAAAAGCACCTGCGGTCCATAACGGCCAAACGGATAGCGTGCCTCGAGGGCCTGATATAATTCGATCGCGCGGGTATAGTTTCCTTGATCCAGCTTCTCCTTGGCTTGGCGATACAAATCCTCCTCCGGTACGACTTCCACTGCCTCCGGCTTGGATTCGAATAGACCTTTGATGGTGCTGCAGCTCAATAGCCCTAAGCAAATTCCAACGATCAGTAACACCCGCATGGTTTTCCTTGAAATCATCGCAAACTGCGACAGTATATGCGAAAATATCGCAGGCTACTTTAGGTCTTAAGCCCTACAAGCTCGCTTTTATAAGACTTTATGCTACGCAAAATTCTAATCGCTAACCGCGGTGAAATTGCGGTCCGCATCATCCGCGCCTGCGCCGAGATGGGAATCTTGTCGGTGGCAGTTTACAGCGAGGCAGATCGCCATGCCCTACACGTTAAAAAAGCCGATGAAGCTCACAGTCTGGGAGAAGACCCGATCGCCGGTTATCTCAACCCGCACAAACTGGTAAACCTTGCGCTGGAGACCGGCTGCGATGCGATTCATCCAGGGTATGGTTTTCTCTCCGAAAACGCCCAATTTGCTGAAATCTGCGCCCGCCGCGGGCTCTGTTTCATCGGCCCAGACGCTTCGATCATTCGCCGCATGGGAGATAAGATCGAAGCTCGCCGAACCATGCAAGCGGCTGGAATCCCTGTCGTCCCTGGCAGCGATGGAAACTTACAAAACCTCGATCAAGCCTTGGCACTGGCTGAGGAAATCGGCTATCCGGTCATGCTTAAGGCCACTTCCGGCGGTGGTGGGCGAGGCATCCGCCGATGCGAGAATGCTGCCGAACTAAAGCGCAACTTCGAACGCGTGGTCTCTGAGGCGAGCAAAGCGTTCGGCTCGGCCGAGGTGTTCCTAGAAAAATACATCGACCGGCCGCGCCACATCGAAGTCCAGATTCTAGCCGACCACTTTGGCCAGGTGATCCATCTATTCGAGCGCGACTGCTCGATCCAGCGCCGCAACCAGAAGCTGATCGAAACCGCTCCCTCCCCGCAGCTGACCGAAGCTCAACGCCAAAGGGTATGCGAGCTTGCAATCCAAGCAGCCAAAGCGGTAGGCTATCAAAACGCCGGTACTGTAGAATTCCTATGCGATCAGGAAGGCAACTTTTACTTCATGGAGATGAATACCCGTCTGCAGGTGGAGCATACCATCACCGAGGAGATTACCGGCATCGATACCGTCGAGGAACAGATCCGTATCGCCTCCGGCTTCCCTTTGCGCTACTCCCAGGCGCAAGTCCAAAAACGTGGCTTTGCGATTGAATTCCGGATCAATGCTGAAGACCCGCGCAACGACTTTCTCCCTAGCTTTGGTCGCATCACCCGGTATTATGCGCCTGGCGGGCCTGGGGTACGCACCGATACTGCCATCTACACCGGTTACGACGTGCCACCTTACTACGACTCGATGATCGCTAAGCTCATTGTCTGGGCGCCCACCTACGAAGACGCCATCGCCCGTGGTCGGCGCGCGCTAGACGACATGGAGATCAGCGGCATCAAGACCACGCGCCCCTATTACCAGCAGATCTTAAAATCCTCGGATTTCCGCGCTGGCCGCTTCGACACCAGCTTCGTCGATACTCATCCAGAGCTCGCCCGCTACTCGGAAAAACGCAGCCGCGCCCATATCGCCAGTGCTCTGGCAGCAGCCATCGCTGCCCATGCCGGATTGTAAGGAGAAGTCATGCAAGTACACATCACCGATGTTATCCTGCGCGATGCTCACCAGTGCTTGATTGCCACACGCATGCGCACTGAGGATATGCTGCCGATTTGTCCCAAGCTCGACAAGATCGGCTATTGGTCGCTGGAATGTTGGGGCGGGGCAACCTTCGATACTTGCCTTAGGTTTCTCAAGGAAGACCCCTGGGAAAGGCTTAGGCTGCTGCGTCAAGCACTTCCGAATACCCGCTTGCAGATGCTACTGCGCGGCCAGAACCTTTTAGGTTACCGCCATTACGCCGACGATGTGGTAGAAGCTTTCGTCGCGCGAGCCGTTGCCAACGGCATGGATGTCTTCCGGATCTTCGACGCTCTAAACGACTTAAGGAATCTAGAAATTGCCATCGCCGCGGTCAAACGGGCTGGCAAGCACGCCCAGGGGACTTTGTGTTACACCACCAGTCCAGTCCACAGTATCGAAGGCTTCGTCGAGCAGGCCAAGGAACTTGCCAGGATGGACTGCGACTCAATCGCGATCAAAGACATGGCTGGCTTGCTCACCCCTAAAGCTACTTACGAGCTAGTACGAGCGCTCAAGCAAGCAGTCAAACTGCCGCTCCACCTTCACAGCCATGCTACTTCTGGCTTGGCTGAGATGTGCCATCTGAAAGCGGTTGAGGCTGGCTGCGAGCACATCGATACGGCGATCTCCTCGTTTGCCGGCGGTCCCAGCCACCTTCCTACGGAGAGCTTGGCGATCGCGCTCAAAGACTTAGGCTATAAGGTAAAGCTAGATCTTCACGCGTTAGAAGAGATCGCCGCCTATTTCTGGGAAGTGCGCAAGAAGTACCACCGCTTCGAACCAGAATACGTCGGCCCTGACCCACGCGTTCACCTGCACCAAGTTCCCGGCGGGATGATCTCCAACCTCTACCATCAGCTGAAAGAACAAGGCGCCTTAAATCGACTCGAAGAGGTGCTGGCAGAAATTCCCAAGGTGCGCCAAGACCTAGGCTATCCGCCGCTGGTGACTCCCACCTCCCAAATCGTCGGCACCCAGGCGGTGATCAACGTGTTAAGCGGTAAGCGCTATGAAACCATCACCAACGAGGTCAAGCGGTATCTTCAAGGAGGCTACGGCAAACCTCCAGCCCCGGTCAACGAGGCGCTTAGGAAAAAAGCCCTAGGCCAAGAGGACACCATCGACTGCCGCCCGGCCGACCTCCTCCCACCGGAGATGGAAAATTTGCGGCAGCAACTCGGGGAGCTGGCTAAATCGGAAGAAGACGTTTTGATCTACGCCATGTTCCCCGATGTCGGCCGCCAGTTTCTAGAGCAACGCGCAGCCGGCACCCTGCAACCTGAACCGATCGAACCGCCGGTAACGACTCCTACGCCGCAAGTCGCCCCGACCGAGTTCAACATCCATCTGCACGGGGAAACTTACCACGTGCGCATTACTGGTACCGGCCCCAAACATCAAGCCGAAAGGCATTTTTACATGGTGGTGGACGGGGTACCAGAAGAAGCGGTGATCGAAACCTTAGACGAAGTCGTCTTAAGCGGTGGCGCTGAAGGGGTACTGCCGCGCCGGCTGTCAAGCCGCCGGCCTAAGGCAAAAAGCGAAGGCGATGTGACCTTGTCGATGCCCGGCAACATCGTCGAGGTCTTGGTCAAAGAGGGCGATCTCGTCCAAGCCGGAGATTCCTTACTGGTCGTTGAAACCATGAAGATGGAAACGGAGGTTCAGGCTCCGATCGCAGGTAAAGTCACCGAGATCTACGTACGCAAAGGAGATTCGGTTACCCCTAAAGAGACTTTGCTGCATATTGAGCCTTAAGGTTCACATGCAGCTTTAAGCCCCTCCAAGCCAATTTGTGCCCACTGCTCCGCTTTCCCATAGCTTGACCTGTCTAGATAAGCATCCAACAAGCAACACATGGCCGCGCGCAAACAAGTTAGCATCGGAGGCGAGAAACTGTTGCACCGCTGGAGAAGGGTTCTGGTAATCTTTGACGACGCTTAAGTCAAGCACTTCTCCGGTCATGGCGTGACGAAGCGTGACCTGAGCCCACCCTAGCGTGCTTGGCAATACAAGACCACCCATCCAATACACGATCCGATTCATAGAAGCTCCTGATCTTTTCATTGAACTGGCAAAAGAGGGATCCCTTCCTGCTGCAAGATTCTCATGATTGCCGGGCGCTTTTGCTCAGGCAGCGACCAGCCAGGGGATTAGTAACCACCTAAGACGCATCAGCTCTGATCCGGTAGGGAAAAACCATCACCCGCCACCCATCTGGGTGTAGTTGGCCAAAGGCACCGACTGCCCCCAAACCAGCTGAAGGGTCTTTCAAATCAAAGACCAAGCCCACTCCTGGCTAGCCGCCAACCCCATACGTACTGCTTGCCTTAGTGATGAGATGAACGTCAGAGGGAAGCTTGAATTTCCAAAGCTCCTTACCGTTGTGGCTGTCGAGCGCCTTGATCCCCATCTAGAGTGCCGCAGAAAACCAGATTCCCTTTGGTCGCGAGCGTCCCACCCCAGACGGCGAATTTCTCCGGCACAGTCCATTTGAACTCCCCAGTTTTGGCGTCATAAGCGCGCACAAATCCCATTACATCTTTAGGGCCTGTACATATTCAACGTCGCCCCGACTGTCGGGTCGCAGACCTCTATCTTCCAGATTTCTTCTCCGATCTCAGCGTTTAAAGCCACTCAGTACCCGTGGAGTTGGCCCAAGACAATCTTGGCGGGCTCCTTTCCCTCTGCCGGCGCATAAGCCAAGCCCTTGCTGACTACATCGCAGCACGCCACCGCCCGCGCCGCTGGGTTTTGTTTGGGTTTGCACTGCCACTTGATCTTTGCTGGATCATCCAGATCTAACGCATAGACATTGTTTGGAAACGGCGTGTGAACATATATCACCCCATTGACTACCAGAGGAGCGCCTTCGTGTCCGTGCAACGCGCCGAAAATCTCCAGGCGACCTTAAGGTGCTTGACGTTTTCGGTGTTGATCTGGCTTAGCTTAGAATAATGCGTTGCGGCATAGTCTTTAGTCTGCATGACCTACCGCCTATCGTCTTGAGCGAGTTGGATCAAACCATCCTTGGCCTGCACTAAAGCTGCCTAAAGTATCGAGGCAACTGCTTTTTTATCCCTTGCGCTAGGTTGCGTGGATATTGTCGGCAAAATGCACTGAAATCTTCTCGTTAGGGCACAGGAAAAGAGAGCGGTTAAGTACAGGAAAAAGTCCTATATGACGCTTTAAGTCCTACGAAGATAATAAAATCATGTGGTCCAACTTGGGCTTAAAGACCCGCCTCAATCTGACCATCGCTGCGCTGCTTGTGGGAGTCGCCCTCTGTGGGAGCTTAGTCGTCATTCACCGCGTGCGCGCTGCCGTGGCCCAGGAGACGGAAGCGGCCTGGCGGCTGGCGTGCGAGCTGATCGGCGCCGTCTCTAACCACGCCCCCTTAGCACCTTATGAAGTCAGCCGCTGGCAAACCATGCTGGAAGGGCTCAACCGCTTCCGCCATGTGCGCTTTATCATCAATCCACCCCCAAGCGCTTCGGCCAAGCCTAAGATGCCAGGCGTGCCAAGCTGGTTCGCGCGCTGGGTGCAACCGCCGCCGCGCCGTGCGAACTACGTCATTCCCATTCAGCCAACCGGTGCGCTTCAGGTCATCCTGGTCGCTGCGCCGCAAGATGAAATCGCAGAGGCCTGGCAGGAAACCAAACTGTTTTTGAGCTTGATCGCGCTGCTGGCGGTCGGATTTTTTCTCGCCGTCGTCAGAGTCTTGGGACGGGCAGTGCAACCGGTGGAGGTGATCTCCAAAGGGCTTTCGGCTTTAGAGCACGGTGACTATGCGGCTCGCCTGCCGAGCTTTGCGTTTGCCGAGTTTAACCGCATCGCACACGCGTTCAATCACCTCGCGCAAGCGCTCGCCCAAGCGCAGAGTGAAAACCGCCGCCTGACGCGGCAACTGCTCAAAGTCGAAGAGGAAGAAAGACGCCAGCTCGCCCGCGAGCTGCACGATGAACTAGGGCAGACGTTAAGCGCGATCAAGGTGATGGCGCGCTCGATTCTAAACACACACCCAAGCCAACCTATCTCCCAAGCAGCCAAAGCCATCCTCGCCAGCACCGATCAGCTCTTCCAGCTGTTGCGGTCGATGATCCAAAAGCTCAGGCCCTTACTGCTCGACGAGCTAGGGTTGACCTCAGCCATCGCTAATTTGATCGCGAGCTGGCGCGCGCATCAGACCCACACTCAGCTTGAATTCCGGTGTGACGAAGTGGTCGACGCCTTCCCCCAGGAGGGTTGGATCCACGTCTATCGCATCGTCCAGGAAGCCTTGACCAACGCTTTCAAACACGCCCAGGCCAACCTCATCCAGGTAGAATTAAGCCGCCACCTGCGTGGAGTCCCCGCAAGCGCTTGGCTCAAAATCGAGGTGCGCGACGACGGCCAAGGCGCGCAGCTTGAGGCGCTGGGCTTTGGCCTTGAGGGTATGCGCGAGCGAGTCGAAAGCTTAGGCGGTAGCCTGGAGCTGAACAGTCAAGTCGGGAAAGGGTTTCAGTTGGTGGCTTGGTTGCCTTACGATCAAGAGGAAAGGCCATGCAGCCGATCCGCCTCATGCTAGCCGATGACCACGCAGTGGTCCGCGCTGGCTATCGATTCTTGCTCGAACAATTTCAAAACTTTCAAATCGTTGCCGAGGCGCAGGACTCCGACAGCGCCTACCACGGTTACCTCGCCCATCAGCCGGATGTCCTGGTGCTCGACTTGTCGCTGCCTAGCGCAGGCGGGCTAACCGTTATCCGCCGCCTGCTTGCCCGTGATCCCAAGGCCAATATCCTGGTGTTCACCATGCACGAGGAGCCGCTCTACGCTAAGCGCGCGCTGGAAGCCGGCGCCAAAGGTTATATCCCCAAAAGCGCCGACCCCGACATCTTACCTGAGGCGATTGCGAAAGTCGCGCGCGGGCAAAGCTATATCGCCGACGCCATCGCCCAAGAGCTGGTCCGCCAATATGCTTTTGGTCAGCCAGAGCCGCTTTCCTGTCTGTCCCCGCGCGAATTTGAAATCTTTTGCTTGGCGGCACAAGGCCTAACGCTTAAAGAAATCGCTGCCAGCCTCCACATCAGCTACAAAACCACTGCCAATCATCTGACCCAGATCAAGCACAAGCTAGGCGTTACCACCCTGGTGGAGCTTACTCGTCTGGCTTATGCGCACCAACTTATCCAATAACCGAAAGCGTAGATAGGGTGCTTGGCGCATTTATAATATAATCAATCATCGGCTTTTCCGGAAACAGGAACCACCCTATGCCAGTCAGCCTACCCTCTAATCAAGAAGATTTAACTCCCTGGCGTAGCTTGCGCTTTGATCTTCCCGCCGGGATAGTAGTGTTTCTAGTAGCGCTTCCCTTGTGCCTGGGAATCGCGTTGGCTTCCGGGGCTCCCCTCCAGGCAGGGGTCATCGCTGGGATCGTCGGTGGTCTGATCGTCCCCCTGATCAGCCGGTCGGCGCTCGGCGTGTCTGGACCTGCTGCGGGGTTGGCAGTGATCGTCGCAGAAGCGATCGCTCGGATCGGTTTTGAAGCCCTGCTGACTGCTACGATGCTGGCGGGGATCTTGCAGATTGCGTTTGGCTTACTGCGCGGCGGAATCATCGGCTATTACTTCCCTTCTTCAGTGATCACGGGAATGCTAGCTGGCATCGGGATCATCATCGCACTCAAACAGATCCCTCACCTGGTCGGCTACGATCGCGACTGGGAGGGCGACATCGATTATCTAGAGCCTGGCGGCGAAACGACTGTGTCGGCGCTGGCCCACATGCTGGGGGCATTCCACTTAGGTGCCATGCTGATTGCGGTAGTCAGTTTAGCGATTTTATTGCTTTGGGAACGCCCGGCTTGCAAGCGCCTGACGGTTTTCCAATGGCTGCCAGGGCCGCTCGTCGCGGTTATCGCCGGAGCCTTGATCAATCAAGGCTTGGTTCATCGCTGGCCGGAGCTGGCGCTCTCTCAACAGCACCTGGTGCAACTTCCGGTGTTGGAGGTAAGCCAGCTGGCGGCGTTTTTCACCTTACCCGATTTATCTTCCCTGACTCAACTGGCAGTTTATCAGACGGCAATCGTGTTAGCGGTGGTGGCAAGCCTGGAAACCCTGCTGTCGGTCGAGGCGGTAGACAAGCTTGACCCTTACAAGCGCGTCACTCCTACCGATCGGGAGCTATTCGCCCAAGGGGTGGGCAATCTCGCATCCGGCCTTCTCGGCGGGCTTCCGATCACCCAGGTGATCGTGCGCTCCTCGGCCAACGTCCAGGCCGGCGGCAAGACCCGCATGGCAACCATGATCCACGGTCTGTTGCTTTTAGTGTGCACGTTTCTGTTTGCCCGTTACCTCAACCTCATCCCGTTGGCCAGCGTGGCCGCCGTGCTCTTGTTGGTCGGCTACAAGCTTGCCAAACCGGATTTGTTCCTCCGCTTCTGGCGCAGCGGTTGGTATCAATTCGTCCCGTTTGTGCTTACTATCTCGGGGCTGGTGTTCACCGATCTTTTGACTGGGGTGGGGATCGGCATGGCAGCAGCGATTTTCTTCATCCTCTTGGAAAACTACAAGTGCGGGGTTTACCTGCACGAGCAACACCAGAACAATCGCTATTTCCTCCAGCTTTCTGAACAGGTAAGCTTTCTCAACAAGGCTAACTTGCTGCGCACCCTAGATAACATCCCGCCTGGTTCTGAGGTGCTCATAGACGGCTCCCAAAGCCGTTACATCGACCACGATGTGCTGGAGATCCTGGAAAACTTCAAAAGCGAGGCCGAATTCAAACACATTCGCCTGACCTTGATCGGCTTACCGATCGAAGGCAGCCTGCCGGCGCACACTCCAACGATCCACTGCGTGCACGAGGAACGCAAGAGGCGCTTACCATGAAGCTCATTTGTTCGACAACCGCTGCTGGGCCGAGGCGATGGAGCGCAACTCCCAGGGAATATTCAAGCGCTTAGCCCAGGGTCAATCCCCCAAATACCTTTGCGCCAACGAAGTGATCGGTCTGATAGCGGGGAGGTGTTCGTCCACCGCAATGTCGCCAACTTAGTCATCCATACTGAGCGGTCCTGCAGTACGCTGATCGTCTGCGGCTACTAGGCTGCGGCGGGATCAGCGCTACGCAACAATTCGCTGGGCCTGATCGACAACTGGCTACGGTTGGTCAAAGACTTCTACTACCAGCACGCCGGGCTTCTCGAACGCCTGCCTAAAGAACACCGCGCCGACCGCCTGTGCGAACTGAACGTCATTCAGTAAGTGGCCAATGTCTGCCACACCACCATCGTCCAGGATGCCTGGCGGTGCGGTCAAAAGCTTGCCGCCCAAGGCTGGGTTTACGCTATTTAAGACGGTTTATTGCGGGATTTGAACGTGTGCATCAGCGCACCGGAACCAATCCCTGACGTTTACCAGTTAGATAACTAGCGCCGATTAGCCCTAAATGATCGGGCCCTGGGGATAAGCAGGTTGGTTCTCGCTCAACCGAATCCAGCCCACCACGACCCGGTAAGTGATCCAGATCAGGGTCGCAATCAGGATCACGACGCCTGCCATCCACATCCAAGCGATCGCAGCCAATATGCCCCACAGCAAGCTGTACCAGAAAGTGCGAATCTGCCAGAGATAATGGGATTCCACCCAGGTGCCGCGCGCCTCTGGCCGCTTTAGGTAGGCAACGATCAATGCCGCAACATAGCTGATCCCGACGACAAACGATGCTGCTTGCAGCGCATAGCCGATCATCGCCCATTTCTTAGCTTCCTCGATGCGTTCGTTTGATTCGATCGATCGGTTCATCGTGTTCCCCCTCGTCTTAGCTTACAGTCGAACTCCTTAAGCCTTGCCAAAGTCCCAAGATCGCTCCAGAACCCCAAGTGTAGCTGACCGCTCACCTGACCTTGGGCAGCAGCCTGCCGTACCAGCGGGGCCAGCGGGAATCTTCCCGGCTGACAGTCGCGGAAAAGCGCATGGCGGTAAACCCCTATGCCGCTGAAGGTATACTTTAGGCCTTGTGGCTGCACCCACCCGTCAACCAAGGCGAAATCCCCTTCCTGGTGATAGCTAGGATTAGGCACCAACACCAAATGGGCCAGCCCTGGAATTTCCCTAGGCAATTCAGCCAATGGGAAATCTGTGGCCACATCGGCGTTGACCGCCAGAAAAGGATCGCTTAAGTTAGGCAGCGCCTGGAACATTCCCCCGCCTGTCTCAAGCGCCTGCTCAGGCTCGCGCGAGTAGGCGATTCTCGCCCCAAAGGCGCTGCCATCGCCCAAGGCGGTTTCGATTTGACTGCCACGGTAGCCTAGGTTAATGACCAACTCGGTAAAACCGGCTTGGACCAAACGCTCGATTGTGTGCACGATCAAGGGTTTGCCTCCCGCCTCAAGAAGCGGTTTGGGCACCGTATCGGTCAGAGGGCGCAAGCGTTCGCCGCGGCCGGCGGCTAAAATCATCGCCTTCATCGCGCAAGCTTCCTAAACACTTGGGGCAGCACTTGCCGCGTTAGAAACTCACCTAACTCTTGTAACTCAACCTCTTTTTGTGCCACCTCAACGACATAACCGAGCGTGCGGGGAATGTCCTTAAGGTAACCCGGTCGGCGATCGCGCAGCCACAGGCGAGCGAAGATTCCGGCTGCCTTAAGGTGCCGCTGGACCCCCATGCGGTCAAACCAACGCTCCCACCGGTGGGGGGGGATCTCTATCCCGCCAGCTGCAAGCCGTCGGCGATACGCCTCGCGCCAACGTTCCACAGTCGCCTTAGGCCAGGCAAAATAACAGTCGCGCAACAAGGAAACTACATCATAAGTCAGCGGGCCTACCACGGCATCCTGAAAATCCAATACCCCAGGCATACCTTCGGGCAACACCATCAAATTGCGGCTGTGGTAGTCGCGGTGGACCACGACCTTAGGTTGCTCCAGTGCAGAGTCAATCAGCAAAGCAGCCGTTGCCTGCCATATCGTTTTTGGGATCTCCATCCCCAACCAACGCTCCATGAGCCACTCGCGAAAAATTTCCAACTCCCGCTCCAGCAAAGCTTGTGCATACATGGGAAGCCCGCAGCACCTAGAATCGATCCGAGTCTGAAGGCGGTACAAGGCTTTTAAAGCCTCGGCGTAAAGCTTTTCTGCCCGCTCTGGATTGGCAACTTCCTGCAGATAAGTTCGGTCGCCAAAATCCTCCAATAGCATCCATCCCTGCTCGATCTGATGGCCGTAAACCTGCGGCACCTGGATCTCAGCGCCGCGCAGCAATTCTGCCACCTTAAGGAAAGCGCTTAGGTTTTCCGAAGGCGGCGCAATCATCCCGATAAAGGATCCATCTGGCGTCCAAATCCTAAGATATCTTCTGGCGCTGGCATCCCCCGCCAGAGCTTCCCAATTTTCTACCTTAAGACCGACCTCCTGCTTGACCCAGCTCAAAAAAGCCAACAACCGCTCGTCGTCTTCCAAGGCAGGTTGGATCAGACCGGAATTCTCAATCATCCTATTTTCCCCATGTTAGAATTTGCCATTCTCAACGATTTTGGCTGTTTTTACGACTGTCTAACCGATGTCTTCTCAATCTCTGGGGAAACCTGCATCGCTGCCGATTCTCCTAGTCGGGCTGACCATTCTGCCGCAGATAGCCTTCAGCGCAAACCCTGCCGATTGGGATTGCCAGCAGGCAGGCAAAGAATGGGTCTGCGCCGCCATGGAGCAGGAAGCGACAATTCCCCCGATTCCGCCTGCCGACCCTCCTGCTGATGCCACCCTCACGCGGCCAAACGCCATTTCTGCTTCCACGGCACCAGAGCCGAAACCTGAACGCCGCCTCAGCCAGGCATCTTTGGTGCCCAAAGCGCTGTCTGCCTTCCAGTCAGCCTGGGAAGGCTGGACCTGTACCCCGGGGGTAAACCAAGAATGGCGCTGTAAGCTGTTTGGCCCTGATCCCCAAGGTAAACCGCGGTTAGTCAAAGATACCCAGCGCGTCTGGTTTGAACTGGCACCGGTCTTTTCGCCTGCCTACGAACAGGATTTTTTTCGCCTCGTCCAGCTACTGCCACAAGACCCCTGGGCAGCTTATTGCCAGGGACAGAGGATACCACGCGCCGCCTCGCTCAGCCGCACAGACGTCCCGCTCAATCTAGAGGCTGACTACAGTCAGTCTTTAGGGCAAGGCTTGACCTTCTTTTCCGGCAACGTCAAGATCGAGCGCGGCCCGCAGAAGCTTTGGGCGGATGCGTTGACTTACGACACCGATCTTCACCTCCTCAACGCTTTCGGCAACGTCATCTACGAAGAAGCTGGCTATCTTTTCATCAGCGACAGCGTTTGGCTAGACCTTGAAAAAGACCAGGCCCGCCTGACTCGCCCGCGCTTCCTCTTGGGTAATACTCCCGCCCGCGGCACTGCTGCCCGCAGTCGCTTTGAAAGCGAGAACCTGTCGCGCCACCAGCAGGTGACCTACACCACTTGTCCGATCGGCTCGGAGGACTGGGTCCTGCATGCCAAAGACCTCAAAATCAACCGCGCTTCCGGCATCGCCTCCGGCCATCACGTGTGGCTAGAATTCATGCATCTGCCGGTTTTTTATTCGCCCTATTTCGCCCATCCCATCGACGACCGCAGGATCTCCGGTTTCTTGAGCCCGTCTTTCGGGCGCTCGAGCACCAGAGGGTTTGATTTCACCCTGCCCTATTATTTTAACCTGGCGCCTAATTACGACCTGACCCTAACTCCTAGGGTCATGGTCCAACGTGGCTTCATGGCAGGGGCAGAATTCCGCTACCTGTTGCCTAAAAGCCGCGGCCATCTTGCCGGCGAGATCTTACCGCACGACAGCCAGCGTGGAGGAACTCGCGGCCAAGCCACATTCTTCAACCAGACTCAGATCAATCCTTATTGGAGCGCCTTCGCCGACCTCAACTACGTCTCCGACAGCCACTACCTCAACGAATTAGGAAACAACCTATCCTTGGCAAGCAACCGCCAGATCCACAGCGAGGCGCGCACAGAATACCGCCGCGACCACTGGTATTTCCTAGGCCGGTTGGAAAACTGGCAGACAGTAGATCCTACCATCCCTGACCAAAACAAACCCTATCGCCGCCTGCCTCAATTATTTTTCGCTTACGAGCAAGGCCTGACCTCCTGGGCGTTGGGCCATCTCGACAGCGAGTTTGTCTTTTTCCAGCAGGACGAACGCGTAGACGCTCAGCGCATTCACCTGCGCCCTAGCCTGGCGTTTCCTTGGCGGACTGCAGCCACCTTCCTGATCCCCAAGGTCGGCTTTGACTACACCCAATACTGGCTAGAGGGTTCAGCGCCAGGACAGGAAAACCAGATCTCGCGGGCGTTGCCGGTCGCTTCGGTGGACGCCGGGCTCTTCCTCGAAAAAGACTGGGGTCAGGATTACCTTCAGACGCTAGAACCTAGAGTGTTTTATCTCTACATTCCACGTAAGAATCAGGACGATATCCCGATCTTCGAGAGCGCTTTGTTCGACTTCAATTTCAACCAGCTCTTCCGCGACAACCGCTTCAGCGGCTACGACCGCCTAACCGACGCCAATCAATTCTCCCTTGCCCTGACCTCGCGCTTAATCGAGTCCAATAGCGGTCGGGAACGTTTGCGTACTAGTCTCGGCCAGATTTATTATTTAAAAGACCGGCGCGTGACTCTGCCTGGTCAGCCGATAGAAACGAGCGATCTATCTAATCTGGTCGCTGAAGCCGACTTTGTCCCGACGGAAAGGTTTTCCTTGCTCTCGGCGGTGCAATGGGACCCCCAGCGAAAAGATCTAGACCGCGGAGAAGTCCTGTTAGGATACAAAAACACCGACGACCACTTGGTCAACCTAGGTTATCGTTTCAGGCGGTTTGCGCCGCTCGTACCAGGGGTACCCTTTAATCTCGCCGGCGACCAGCTTAAAATCCTCGATGGCTCTTTCCGCTGGCTGCTCTATCCAGGGCTTCACGCCATCGGCCGTTGGCAGTATTCGCTACGCGATGAGATCACTTTAGACAGCTTTTTAGGCGTGGAACTGGAGTCGTGCTGCTGGCGCCTGCGCTTAATCGGGCGCAGGTTCATCCGCGATGTCAACCGAACAGAAGACACTGCAGTCTTTGCCCAACTGGAACTGAAAGGCTTAGTCAGCCTAGGCAAAGACGTAGACCGCTTCCTGGAGCGTAGCGTGCGGGGTTACGGCGTAGGCGATTGGTTATATTGAGGCGATGTTACGGAAGTTATCGATTCTCTTGTTGCTGGCTTGGACAGGTCTTGTCCCTGCGGTGGAATTTTTAGACCGCATCGTCGCCGTCGTCGAGGATGATGTGATCTTAGAAAGCGAGCTAGAACGCCGCCTGCAGGCCATCGAACGCCAGTTCGAAGCCAGCGGTTCTGCCCTGCCACCGCGTAAGATCCTGCGCCGGCAAGTCCTCGAACAGATGATTCTCCAAAGCCTACAGAGACAACTGGCCCAACAACAGGGAATCCAAGTAGACGATGAGACCTTGCGCCAAGCTTTGCTCGAGCTCGCCCAGCGCAACGGCATGGATCTTGACACTTTCCGCCGAGCAGTGGAAAACGAAGGCATGGATTATGCTGAGTTTGTCGAGAATCTGCGCCAAGAGCTGATGCTCAACCGTCTGCGTGCGAGTCAAGTCAATGCGCGCATCCAGGTAAGCGAGAAGGAGGTTGAGCATTTCTTGGAAACCGAAGCGCATCCTGACGCCGCCCGAGCGGCAGAATACCGCCTCGGCCACATCCTCATCGCTACCCCAGAAGCTGCTTCCCCGCAGCAGGTGCAGCAGGCTAAGCAGAAAGCAGAACAGCTCGTGGTTGAGCTACAACAAGGACTAGACTTTCACCAAGCTGCCATCACTTTGTCAGACGGTGCCCAGGCTCTCCAAGGCGGAGATCTCGGCTGGCGCAAGCTGGAAGCCATCCCCAGCTTGTTTGCCGACCTGGTGCCGCGGATGCAAAAAGGCGACATCCGAGGCCCTATTCGCAGTCCTTCCGGATTTCACATCATCAAACTGCTCGACGTCAAAGGCAAAGACGACCAGCACCTCGTGGTCGAAACTCACGTTCGCCACATCCTTATCCAGACCAACGAAGTCATCGACGACACCGAAGCGAAAAAACGGCTGAATCTGATCAAACAACGGCTCGCCCAAGGCGAGGATTTCGCCTCCCTGGCGCAAGCCTACTCCGACGACAAAAGCTCAGCAGTCAAAGGTGGGGATTTAGGCTGGGTCACACCAGAGGCAGTGGTGCCGGCATTCCGGGAAGCGATGGATCAGCTTAAAGAAGGCGAGATCTCCGAGCCAGTGCAAACCCCGTTCGGCTGGCACCTGATCCAGGTGCTGGAACGCAAGACGCGCGACGACACAGGCGAATACCGTCAACGGCGCGCCAAGGAAATCCTCACGCAACGCAAGTTTGAGGAGGAAACCGAGCTTTGGCTGCAGAAGCTCCGCGCAGAATCCTACGTGGAAGTCCATCTGAATGAGTAAGCCACCCCATCTAGCGTTGACTTACGGCGAACCCGCCGGGATCGGGCCGGACCTTTGTTTGCTCCTGGCTCTGCGGGATCTATCCTGTTATCTTACGGTAGTGGGCGATCCAAAGGTGCTTAGGGCGCGGGCTACGCAATTGGGCCTAAAACTGCGCTACCGCGAAGGTCTTGCCGCTCAACCCCAGCGTGCCGGCACGCTCTGGGTCTTGCCGAGACCTGCAGCAGCCTCGGTCATCCCCGGCAAACTGGATCCGACTAACGCTCGGCACGTCCTCGATTTAGTCGAGACTGCCACGCGCGGATGCTTAGAGGGGCGATTCGATGCTTTAGTGACCGCGCCAGTTCACAAGGGGGTCATCAACGACGCCGGCATCCCGTTCTGCGGCCACACCGAATTTATCGCGTCTTTGACCGGTGGCACGCCGGTCATGCTGCTAGCGACCCGCGTGCCACCCCCCCTGGTCTGCCTGCGGGTGGCACTGGTCACCACGCACCTCCCTTTGCGCAAGGTACCAGAGGCGATCACCAAAGCGCGGCTGACCACTGTCCTGACCGTGCTCCACCACGATCTTAAAGAACGCTTTAAGCTCGCCCATCCTCGCCTCACTGTACTGGGCCTTAACCCCCACGCCGGCGAAGGGGGACACCTAGGACGGGAAGAGATCGAGGTCATCTCCCCCGTGCTTGAGGCTATGCGTCGGGAGGGCATGCGGATTCTTGGGCCAGTGCCAGCCGACACCGCTTTCATCGCTGAACGCCTCCAAATGACTGACGCTTATCTAGCGATGTATCACGATCAGGGCCTGGCGGTCCTCAAATACGCAGGCTTTGGTCGCGCGGTTAATCTCACCTTGGGGCTGCCGATTATCCGCACCTCGGTCGATCACGGCACGGCGCTGGAATTAGCCGGCACGGGCCGATGCGATCCCACGAGCCTCCTGGAAGCGGTCACCACTGCCATCGAGCTCAGCTGCCACCGTGCCTAAGGCTAAGAAACGCTTCGGCCAGCATTTCCTGCGCGACCGGCGGGTGCTGAGCAAGATACTGGCTTTGCTCGCGCCCATTGCCTCCGATCACCTGGTAGAGATCGGCCCTGGCACAGGGGCGCTAACCTCTTATTTACTGCCTCATTGCCGACGCCTGGACGTCATCGAAATCGACCGCGACCTAGTCGAGCTGCTTAAGCAGAAATTTATCGGCCAAGGCCACTTGTCCATCTACTGCGCTGATGCTTTAAGCTTTGATTTCACCCAGCTTGCCGAAGGCCAGGATCGTCTCAAACTAGTCGGCAATCTGCCTTATAACATTTCTACCCCGCTGTTGTTTCACCTGTTTGCGCACAAGCAAGTCATCGACACCATGTTGTTTATGCTCCAGCAAGAGGTAGTAGACCGCCTGGCGGCTACGCCTGGGAGCAAGCGTTACGGTCGCCTGAGCGTAATGGCCCAGTACCATTGCCGGATCGAGAAGCTGGCCACTGTCGGACCTACTAGTTTCCAGCCGCCACCTAAGGTGACCTCAAGCCTAGTTCGCCTAATCCCCCATCGCGTCCCATTGGTCGACGTCGGCGACTATGCCTGTTTCGAGAAGGTAGTGGCGCAAGCTTTCAATCAACGCCGAAAAACCTTACGCAATGCCCTTAAATACTTGCTGACAGAAGAGCGCCTCCGTTCCTGCGGGATCGACCCCAACGCCCGCGCCGAAACGCTACCGCTAGAAGCTTTTGGCTGTCTTAGCCGAGCGCTGGCAGAAGGCACTATACAGCCTGTTGCCGGCTAAGCGATAATAGCTTTGGTCTATTTCAGTCAATTTTGCGCCTGCTATGAAGAAACTGTTTGTCTTAACCCTGACTGCTGTTTTGCTAAGCGCTTGTGCCAGTAAGGAACGGGAAGAATTCCAACAAAAGCTGGCAACGCGCTTGGCCACCGATCCAGACCTGAAAGATTACAACCTCGATCCTAACGAAGTGGCCCAGTGTGTCACCGCCGAGATCGCTAAGACGTTGCCTGGATTTAGAGGCTCGCCGGCACGCAAGCCCTACTGGGAAGCCTATACCGCCTTCGAAAGCGCGCGCACAACCGAAGAAGCTCTGGCAACCATCAAGCGTTATAAAGACGTATTCGGCTCGGAGCAAAGGGCAAGCGCTGCGGCTTTAGGGATTACCGAACACATCATGCACTGCATGGGAGAATTAATCGAAAGCGCCCATCCTGCGCCTAAATCTAAACTTTGACTCCAGCGGAGGAAACGATGCGCCTGCATACCATGCTTCGAGTTGGCGATCTAGACAGGTCGCTTAAGTTTTATACCGAAGTGCTGGGAATGAAGCTCTTGCGCCGGCAAGATTATCCAGAAGGCCGGTTTACTCTAGCGTTTGTCGGCTATGGAGATGAACGCACAAACACTGTGCTAGAGCTGACTTACAACTGGGATATCCACGCTTATGAGCTGGGTAACGGCTTTGGTCACATCGCTATCGAGGTGGACAACGTCTACAAGGCAGTAGAGGCAATCCACGCGAAAGGCGGCAAAATTGTACGTGAACCGGGGCCGATGAAACACGGCCATACCATCTTAGCTTTCGTTGAAGACCCAGACGGCTACAAGATCGAATTGCTCAGCCCAAATAAGGGTTGAATTTTTTTCTCCCCGTCGCCATATTCAGAGCGTGTGTAACCGATCACTTTTAAGGAGGGAAAACAATGGCACTGCTTACGCCTTACGAACCTTGGTCGCTTTTAGATCGCTTCGAGCGGGAAATAGAGCGCTCGCTGGAATCCATGCGGCGGCTAGTCCGGCCTGAAGAAGAGACGGCAGCAGTATGGGCGCCTTCGGTAGATATCAAAGAAGAGCCCAACCGCTACGTGGTCCAAGCGGATCTACCGGGGGTCAAGCCGGAGGACATCGAAGTGGCCTTGCAGAACGGCGTTCTGACCATCAAAGGCGAGCGCCAAACCGAGGCTAAGGAGGAAAAAGAAAACTACCGCCGCATCGAGCGCTTCTACGGTAGCTTCTTCCGCCGCTTCTCGCTCCCCGAGTCGGTAGAGGAAGAAAAAATCGAGGCTAATTACGACAAAGGCGTGCTGACCATCAGCATCCCCAAAAAGCCCGAAGTCCAGCCGAAGAAAATCAGCGTCAAAGTCGCTTAACGCGCTTACTCAGCCGAACCACCGGTGTCTCCCTGGGGCGCCGGTGGTTTCTGGCTTATCTCATTTACCAGCTCCACCAGCAGCAAAACTCCGTCTATTCTTGTAATCTTTACCCGATCCCCCCGCTGCAGCTCGCTTTGCGCTGTCGGAGCGGCAGCCACCCACAAGGCGCCATCGATGAGGACATCTCCCCGCTGACCAATCGGAATAGTCTGCTGCACAGTAGCCATCCGGCCTATTAAGCGCTGCCTCTGAAAGTATCGCTTGCGGCGACGTTGACGCAGCCAGCGCCAGGCAGTCATGGACGCAGCAACCACCGCAAGCAGCGAAAACACGATAAACTGGGCCTGCCAGTCTTCGGTCACTAAGCAGATCCCGCCCATCAACCCAGCCGCTATCAAGCCGGCTACCACCAGCAAAGCTGCTATCGCCCTCATCTCTGTCACCGCTGAGCAAGGTTGCTAGACTAGATAAGATATCGGTAGCTCCTAAGTAGAACAAGAATCAGTTACAACCAGCGATTGTTTTTAAAGGTCAAGATGAGCCGCGCGTTCGTCAAAGAAGAATTCGCCGAATCAATTCAGAAGCTGCCTGACAAGCCGATTCCCGTATTCCAATTACGTTACCCCAGAGGGCCTTAAAAAGCTGCGCGCCATCTTGCCTGCCGGGCAGAATTGCGCTGCCGCGGTGATTTAAGCGCTTGCCAGGAACTGGCGATCATCCGGGGTGAGATTTGCTACCTAAAACAGCGCATCCAATCTGCCCTAGTAGTCGAACCCTCTTCCCAACCGATGGATCGGGCGCATTTTGGCGCGTGCGTAGAGGTGGTCGATGAGGCAGGAAATACCTACGCTTATTGCCTTGTCGGTGAAGACGAGGCGGGCCCTGCTCAATGCCCAGGTTAGCGTCTCGTCACCTGACGGCTGGCAGGTGAGGTAGAGTTAGAGGTGGTCGCCATCTATCCCGCTGAGGAGCAAAAATAGACCCGCCGCAGCGAGGTCTGGGAACTTAAGAACTCAGATAAGGGCCATAAGGCCGGTCGACCTTAGGGACGTGGTGGAGCAGCCAATCGCAGACGAAACGTGCAGTATCTTGGGTGACATCGGCTTCACCGGCGTGAAATTTTTTCTGCAGATCGGCGCAGGTGGCCACTAATTTATCGTGTTCAGCTTTGTGCGCTGCATAGCCAGAATAACCTTTCTCCTGCATCAGTTTCTCTTCGGTCTGAAAATGCATCACTGCGTAGTCGATCAGCTCGTCCAAAAGTTTTCCGATCGCCGCGCGGTCGCCGCTGGCAGCGGTTTCATATAATTGGTTGACCATCTCGAAAATCTTTTGGTGCTGCTCATCGCACACCGAAACATCGGTGCCAAATTGCTCTTTAGTCCAAGTCATCAAAGCCATGGGATTTCTCCTCCTTAGGTTAAGTTTTGGAAAGTGAAATATTACGGATTTGCCACCGGCGAGATTTGATCAAAATCAAAAAAGAGCCGGCTTGTCCTAGCTAAGCAGCCAACTCCTCAGTCCAAACAAAGCCAGGCAGGCGCTATAATTTCCCCTCATTTTTATACGAGTTTTTCCCCGACATGAGCTCCTCGCTTTTGATCGCCTTGACCGACTGGTTGGAAAAAAACTTAAGCCGATCGGTGCCTGCCACTGGGCTTGGCGTCTTTAGGATCGGTTACGGTTTGGTAGCAGTACAAGAGATTGCTTTTCTCTATTACTTCCGCCATCTGATCTTCGACCAGACTCCCTACCTCGACCCAGGCCCTGCGCTGATTCCGCTGTTTCTTCTGCTATGGGGGCTAGCCGCGGCAGGGTTGACCTTGGGCCTACACACCCGCTTATGCGCGGTGATCAACTACTTGTTCTGGGTAATCTTTACCAATTTCACTCCCCTGTGGCGGGACTTCGACGGCGGGTTCGACCAGCTGATGATCAGCTCAGGTCTGATGCTCATCTTCCTTCCCTGCTGGCGGGCCTTGTCCTTGGATAACCTGCGCCTGAAGCTCAAGTGTTCGGCGCTGGGCTTGCGCTATGAACCGTCTACCACGGTCCCGGTGCTGGCTTACACCTTGCCGGTGTTGGTTTCGCTGGGGCTACTTTATTTCGATTCAGCTATCCACAAGTTGTTCGCTCCGCACTGGCGCAACGGGATGGGGGCTTGGCTGCCCTCTTCTCATCCCTATTATATCTCTGCCCTCGACATGAGCTGGTTGTTGGAAAGAAAATGGCTAGAGCAAGCCATCGGCTACACCATCATCGGCTTTCAGTTTCTGTTCCCATTCCTATTCTGGCACCGCCGCCTGCGGGTCTTGTTCCTGACTCTAGGAACATTGTTCCACGGCGGCATTACTCTGTCCTTTAACATTTACCCGTTTGGCTTGGGGATGCTGATCCACTACGCTCTATTGGTGCCATTTGGATGGTGGCGCAAGCTTGGGCAAAGCTTACGCCTTCCTAAGCCGCACCTAAGGGTATATTACGATGGCCAATGCCCTTTGTGCTGGAAGACGGTGCTGACGGTGGAGCATTTCGATGTGCGCCGCGGGGTGCTTTTCTTAGACCTCCAAACCCATGCCGGCCAGGAACCGGCCCTGGCCGGGCTGAGCGCACAAGAACTCCTCAAAGACCTGTATGCAGTAGACCTAGATGGGCGTTGCTACCGCGGCCTCGACACTTATCTTGCCATCTTGGCAAGCATGGGCTACCTAAAACCGATCGCTTGGTTAGTGCGCTTGCCTGGAATCTATTTTCTGGCAGCGCAATGCTACCGCCGCATTGCGGATAATCGCAGGCGCCTGGCGTGCGACACCGCTTGCTTGCCGCCAGCTCAATCCAAAACTAGCCTGCAGGCAGTCTGGCAAGCCTGGCTCGGGTCTTCGCGCTGCCAAGCTTTTCGCCTCGCCAAAGTATTGGTCGCAGTATTGCTCTTGCAACTCAACAGCACCCTCCACTATGGCCTACTCTATCGCTTGGGACTGGCAGATGATTTAGGTTCCTTAGGGGCGGTGAGCAACCTACTGTTGTCAGTCTCCCACGCTTTGTTGGGGATCACACCGCATGCGCTGTATCTGGACGACCACTTCAAAGGCTATGAGTTGATCTTCGCCATCACCTACCTGGACGAGCAAGGAAAAGAGCATTGGCTGCCGTTTGTGAACGCCGAAGGCAGGCTTATGGCCCCCAACTGGGGGAGGGTTCATTCCATGTGGGCCAACATCGCTGTCAGCCCAAGGCTAGACCAGAGGCGGTTGACCAAGTTTTTGGAAAAGGTGACTGCATTTTACGGCATAAGATTAGGATTGGATCTCAACCACGCGCGCTTTCGCTTGAAAGCCAAACCGATCCGCATGCCTGCGCAGTGGGAGGCTAATCTTCGCCGCTGGAACCTAACTCAACCCTGGCGGGATTTCGGTGACATCGTCTGGCAAGATAAAATCATGCAGGTCAGCTTCAAGGAACCGCTAATCGCCCGGCTTAAGTACTCCGATCCCTGTTGACTTTAGCCCGTTCGGATGCGTGGACAGTCTGCTTGCTCAGATTGAACTGGCGCACAAACCCAAGCCCCCATAGCCACCAGGTAGTGGTCTTGAGAACCAACAAAGGAATGGCGACGGTCTTGATTCCCCAGATCAGGACCGCAATTGTGCCCGCGCCAGATAAGCCCCAAGCAAAAACACCTAACGGTCCGCCGACCAGAACCCTAAGCGATAACCTTTGCCGAATCGCCCGACCGATGCTTGTCAATCTTGTTTTCATCGGGCTGCACTAACCTCTCCTTCTGCAAGCGATGATGCGGTAACATGCACAAAATTGCAACAGTCTGCTTTATGCAAAGAAACTCTGAGTACGCAACTGCGCTGACAGGAGCATAGGACTGATGTGGCTGAAATGGTTTCCCTGGCGTTTCATCGTCCGCCATTTGGCCCGCACCCACGGCTTTATCGATCCCTTGGCGCTGTTGGCAAAAGCGCGCCGGTTCGCTAAACCGTCTGAGGTTGCCGAACCCATGGAACTCTTGCGCGCTGGGATGGTGTTCCACGCCCGAGGGCTGATCAACAGCCGCGTCATCCAGCACAATCTGGACTGGATCTGGCCTTACTGGATCGAACGTCAGTTCAATCCTGCCGATGAGTCCTTTATCCCGCGCGCCTTTTCCCTCACGCATGTCAATCTGACCCACCGCAACTGGACAGCGCTGGGTTGGCCTGATTTAGAAGAATACCCCCTCGTCGATCCCCGCGGCCTACTGACGCCTCTGCATGACGGCTGGTCATTGGACAGCTGGATCGTCACCGATGATGGCCATAGTCTTCTGCCGTCGCGCAGCCGAAACTGTCGCCAACATCTAGTGCTGCACCCGTACCCGATGGTCACGACCGCCACCCATTGGGAAGATTTAGATCTGGTCACTACCGCCTGGGTCGCCTTGGAAGAGAATCAACCCACGCTGGTCTTAAGCGTTAGCGCGCAAGCCCAACGTCCAGCGTGGGCAGTTTTGGCGCTGCGCCCTTACAATCCAGAGGGGATCAGCTTTGTCCATACGCTCGAGCTGGCCCCCGATCGGCGTAGCTGGCGGGTAGACGAGGCTGCTGTGGTCAAGTTTGACGCTTTGCCCGAACGCCATGTGGCTGCCGATTACCACTCAGGCGATGTCGCCTTAAACTTGCTTGAACGAGCAGAACAAACCCAAACGACCTGCGAGGTGGGTATGGCTACCGCCGCTGCGCTGTTTCGCCTTCAGCCGGGTCAACCCCGCCAGATCACCGCAAAGGTTTCGCTCCCTTGCAAGTCCCATGCTCGCCTGAGCGCTGATGCCTGGGAGCAGGAACACAGCCAAGCTTGTCGGATCGAGATTCCAGACAAACGCTTCCAATTCCTATATGACGCTGCCTGCACCACGTTGATCTTCCACTCGCCAGGGGAAGTCTATCCCGGCCCTTACACCTATCGCCGCTTTTGGTTTCGGGATGCTGCCTTTATCCTCCATGCCTTGTTATGCGCCGGCTTAACCGAGCGAGCAGAACGCGCGCTGGATCACTTCCCTGCTCGGCAACGCTTAAACGGTTATTTTCACTCTCAGGAAGGAGAGTGGGACGCCAACGGCGAGGTGTTGTGGATCTTCGGTAGGTTCTGCGAACTGACCGGTCGCCAACCAAAACCTCAGTGGCAGGGGGCGCTTTTGCGCGGCGGGCGCTGGATTTTAGCCAAACGCTTGCCTGATGATGGCTCAGACCATGCAGGATTGCTCCCGGCAGGCTTTAGCGCTGAGCATTTGGGCCCTAACGACTACTATTACTGGGATGACTTCTGGGGCATCGCTGGCCTTAGAGCGGCAGCAACCTTAGTCGAGTCTTTTGATCCGGCCTCAGCACGCGCTTTCGCCGAAGGTGCCAGGGAATTTCAACGCGCGGTCGATACTAGCTTAGCGCGCGCCTCAATCCGTTTAGGCCGCCCGGCGATGCCTGCCGCTCCTAGCCGGCGGCTGGATGCCGGCGCGATCGGCTCATTAGTTGCCGGCTACCCGTTGCAGCTTTATGCTCCCCGTGACGAGCGCCTCTTGGATACGGCTGAATTTTTACTGGAGCGGTGCTTTTTCCAAGGCGGTTTGTTTCAGGATATGACCCACTCCGGCATCAACCCTTACCTGACCTTGCATGTGGCACAAGTGCTATTGAGAGCAGGCGATGAGCGCTACTTCGATCTTATGCAAACCATCGCCGCCTTGGCTTCTCCCACCGGTCAGTGGCCTGAGGCGATTCACCCTCGCACCCTAGGCGGCTGCATGGGGGATGGCCAGCACGTATGGGCAGCAGCGGAGTGGGTACTCATGCTCCGCAATTGCTTTGTGCGCGAGGAAGGCGACCAATTGGTACTGGCCAGCGGTATTCCCCCCTGCTGGTTATCATCCGATCAACCGCTTTGCTTTGGACCGGCACCGACAAGCTTTGGGACAATATCGATCACCCTTCAAGCCTGTCCTGACGGAAGACGACAAGTCTTTTGGGTAGGGCGTTGGCACCGCCAGCCGCCTCCCATCCTCGTCCATTTGCCCGGCAGTGAACCCATCCAAGCCGAACCTGGACAAACTCAGGTAACACTATGAATATCGTCATGATGACCAATACTTATCTGCCCCACGTAGGCGGCGTGGCGCGTTCGGTTTCTTCTTTCACTGAGGAATATCGGCGCCGTGGTCACCGGGTACTGGTGGTAGCACCGGAATTTAAAGGCAGTCCTAAAAACGAACCAGATGTCATCCGGGTGCCAGCGATCCAAAATTTCAATGGGAGCGACTTTGCTGTGGTTCTGCCGATTTTCAGCGACCTGAACGATGCCTTGGATGAATTTTGCCCCGACTTGATTCACGCTCATCACCCTTACTTACTAGGCATGACTGCGCTGAAAGCAGCGCGCACCCGCAATCTGCCCCTGGTATTTACCCACCATACCCGGTATGAATACTACACGCACTATGTGCCGTTTGACTCTCTTGCACTTAAGCGCTTCGTGATCGAGTTGGCCACTCGCTATGCCAATCTATGCGATCTAGTATTCGCCCCAAGTGAGAGCATCGCCGAGCTGCTGCGCCAGCGCGGGGTTAAAACCCCAATCGAGGTTGTCCCAACCGGCATTCGGCTCAAGCGATTCGAGCACGGCGACAGGCAAAGCTTGCGCCAGTCTCTAGGCATCCCTCAGGAGGCTTTTGCAGTCGGCCACGTAGGCCGGCTAGCACCGGAAAAGAACCTAGAATTTTTAACTGAAGCGGTAGCCAATTTCCTCGCCCGCCAGCCTTCCGCTCATTTTTTAGTCGCCGGTCAAGGCCCCTGTGCAAACAGCATGCGCCAACACTTGGATACACTCGGTATGGCTGATCGCTTTCACCTGCTAGGTATCCTGGTAGGTCAGGCCCTGGCCGATGCCTATCATGCCATGGACGTGTTTGCGTTTGCCTCGCAAAGCGAGACGCAAGGGTTAGTGCTGATCGAAGCGATGGCCGCCCGCGTGCCGGTGGTCGCTCTAGATGCCCCAGGTGTGCGCGAAGTGGTGGAAGATCGAAGCAACGGCCGGTTAGTCATCAGTAAGGATCCAGCCGCCTTCAGCGCTGCCCTCGACTGGATCTTTGCCCTACCTTACTCCCAACGCCAGGCCCTGCAGGAGGCAGCTCGCCGCACGGCAGAGCGTTTTTCTCTCCCGCGGACTGCCGACCTTGCTCTTAGCAATTGCCAAAGACTCTTGGTCACGCGCCGGCTGCCTCATCCAGAAGAAGAGGACGAAGCCTGGGAGCAAGTGCTGCGGCGCATCAAAATCGAGTGGGAAATCGTCTGCCAGATGGCAGAAGCTGCCGGGGTGGCCCTGATCAGCGCTGAACCTTTAGTCAGTGATGAGCGCTGATGCGAAGACGCCTACGAACTTGTCTGCATCGTCTTCGACGATGGATCAGTCGGAGCGAATGGTTCATCCGCTGGTTGAATCTGCCTTGCTTTGAAGGTCCGCCCACAACACCAGGACTGATCCTGATCCAGATCGACGGCCTCTCGCTGCCTCAGCTCCACCATGCCCTAGCGCGGAAACGGATGCCGTTTCTGCGTTGCCTGATCCGGCGCGGCTACCGCCTTTGTTCCCTCTATGCCGGCTTACCCTCCACCACTCCCGCTTGCCAAGGAACGCTGTTTTATGGTGTTCATCCGGCGGTACCAGCTTTCAGCTTTCGCGATCACCAAAGCGGCGCGTTAGTCCGCACGTATGCGCCAAATATTGCCAAAACGATCGAACAATTCCTTGCTCATCAAGGTCTTCCTCTGCTCCTAGGCGGTAGCGCGTATGTGGACAACTTTACCGGTGGTGCTCAAGAGCCTCGCTTCTGCCCCGCGGCGCTGGGATGGGGGCCTGCCTTACGCAGAGCATCATCTTGGGTCCTGGCCTGGTTCGTGCTGTTGCACTTACCAAGCTTCATGCGCCTTGCCGCTCTCATGCTGATCGAATTGGGGCTAGCGGTGGCCGACTTTCTGCGCGGCATCACCGAGGGTCAGGATTTTTTCAAGGAATTAAAATTTATCCCTACCCGCGTCGGGATCACTATCTTGCTGCGTGAATTGACGGTGATCGGCACCCAGCTGGATGCGGCTAGGGGATTGCCAGTCATCCATCTCAACTTCCTCGGCTACGACGAACAAGCCCACCGCCGCGGCCCTGATTCCCGTTTTGCCCATTGGACCTTGAGCGGGATCGATGCTGCCATCGCCCGGATTTGGCATGCGGCGCGCCGTTCCCGACGCCGTCGCTACCAGGTCTGGATCTACTCCGATCACGGCCAAGAAAAAGTGATCTCTTACTTTGACCGCTTTGGCCGTCACTTGGACAAAGCGGTGTCTGAGCTTCTCTCGGAACTGGGTCTGCCCAACCAACTGCAGGCAGACGTCGGCCGGGGAATTGAGACTTTGCGTATCCGCTGGTTCGGTGGCCGCCTCATCCAGAGACTGTTTCCAGTCTGGCACGATCATGAGGAAACCGATCAGATCCCGGCGCTCGCTGCCCTAGGGCCAGTTGGCCATCTCTATCTCGGTCACCTCCTAGATCAAGGGTTGCAGGTCCAAGTTGCCAAAGGGTTAGTCGAGCAAGTCCAGGTACCGCTGGTGATGATACGCAAGGGCGACAAGGTACAGGCCTGGACTGCGGAAGGATGCTTCCTGCTGCCAGACCAGGCGGCAGAACTGTTTGGCACCGACCATCCATTTATCGAACATCTGGGAACTGACTGGGTGAAACTCTGCCACCATCCCGATGCCGGCGATTTCATCCTTGTCGGCTGGCGCAAAGGGCTTGCGCCTATGAGCTTTGCCATCGAGAACGGCGCCCATGGCGGGGCAGGTCCTAATGAGACCTTCGCGTTTGCCTTGTTACCAGGTGAGGTACCCTTGCCTTTTAATCATCACCATTTGACTGCCTTTGATCTACGCGCGGCTGCTTTGAGTTACCTCGCTCATGCGTGAGACGCCAAATCACCCTCGCCTATACGCCGATCGCACCTTGAAGGTCCTAACTTACAACATCCATCGTTGTCTCGGAACCGACGGGCAGTACCTACCGGAAAGAATCGCCAACGTCATCGCCCGACTGCACCCAGACATCGTCGCTCTACAAGAAGTAGACGTCAACCGATCCCGGAGCGACAATCTCGACCAAGCTCACCGCATCGCCCACTTCCTAGGCATGGCTTATCACTTTCATCCATCCTTCCAAGTGGCCGGAGAGCAATACGGCAATGCTATCCTAAGCCACCTGCCCATGCGCCTGATTAAAGCCGGCGCCCTACCGGGATCCAAACATCTAGAACCCCGCGGGGCACTATGGGTAGCAGTGACCTGGCAAGGAATAGAGCTCCAGGTATTCAATACTCACCTGGGACTACTTCCGGCTGAGCGGCATCTACAGCTCCAGGCGCTGATGAGCCCGGACTGGCTCGGCCAGCTTACCTGTCGTGAACCATGCATCCTATGTGGAGACCTCAATGCTCCGCCTCGTTCCAGTCTGTGCCAACGCCTTCGAACGCGGCTTGCCGATACAGCTGCCGTCGCCTGCCACCGCCACCTGCGCGGAACCTTCCCCAGCCGCTTCCCCTTAGTGCGCCTAGATCACATTTTCGTCAGTCCCAGTCTGAATGTGATCCGGGTGGAGGTATCCAGCAACCGCCTCACCCGGCTGGCATCCGATCATCTGCCCTTGTTAGCTGAACTTGCCGTTTAAGTTCTCCTGATATGCCCGATTCCGCGGTATACTTAAAACCCCATTAAATTGTTTAAGGAATACCATCTATGCGACCCAGCGGCCGACGCCACGATGAACTGCGTCCGATCCGATTCACCTGTCACTATACCAGGCATGCTGAAGGATCGGTGCTGATAGAGTTCGGCGATACCCGCGTCCTCTGTACTGCCAGCGTGGAGGAACGAGTACCAACTTTCCTGCGCGGTCAGGGCCAAGGGTGGGTCACCGCCGAATACGGGATGCTGCCGCGCGCCACGCACGAACGCACCAGCCGCGAGGCTGCCTCCGGTCGACAGGGCGGTCGGACCATGGAAATCCAGCGCCTGATCGGCCGCTCCTTACGCGCTGCGGTAGATCTCAAAGCGCTCGGCGAACGCTCGATCGTGATCGACTGCGACGTCCTCCAGGCCGATGGCGGCACCCGGACCGCTTCGATCACGGGTGGATTCGTCGCTTTGGCACTAGCGGTAGAAAAACTGCTTAAAGAACGCAAGCTAAGCAAAAATCCCCTACGCGGTCAAATCGCTTCCGTCTCGGTAGGCATCTACCGCGGTGTGCCGATCCTAGATCTGGACTATCAGGAGGACTGCGAAGCCGAAACCGACATGAACGTCGTCATGAACGAACAAGGCGCCTATGTCGAAATCCAAGGTACCGCTGAAGGCCACCCCTTCCGCCGTCAGGAGCTTACCGCCATGCTATATCTAGCCGACAATGGCATCGCCGCTCTCCTCGAACACCAGCGCCAAGCTTTGGTGCTAGCAGGCGTGGAATAAGCCGATGTTGGTGATCCTAGCCAGCGGCAATCGCGGCAAATTAAGCGAAATCCAAGCGCTGCTTGCCCCCTATCGGGTACGCGTGCTCCCTCAAACCGCGTTTGCCATCCCTAAGATCGAAGAGACTTGCCCTACCTTCGTCGAAAACGCCTTACGCAAAGCTAGGCATGCTGCCAGTTTTACTGGGCTTGCGGCAATTGCTGACGACTCCGGCCTAGAAGTAGAGGCTTTAGGCGGTGCTCCAGGCGTTTACTCGGCGCGCTACGCTGGCCCTGACGCCACTGACACTGCCAATAATGCCAAACTGCTCGAAGCGCTTGCTCAATTTAAAGGAGAAGAACGACGCGCGCGTTTTCGCTGCGTAGTGGTATTCTTGCGCCACGCCGCTGACCCCAGCCCGGTCATCGCAGAAGGCACCTGGGAGGGAGTGATTGCCGAAGAGCCGCGTGGGCAAGGGGGGTTTGGCTACGACCCGCTGTTCTACCTCCCTGATCTTGGCCGCACCGCGGCTGAGCTCACCCCGGAAGAGAAAAACACCTTCAGCCATCGCAGCCAAGCGATGCGTAATCTGCTTACCCGGTGGCCTTTTGGCTGAAACACTTACAGCCTGCCTCCCACCTGGGCAATTCCAAACACAAGCAGCGCAGGCAGCCAAATCCATTCAAGCTCGCTCTTTAGTACCTCCCAGCCACGACGGGAAAAAAACGGCCGGATACCGATCGGCGGCACTTTCAGCTGGCGCCAAGGAAAGAAAAACCGGCGGCTTGAAAAAGGAGCCAAGAAAGCGATCCCGCATCCCCCATCGGTGCATGCATCTATCAGGGAATGGGACAGGGTAGCCAGAAATAAAAAAGCAAAGACCATTGCTCCACCGCCGCTCAACCAGGTCACCCCGCCTGCCAGAAGCGCTGCAAATGCCAGCGAGTGGGACAAGCCGCGGTGACTAAAGAGGCTCGCATAGCGGATGCCGCACGCAAAACCGATGACATCCAAATCCGGGATCACTGCGCAGACCATCCCCCACACTACCGTCTCTAAAGAAAGCGCCTGGTGCGGAAACAGAGCGCTTAATGCCAAAGGAACCACCGCATGCGACAACACGGTAGACACTAAACTACCTCGCCTATTCCCACACACAGGTATTTAACGTCTAGATATTCTTCTATCCCGTACCTTGACCCTTCGCGCCCAAATCCAGACTGTTTAATCCCGCCGAAAGGCGCCACCGGGGTCGACACCCGTCCGACGTTGATCCCCACCATGCCGCACTCAAGCGCTTCGGCAACGAGCCAAGCGCGCCCCAAATCCTGGGTGTAGAAATAGGCAGCCAGCCCGTAGTCGGTCGCATTCGCCAGCACCACCGCTTCGGCTTCGTCGCGGAAAGGCGTTAAAGCCGCCACCGGACCGAAGATCTCTTCAGTAAAGATGCGCATCTCAGGCCGCACGTCTTTGAGCAGGGTAGGCTGAAAGAAATTGCCGCCTAAAGCGTGGCGACAGCCGCCTACGACCAATTCTGCCCCTTTGGCAACGGCATCGGCGATGAGGGTCTCGACCTTCTCCACCGCCTTGGCGCCGATCAGCGGCCCGACCTCAACCCCTTCGTCAAACCCAGGACCCACCTTCAGGGCAGCGATGCGCTGGGCTAGCTTTGCGGCAAACTCAGGGTAAATGCTTGCCTCGATCAGGAAGCGATTGGCTGCCACACAGCTTTGGCCGCCGTTTCTGAACTTGGCCGACATAGCTCCATCGAGCGCGGCCTCAAGATCGGCATCGGCAAAAACGATAAAAGGCGCATTCCCGCCTAACTCTAAAGACAACCGCTTCAAGGTTGGTGCAGCCTGTTCCATCAGCTGTTTGCCTACCACGGTAGACCCGGTAAAGCTAAGCTTGCGTATGCTAGGATGCGCAACTAACTCTTTACCGACGGTGGCAGCCGGACCGGTGACGACGTTGAACACCCCGGCAGGGACGTCAGCGCGGTCAGCCAATTCTGCTAGCGCCAAAGCAGTCAGCGGGGTCTCTGCAGCAGGCTTCACCACGACAGTGCAACCGGCTGCTAAAGCGGCCGCGCATTTACGGGTGATCATCGCCAGCGGAAAATTCCAGGGAGTAATGGCCGCACATACCCCAACCGGTTGCTTTAACGTCAAAACCCGCCGCCCTGGCCAAGGCGAAGGTATCGTCTCGCCACAGATGCGCACCGCCTCTTCGGCGAACCATTCCACAAATCCTGCCCCGTATTCTACTTCTCCTTGCGCTTCGGCTAACGGTTTGCCGTTCTCTAAGGTAATAATCTTGGCTAAGTCCTGGCGGCATTCCAAAATCTGCCGATGCCAACTTTTGAGTACAGCAGCGCGCGCTTGCGCAGTTCGCTGCCGCCAGTTAGAAAAAGCGGCAGCAGCAGCTTCGATCGCCCGCCTCGTCTCGGCTGCGCCCAAGGCAGGCACGCGCGCGATTTCTTCTCCGGTAGCCGGATTGCAGACGGGGAAAAATGCTCCGTGATCTGAACCGAGCCAACGGCCGCCTATGTAACAGCGGCTGCGCAGGAGCGCACAGTCATCGAGCTTCATCGCTTCCTCCACGCCACTAGTACGCCATCGCGAATCGGGTTGATACAAGTTTCAAACTCGGGATCTTCAAATATCAAGCGGTTGTGCTCACGGATTGCCTCAGTCCAGCCGGGGACAACATCGACTGGGTCTTCCACTGCCACCCTGCCGTACCACAAGGCATTGTCGGCAATGTACAATCCACCGGGACGAATCCGATCGCGGGCTAGCCGCCAAACTGCCGGGTAATCGCCTTTGTCCACATCGTTGTAGCAGAGGTCGAATTCCCCCTCCGTGGCCTGGAAGACCTCCTGCGCTAAGCCAACTTGGAAACGGACCCTATCCCATAACCCGGCGCGGTGGAGATACCCTTTAGCTAAGTCGCGGTTTGCAGGGTCGGTATCGGTGCAGATGACCTCACCTTCCGGCCCTACCGCTTGGGCGAACCAGAACGCTGAATAGCCATAGCCGCTGCCGAACTCAAACACTCGCCGGGCGCCGATCAAAAGCGCCATTTGGTGGAGAAACTTTCCCACTAAGCGGCCGACGATGGGGAAACCGCTTTCTTTGGCGCGCGCCTCCATCGCTTTTAGGACGGGATCATCGGTGCGGGGTACGACGAGATTGGACAGGTAACGCTCGATTTTAGGCGCCACCGGGGCCAAAACAGTTGGAGGAATCTGAGGACGGCGATGGTTCATAAAAACCTCCCAAAGATGCTAGGCGAAAACTTCCCGGCTAGGTATTATAGAAACAAACGGTTTAAATCTTAGCAATCTACCTTATGAAAACGGTCGATATCGTTTTGACAATATGGCAATCAGCTCCGATCCTGTCTCTGCTGCTGATCATCGCAGGCCTCTTAAGGCCTAAGTGGTTCTTGTTTTGGATGGAGGAGCCCAAACCGTTTTACATGTTCGTCATCGGCTCGATCTTATTTATGGGCAGTTACTTCGGCTACAGCCTCAAAGTCGGATCCCCGCTCTCGATTGCCGCACTTCATGCGGCGATCTTGTTTTCGATTGTGTTTCTCCTGGCCGGTTTGATCAACCCCAGTTGGGTTTTCGGGACTGCTAAACTCGATCGGCTGTGGGTCATGGCAGTGTTTGCTGCTTTATTCATGGGCTTTATGACGCTGCAGGGGATGTATTACGGACCTAAAACGAAGCGGATCCATCCTTTGCCGAGCGAACAGACCGCTCCGTCGCAACCTAATCTCCAATGAGGGGGCTGCCCGTGCGAAAGCGCCTTTTTATCCTTCTGTTGGCTTTGCTGCACAGCGCTTGCACAGTAGCCCCTATCTCCCAAGCTCCGCGCAGGCCCGCCATGCCCGCGCCAGCTAAGCGACCACCTGCGGCTAAGGCTTTTCCGCTCCCGGAGACCCAGTTGCCGCAACCTCCAGCACGCCCCTCGACCGCTCCTCCCTCGCCTCCACCTGCAGCGCCAGAATCTAGCACCACTTCCACTTCTCCTGCCGTCATTGCGCTGATCCGCCAAGCTGAACTCGATCGCCGCCAGGGGAACCTAGATCAAGCTGCAGCTAAGATCGAGCGCGCCTTAAGGATTCAGCCGCAGAACGCGGAACTGTGGCATACCTTAGCGAAAATCCGCCTGGAACAACATCAACCCAGGTTGGCGGAAGAATTGGCCAAAAAGTCCATCAATCTCGCCGCAGGGCGGGAACTTTTACGCCGCAATTGGCAGTTGATTGCCGAGGCCAGACGGATGAACGGAGATCTCCCAGGCGCGCGCTTGGCAGAACAGGAAGCCAGCCGCTACTGAGCGTCGAACTGAGCAAACCATTGCCCCGCTCCACCTGGACCGGCTGGGTCATAGTAGAGACAACGCAGGCGCAAATGGCCAGTCAGCCCCAATTCAGGTCCAGGCACCATAGTCCGGAAGGACTCCCCGCCCATGAGCTGATGGGTGATGGTCTGGTAAAGCCGGTTCAGATAACCTCCTCGCACCACCGTATCCAGCATCGCAGGACCTGCGATCAGATAAATGCTGCGGTAACCGAGCTGTCCTAAAATCGGAATCAGGCGCCGACCCTCTACGATTTCTCTAGCCCCCGCCAAGATAACTGGATAACCTTCCCGGCGCCAAGCTTCGACTAAAACGGGATCTGCGCCTTCGCCGGTAAAAATATATACCGGCTGCTGGTAATCTCTAACCGAACTAGGTATGACGAAATTCAGACTGCTGCTTGCAATCGCGATCGCCGGTTGGGGCGAAAGCCCCTGGGAGACGCGCCAGGCTACCAGATCTCTCCCAATCGGATGGGCGCCGACCTGGAGGATGTTGCCTAGCTTTCCTGCTGCCAAAGCGCGCAAATAGCCCCCGTGCGTGATCAGGCAATCGGCCTGGGCTTGCAGCTCCAGAAACAGGCGAAAATCGGCTGGTGTGGTCAGGCTTTTGGGCAGATAAGTCTGGCCGGTCTGAATATCCTCTAAGGCGATACGGCCATCCAGGCTAGCTAAAAAATTTGCATACACGAACGGGCGCTTAGGCGTTCCTAGCTCAAACAAGCGCTGGCCAAGATATAATCCCTCAAGCGGCACTTCCGCAAAAGGAGGTGGATAAAGGCGAAAAATTTGTTTTTGCATAGCCTTAAAGAGATAATGATAAGTTCTGTGCAAACTTGTGGAAACCAAACCGATGGAAAAACCCTATATCTTGCACATGCTCACTACTGAGAAAAACCTCAGCCCTTTTGACGTTAACATGGCACAGGATGCTGGCTGGCAGGTCACCATGCCATACCTGAACGTCGCCGAAAATGAAGTCAAGGGGTTAATTCAAGATGCGATCTTCTCGCGCGGACCTTCGGGCGTCAAGCGCACCGCTTGTTTCATCGGCGGCCGCGATCCAGTCATCTCAGTCAAGATGCTCCAGATCGCCAAAGATGCGATGGTGCCACCGTTTGAGATTTCGGTGCTGGCTGATCCTTCTGGCGCGTTTACTACCGCGGCCGCGATGGTCGCCGCTGCCGAGCGGGAATTGATGGACAAATTCAATACTACCCTGGCCGGCAAAAAGGTACTGATCTTAGCTGGCACAGGTCCGGTAGGGCAGATTGCTGCCGTGCTCTGCGCGAAGGCTGGCGGGGAGGTGACCATATTAGGCAGGCAGAAGGAAAAATCCGAGCACGCCGCAAGGCAATGCAACGAATTTTTCGGCGCAGGCAAGACTGCCATCCAAGGGGAATCCAACGAGCAGCTACAGGATCTGTTGCCCCAGGCAGAGGTGATCTTTGCCACCGGCGCCGCCGGTATCCAGCTGCTCAGGGCTGAGCAGGTAAAAGCTGCTTCTCGCTTGCAAGTGGCTGCCGACGTCAACGCTGTTCCACCTACCGGGATTGCAGGCCTTGACCCGTTGGCAGATGGCGCGCCGATCCCTGGTGCGTCGGGTGCAGTGGGTATTGGGGCGCTTGCGATTGGAAATATCAAATATCACACCCACCACCGCTTCTTAACGCAGATGCGCGAGACCGACAAACCCGTGTATCTGCACTTCGACCAAGCGTTTGCTACTGCCTGTGAAGTGATCCGAGCTAAGAGGTGATCGATCCATGACCACCCGCACCGTGCTCCACATGCTAAGCCCGCATCCCCAGGTCAGCCCGTTCGACATCAACATGGCAGTGGATGCCGGCTTTGACCTAATCTTCCCGCACGCCAACGTGGCTTTGGACCGCGTCCACGCCCTCACTCAAGACATCATCTTCTCGCGGGGACCACAAGGGGTGAAGAAAACCGCGATCTTCATCGGCGGGCGCGACATCGGTATCGCTTTAGACATGATGGAAATGATCAAAAAAGCGATGGTTCCCCCGTTTGAGATTTCCGTCCTGGCAGATCCCTCCGGCGCATTTACTACCGCCACTGCGCTGGTTGCAGCAGTGGAAAAACAGCTCAAAGAAAAACACGGACTGGAGATGAAGGACTGCCGCGCCATCGTTTTTGGCGGCACCGGCCCGGTAGGCATCTCCACCGCAGTGATCGCTTCCTTAGCCGGGGCCGATGTGACCCTCGTCGACCACTTAAGCCTAGACAACGCTATGCAAGTGGCAGCGGAATACAGCCGCCGCTGCGGTTGCAAGCTCAAGGGCACTTTCGCTAGCTCTGGCGCAAGCAAAGCGTGGCTAGTCAACCGCGTCGATGTCATCTTCAATACCACCAAAGCTGGGATCCAGGTGCTAGATCTGGAGATACTAGAGGATACCAGGCGGCTTAAAGTGGTCGGTGACGTCAACGCCGTCCCACCGGCCGGCATCGAGGGGGTTAAACCCAAAGACATGGGCGCACCGCTGCCTACTGCGCCCAACAGCCCAGGTGCAGTGAGCGTCGGTCCGCTGGCGGTCGGCAACATCAAATATCAACTTCAGAACGCGATGCTGCGGGATTTGCTGCAAACCGAAAGGCCGGTCTATTTCGATTTCCACGAAGCCTTTAGCCGCGCCCGCAGGCTAGTGTAATCTTGCTTGAGGCGGCACCTGACTGCCCAACTGAAGACCCCAAGCATCCCGACCCAGAGCGGCCAATCGCGCAAGACAACGTAGGGGGTTGCGCCAGTCAATGGAACAAAGGATGCCGTCAGGGAAGTCCTCACGAACGGTGCCGCTTGCGCGATCACCTGACCCGTCGGATCGATCACCGCGGTGATGCCGGTGTTAGTGGCCCGAAGCAAATAGCGCCCGCCTTCTAGGGCACGCATCCTAGCCATCTGGAGGTGTTGATAAGGCGCGATTGAGTCGCCAAACCAAGCGTCGTTGCTGACGTTGACCATGTAAGCTGCCTCTGGCAATCCTTTAAGGGCATCGCGGGCAAATCCATCTTCGTAGCAGATGGTCGCTGCGAGCGGAAAACCGGCTGCCTCAAGCAAGCGCTGATCAACACTTCCTGGACTAAAGTCTGACAGGGGAATATCCAAGATCTCAAGGATAAACCCTAAAACCGAACGCCAAGGCAAAAACTCCCCAAACGGCACTAAATGACGCTTGTAATACTTTCCTGGAGTCTTACCTAGACTGATTAGGGCATTGTAGTAACGGCCAGTTTCCGATTCCAACACCGGGATACCCACCAGCACATCGGCCTGATGGGCTTTAGCTTCCCGATCCAGCGGCTCGATCCAGCGATCTTGTACCTGATGATAAAATGCTGGCACTGCAGTCTCTGGCCAAACGATTAGGTCTACCGCCCAGTGGCGGCGGGTCATCTCCAAATAAGCAGCAAGGATTTGCACTTGGGTTTCTGGCTCCCACTTTAGATCCTGGGGGATATTGCCCTGGAGCAGGGTCACCCGGCGCGGCTCGCCTGCCGGCTTGACCCAGGAGAGAAATTGGAGTCCTACACCTGCCAGCCAAACCAATCCTACCACTGCTACCAAGCTCCCGGCAGCCGCTCGCTTTTGCCAGAGCGCAAAGAGCGCTGCAGCGGTCAGGGCGGTCAACCAACCCACCCCATACCCTCCGATTAAAGGGGCAAACCCAGCCAAAGGGGTATTGATTTGGCTATAGCCGATCTCGAGCCAAGGAAATCCGGTCAACAACCATCCCCTAAGCCATTCCGCCGCAATCCAGATCGACGGCAATCCCAGTACCGTCTGCCAGATAACCGATTCCCGCTTCCATAACCAAGCAGCCAGACAGCCGGAAAGTGCTGGATACAAAGCCAGATAAGCGACGAATAAAGCCGTCAAAATGGCTGCCTCTATCGCCCCTGCACCGCTGTATTGGTGCATGCTGATAAATACCCACCACACGCCTAACCCAAACTGGCCTAGACCAAACAGGTAACCCTGCCAGAACGCCGATCCTGGCCGATCAGCCCGTTGCCAAAGATAAAACAACCCTGACAGCAATAAAGGAGCTAGCCAAGCTTGGCCATAAGGGGCAAAGGCGAACGGAAACAAGGCACCGGCTATGAACGCCAGCATCACATTCGATTGGATATTCAGTTGGTCCGTGTAGCCTGAAATTCAGGCGCTAGCAGTTTTACCTTGAGCAGATGAACGCGGCGATTATCGGCGCGTATCACCTCGAACAAGAAACGATCCAGCTGGACTCGCTCTCCCCGTTTAGGGACGTGACCTAGCGTATGGACGATCAAGCCGCCGATGGTATCAGCTTCCTCAGTACTAAAACTGGTATTGAAATACCGGTTGAATTCTTCAATCGGTGTGATTGCCTTGACGGTATAAGCTCGATTGCTACGCCGGAAGATGTATTCTTCCTCTAGGTCGTGCTCATCGGCGATTTCCCCTACGATCTGTTCGAGAATATCCTCAATAGTAACCAACCCTGCCGCAGCACCGTATTCATCGATGACGATCGCCATATGCTGGCAGCGCTCCCGAAACTCGCGCAGCATGACATTGAGGCGTTTGCTCTCAGGCACAAACAACGCCTGGCGCATCAGCTTCTTAACCGGCACACTGAGGTTCTGGCGTAGTACGTACGGTAACAGATCCTTGGCGAGCAGAATTCCTACCACCTGACTGCGATCTTCACCGATCACCGGGAAGCGTGAATGAGCAGTGTCGATCACCACCGGGAGGACATCCTCAAGCGCAGCATCCTGATGGACAACATCCATCTGCGCTCGCGGCAGCATCACATCGCGCACGCGTAGCTCTGAAACCATCAATACTCCTTCGATCATAGAGAGAGCATCACCATCGATGACATGGCGCCTGCACGCATCGCGCAGAACTTCCAGCAGCTCAGCGCGAGTTTTGGGTTCACCGTTAAAGAAATGACTCAAACGCTCGACCCAGTTTCTAGACTCCCCTATCTCATCAGTTGGTTCATCTTTCATGATCAATCGATGGCTGTCATTAAATAAGGATCTTGAAAGCCCAAACGGGCCAGAATTTCGCGCTCGCAGGCCTCCATCACTTCAGCCTGCTCAGGCGTTTGATGATCGAAACCGCGCAGATGCAATACTCCATGGACGACCATATGAGCGAAGTGAGCTATTTCCGACTTGCCTTGAGCCACTGCTTCCCGCGCTACCACCGGGGCGCAGATCACCACATCCCCGAGAAAAGCTAAAGGGACCCCAGGTGGAGCGGCAAAAGGAAAACTAAGCACATTAGTAGGGCCTTCTTGTTGGCGAAAGCGCTGATTGAGCGCGGTGATCTGAGCCTCATCGACGATCGCCAAAGAAACTTCCGCTGATTTTCCCTCCAATGCTGCGATCACCCAGCGGCACAACAACGCTTTTGGAGGACAGCAGTGATCACAGTCAATGCGGATATCGACGATAGCGGTCAACTCAACCTTCCAGCGCTTGCTGACGCCGATAGTATGCTTCATAGGCCGCGACGATGCGTTGCACCAAAGGGTGACGGACCACATCGTCGGCGTCAAAATAAGTAAAGCTAATGCCCTCGACCCCCTTCAGAACCTCCAGCACGTGCTTGAGCCCTGAAGGCCGATCCTTGGGCAGATCGACTTGCGTGATATCCCCAGTGATCACCGCAGTCGAACCAAATCCTATGCGGGTCAAAAACATCTTGATCTGCTCGATGGTGGTATTTTGAGCTTCATCGAGGATAATAAACGAGTCGTTTAGAGTCCGCCCCCGCATAAACGCTAAAGGCGCAACCTCAATCACGTTGCGCTCGATCAGCTTGAGTACCCGCTCAAACCCTAGCATCTCATAAAGCGCATCATACAGAGGGCGAAGATAAGGATCGACCTTCTGCGCCATGTCGCCAGGCAGAAATCCAAGCCGCTCCCCGGCCTCTACTGCCGGTCTGGTCAAAATCAGGCGCTTGACCGACTCCTCCTCCAGCGCCGCTACCGCACAGGCCACCGCCAGATAGGTCTTGCCGGTCCCAGCCGGTCCGATCCCAAAATTGATATCGTGAGACAGGATGTTCTTGAGATACTGCTGTTGATTAGGGCCACGGGCTTTGATAAGCACCTTACGGGTGCGAATGATGCCCGCCGTCTCCTTCGGCGTCTTTTCTTCTAACAACGCTTTAACGTTGGCACTTTGAAGTGATAGATGAACATGCTCTGGCGTGATGATTTCCGAAGAGGCTGCTTGAAATAGATGGCGAATCACGCACGAGGCGACTTCTACGGGTTGGCTTGAGCCAACGATTCGAAAATGATTGCCGCGGCTGGCTATTTCAACGCCAAGCCGGCGTTCGATGTGTCTTAAATTTTCGTCATATTGTCCGCATAGGTTGGCCAAACGTTGATTATCGGCTGGCTCTAAAGTAAGCTGAAACGTAGTAAATTCGTCTGTCAATGGATAAAAGTTAAGCCCCCTTAGGCTGGTTCAACACCTCTATACAATTTTTAGCATACCTTAGACTAACCTGCCCCGCAAGGAGTTCGGTAAAGCCTCGGTAATCACTACCTCAGCGAAATAACCCACCAGCGAAGGTGGACCTTGGAAATTGACTACCCGGTTGTTCTCCGTCCGACCACACAATTCCCGCGGATTTTTGCGGGAAGCACCTTCCACCAAAATCTTCTGGCGGGTACCAATCATATTGCGGGAGATCTCTGCGGCCATCGCCTGGAGTTTCTGTTGCAGACGGATCAGGCGGTCTTTTTTGACTTCCGCTGGAACCTCGTCGTCTAGCTCAGCTGCCGGCGTGCCAGGGCGAGGACTATAGATGAAACTATAGGAGTGATCGAAACCGACCTGCTCGATCAAATCCATGGTCTGCTCGAAATCTTCTTCCGTCTCGCCAGGGAAACCGACGATGAAATCCGAAGATAACGAAAGGCAAGGTCGGACTTGGCGAAGCTTGGCGACCTTTTCCAGGTAATCCCTGCGGCTGTAGCCGCGTTTCATCCGTGCTAGAATCCGATCACTGCCGGATTGGACCGGCAAATGCAGATGATCGGCGAGCTTGTCGATGGCAGCAAAAGCCTCGATTAAGCTATCGTCGAATTCGGCCGGATGGGAAGTGGTAAAGCGAATTCGCTCGATGCCTTCGATAGCCGCCACTTCAAACAGCAATAGCGCCAAATTAGCCTCATCGCCATCTTCAGTCTCGCCCCGGTAAGCATTGACGTTTTGGCCCAAGAGGTTAACCTCCTTCACGCCCTGAGCAGCCAGCGCTTTTACTTCTTCGACCACCTCGCGCACTGGCCGGCTGACTTCAGCACCCCGGGTATAAGGGACTATGCAGTAAGTGCAGTATTTGCTGCATCCCTCCATGATCGACACAAATGCCTTAGGACCTTCCGCGCACGGCTTGGGTAAGGCATCGAATTTCTCCAGCTCCGGGAAAGAAACATCCACGACTGGCTGCTTTTCCCGGCGCACCCGTTCCAGAAGCTCTGGCAAGCGGTGCAGGGTCTGCGGGCCAAACACGATATCTACATAAGGGGCTCGGCGCTGGATCGCCTCTCCTTCCTGGCTGGCGACACAACCGCCGACGCCGATGATGACTCCAGGTCGCTTCTTTTTCAGTGGGCGCCAGCGCCCCAACTGGGAGAACACCTTCTCCTGGGCCTTTTCACGCACCGAACACGTATTGAGGAGCAGAACGTCCGCCTGCTCAGGATCTGAGGTTAACTCCAGACCGTGCGACTGGCGCAGCACGTCCTCAATTTTGTCAGAATCGTACTCGTTCATCTGACAGCCAAAAGTCTGGATGTAAAGCTTCTGCATACTATCGATCTATCCAAAATGGAATTAATTATACTGTAACTTCAATTATCCTTACGTCAAACGCTAGATGGATAGAATTTGCGAACCTGAACTGATGGAAGATCCAGATCAGGCCAAGGCTTACGCACAGGCTGATTTTAGCGACGCTAACCGTCTATTTTTAGATCTGTTTCAGCGGTATTTTCCAAAGCACCAACCCAAGCAAGCGTTGGACTTAGGCTGTGGTCCTGGCGATATTTCTTTAAGTTTTGCTGAGTCTTACCCAAGCTGCCACGTCACTGCCATCGATGGTGCCGACGCGATGCTGGCTTTTGCTTACCAGCGTCTCGAGCGCAGACCGGATCTCAAGGATCGAGTGGATTTTCGAAAGATCCGCCTCCCTGCTGCGGACTTTTGCCAACACTACGACACCATCCTCAGCAACAGCCTGCTTCACCACTTACCAGATCCTGCCATCCTATGGCAGGAAATCCGGCGTTTGGGTCTTCCAGGCGCGGCTGTTTTGGTGATGGACCTGGAAAGACCGGCCTCTATGCTCGAGGCCCAAGCCATTGTCGAGCGCTATGCTGCAAAAGAGCCAGCCATCCTGCGCCGGGATTTCTTCAATTCTCTCTGCGCTGCCTTCCGCGAAGGTGAAATCCGAGCCCAGTTAGTTGAAGCCGGACTTAGAAATTTTCAAGTAGAGAAAGTCAGCGATCGTCACCTGGCTATTTGCGGCCGACTCAAATGAAACGGGCGCCTTGGCGCCCGTTTGTCCTACAAGAGAGATTATTTGACGTAATTGAAAGTTTTCCCAGGTAGGGCCGGCAGGCGCGGCATCTCCTGTTTGGGAAATTCCCCCGTCAAGGCGTTTAAAAATGCCACAATATCTGCTACTTCCTGATCGGTCAAATCGCGATTGAGCTGCAGCTTCGCCATCACCCGAACCGCCTCATCTAGGGTCTGAACCGCTCCGTTGTGGAAATACGGGGCAGTCAAAGCGATATTGCGCAAGGTTGGCACCTTGAAGAAATGCTTATCCTCCTCCTTTTTGGTCACTTTATAGCGACCCAGATCTTGTTTGAACTTATACTTCCCTTCGTAGAACGGGTTGTCGAACATGGGGAATTTTCTAAACACCCCCACTCCTTGGCCGGTCTGACCGCTGAAGGCAGGACCTGAATGGCAGGTATCGCAGCCGACGGCGGCGAACGTCTGCATCCCGCGTACCTGTTGCTCGGTCAAAGCTGACTGCTCGCCCTTAACATAGCGGTCATAAAGGCTATTGGGCGTGATCAGCGTCCGCTCATAGCTGGCAATGGCCTTGACCACATTGTCTTCACTGATCTTGGCCCCAGGCCCGAAAGCCTCTTCGAACAGTTTGGGATATTCCGGGATTTGCTCCAGGCGCGCTACTACCTCGTCCCAGCTCTTCATGCCCATCTCGATCGGATTGGTCACCGGGCCCCTGGCCTGATCTTCGAGGCTCGCCGCCCGCCCATCCCAGAACTGGGTCGCGTGGAAAGCCGCATTCCAAACTGTCGGCGCGCTGCGATCTCCGGTCTGACCGTGAACCCCAGCCGCTACTGGACGATTGTCTTCCCCTCCCGCCATGACGTTATGACAGGAATTGCACGACACCGTCCCCGTAGAGGATAAGCGCGGATCAAAATATAGCATCTGTCCAAGCTTGACCTTGGCGGGAGTGACTGGATTGTCGGCCGGCGCCGGAGCAGTCTCCGGCAGCGCTTGCCACTCAATCGCCCCCGCCAGCTGGGTAGCGCTCGCTAATGCCAACGCAGACAGCAAGGGTTTCAGTTTCATATCAGCCTCCTCGTTGGGTGATGATAGACTTAAGAACTTACAGGGTCCTTGCGCTGCATATTGAAACACAAGGCATCGCTGGCCTGCAACGTAAGCGGCGGACGTAAAAAACCCGCCCCAGCTTGGCTGGGGCGGTGAACTTCAAGCTTTACCAAAGCTCAAGAGGCCGGAAACTGATTGATGATCTCTAGTGCTTTTTTGAGTTCTTCCTCTGCACCAACCATATCGCCGCGTTTAGCTAAGCTACGCGCCTTACTCAAAGAACCGGACAACCGCTGCAGCTTAGCGCCATATTGGTCACCGGTGATCTCTTTATAGTGCTGCTTTGCTTCGGCAATTTTGCTGATCAGGGCTTCTTTGTCAGTTCCTTGAGCAGCGACCTGAATCGCTTCAGCCAATGCTTTCTTAGTGTCAGCGATCGCTTTGTTTACCCCTTCGGCGCTTTCCGCAGCCATCACAGCCTCAGGCACCGCCAGCGTCCCCATCGAAGCGGCGATCATCGCAGCAGCTAACACATTTTTAATCATTTTCATCGGTTAAACTCCATCGCTTAAGGCGTATTTTATTTACAAAAAGTCTTCTACGCTGAATGTAGACATGACAAGCTGTCATGTGGGTTCAATTTTATCACAACCTTACTTCCTGCAAAGGATTTGGCTTCCAGTTTAAAACCACCCCGACCTCATCCGGTCCAGCAGCAAACGGCTCGCACACCCACAAGCCAGCGACCGCAGCTAACTGGCCGTGAAGGTAAACTAAGGGTAGCCGCTCCCGTATCCACCAGGGCAATTTCTGCTCCTGCAATAGTTTTTTCAAAGGCCGACACCGACGCCCTGGCAAACGACAACGCTCACCTCCTTGCCGATAGCGGACCTCGATCCCACCTTGCTGCCAAATGCGAGCAGCTACTCCCTCCCCCACGGCTGGGTGAGCTTCAAGCACACTATCATCCGGCAACACCAGAGGTGTCTGCCCGTCCCATGCTGCTTGCCAATCCCGATCCGGCAAAGGTCGCATGCGCAGCGCATATAACCTACCCAGATATCGGCAAACCGCCCCTTCTGACCAATCGATCCGAGGTCGCCGGTCCGGTGCAGCAGCTACTGCCTCATCCAAAATCCGATCGAGGAACTTCGCCTGGGGGCTGCGAAATCCTTGCCGTTTTAACCATTCGCGCAATAACCAGCGCTGGCGAGGACGGTCCAGGGCATGCAAGGCTGCAAGGTCTAAGCTGCCGGCTGGATCAACCGCTTTCTCCAAGTAAGGCAACACGGCTTCTTCCACCAGCTCCTGAGCCTCAGCATAATGCCGAGCGCTGCGGGCAATGGTGCGCACGCAAGCGGGCCAACGCGCTTTGAGCAGAGGTAAGATCCGCTGGCGCAGATAATTGCGGTCGAAGGACTCATCCCAATTGCTGGGATCGTCAATCCAGTTCAGCCCAAAGCGCACTGCATAGTCAAGCAGCACTTGCCTTGGTACCTCAAGCAAAGGACGCAGCAAGCGCCCCCGTCCCAACCGGGCTACCTTGGCCATGCCGGCCAGCCCAGCTGGACCTGCACCGCGTAGCAGCTGGAGCAAAACTGTCTCAGCCTGATCGTCCTGATGCTGGGCTAACAGCAAGGTATGATCCTCCAGCCATTCGGCTAAGGCTCGGTAACGCGCATTGCGCGCTGCTTCTTCTGGGCTCTCACCGGGTTTGGGTCGGGCATCGATTTCGATGACTTGGCAGGGAATGCCTAATGCGGCGCAGGTTTTTAAGCAATGTTCGGCCCACGCGCCAGCTTTAGGATGCAACCCATGGTTGACATAGATAGCGCCGAACACCGATCCCATCTCAGCCTGCAGCCTAGCGCACAGATGCAATAGGACATGGGAATCGACTCCACCGCTATAGCCGATCCAATAGAAACTGGCTAGGTATTGCCGGAGAAACCGGCCAAGGCCATCGACAAGATCCCTCACGCAGGTTCTTCGGTATATACCCCGTAGCTCATCAGGCGCCAGTAGCGCTGATCCAGCAAATTAGACAACGGCATGCGTTCCAATTGCTCGAGATGTTCGAGCAGGGCTTCTTTGATATTGGCGGCCGCCTGCTTCTTGTCGCGGTGGGCTCCGCCCAAGGGCTCTGGAACAACCGCATCGATCAGTCCCAATTCTTCAAGTCGCCGCGAAGTAATCCCCATCGCTTCAGCAGCTAGCTCTGCCTTATCCGCGCTCTTCCATAGAATCGAGGCACACCCTTCCGGCGAGATCACGGAATAAGTGCTGTACTCAAGCATCAACAGACGGTCCCCTACTCCGATCGTCAGCGCGCCGCCCGAACCGCCTTCGCCGATGACCGTGCAGATGATGGGCGTCTTGAGCTGGGCCATGGTAAACAGATTGCGGGCAATGGCTTCGCTCTGGCCGCGTTCCTCAGCGTCTATGCCAGGATAAGCGCCGGGCGTGTCGATGAAGGTCAACAGCGGCAAGCGGAAGCGCTCTGCCAGCTGCATTAACCTAAGCGCCTTGCGATAACCTTCAGGGCGTGGCATGCCAAAGTTACGTCGGATCTTCTCCTTGGTATCCCGCCCTTTTTGATGGCCAATCACCATCACTGGCCGACCCTCCAGCCGTGCCAGTCCTCCGACGATGGCTGAGTCATCCGCGAAATGACGATCCCCATGTAACTCGTGGAAATCGGTAAAAATCAAATGGATATAATCGAGCGTATACGGCCGCAATGGATGCCGCGACAGCTGTAAGATCTGCCACGCCGACAAGGAGGAAAAAATGGACGCGGTCAGCTTGCGGCACTTTTCCTCCAAGCGCGCGATTTCTTCTGAAATATTGATCTCATGGTCAAAACCGACCCGCCGAAGTTCTTCAATCTTCGCTTCCAATTCGGCGATCGGTTGTTCGAAATCGAGATAATTTAAATTCATGCTGCGCTAAAGACCTCTTCCAGGAAATTCCGCATCGCCTGCCATGAGCGCCGGTCAGCAACCGGATGATAGACAGTGCCTAGACTCGGATCGTTCGCTTTAGGATTGGTAAAAGCGTGCATGGTGTGGCCATAGACGTATACTTGCCAATCTGCGCCGGCTTCGGTCAATTCCCGCTCCAGCGCCACCACATCTTCGACCGGAACCATGGGGTCATCGTGGCCATGCAGTACCAGCACCTTGGCTTGAATCTTGGTACCTTGCGTATTCCCCGGCGGCTTAAGCAAGCCGTGGAAGCTGACCACGCCGCAGACATCTGCCCCCGTCCTTGCTAGATCCAGCACACACAAGCCACCGAAACAAAAACCAATCGCCGCCACCTTTTGCCGATCGACCATTTCCAGCCGCCGCACAGCATCGAGCGCCAAGTGCATGCGCCGCTGCACCAAGGTCCTGTCCTCTAAGAAAGGTTGCATCAGCTTTGCGTTTTCTTCCGGTCCAGATCCAACCCGAGCTTCGCCATAAAGATCTAGGGCAAAGCCTGCATAGCCTAGCGCTGCGAGGGCTTTGGCTTTGTCACACACAAACGCTTCTCGCCCTCCCCACATGTGGGCTACCAATACCGCTGGCATAGGCGCTGAAACCGTATCATCGAAAGCTAAAAAGCCCAGCAGACGGGTATCACCATCGAAGTACGCCACTTCCCGGGTTTGAATGCTCATCGTCTCTCCTCCCTCTCAGCGGGTGATAAAATCGTAAGCGACGATGTGGTCCACCAAAGGACGCATCGCATCGATGATCTGCTGATGTTTCGGATGGCGCAGGTAATCAGACAGGCTCTGCCGATCCTCCAGCGTTACCACGACACCGACGTGAAAATCGGCAGCCATTTTTTCCTGTTCCTTCGGCAATGCTGGTCCAATGCTGTAATCCACTACTCCCGGCAGTTCCGCCAGCTGCTTGCTCAACGCCATAAAGCGGTCCAAGTCGCTAGCTTGGTTTAACCAAACGATAACCACGTGTTTGACCTGTCCTGGTTGAGCGAGTTTTCCCGACCACGCGCTTCCCAACCATACCGTGCTAAGCAAGAATGCAATCAAGATGCGTCTCATGGCACCCTCAACAATTGTTTCACATGGTGCAATAGTCCCTGGCAGGCATCCTCGATCATGTCCATCACTTTCTCGAAACCGAGCTCTCCACCGTAATAGGGATCGGGCAGATTGCGAGTCCCAAAATGCGGAGCGTAATCGAGCAAATATCCAAGCTTGTCCTGGTAGGCTCTGGCACCGGTAAACAGGAGAAAATCGTAATTGTGCTCATCCATCGCTAAAATCAAGTCGAACTCTTCCAGATCCTCAGGTTCCACTTGGCGGGCTCGCAGCCCGCTGATATCGATCCCCCGAGCCTGAGCGGTCAGGATCGCACGCGGATCCGGGGCTTTGCCCACATGATAGGCATGCGTACCGGCCGAATCGACCAGCACCTGATCGGCCAAACCATGCTGTTCCAGAAAGCGTTGGAAAACGCCTGCTGCCATAGGAGAGCGGCAGATATTACCCATACACACGAATAAAACCCGAATCATCTTGCACCTCCTCCGCCCTTAGTTTCAAGCGCTCTTAGCCGACTCTCTACCCGAGGAATATCCTCGGGCACATCCACCCCCGCCTCAGGCACAGCGGTCACGGTCACCACTGCGATCCGCTCGCCATGCCACAAGATTCGCAATTGCTCCAAGGCTTCTAGTTGCTCCAGCGGGGCAGGAGGCCAGTTCACATAGCGGTGCAATAACCCAACTCGGTAGGCGTATACTCCGATATGACGCCAGTGTAGACCGTCTGGTATGGTAGGCGGTGTGCTGGCAAAGGGGTCGCGCAACCAAGGAATAGGCGCCCGGCTAAAATAAAGCGCATACCCTCGCTGATCTAGCACTACCTTGACGACGTTCGGGTTAAATACCTCCGCCGACGCTGCAGGCGCAGCTAGGGTCGCAGCTACCGCGTCCGGATAACTGGCTAAAGATCGAGCCAAGCGGTTAACTAATTCCGGTTCAAGCAGCGGTTCATCCCCTTGCCAGTTGACCACGATCTCATCCATCCCCCAGCCTAACCGCCTGGCTACCTCGCAGATGCGCTCCGTACCGCTGGTGTGATCCGGGTCGGTCAGCAACGCTTGTACCCCACAGGCTTCGGCCGCTTTCTGAATGCGTTCATCGTCGGTAGCTACCACCACCGATTCTGCTCCTGCCTGCAAGGCTTGGGCGCACACATGCGCGATCATCGGCCGACCGGCCAAGGGCAGCAGGGGTTTTCCCGGCAGGCGGGAAGAATGATAGCGGGCTGGGATAACGATTTTATACGCGGTCATGGCAGCCGATCGTATTCTTCCAGGCTGAGCTTACGCGCCTCTTCTTCGAGCATCACCGGAATCTCGTCTCGGATCGGATAAGCCAGCCGGTCCGCCTTGCAGATCAGCTCCTCGGTCTCGGCTGCGTAAATCAACTTTCCCTTGCATACTGGACAGACCAAGATGTCAAGCAGATTTTTGTCCATAGCCCCTATTCTTCGGCAATCAGCCGGGTAGCGAAAGAAACATGCTTTAGATTCAACTGGCGAGCGGCATCTAGTATCCGGATCACCGCTTGATGCGGCGTCTTGCGATCGGCGGCAATCATCACCATCGGTCGGGCGCCTTCTTCCAAAGCCTGGCGCATCGCTTGTTTGAGGGTCTTAATTCGCGTATCGCGCAATGCCTGCTGGCCAAGATAGTAATGGCCATCGGCATCGACGACGATTTTCAAAATCTCAGCCTTGTTGGGTGTTATGCCTTGCGCCTCCGGGAGTTGAATCTTGAGCGCCGCCTCGCGCTCAAAGGTGGTGGTCACCGCAAAGAAAATTAGCAGCAAAAACACCACATCGATCAGCGGCGCCAAGTTCAGCTCGATCTGCTCGCGGCGATGACGGCGGAAGTTCACGGTGCCTCCTGCAGAGAATGTGACGATGCCCGCTTGCTGTCCATGATCTCAATAAAGCGTAACGCTTCGTTCTCCATTTTAAGCACCAGCTCATCCACGCGGGACTGAAAATAACGGTGAAAAATCAGCGCTGGAATCGCTACCGTTAAACCCGCCGCGGTGGTGATCAGGGCTTTCGCGATCCCGCCAGCCAATACTTTAGGCTCCCCCACACCCGCTGCAGTAATCGCAGAAAACACTTCAATCATCCCCAAAACCGTACCTAGCAATCCCAACAAAGGCGCGATTGAGGCAATCGTGCCTAAGGAGTTGAGAAAGCGCTCTAATTCGTGCGTTACCTGGCGGCCGGCATCCTCGATGGCTTCTTTCATCACCTCGCGCCCATAATGATGGTTGGCCAATCCCGCCGCCAATACCGCTCCTAAAGGAGAAGAACTCTGCAGCTGCAGCAGGCGACTTGAATCCAATTGGCCATTGCGATACAGGTTCCAGACCTGGACTACCAGATCAGGAGGAATCACCCGCTTTGGCCTTAGGCTCCACAAGCGCTCGCAGACAATCGCCATGGCAAGCACAGAACAAGCCAGAATCGGCCACATGACCCAACCGCCGGCTTGGATGATCTCCAGCACTGTATTTCTCCAGGGTTTAACATTTCATTTTACCTGATTATTACCCAGCGCAAGCCGACTGGTCAGCACAAAATGCAGCCGAAAGAGCGTCTCAGCGTGGGATAAGAGACTACGCTTTTCCGCCGGCGACAAGCTTGCAGGCCCATCTTCCAAGAGATGATATAAAATCGCGTTCAGCTGATAGCGCTGCTTTTTCTTCAGCGGCTGCTCAAGCAACAGCGATGCGTGTAAAGCGCACACCCCAGGCTCGCTAATCAGTTCCTCCTCCCCCCGTACACCGGGCTCTTGATCTAAGTATCGGTAAAACAGCTGGAGGATTTTAGGGGGATTTGACTCTGCAGGGATCAAAAATAACCCTAGCCGGCGTGCTGCCAACCCCAAAGCAGTGCTGCTCGATGCCATGGAGACCGGAATGACCAATACTAAACCGGCGAGCACCGGCGTAAACCACCAAAAGAAGTCTGGGATATAGACATAACTGAAGGTACCAGCAAGGATCCCAATCAACGTCTGACCACCGTGTGCTTGGATGGCTTCTTTTAGCGTTAGGCGATGGGCGCTTCGCTGCTGGGAGGGCCAACCTACGCTCTTGCGCAGCAGGATCAAAACGACAAACTTACTCTGATAGAGCATCAATACCGGCGCGATCAGAGCGGAAAACAAGGTCTCCAGCAGAACGCTCGCTAAGACCTGCCAAACCCCACCGAATTGCCGCACTCCTTGGCGCTGACGGGTAAACAAGAGCAACAGGCTCCAAAGCTTAGGCAAAAACAGCATCGCTAAAGTGACTGCCAAAACCGTGGTCATCTCCACCGCGTAAGATTCCGGCCACACTGGAAAGATATTGTCGCCGAAAAAATACACCGGCGGGGTTCGGCTCTGCACATAGGCCTCTAAAGCAGTTAGGAGCAAAAATACCAACCACAGCGGCGAAGAGAGATAGGACATAATGCCCATGGCTAAATGCAGGCGGCTAATCCCGGCCAGACCGCGGGCAAAGATCACCTTAAGGTGCTGAAGATTGCCCTGGCACCAGCGGCGGTCGCGTTTGGCATAATCGATTAAGGTAGGCGGCAACTCTTCATAGCTCTCGATCAACTCTGGGACCAGCCAGACCTCCCAGCCAGCTTTGCGCAGCAAAGCTGCTTCTACAAAATCGTGGCTTAAGATTTCCCCCCCAAACGGCTCACGGCCTGACAGTTTCGGCAAACCGCAACAACACATAAAGGCAGCGATGCGAATAATAGCGTTGTGGCCGAAGTAGTTGCTCTCTCCTAGCTGCCACCAAGCGGCGCCAGCGACAAACACGCTGCCATAGAGGCTGCTGGCAAACTGTAGGATTCTGGCAAACAAAGATGTTTGGTTGACCGGCAAAGGCGGGGCTTGGATCAGCGCGACCTGGGGATGGGACTCCATCAGTTCGACCATGCGCACTAACGTCCGACCGCTGATGAGGCTGTCTGCATCGAGCACGATCATGTACCGGTAGCGACTGCCCCAGCGCCGGCAAAATTCTTCGATATTGCCGCTTTTACGGCCCTGGTTGGATTTTCGATTCCGATAAAAGACCCGCCCATGCGCGCTGAAATCCTCACACAACTGATACCATCTCAGCTCTTCTTCCATCCACAACAGCGGATCACGGGTGTCGGAAAGGATAAACAACTCGAATTGGTCTGCGCTTCCGGTTTCCTCAAGCGATTGCCAAATCGCTCGCAGTCCGGCAAATACCCGCTGTGGATCCTCTTGATAAACCGGCATGATCACTGCAGTTCGCAGAGGCGATGCGTCTTGCTCTAAAGCCGGTTTAGAGGAGCTGCGGGCAAACCACTTGGTACCGCCACCAAAGACCAAAGTCAAAAATCCTAACGTCGCTGTCCAGAAAGATAAGCTGATCCAGACCATCAGCAAGGCGTACACTAAAAGGAGGGCGAGCTCCAAGGGCATCAGGCCGTTTTGCAGGAAAGCGCTGGTAAGCATGAACAGCGCAGTGCACGCAGTGAGGGTCACAAGGACAAAGAAACAAGTCCGCCTGAGAAAAGCAGTACGACGATAGACAGGAGAAAAAGCAGTCATGATCAAAGCCAAAATTCTAAAACTTGGGTCGGCATCGGGGCGGGCGCTTCTGGCGGGGTGGCAACGGGCAGCCTCGCCTTCAAGCTTGCAAGTAGCTCCTCCCGCCTAGGCGAAGGTCGGATAAGATCATCGGCACAAACAGGCGCGGACGTAATAAGCAGCGCCGCTCTTGCTGCAGCGACCAGTGCCGCCTCTCGAGGGAGGTGGAGACCAAGCGCTTCAGCCAGCGCCCGATCTAACCGGCGTTGGGCTTCTTCACAAGCGCGCCGCAAGAGGCTTTCCAGATCCTGCCGACCTGTCCGCAAGCCAGCTCGACGCAGGCACTCTCGCGTTAACGCTTCGAGCAACTCAGGATCCTGAAAGCGCAGCTTACGCAAATAAGCCTGCACATGCGGTTTGAGATGCTCTATCCTGGGGTCTACCTGTTCGCTTAAGGGTAACTGCACTGTTACCTCAATACTCATTCCTGGGGACTCCACTGATAGAGCCAAGTCTCAGTCAACGCCTCCCGGCCCGAGCGCAGCCAGGCGCGCAGTTCAATAGGCGCCTCGACTTGCCCCGGATCAAGTTCAAAACTTAACCGCCAAGCACCGGTCTCAGTGTTTTTGTGTACTATCGCGTTTTCCACCGCCCCTGCCGAAGCATCCACCTCGGCTTCGATCTGAGCGTCTTCAGGATAGTATCTGAACGGTCGGCTAGCGAAATCGACCACAAACCGGCGCCGCTTCAAATCCGGGGGATCGATGCCCGCCGCTCCGATCCGAGTCGCTTCAGCTTTGCCCAAAGCCGCAGGTAACCGCTCATCGAGGGTAAAATAGAGGCGATAATCAAACGCCATTTCCTTACCTTCGGCGCTTGCCTCATCGGGCATCCAAAATGCGACGATGTTGTCGTACTTTTCCTGGTCGCTAGGAATCTCAATCAGATAGACAGATCCTGTTCCCCAATCCCCCAACGGCTCTACCCAAGCGCTGGGACGGCGCTGGTAACTGGCTTCTAGATCCTGATAATGGTCGAAATTGCGATCGCGTTGGATCAGGCCAAAACCCTTAGGGTGTTCTTCGTGGAAAACGCTGATGCGCAACTTATGCGGGTTATGTAAAGGACGCCACAACCACTCCCCATTGGCCCGGGCAATTGCCAAGCCGTCAGAGTCGTGAATCTCAGGGCGGAAATCATCGATTAGGTATTCTGTGTTTTCGCCGCGAAAAAACATCGAGGTCAACGGGGCAATCCCTAAACGCTCTACGCCATGGCGGAAATACAAGCGACTTTGGACATCCATGACTAACTCAAGACCGGGCCGAATCACAAATCGATATGCTCCTGCTACTGCCGGGCTGTCAAGCAACGCATAAACGACGATCTCATCGGCTTCGGGCGCAGGCTTTTCAATCCAAAACTCGCGAAACACAGGAAACTCTTCTGCTTTCGCCAGGCCCGTGTCGATAGCCAGCCCGCGCACTGACAATCCATAGACCTGACCCAGCCCGATGGCGCGAAAGTAACTGGCACCTTGGAACACGGCGATCTCGTCGTGATAGTTGTTGCGCCTGATCGGATAATGCAGGCGAAATCCTGCAAATCCGAGCTCTGGGCTAAATGGGCCAAGCAGGTTTTGGCCAAAATCGAACCAGTCTGAAACGTAGTCCAAGCGCCTTGGTTTGCCATCCTCCACCACGTTGATCGAGACTCGATCTCGATACAGGAAACCGCGGTGAAAGAACTGAACCTGAAACGGCAGCCCCAGGTCGCGCCAAAGCGCCGCTTCAGGTTTGAAGCGGATGTCGCGATAGCGATCGTAATCGAGCCGGGCAAGCTCCTCTGGCAAACTAGCGTCATCGCGCACATAAGGCTGAGCAGCCAGGCTACGGGCGAGTTTTTGCACAGTTTCAAACCCAAACTTAGGTTCTTCCGGAACTTCCGGCGCTTCTGGTCGAGCGCTTACCGAGGTAGCAACTAATAAACCGATGAACCAAAACCGAGCCCAAAAACAATCACATCTGCTTGCGATGTCCCGCATATACCTTAAAAAAGAGGATAAGATCTAAAAATAAGGAGGGATGGCGCACTATTTATTATACAGTAAGCCCCGATATGCCCGGCAAAAAGGTTATTGCCTACAGCATACTTAAGACGTTTCGAGGCAAAAAAGATTTCAACCTACCCAGTAGCCTTGGGACTAAAACGCTCAGAATTTGTCATAATATCAAGGCCGTCAATCTATTGCCTAAAAACGAATTGCTATGACTGTACTTCCTAATCCCTTGGTCGGCGTGATCATGGGTTCAAAGTCCGACTGGGATACTATGCGCCATACAACTGCCATTCTGGAGCAACTTGCGATCCCCTTTGAGACCCGCATTATCTCGGCTCACCGCACTCCTGACCTGTTGTTCGAATACGCTGCCACCGCGAAAGCGCGGGGGCTAGAAGTAATCATCGCCGGCGCGGGGGGAGCAGCCCATCTGCCGGGGATGACCGCGGCTAAAACGTCCTTACCCGTCTTGGGCGTTCCAGTTCGGTCCCAGACCCTAAATGGCCTTGACTCCCTTCTGTCTATCGTCCAGATGCCTGCTGGGATCCCCGTAGGAACGCTTGCCATCGGCCAGGCAGGTGCTACAAATGCAGCGCTCTTAGCTGCAGCGATTTTAGCCAACAAGTATCCAGGCATCGCCACGGCCTTAGAAGCTTTCCGTAAACGCCAAACTGAAGCAGTCTTGGCGCATCCAGACCCCAAGGAGGAACAAACATGACTACTGTCGGCATTATCGGCGGTGGTCAGTTGGCGCGCATGCTGGCGTTGGCTGGTTATCCTTTAGGTCTGCATTTCATCGTCCTAGATCCGGCTCCGGATGCTTGTGCGGCAGAGTTCTGCAAGCACCTCCAGGCGGCTTACGACGATTTAGAAGCACTGGCTCAGTTGGCCGAGCGCTGTCAGGTGATCACTTATGAATTCGAAAATATCTCCCCAGAAGGACTGAAGTACCTAAGCGCCAAAGCGCCCGTTTATCCTCCTTTAGCCGCTCTAGAAGAAAGCCGCGATCGGCTGCAAGAAAAATCCCTCTTTCAAGCCATAGACATTCCCACTCCTAAATTTATCCCTATTGACAGCTATCAGGACTTACAAAACGCCCCCAAAATTTTAGGCTGGCCATTTCTGGTCAAAACTCGCCGTCTAGGTTACGACGGTAAAGGGCAAAGGCTCATCCGTACCGCCGCTGACATGGAAACGGCTTGGGAGCAGCTAGGCGGGCAAGCGTTGATCGGCGAAAACTTTGTCCCGTTCCAACGCGAAGTTTCAGTCATTGCGGTCAAAAATAAAAGCGGCCAGATTGTTTTCTACCCTTTAAGCGAGAACGTCCACAAAAACGGCATCCTGTATCTGGCCCGCAGTCGTCCCGGTGACCCAAGCAGCCAACTAGCGCAAGAGTATGCCAGAAGGCTGTTGGAACACTTCGACTACGTCGGGGTCTTAGCGCTAGAGATGTTTGAGGTTCACGGCCATCTCCTTGCCAATGAGATGGCTCCCAGAGTGCACAACTCAGGCCATTGGACCATCGAAGGGGCCGAAACTTCTCAGTTTGAAAACCATTTGCGCGCGATTTTGGACCTCCCTTTAGGCGTTGCTGAACCAGTCGGTTTTACCGCTATGGTCAATTTCATCGGCACTTTGCCAGCCTTAGCAGACATTTTGGAACAACCTGGGGTCCATAGCCATTTTTACGGCAAGGCTGAACGCCCAGGACGTAAAGTCGGTCATGCTACCGTACGCGCCGCGGATGAAAAGACCTTAGAGGCCCGCCTCCATCGCCTGCTGAGGCTTTTACCTTAAAAGCAACCATGGCCAACCCAATCCAGATCGAGCGCATACTAGGTCCTCATCCCACCGTTGAACCGGCGCAAGCCAGGTATCAGTTGCGGCTACGGATCTTTGCGGCTGTGTTTACGCTCGTTTTAGGAGTGGGATTGTTAGCAGTGTTCCTGCGCCCGCCTATTTATCGCGCCAGCGCTTCGCTCTTGACCACCGCCAAACCAGCGGCAGATCATGCCGAAACTATCGTCGATCCCCAACACGTCGCTATCCAGCAAGTATTGCTCACCGGCCAGCCACTCTTGGCAGAAACCCTAAAGCGGCTGGAACAGCAAGGGCAGCTTGCGCCAGGCGAATTGACGGTGGCAGATATCCGATCCTGGCTATCGGTCGAGCCTGTCCCTGCTACCAATCTGGTAGAACTTAGCGCCGAAGGCCCAAGGCAAAATCTGCTTGCTCCCTTGGTCAATACCTGGATCGACGTCTACTTGGAAACGCGGGCGCGTGAGATCCAAGCCGCCACCGGCGCTACGCTGGCCGCGCTGCACGAGCAAATGGCTGCGTTGAGCGAAAAAATCGCTGCCAAACGCCAGGAATTAGATGACTTCCGCCGCCGATACGACATCGCCTCCCTTGAGCGCAGCGAGAATGAAATTTTGGCGCGCCTGAACGGGCTCACCAAGACCTTAAATCAGCTCAGCGAAGAGGAAATCAAAGCCAAAGCGCGTCTGGACGCAGTCCTAACTGCCATCGCCAACGCCAAACCGGTCGTTCCCCAGGAAGACAGTCGGACCCTAGCGGCGCTTGAAGCGCGCGCGCAGGCGCTGCGGGAAGAATTGACTGCCTTGCAACAACGGTTTACCCCTGACTACCTTCGCCTTAACCCACAGTACCGTAAAGTCCCAGAGCAGCTCAAGAAAACCGAAGACCAAATTCGGAAGCTGGTCAAGCGTGGGCAAACCGTAGTCTTAATACAAGCTGAGCAGGATTATGCCAGCGCCCGCCAGGCAGTGGCAGAGACCCAACGCCAACTGCAGGAACACAAACGCCAAGCGGCGCAGTTCAGCGCTCGCTTCGCTGAACACGAAGCTTTAGTAGAGGAGCTCAAACAGATGGAGACCCGCCAGCGCGAGCTTCAGGACCGGATCCTGCAGCTTCAAGTCAAGCAGCTGGAGAAATACCCCCAAGTAGAAGTAGTCGAACGCGCCTTCCGCCCGCCATCCCCGATTCGGCCTAAATACTTACGCGATGCCGCCTGGGTCATCGCTGCCGCGCTGGCGATGGGATTGGTGGCAGTATGGCTAGTGGAATACCTGACCCGGCGGGAACAGCCTCTGTCTGAAACCCGCCTCACCTTGGCTGGCATCCAAGTCTATGCTACCCCAGAGATCTCCAGTTTACTCAGCCAGCCGGCGCCGGTCAGCCAAGCTGTCCTCAATGAACCGCCTCAAGCGTTAGAACCTCCTTTCCCTAGAGAATTGCAGCGCAGCGAATTGGAGTCTCTGTTCGACCACGCTGATCTCAGCACCCGTCAATCCGCCGCTTTGCTCCTCTCCGGCCTGACTCCAGATGAGATCACCCGCCTCGATATTACCTACCTTGACCTAAGTCAGAACAAGCTCTTTACCCCTCCTCCCGACCGTCGCGCCATCCCCTTAGCGCCGCGCCTGTTAACCTGGTTGGCAGCGAGCGCAGGCTCCCCGCTGGTGCCGAAGGCGCGGGAGGAGCTTACCAAATTGATCTATCTGGCTGCAGTCGAGGCGAGACTAGTCGAACCAGAAACCGTCACCCCCGAAGCGATCCGCCACACCTATCTTGTTTATTTGATCCGCCAAGGCTTAAGGCTCAGCGAGCTGGAAAAAGCTGCCGGCACCATACCGCTGGGGCAGCTGTCGGCCTATGGCCGCCTTCTGCCTCCAGGAGCAACCAAAGCTCTGGAGGGTATTGAAAGGATCCATCCTTGCCTTAAGCTCTAACATGAGTCAGCCTATTTTCTTGCTCTTGCCGACCCGGCGCTATACCTGGCGCACTTTGATCCAGCTAGCTTTGAGTCACAAACGCAAGCTGCTGTGGGCGCAAGCCATCGCGATTTTGACCACCCTCGCTTCGGTCCCAGTACCGCTCTTGATCCCCGCCTTGGTGGATGAAGTCTTGCTCCATCAACCCGGCCCGGTGACCGCTTTTATCGACCGTTGGCTCCCTGCCGACTGGCTACCTGCGGCCTGGCAGGGACCCCTGTGGTACATCGGCATCGTGCTCCTGGCATCGCTTATGCTGCGGCTGCTTGCTTTGGGGTTCAACGTCTGGCAAACGCGTTGCTTTACGGAAATCTCGAAAGACGTGATCTTTAGGTTGCGCGCTGATCTCCTCAAACAGCTGGAAAAGGTCTCGCTGGCCGAATATGAGACGCTAGGCAGCGGGACGGTGGTCACGCATCTAGTCACCGACTTAGACACGCTCGACAGCTTCCTAGGAGCCACCATTAGCCGGTCACTGGGTGCAATTTTGACGATCCTTGGCACCGCCGCCGTCTTACTCTGGATGCACTGGCCATTAGCATTGTTCATCCTATGTTTGAATCCAGTCGTGATTTATTTCACCAAAGTCCTAGGCAAACAGGTCAAACGCCTCAAACACAAAGAAAACGCTGCGCTAGAAGCGTTCCAGCAGGCGTTGACCGAGACCTTAGATGCGATCAGCCAGATTCGCGCAAGCAATCGCGAACGTTATTATTTCAGCCAGCTCATGGCCTTGGCGGAACGAGTCAACACCTGCGGCGCAAATTACGCCTGGCAAAGCGATGCCCTAAACCGCTTAAGCTTCATGACTTTTCTCCACGGAGTAGATATCTTCCGAGCTGCAGCGATGTTGATGGTGGTGTTTTCTGACCTAAGCATCGGTCAGATGCTGGCGGTTTTCGGCTATTTGTGGTTCATGATGGCACCGGTCCAGGAAATCCTAGGTATCCAATATGCTTTTTACAGTGCGCAAGCGGCTTTAAACCGAATCAATCGGTTGCTTGACCTCAAACAAGAACCGCAGTATCCCCATCTTTGCAACCCGTTCAAAAGCAAACGCACCGTGGGGATCACCGTTGAGAATCTCCATTTCGCTTATGGCCGCGGGGTCGAAGTGCTTAAGGGAGTTAGCCTGACGATTCATCCTGGGGAAAAAATTGCCCTAGTAGGCGCTAGCGGTGGCGGCAAATCTACCCTGGTTCAAGTACTGATCGGCCTGTATCCCCCTAGCCAGGGGATGGTGTATTACGACGGGGTTCCCATCACTCGCATCGGCATGGATGTGGTGCGCGAACACGTGGTCACCGTACTGCAACACCCGGTGATTTTCAACGCCACCGTCCGCGCTAATCTTACTTTAGGTCGGCAGGTTCCCGATGCCGACCTATGGCACGCCTTAGAAATCGCTCAGCTCAAACAGACCATCGCTAGCTTGCCGCAACAGCTGGAGACCGTCCTCGGCCGCTCTGGGATGCGTCTGTCGGGCGGCCAGCGTCAACGGCTTGCGATTGCTAGAATGATCTTGGCAAACCCTAAAGTCGTGATCCTAGATGAGGCCACCTCGGCCCTGGATACCGACACCGAGCACCGCCTCCATCAGGCTTTAGCTGAGTTCCTCGAACGCCGCACCACCATTATCGTAGCGCACCGCCTAAGCGCCATCAAGCAGGCAAACCGCGTCTACGTGTTCGAAGATGGCCAGATCTGCGAGCAAGGCGAGCATGAGCGCTTACTGGCGTATAATGGTCTATACGCCAAGCTCTACGGTGAATCACAGCGAGGTTAGCTTTGTCTTCGGCTTACGACTTTCATTGCCATTCCACCGCCTCCGATGGCGCCTTATCGCCGGCCGGGGTAGTACGCCGCGCTGCCTCCTTAGGGGTGCGCCAGTTAGCCTTGACCGATCACGACACCCTAGCCGGAATCGCCGAAGCTGAAGCCTCAGCCTGCGAAGTTGGCATCACGCTCATCCCTGGCGTGGAAATCTCAGTCACCTGGGAAGGCAAATGCTTACATGTCCTTGGCCTTAACGTCAATCCTAAATGCGAACTGCTCTGGGCAGGGCTTGCTCAGCTCCAACAGGTGCGCTTAGAACGTGCCAGACAAATCGCAGCCCAGTTAGAAAAGCACCGCATCTTAGGCGTATGGGAAGCAGTCCAGGCGATGGCAGGAGACGGGATGATCACGCGCACCCATTTTGCCCGCCTGCTAGTCATGCGTGGCCATGCCGCCTCGGTCTCAGAAGTATTCGAGCATTTTCTGGTACGCGGCAAGCCGGGTTACGTCGCAACTCAATGGGCAGAATTACAGGAAGCCTTAGCTTGGATTCGAGCTGCCAACGGCGTGGCTGTGCTCGCCCATCCATTGCGCTATCTCCTGACCGCTAGCCAGCTGCGGCGGCTTTTAAGCGCGTTCCAAAGTCTGGGAGGCCAGGGGATCGAAGTGGTATGCGGCACGAGCACCTCGGAGAGCATTGAGACCTTGGCGGACTATGCTCGGCGCTATCGACTGTTAGGGTCAGTGGGATCGGATTTTCACGACCCCAATAGCGCTTGGGCTGAGCTAGGAAAGCTAGCGCCGCTTCCATCTGGGATCGTTCCAGTCTGGGAAGCCTTTAGACCAGTTACCTGAAACATTGGTCGGGGTGACTGGATTTGAACCAGCGACTTCCGCCTCCCGAAGACGGCGCTCTACCAAGCTGAGCTACACCCCGAAGGAATCAGTGGGACCTTTGCACGGAGAATTCTGCCAATGCGATCATGGCATCCTTGTACGCAGAAGGCGCCAACGGCGCAAGCGCCTGAATGGCTTTTTGCGCTTCGTCCCTAGCGCGCATAACAGTGTACGCGATCGCATCAGTGGATTCAATGATTTTGTAGACCTCGGCAAAGGCATCGCGGTCTCCTCTCTCGAGGCCGCGTCGGATCACCTCTGCCTCAGCAGGAGCGGCCTTCTGCATGGAGTAAATCAAAGGCAAAGTGGGTTTGCCTTCGGCTAAGTCATCGCCCAACTGCTTACCTAACTGGTTCGGATCAGCTTGATAGTCGAGCGCATCGTCGATCAGTTGGAAAGCGATGCCAAGATGCATGCCGTACTTAGCCAGCCCATCTTCCACACCGGTGGAAACCTCGCTTAGGGTCGCAGCCAACCGAGCCGCTGTGCTAAATAAGATGGCGGTCTTGCGCCAGATGACCTCTAAATATTTTGCCTCTGAAGTCGCTGGATTATTGACGTTGAGCAATTGCAGCACCTCCCCCTCAGCGATAGTGGCGGTGGTCTCGGCCATGATTTCCATCACCCTAAGCCGCTTGAGGCGGACCATCATCCTGAAGGCAGCAGCATACAGATAATCGCCTACAAGTACGCTAGCCGCATTGCCCCAAACTGAGTTGGCCGTGTCTTTACCGCGCCGCAGTTCCGATTCGTCCACCACATCATCGTGGAGCAGCGTAGCGGTGTGGATAAATTCGATCACTGCCGCCAACGTAATGTGGTCATCTTCGCGATAGCCCAGTGCGTTCGCTGCTAAGAGATGAAGCAGAGGCCGCAGGCGTTTGCCACCGCTGATAATATACCGACCGATTTGATTGATTAGGAAGACATCTGAACGGAGTTCATTCAGGATCAAGCGATCTACTGATTGAATTTGATCAGCCACCAAAGCTCGGATTTGATCATAGCTTTGCGCTGGATCAGCGACTTCTTCAAAAGGCTTAAGCGTCATGGTCATAAGCCAGCAAGTATTTTTCTAAACGATAAGTCAGAATAGTTTAAAATGATACAACACCCTCTTTGGCTTGACCAACTTAAATAAATTCAGGTATAGTTTTTGTTTATGTCGGGAAATTAAAGCTGGGGAGCACATAGCGATGTATGCGGTCATTCAAACAGGTGGCAAACAGTATCGGGTCGAGGCAGGCGACCGCCTGAAGATCGAAAAACTGGACGCAGTCGAAGGCGATACGGTAGCGTTTGACAAGGTTCTCTTGATCCGGTCGGATGAAGGCGTCAAAGCTGGCACTCCATACTTGAAAGGCAGCACAGTCACCGCGCGCGTGATCGCCCATGGCCGTCACCCGAAGATTAAGATCATCAAATTTAAACGGCGCAAGCATCACCTGAAGCGCCAAGGGCACCGGCAGTATTACACCGAAGTCCAAATCACAGCGATCTCCTAATCCTAAGCTTACAAGGTTAGAAATATGGCACACAAAAAGGCAGGTGGCAGCAGTCGTAACGGTCGCGATTCAATCTCTAAGCGGCTGGGAGTGAAACGTTTTGGCGGTCAGCTGGTCAAAGCGGGAAACATCCTCGTTCGGCAACGGGGCACCCGCTTCCACCCAGGTGAGAACGTAGGTTGTGGCAAGGATTATACTTTATTCGCGTTGCGGGATGGCCAGGTTGTCTTTCAGATCAAGGGGCCTCAGAAACGCAAATTTGTCAGCGTGGTTCCTATTTGAATCTTTTCACTTAACGATCCACTTTAACCGAAAGGCCCTGTTTAAAACGGGGCTTTTTTATCTGCGATGAAATTCGTCGACGAAGCAGAAATCCAAGTAGAAGCAGGTAAAGGCGGTAACGGCTGCATTAGCTTCCGACGCGAGAAGTATATCCCAAAAGGCGGTCCGGATGGCGGCGATGGAGGCGATGGGGGCGATGTCTATCTAGTCGCCACCGAAACGCTCAATACGTTGGTGGATTTTCGCCACCAGCGCATCTTCCGGGCTGGGCGCGGCGAAGACGGCATGGGCAGGCAAATGAGCGGCAAGCGCGGCGAAGATTGCCGCATTCCGGTGCCAGTCGGCACTTTGGTGTACGATGCCGACACCGGCGAGCTGATCGGCGATCTCACTCAGGCCGGTCAGTCCCTGCTGGTCGCTAAAGGTGGCCGTCGAGGTTTGGGCAACGTTCACTTCAAAAGCAGTGTCAACCGTGCCCCGCGCAAGGCCACGCCAGGCATGCCAGGAGAGCATCGCCGCCTGAGGCTGGAACTCAAACTGCTCGCCGACGTGGGCTTGTTGGGCTTTCCCAATGCTGGCAAATCGAGCTTGATCTGTCGGATCTCCGCAGCCCGACCCAAGGTAGCCGACTATCCGTTTACTACCCTTTATCCCCACCTCGGCGTCGTTCGGGTCGATCCCATGCGCAGCTTCGTGGTCGCAGACATCCCAGGGATTATCGAGGGAGCCGCCGAAGGGGCAGGGCTAGGAACCCAGTTCCTCAAACACCTAAGCCGTACTCGACTGCTGCTCCACATCGTCGACCTCGCCCCCCTAGACGGGCATGATCCGGCTAAAGCAGCTCGCCAGGTCATCGCCGAAGTGACGCGGTGGAGCAAAGAGTTAGCCCGCAAACCCCGCTGGCTGGTGCTGAATAAGATCGATTTGTTACCGCCGGAGGAAACCGAAACCCGTGCTTCGGTTCTGATTCAGGCGCTAAGATGGCGCGGACCGGTATTTAAGCTTTCAGCCGCCACTGGCGAGGGCATCGAGCGTTTGATTTACGCCATCATGAATTTTTTAGAGGCAAGCAATGCAGATCAGGGAAGCCTTCCCAAAAGCGCGTATGATCATCGTTAAAATCGGCAGCTCTTTGCTGACCCGCGGCGGTCTAGGGCTAGACTTAGAAGCCTTGGCGCACTGGACCGATCAAATCGCGCAACTGTGGGAAGACGGCCGGCAAACCCTACTGGTCTCCTCCGGCGCAGTAGCCGAAGGGATGGCTCGGCTGGGCTGGTGCACTCGCCCGCAACATCTAAACGAGCTTCAGGCAGCGGCTGCCGTCGGCCAAAGTGGCCTGATCCAAGCCTATGAGAGTCAATTTCAGCGCCACGGCCGCCGCACCGCTCAGATCCTCTTGACCCACGAGGACATGGCCCATCGCCAGCGTTATCTCAATGCCAGAAGCACCCTGATCACGCTGCTCAGTCACGGTGTCGTCCCTATCATCAACGAAAACGATACCGTGGTCATCGACGAGATCCGCTTTGGCGATAACGATACCTTAGGAGCGCTGGTCGCCAACTTGGTCGAGGCCGATCTTTTGATTATCTTGACCGATCAGCCAGGGTTGTTCGATAAAGACCCCTGTCTGTCCAAAGACGCTCAGCTGATTCAAGAGGCTAGAGTCGACGATGCGCGGTTAGAATCGATGGCCGGCGGCAGCTCCAGCGGCCTAGGACGCGGCGGGATGATCACCAAACTCCGGGCTGCTCGGCTGGCTGCCCGCTCCGGCACTGGCACCGTGATCGCTCATGGGCGAGAACCAGAGGTATTGCTGCGCCTCCTGCAAGGCGAGCGCTTGGGAACATTCTTGATCCCGGGCAGCGAGCGTCTAGATGCCCGCAAGCGCTGGTTGATGGGGCAATTTCAGGTTAAAGGACGGCTGATTTTAGATGCCGGGGCAGTGCGGGCAATCAGGCAGCAAGGCAAAAGCCTACTCCCTGTTGGCGTGCGTGAGGTCGAAGGCCAGTTCCAGCGCGGCGACGTAGTTAGCTGTCAGGATGAGCATGGATGCGAGATCGCCCGCGGCCTGATCAACTATGCTGCGCACGAAGCACGGCAGATCAAAGGCCGTCCTAGCAGCCAGATCGCCGCGATTTTAGGTTACATAGACGAACCGGAACTGATCCATCGCGACAATCTAGTGCTAGTTTAAAGGAAACGGGCAGATCCCAGGCCCACCCTGATAGTTACCAAAATCCAATGCCTAGGTGGGCAGACAGAGACAACGCCTTCAGGCGGGCGCTGAGGCGGCTTTTCTTGCGTGCAGCGTTATTCTTATGAATAATGCCCTTGTTCACCATTGAGTCGATCACCGGCACCGCCTCGCGATAAGCCTGGCGAGCAGCTTCCAAGTCACGCGCCTCGACTGTTCTGAGCACTTTTTTGATCAGAGTGCGCATGCGACTGCGGTGCACTTTATTCAAGAGATAACGCTTCTGCGCTTGACGTGCACGCTTTTTTGCAGATGCAGTATTAGCCAAATCGACCCCCGCTTTGACAAATGGTCAATTTTAAAATTATCCTAAAGCGAGTTTAGCCTGTCAATAATAAGTCAGTTAACGTACCCAAGCCTCTACCCGTGGGCTGGTAGAAAGAATGCCTTGCAGTGCCTGGGGACTTAAATCCGAAAGCAGACTGGCTTTAAGTTGTCCATCTTCTTCCCAAGACAGACCTAAAAGCCCTACAGTCGCCCCGAAGTCCACATCCGGCCAGATGCTGAAGGACCCAAATTCATCGTATTCCCCAAACCTACGATTGACGAATTCAGCCGGTGGCCTTCGATCCCAACCTGCTTGCCTGGCGATCAGCATCCAGCCGCCGCCGAACGCCTGCATCGCGCAGCGCTCTCCCAAGAGTTCAAGCCCGAACGCTGTTTTTAGAGCGACAGGGTAGATGCCGTCGCCGTAAGATCTGCCTGTGCGCTGGATCTCACTACAAGAGCGAAACGCTTGCGTGACCGGGCACGCAGGCTTGGCCGTCGTTAGCTAGCTTCATTATCCATGCTTCGCCTCGGCCAGCAATGCCAGTACCGCCGGCGACTAGCAATTGACCGGTACGGGTTACTTGGATGGCACCTGCTAGAAATCCGGTCAAAGTCTTGTACCATCGAACCTCTCCGTTCCGGTCCAAGTTCAAAATCCAAGCTTTGTCCAGCCCATCTTCCGGCTCGATCTGACCGAGTAGGAGGAATCCAGTCGCAGTTTCTGCCGCCGCCCGAAAATGCGCTTGCACCACTTCTGGAGACGAGAAATGGTAACTCTTTTGCCATTCGATGGCGCCTTGTCCATCCAGCTTGACCAAGGCACCCCCGGGCGCGAGCATATCTTCCCCAATCTCGTCTGGATCACCCACCTTACCAGCTAGCAATATGCCGCCATCGCGGGTCAGCAACAACGAATTAAAAAATAAAAAAGAGAATCCTCGATAACACTTCTGCCACTCAATCTCCCCCGTCTCGTCCAGCTTGGCAACCCAGTTAAGACACGGCTCGTCTTTAAACTCTCCGTCTTTCTCGGCTAAGTCCCCTAACACGACAAACCGGCCATCTTGTGCCGCTTTCAGATCCCAAATGTGGACATTGTTGCCATAAAAGCGCGCCCAACCTGCCCATACCTCGATGGGGAAGAAACTCACCGTCAGTAAAAGCTTGATTCCCAAGGCTTTACAAAACGTTTGCATCTTCGCAGCCCTCTCGATTAAAGTGGTATCGGACATTCAGGTAATAGTATGCGCTCGCCATTTTCGCCGTTACAATTTCTCTTGTTATTATTTTTGTTGATTTTTTTGCTGGTCTTTGTCCAGCTCCAGATGATTTCGCTCTCGTTCGAAAAACTAAGGCTGTCTCCGACAGGAGCGCTTTTACTCCTGCTCGGTTGCTTGTTCGGCAGCGCGATCAACCTCCCCTTGGGTTCAATCCGCTCGCAGCCGCCTTCGGCCTTCTTCCCACCTCCGTTTGGCTTGCTGCGCCCGCCGCCCTTGCCGTTTACCGGCAGGACCGTTATCGCCGTCAATGTCGGCGGTGGGCTGATACCAGTGGTGTTTTCCCTTTACCTCATCAACCGCTTGGACCTGCCCCTGCCGGCTTTGGCACTAGGGACGGCAATCGTAGCTGCAATTGCTTATGCCTTGAGCCGCCCGATCCCTGGGATAGGCATCGGCATGCCGATGCTCATCGCCCCGCTGGCAGCAGCTAGCGTAGGATTAGTGTTGGGTGGGGATAATCCTGCTCCTTTCGCCTATATCTGCGGCACCTTAGGGGTACTGATCGGCGCCGATCTGATGCACCTCAAAGATCTTCCTACCTTAGGCGCGCCTATCGCCTCTATCGGTGGGGCCGGCACTTTCGACGGCATTTTTATGACCGGGATACTGGCGGTGCTTTTGGCTTAGCCTTTGATACAAATGATCGGGCGCAGGCGTGCCACGAGCTTTGCGATTCCAGCCTTGTCGGCAGCGCGTACCACTTTATCGACGTCTTTGTATGCTTGCGGGGCCTCTTCCGCCACCCCACGCATAGAAGGACTGCGCACGATCACACCTCGGCTTGCCAGTGCCTCGATCACCTCTTTGCCCTTCCAGGTCTTGGTCGCCTGCTTGCGGCTCATGGCGCGCCCGGCACCGTGGCAGGCCGAGGATAAAGAAAGCGCCTCGCCTTGTTCGGTACCAACCAGGATATAGGAAGCCGTGCCCATCGAACCGCCGATGATCACCGGCTGGCCAAAGGCGCGCAAGGCTTCTGGAATTTCCGGATGCCCTGGGCCAAACGCGCGCGTGGCGCCTTTGCGGTGGACGAACACAGAGCGCTTTCGGCCTTCGATCAAGTGGGTTTCTTCTTTGCAGGTGTTGTGAGAGACGTCGTAGATCAGCTCAAGCTCGGCTTGCGGGAAAAACTTAGCAAACACCTGGCGTACCAGGTGGGTGATGATCTGGCGGTTGGCGAGCGCGCAGTTGATCGCCGCACGCATCGCCCCCAGATAGCTTTTCCCCACCGGCGAGTCAAGCGGGGCACAAGCAAGCTCCCGATCCGGTAGTTCAATCCCGTATTCCTTGGCCGCCTGCTGCATTTTCTTCAAGTATTCGGTGCCGATCTGATGACCTAAACCGCGCGAGCCGCAGTGGATAGTGACTACGATCTCGCCCAAGTTCAAGCCGAAGGCTGACGCGACTTTAGCGTCATAGATCTCATCTACGACCTGAACCTCCAGATAGTGATTGCCGGAGCCTAAAGTCCCCATCTCGCGCCGCTGACGCTCGCGCGCGTGGGGCGAGACCTCGCTGGGGATTGCCCCGCGCATTCTACCGTGCTCCTCGATCCGCTCTAAATCTTCTGGCCGCCCATAACCTTGCGCCACTGCCCACTCCGCCCCACCGGCAAGCATCGCTTCCATCTCGCGGTCGCTTAAAGCGATTTCACTGCGGCTGCCGACGCCTACCGGCACTGCGGCATATAAGGCATCGGCTAGCTCCTTGGCGATCGCCTCGACCTGCTCGCGCTTCAAGCCTGTGCGCAGCGTCCTGACGCCGCAGGAGATGTCAAAACCTACACCGCCGGCTGAGACCACCCCGCCTTCTTTGGAGTCGAACGCCGCCACCCCGCCGATCGGGAAGCCATAGCCCCAATGGGCGTCGGGCATCACGTAGCAGGCACCTACGATCCCCGGAAGGGTTGTAACATTACTAGCCTGCTCGGCGACTTTGTCGTCCATCTCTTGGATCAGGTTTTCGTCGGCGAAAATCAGCACCGGAACGCGCATCTTCCCGCTCGGGGGAAGACGCCAGAGATATTCGCTGACTCGTTCGAGTTTGCTCGTATCCATAAAACCGCCTCACTGTTAGACGTCCAATACGCATTGTGCTACCCACAAGCCGTTTTCCTCGGCTGCCTTCAACTCAGTGTAAGTCGCTCCTTTGACCTCTACCGCCGGCTGATGTTTGACGCGATCTACTTTTTCCCCCCACAGGCTGGCACGCAACCAAGTCGGACCGATGCTGACCTCGAATTTCCCAAACAGCATCGATCGAACCGCCATTTCGTAGACGATGGCGTTCAGGAAATCTACCAATAAAAGCTCTAAATCGCCGTCGTGTTTTAACTCAATCTCGACCCGTTCGGTACAATCGACTCGGCTTGGGTCAGTGACTACGGCAGTCAACGCCAATGCTGCCTGCGCAAACGCTTCCGCAGGCGTCGCCCCAATTCCCCGCACTCCGATATCCGCCATGTGGTCAAAATGTTCCCATCTTGCCTGTCCCACCGCCGTCCCCCTGCTATCATTGACCTTAAAAAATAGGGGGAACCATGCTGGAATTCAAGCTACTGGCCTTACTGGTGATTGCCAACGGCGCCCCGGTGATCGCCCAGGACTTGTGTAAAAATCGCGGTGCTTGGCCGGTGGATTTAGGCCTACGGTGTGCGGATGGCCGCCCGCTGTTTGGCCCATCCAAAACCTGGCGCGGACTGTTTTCCGCCTTAAGCGCTACGACTTGCTCGGCGCTGCTTATCAATCTACCCTGGCAAGTGGGATTAGTGGTGGCTACGGCCGCGATGTTTGGCGACCTTTTCTCCAGTTTCGTCAAACGCCGGCTGAATATCGAACCCAGCGGCCAGGCAGTTGGCGTGGATCAGATCCCAGAGAGCCTGCTGCCGTTATTAGCGGTCAAGGACAGATTGCATCTGGACTGGAGCACGATCTGGCAGTTGGTGGCGCTTTTCTTTTTTCTAGAAATAAGCCTGTCGCCTTTGTTGTATCGATTAGGCATTCGCAGGCGCCCTTACTGACCGCGCCTTAACACATGCAGGGTCACTTCCGGCAAACAGTTGAGGCGCACGTCCACCACGCTCACCCCGCAGCCGCGCGAGGTATACCCTTTAAGTCCCGCGTATTGCCAAGGTCCTGCGCACAAGGCCAAGGGAGCGTTAGCGTTTCGCCACAGCGGAATCCCTCCGGGTAAGCAGATCTGCCCTCCGTGAGTGTGGCCGCACAGCATTAAATCGAACTTGGCGTATGCCGCGTTGCGGTAGATTTCCGGTGAATGCGAAAGCAAAATCGCAACTGCCTCCTCCGGCACGTTTTCTAGAGCCTTTTCCAAATTATCCGCCCGGTAATAATGCGGGTCGTCGATGCCGCACAGGTAAACTTTGGCTTGATCGCGCACCAAACAGACCGATTCGTTTATCAGCATGCAGATGCCTAACGCTTCCAGTCCAGGCACCATGCGAATCGTGTCGTGGTTACCCAATACCCCATAAAGCGACGGTTTAAGATAAGGCACGACTCTCGCGAGGGCCTCTAAAGCCGGTTGCCAAGGGCCGAAAGTGCGTGCGCGAAAATCGCCCGTGAGCACACAGGCATCGTAATCCAAATCCCGCACAGCCGCAACTAAGACATCCGGCAAGTCGTCGCTTAAATCTAAGTGCAAGTCGCTCAGATGAAGCAAAGTAAAGCCCTCAAACTGGGATGGCAGATGAGGCAACCGCACCTCGTTGCAGACGACTTGAATCCGGCGCGCGTTGCGCCGCCCGTGCGCGTGCAGCCCAACCAACCGCAAAGCGTGGCGGATCCAGCCGTGAATCGAATACCAATTTTCAAGGTGAAAGAAATTGCGTCCGATTCCGCCGAATACGCGCTGCTCGAAATCCTGTTCCATCCCTAAGCGCTGGTTTAAATGGGCGCGCCCGAGGCGAGCTTCGAGTAGGCGATACCACGCCGATTCAACAAGGCTATCCACTGCAGGCGTTCTCCCTAGGCGACAAAGGTTTGCCAAAGCCTAGCGCCACCTGATGCAACAATTTTTCCGGCTCGTGCTGGTGGCGGGCAGAAAAATGAAACGGCACCACCCGCTTGGCGCCTACCCGCCGGGCGATGTCCCCAGCCTGCCAAGCAGTCAGGTGATACTTTTTCGCTGCCTCTTCGGCTGCCTCATGAGTAAAGCTGGCCTCGATATAGAGGCAATCGACCCCTTGGAGCAAATCTTGCAGGCGGTGTAGATTGTCCTCACAGTATCGGGCATCCACCACATAGCCGATTTTCATGCCCGGGACAATCCGCACAATTTTCTCCCTCAACTCGCCCAGCCGAAAACAGCGCCGGTGTTCTCCGCCGCTATCCCGCCACTGGACGGCGATAGGAAAGTCGTCTTGTTCCCCACGCAAAATCGCCTGTTTTAGCGCCTGCAACCAAGGACCGGTGGGCAAACCCAACTCGTCCAAACGGTTTTTCCAGACGTTGACGTGCTCGGTTTCTTCTAGCGCAAAAGCCAGACAGGGGATCTTATGGTCCAGCACCGCTGCCTTGACTTTCAGCCCGGGCTCCTTGAGCAATATGCCTTCCTGGACCGGCAAAGGACTGAGCGGCTCGCGGGTAAATCGATGCGCGCAGCGAAAACGCGCCCGCTGCATTTCTCCCCCGCCTGTCCATTCGTGGACTACAAACACCAATTCATCGGCATAGTTTTGGACTAAATTCCAAGTATAGCCCCCTAAACGGTGCTCAACCCGGTCGATGAATTCCAGCGGACCATACAAGTGGATAGTCATTGCCCGCCCCAAGGCTACCTGGAGCAGATAATCAAAGCCATAGAAGTGATCCATATGGGCATGGGAGACAAAGATGTGGCTCAGGCGCAAGAGCTTTCTCGGAGATAGGGTATGAATATCGCCCAGATCGAACAGGAAAGCGCGCTTCTGGAATAGAAATTCGAGATAAAGCGCTGGATCTCCGAATGGGTCGTTGACCAACTGAGGATGAAAGCTCGGTTTCACAACTTGGGTTTTCCCGCAAGGAACTTTACTTTTGCCCTTTCAAGCTCTCTACACGTTGCGGCCTGATTCAGAGCACGAACCACCCAAGCCATCTAACGCTCACCTGAGTGCCCAAGACCCCTCTCCTAGTATGCGCGCTAAAGTCTCTCCCATACTGGTGCCGAGCTTTCTCGCCAGACGCGCAAACACGTCTTCCTTGGGGGTAAAATCGACTACCTTACCCGCCCCGATCACTTCTTTGGCAACGTAATCCACATCGCCGATCCCATCGGCCAATCCCAAATCGATTCCTTGGTTACCCGTCCACACTAATCCAGAAAACAAATTTGGGTCGTCCTTGAGGCGCTCGCCTCGTCCTCGTTTGACCGCCTCGATGAACTGGCGATGTACTTCCGCGAGCAATTTTTCCACGTGCGCTTTTTCTTCCGGCTTGACCGGCGAGAACGGATCGAGCAGCGCCTTGTGCTCGCCCGCAGTCAAAAGGCGCCGCTCGATCCCAAGCTTAGCAAGCGCTTCCACGAACCCAAAGCCATTCATGATCACACCGATGGAACCTATGATGCTGGCAGGGCTGACATAGATCTTGTCGGCCGCTGCCGCAATATAGTAGCAACCGGAAGCACAGACATCGGTCACTACCGCAATGATAGGGAGATTAGGCCTTTTCTGCTTGATCCGGCGGATCGCATCATAGACATAAGCGGCTTGGACTGGACTGCCACCGGGTGAGTTCATCTCCAGTAAAACCCCCTGGGTATGCGGGTCAGACGAGGCCCGCTTGAGTCCTTTGATCAGGGTTTCGGCACTGGCTGGCGAATCCTCCAGTAAGATGCCTTTGACCTCGACTTTGGCAGTGATCTTGCCGGCCGGCTGCACAAACTCGCTCCAAGGTTGCAAGACGCTCAGCGTCACTACCACCAGATAGGCGAAGAATAAAAGCTTAAAGAAGATGCTCCAGCGCCGTGCCCGGCGTTGTTCCGCAATCCCTTCTAAGACCAACTTCTCTAGCACCTCCCGCTCCCACGGCGCTTGCGGCGCTGTCTGCGGTTCTTGGGTCATGGCTCCTCCTTCAACCAAATACCTTGCGGTACAGTCAAACCTACTTCTGATACCGGATCCGGTAGATCACCCCGCGCTGATCGTCGGAGATCAAAAGCGACCCATCGGGCAGCTCTAAAATATCGACCGGCCTGCCCAACACTTTCCCGCCCGGCTGCAGCCAGCCTTCAGCAAACACGTGCTCGGCAATCGGCTTCCCATCTTTGAACTCCAGCCAGACCACCCGATAGCCAACTGGCTGGGAGCGATTCCAAGAACCGTGCTGGGCAACGAACAGCTGCCCTCGGTACTGGGCGGGAAACTGCTTTCCTCGATAGAAGTGTATCCCAAGCGGTGCGGTGTGGGCGCCAAACCGCCACGCCGGTGGCGTAAACTCTTTACATTCGGTCTCTTGGCCGTACTCTGGGTCGGGTATCTCCCCTGCGTGGCAGTAGGGAAAACCGAAGTGCAGCCCTGCTTTGGGCGCATGATTGAGTTCATCCGGCGGGCGATCGTCGCCGAGCCAGTCGCGGCCGTTATCAGTAAACCATAAGGTTTGGGTGGTAGGATGCCAGTCGAACCCGACGCTGTTGCGCACCCCCCGGGCAAAGATCTCAAGCCCGCTGCCATCTAAGTTCATCCGTACCAAAGTAGCGTACAACTCGTCTTTGGACAGGCACACGTTGCAGGGTGCCCCGATATTAAAATAGAGCTTGCCGTCCGGCCCCACTTTAAGGTACTTCCAGCCATGCCATAGATCAGTCGGCAGAGCTTCTGTCACTACTTCAGGCTTGGGAGGATCTACCAAATGCTGGCCGATGTTTTTGAAGCGCAGAATCCGCCCGACCTCGGCCACATACAAGTCGCCTTTGGCCACGGCTACCCCATTGGGCATAGTGAGATCTTGGGCGATCACGTAGCGGCGCTCAGCCAGGCTGTCGCCGTCTTCATCGCGCAGCGCGTACACTTTACCGGCAGTGCGGCTGCCCACGTAGACGGTCCCATCTTCTCCTAGCGCTAAAGAACGAGCATTGGGGACATCGCGGGCAAACAGCTCCAGGCGAAATCCAGCCGGAAGCTTGATCAATTTAATTAGATCGCCGCCAGCCCAAGCGTTAAACCCAATCAAACCCGCTAGCAGCACTACCCAAAGCTTCATCGCCGCCCCCATTTACTTAACTTCCACAAACCAGAGGAATTTGCTATGTTAAGCATACTTGAAATTTGCCTTTACCACACCCAAATAGTCAACCATCACTTGGAACGGAGGACTGCTAAGGCATGTTACGTATTCTATTATTTTTGGCCACCAACGTTGCGGTTTTGCTGTTGATCAGCCTCGTGTTCCAGTTGCTTGGGCTGGGCACGTTTTTAGACCGGCAAGGGGTACATTTGGATTTGAACTCGCTGCTGATTTATTCAGCGATGATCGGCATGTCGGGTTCGTTTATCTCGCTGCTCTTATCCAAATGGATGGCGAAGACCTCGATGGGGGTTTACGTGATCGACCGCCCCCAGAACCAGACCGAAGCCTGGCTGTTGAGCACGGTGGAAAAGCTGGCGCGCAAAGCCGGGATCGGAATGCCGGAGGTGGGAATCTTCCAAAGCCCTCAGCCTAACGCCTTCGCTACCGGGATGGACAAGCACCACGCTTTGGTAGCGGTCAGCACTGGGCTGCTCGAAACGATGAACGCCGATGAAGTCGAAGCGGTGCTTGGTCATGAAATCAGCCATGCTGCCAATGGCGACATGGTCACTTTAGCCCTGATTCAAGGGGTAGTGAACACGTTTGTCTATTTCCTCGCTACGGTCATCGGCCACGTGGTGGATCGGGCGTTGTTCCGCTCGCAAGACGAAGAAGGAAGCTACGCAGGCTATGGGCCTGGCTATTACATCACCCAACTCGTCGCGCAGATGTTGCTTGGGATCCTAGCGACGATCATCGTGATGTGGTTTTCGCGCTGGCGAGAGTTTCGCGCCGATGCCGGCGGTGCGCGCCTGGCCGGTCGGCAAAAGATGATCTCGGCGCTTGAAACCTTACGCCGCGCTGCCGAACCCGAAGATCTACCTGGGGAATTTGCCGCTTTCGGCATCCACGGATCGATCGGGCAAGGGCTGATGCGCTTGTTCATGAGCCACCCGCCGATCGAAGAGCGGATCGCAGCGCTAAAAAGGATGCGCGCTTGATAGCAAAGGCGGCCTTCGGGCCGCCTTTCTAGTCTGGTTTGTAAGTTTGCCGACCTAACTTCGACTTAAGCTTAAAACTGCTTAAGGCTTTAATGCGCGTTATCTGCTTCTGCCTGATCTTCGCTCACGCTACGCTGCAAGCTCAGGAAACCCTTAAAGTAGCGAGCTTTTCGACCGGCAGCCTCAGCGGTTGGAGACCCCAGCGATTTGTCGGCCAAACTGATTACCGGCTGGTATCCTTGAACGGCCAAACTATCCTGGAAGCCAAAGCCAACGCTTCTGCTTCCGGCTGGTACCGAGAGGTTTCCATCGATCTTCACCGCACACCATACCTGAACTGGTGCTGGCAGGTAAAAGTACCCTTACCCCTTTTACCGGAGGCGACCAAAGCCGGCGACGACTACGCCGCGCGCATCTATTTGGTCAAAAAGAGCAAGCTAGCGTTCTGGAGAACCAAAGCGCTCAACTACGTCTGGTCCTCCTCCCAACCCCCCGAAACCCTGTGGCCCAACGCGTTTGCCGGCAAAAACGTCATGATGCTGGCGGTGCGCAGCGGCAAAAACTCTTGGCAGTGCGAAAAACGCCACGTGCCCTCCGACTGGCGGCGCGCTTTTGGCGAGGAACCGGCCCGCCTCGATGCGGTAGCGCTGATGACCGATAGCGACAACAGTCAACAACGAACGGTGGCCTACTATGGCGACATCTGGTTTTCCTCGGAGTAAGACCGAACCGGAAGCCGGTTTCCCAGCCGTCACCCGGACCCGCTTAGAGATCCTCCAGGTCAACCTGGGCTATCGCTGCAACCAAGCCTGCAGCCATTGCCACGTCGCTGCCGGTCCCAAGCGGACCGAGATGATGGACTGGGAGACCTGCCAAGTCGTGCTCGATTTCCTCGCCTGCTCCCAGGTAAACATCCTAGACCTGACCGGCGGGGCACCGGAAATGAACCCGCATTTCCGCAAGCTAGTTGCCTGTGCGAGAAAGCTTGGGGTCCACGTGATCGACCGCTGCAACCTCACCATCTTAGAGGAGCCGGGCTATGAAGCCTTAGCCGATTTTTTGGCCCAGCAACAAGTAGAGATCACCGCTTCGCTACCCTGTTACCTGGAAGAAAATGTGGACAAACAACGCGGCCTGGGCGTGTTCCAAAAGAGCATCGCCGCCCTCAAGCGGCTCAACCGGCTAGGGTATGGCAAGGGCCAAGGGCTTACGCTCAATTTGGTCTTCAATCCCCAGGGCCCGGTCCTGCCACCCTCCCAAAGCCAGCTGGAAGCCGCTTACAAAGCTCACCTCAAAGCACGCTATGGGATCGAATTCGACCACCTCTACACCCTCACCAACTTGCCTATCCAGCGTTTCGCTCAAGCGCTTCGCCGCACAGGACAGCTGGCCAAATATCAGGCGCTGCTGCGCGCCAGTTTCGATCCGGCCAATCTCCAAGGGCTGATGTGCCGTACTACCTTAAACGTAGACTTTGAGGGCTATATCTACGATTGCGACTTCAACCAGCTGCTCAAACTGCCCCAGGCAGGCGTAAGGCGCCATCTACGCGACCTCGATCCTGCCGCCTTGACCGGAACTCAAGTGGCAGTGGCTGAGCATTGTTATGCGTGCGCCGCCGGGCAAGGAAGCAGTTGCCGCGGGGCGCTTCAAACCTAATCAAACAAATGCTCTGTACCGGGCAGGACACCGACCTCGATGAACTCGATCGCGTTGGCGTCCGGGTCGCGGCAAAACAGCGCGCGCCGGCCAGACTTGCTCACTGAATAAGCGACCCCGGCCTGCTCCAGGCGGGTGCGGATGGCTTCCAGATCGGGCACGATTAAGGCAAAGTGCCGGTCGCGTCCTCCGTGTTCAGGCCGACCGGTCGTCGGGTCGGGGTTAGGCAGCTCGATCAAGTGGATCTGCTGGTGTGACCCGATTTGTAGCCACGCCCCGGGAAACGGGAAATCGGGCCGCTCGGTTTGGGTCATGCCCAATACGCCGCAGTAAAACTCAAGCGATTTCTGCGTATCGGATACTAAAATGCTGACGTGGTGCAAGTGAAAGCGCATAGTGACTATTCCCAAGTGCTACTAAGAAGCCAAAAGTTTTTCGTTTCGCCAAAGGTATACCCAGGCGCGCACGCGCTTGCCCTGAGCCCAGACCGAGCACAGCGCGCGCCGATATTCCCTGCCCTCATAGCGATCCAAGCGCTTTAAGTCTTCAGGCGTCAGCCCAAGGAGCAGCTGGCCTTCGGTGGTTTGGCAAGGGGCGCGCGCCAACGCCGGATAAGGAAAAGCTGGGACCGATACCTTGACAAATCCGGGCAACCTGGCCGGTACCGCCTTGACCTCCCGGCCGAGCAGGCGATGCCTCAGCTGCCGGTCGCACAGCGTGCCGTAGACAAACAAGCTAGAGATGATGGTAGGCATCCAGCGCCTCAAGCCTGAAATCTTCTAACCCACCTCCTACAGTGAAATGATACAGTACCTGGAAGGTCTCATCGGTCAGACCGAATACCTCGTGCACCGGGTCGTCGAAAAAACATCCGATCCCGGTGCCACGGAGTCCGCAAGCTTCGGCCTCTAGATACAAAAGCTGACCCAACGCCCCAGCTTCCATATGCAAGCGCGCATACTCCCATGCTGACTGCGCCAGGCGCGGCTTAAACTCAGCCAGCATCGTCACCGCAAACGCGCCATCCGAGGCGATGTCCTGATGGCAGCTTAGCGCCTTGGCAAGCGCCTGGACCTCGCCTTCAGCCAAAAGATAAAACGGCACACTCGCAGGGAAACCAGCCAGTCTCTGCCAACGCCAGGATCGCGTCGTCGCTTGGCGGAATAAGCTCAATCCCGCCTCAGAGCGCGCTAAAAAATACAGCCCCGGCGCTAACCCTTCCACCCGGTGAAGGTAAAACCCAAGCTGGATAGCAGGCTCCCTGCCCAAAGCCGCCATCGGCAGCCCACTCTGCCACAGCCGTAAGATCAGCCGCACGAAATCAGCGCCAGCCATCCGCGTCACCCCATCCATCTGCTGTACGCTGCGGCGCTTGCGGATCAGCCAGCGCGCCCCCACGCTTCTTGACGGCATGGCAGGCACCTTTCGCCAACAAGGGGGGAGAATAGCGATCCGCTCGCTCGCCAGCGCTTGCGCTGCCTGCTCGATCACCGGCCAGGGGCGATAGGAAGGGCTTAAGCGGTTTGGAGAATCGGGGCGAATTGCATCCGCGACTTGAGCGATTTTGGCCTCGTCTAGCTGCCATGCCGCTACTTTCTCCCAGTCTACCGCGCCGGTTGGCAAGACCGCTACCAAGCAGTCGGGATGCTCGGTCTCAGGTCCACTTTGGCGGTCTAGGCCCAACAGCCGCGCCAATTTAGCTGGCGCTACTTCCGGTAACAGCGCACACGCCCAGCCCAGGCACGCAGCCGCATACGCTAAAGCCGCCAAGGCACAGCCTAAGTCCAACAGACAGTAACGCAGCGCCCGCTCGCCATATTTCCAGCTCTCGCGCCAAAAAATAGAGGCCAGCCCCACCACTAACCCCGAACTTGGCAAAGGCGCTATCCAACGCGACCAATCTAGCCCTAAGCAGGCAGCGCGCAGCGCCAAGCTATGGTCGTAAGGCTGGTAATGGTAAAGCGCTGGGGCATCGCTCAGACCCGCCACTGCTCCAGTCAAGACGTAAACCTCGGTAGGATGGAGGTTGCCGCTAGAGGGATTGCACCTAAGCGACCATCGCGATCCTCCGGCTGCTTTCCAAGCCGACAAAGCAAAGCTGTGGAACAAAAGATCGGACAAGGTCTGAGCGTCCAGCGGTGCAGCAGGCACCGTGCCTTCATACAAGGTGTCAAAAGTAGGCAGATCGTCAGGGGCCGCCTCGCGCCGTAGCAGCGGCAGGCGCGGCGCGCCTACATAAAATCGAAACGGGGCAGGCTGCGTCGCCCAGTCCAGATAGCCAGGTCCGGCCGCATAGCGGTTAAAATGATGCTTGGTGCGCTGGTGATAAGCGATGAGAGTAGAATAGGCTTCAGCCACCGTAATTCTCAATCATTCAGCTTGAACCACACCCATTTCAAGGGGAGTTTGATAGCAGATTTGCTCGAGGTCTTCTTGAGCAAGCGCCATGGCAGTTTACGCATTGAAAGTTGGTATAGTATCAGAAAAACTAGATAGTAGGTTTGATGCCCACCATCTTACTTCTCGGCCGCCGAGGCCAGCTTGCGTTTGAACTGCGCCGCACTTTGCTGCCTTTAGGCCAGCTCATCGCCTTGGACCGCCAAACTGAACCGGCCATCGACCTGGCAGATTTAGATTCCCTAGTGCGTGCAGTGCGGGCGGTGCGCCCGCAGCTCATCGTCAACGCCGCCGCGTATACCCAAGTCGATCGGGCCGAATCCGAACCGGAACTGGCTTTACGCATCAACGGCCTTGCCCCCGGCGTGCTCGCCGAGGAAGCCAAGCGCCTCGGCGCTGGGTTGATCCACTACTCGACCGACTACGTCTTTGCCGGCGATCGCACTCGCCCTTACCGCGAAGATGACCCCACCGGCCCTCGCTCGGTCTACGGGCGCAGTAAGCTGGAAGGCGAGCAAGCCATCTGCACCAGCGGCGCAGCTTACTGGATCTTGCGCACCGCCTGGGTTTACAGCACGCGCGGGCGGAATTTTCTTTTGACCATGCTGCGCCTGATGTGCGAGCGCGACTCTGTCGGCGTAGTCGCCGATCAGCACGGCACCCCTACCTGGAGCCGGGTCATCGCTGAAACCACTGCCCTGATGCTGGCCAAAACCTCGCTCGACCTCAGCCAGACCTGCGGCACCTACCACCTCACCTGCCGCGGCCAGACTACCTGGTACGGCTTTGCCAGCCGCATTCGCGAGCTCGCCCTGGCTTTTAAGCGCTTGCCGGAGACCGCCGCTAGAATCCAGGCCATCGCTACCTCAGACTACCCTCTGCCCGCCCAACGTCCGGCCTATTCTGTGCTCGATACTGCGCGCCTAGAGCAAACCTTTGGGATCTGCCTGCCCGCCTGGGAAGAAGCTCTGGCATTGTGCCTAGAAGAATGGAGCACGCTGGCCTAGGAAGCCGGCTTGGGTTAGGATAAGGGCATGGACAACCCCCCCCACGACCACCGGCGCTGTATGCACCATGCCTTAAGCTTGGCAGAGGTAGTGTGCCAGCAGCGCGGTGTACGCTTGACACCTCTGCGGCGCAGGGTCTTAGAACTGATCTGGGAAGATCACCGCGCAGTCAAAGCTTATGATCTGCTTGACCGGATCAAGCCGCTAAGTGCGGCTAAACCGGCGACGGTTTACCGGGCGCTAGAATTCCTCCTCGCCCAAGGACTGATCCACAAGCTCGCCAGCCAAAACGCCTTCATCGGTTGCCGCTGCGGCGATCGCCCGCATCAGGTGCTGCTGTTGATCTGCACCCGCTGTGGGGCAGTTGAAGAAGTTTTAGCGCCAGAAGCGATGGCCGCCTTGCTGGAGGCAATCAAACCGACTGGCTTTGTCCCGCAGCAGCCAGCCATAGAAATCGCCGGTCTGTGCGCCGATTGCGTTCAAACCCAGCAGGCACCCCTTAAGCCTTGACTGGTTTGACGTCAATAATGTTACGATATAACATATCTTATCCATTTTTAATCGGCTACTAGAATGCCAAGGCCTAAACCGCTTGTGTTACTTCTCTTTTCCAGCGCAGCGTTCGCCTATCAGCCGACCGTTGAGCTTACCCCGCTGACAGTCACCGCCGTCCCCGAACAAGTGACGGGACGTGCGGTGCTCGAGCGCGATGCGGTTGCGCGCCAGCTACGCACTTTGGGCGAGACTCTAGAACAGCTGCCTGGGTTTAGCAACCAATCGTTCGGGCCTGGCGTAGGTCTACCGGTCATCCGCGGCCAGAGCGGGCCAAGAGTAAGGGTGTTGCAGAACGCTTTAGGCGTCAATGACCTCTCCCAAATTAGCCCCGATCACGCCCTGGGGTTAGAGCCGCTGTTTGCGGAGCAGATCGAGGTCCTCCACGGTCCGGCAGCTTTGCGCTACGGCAGCGGGATCGTGGGCGGCTTGGTCAACGTCCAAGACCGGCGCATTCCTCAGCAGCGCCCTCCACGGCCAATCGTAGGCAGCGGCGAATACCGATACGCCTCCCCGGCGGACGAACACGCCGGCGTGGCTTATCTAGAAGCCAGCGGTGGGCCTTATGTCCTGCACCTGGAAGGGCTGCGCCGCGCGCACGGCGACCTGGCCACCGGACGAGGCGTGCTCGAGCGCACCGACGGAGACACGCGCAGCGGCAGCGCCGGGATATCCTGGGTAGGAGAGCGCGGCTTTGCCGGGGCGGCGATCCAACGCTTGGAGAATACCTATGGCGTCCCAAACTTTGAAGAAGAGCCGCTTGCCATCGATCTAAGGCAGACTCGCTACGACTTTCGCGCCCGCTTAGACCAGCCTTGGTCGGCGTTTGAGAGCCTATTTTTGGGCTTTGGCTATACCGACTACCACCACTTAGAGATCGAAGACGGCGCGCGCGGTACCTTGTGGACCCAACGCGCTTACGAAAGCCGCCTAGAACTCAGCCACCAGCCTTTGGGTCCGATCACGGGAAGCTTAGGGATACAGACGCGGCACGCTGATTTGGCCGCCTTAGGGGAAGAAGCCATCGTCCCGCGCACAGAGACGGAAAATTACGCCTTATTTTTCAACCAACACTTAGAACGCTGGCCCTTCCGGTACGAATGGGGGGCGCACGTAGAACACCAGCAGACTCGCACCGAAGACCACAAGCGCCGCGATCTGCCGGTCAGCGGCGCCGCCAGCGTCAGCTGGCAGGTCAACGGCCAAAACCGCCTCTCGCTGGCGTTTACCTCTACCCAGCGCGCACCGGCCCCGCAAGAGCTATTCTCCTTCGGCGTGCACAACGCTAGCCAAAGCTTTGAGATCGGTAACCCTGAGCTTGACCTGGAGCACGCTCATTTACTCGAACTGGGCTACCGCTTTGAGCATCCGCTTGCGACCTTGGAGCTCAACTTCTTCCACTATTGGGTAAACGATTTTATCTTTTTCCGCAATACCGGCAAGATCGACCCAGACTCAGGTCTGCCGATCTTTGTCGCCACCCAACAAGATGCGGTCTTCAAAGGGTTTGAAGCGCAAGCCCACCTGCCTGTCCTCACTACCGCCCGCGGCGATTTGGAGCTTATCTTGTTCGGCGACTATACCCGCGGCAGGTTCCAACGCGGTGGAGATGTCCCTAGGATGCCGCCGTTGCGCTACGGGTTAGAGCTCAACTTCCACCGTACCGACGGCCAAGTCTTTGTGCGCCTAACGCGCGCCGAACCGCAGGACCATCCGGGGCAAAACGAAGCGCCTACCCCAGGCTACGCGCTGCTCAATTTAGGCGGCGAGTACCGCTTCTCCCTAAACCAGCACAGCCAGCTTAGCATATTTGCCCAAGCCACCAATCTACTCGATCAGACCGTGCGCAGCTCTACTTCTTTCCTGCGCACTATCGCCCCCGAGGCCGGACGCGGCGCCCAGGTGGGGGTCAAAGTGGCGTTCTGAGGGCGTAAGGTTTTCTCATTAGCCAAGACTTAAATTAGACTTGAGCTTGGTAAAGAAGGAGCAACCCGATGAGCGTTGAAACTTATGTCTTGCACCGATATGCCGAAGGCGCCAAAAGCCGCCAAGCGGAGCTGTGCTGTCCGGTAGACTACGATCCCAAGCTGCTTGCCCTGCTGCCCCAGGAAATCCTCGACAAAGACTACGGCTGCGGCGATCCCTCGCGTTACGTGCGCAAGGGAGATTGCGTGCTGGACTTAGGCTCAGGCTCAGGCAAGCTGTGTTATCTGGCAGCCCAACTAGTCGGCCCTCAAGGCCAAGTCATCGGAGTAGACATGAACGAGGCGATGCTCGCCTTGGCGCGCAAGTATCAAGCTGAAATGGCGGAAAAACTAGGCGGCAACCGGGTGCGCTTCGTCAAAGGGCTGATCCAGGATCTAGCCTTGGACTTGGAAGCAACCGAGCGCTGGCTAGCCGAGCACCCAGTGACCTGCTTCGAGGATCTGCTCGCCCTTAAAGCCTGGCAGGCCGAGCAAAAGCGAACCCGTCCGCTGATCGCCGACCAGTCAATAGATCTAGTCATCTCCAACTGCGTCCTCAACCTAGTCGACGACAGCGACAAACGCCAGCTGTTTCGGGAAATCTTCCGCGTCCTCAAACCCGGCGGTAGGATCGCCATTTCTGACATCGTCTCGGATGAGCCGGTGCCAGAGGCCCTAAAACAGGATCCAGCGCTTTGGAGCGGTTGTATCTCAGGCGCGATGCAAGAGCACGCTTTTGTGCAAGGCTTTGTGGAAGCTGGGTTCGTAGCGGTTACCCTGGACAAATGGGCAGATCAACCCTGGCAGGTAATCGAGGGGATAGAATTTCGTCCGGTCACTGTCACTGCGGTCAAGCCGCACAGCACGCCCTGTCTCGATTACGGCCACGCGGTGATCTACAAGGGGCCGTTTGAACGCGTTTACGACGAGGAAGGGCATGTGTATTGCCGCGGCCAGCGCATGGCAGTGTGCGAGCGGACCTTCCGCCTGCTCACCCAAGGCCCTTATCGCGAACACTTCATCGGCATCGCGCCGGCTACGATCAGTGCGGGCAAACCTTGGTGTGCCCCGCCTGGGACCTTACGCCCACCGGCGGAGACCAAAGGCGGGATCAGCTGCGGCGGAGAGCGCAGTTGCTGCTAAGGTGAAACGCTTTTCCTTTATCATCCCTACTTGGCAGGAAGCCGGTGAGATCGAAGCTTGCCTGAACGCTTTGCAACCGCTGCGCAGGCAAGCGGAAATCCTGGTAATCGACGGCGGTAGCGACGACTGCACCCCAACGCTTGCTTTCCCTCTTGCCGACCGCGTGTTGATCGCCCCGCGCGGGCGCGCGCGCCAGATGAACACCGGTGCCTGGTTAGCTCAAGGGGAAATCTTGGTATTTCTCCACGCTGACACGCGCCTGCCAGAGGGAGCGCTGGCGGACATCGCAAGCGCTCTGTCTGCCCATGCCTGGGGCCGCTTCGACCTTTGCCTAGCCAGCCGCCATCCCCTGCTCAAGCTAGTGGCGCGGATGATCAACCTGCGCTCGCGCCTGACCAGGATCGCCACTGGCGATCAGGCGATTTTCGTCACCCGGCAAGCGTTCTGGCAAGTCGGCGGCTTTCCTGACCAGCGCTTGATGGAAGACATCGAGCTCTGTCGCCGCCTAAAAAGCCTAGGACCGCCGGCTTGCCTTAAGTCCAAAGTCATCACTTCAGCGCGGCGATGGGAAAAATTCGGGATCGCGCGCACGATCTTGCTGATGTGGTGGCTTAGATTCCGCTATTTCCTGGGCGCCGATCCTAATCGGCTCGCCTGCCTATATCAGTCAGGTAAGTTCAAGTGAGTACCAGCTTTGCCTTTCCCCAAGCGGCGATTTTGATCTTCTGCAAAGCCCCCTTCCCAGGACAGGTCAAGACCCGCCTGCTGAGCGTGCTGACCCCAGCGCAAGCAGCTGCCCTGCACGCCCACCTTACCCATGCGTTAATCGCAAGCCTTGCCGCCGCTCGGCTGGCGCCGCTGTTTCTTTACTGCTACCCCAACTGCAAACACCGGTTTTTTCTGTCCTTGCAGCGGCGGTATGGAGCTACGCTATTCCCGCAGCGCGGGGCAGATTTGGGGGAGCGAATGCTAGCTGCGTTCCAAGCGACTTTGACCGACAGGTCCGCAGCCTTGGCGATCGGCTGTGATTGCCCTGGGCTTGCGCCTGCCGATTGCGCCGCTGCTTTGCAGGCGCTCGCTGAAGGATTTGACGCAGTGTTAGGACCTGCCGAAGACGGCGGTTACGTGCTGCTTGGCCTCAAGCGAGCCTATCCTGAATTGTTTAGGGCGATGCCGTGGGGAAGTTCCAAGGTGCTGGCTGAAACCAGGCGCCGGATTAACCGCTTAGGCTTGCGCTTGTGCGAGCTTTCTCCTAAATGGGACCTCGACCAGCCAGAGGACCTTCAGCGTTTCAAGCGCACCTGCCAGCGCAGCACAACTTGCAGGCGGCGCCAATCATCTTGAGACAAGCTATCGCGCCAGACCGGAACCGCCGCAAAGCGTCCGTCCTCCAGGCGAAAATGGAGTAAGGTCAACCACCTCGTGCGCCAGGTGGAGGCAAGCAGTTCGGCGTGCTGGGTGTCGGTGCCGATAAGACGCCAGCGCTCGCCGTCATAGTCGATGGCGCAGTACTTAGGTTGTCCGGCGCGCCGCCATAAGGTACAGGCGCTGGCAAGCAACATCGCCCCCAGCAACAGCTTGGCCCACATCGGGACTGCGCTCAATCCCACCGCGAGCGCAGCCAGGCTGTGCCCGGCACCTAGCCACAGCCGCTCGAGCTTAGAGCAGCGCAAGCGTAACGCCAAAGCGGTCATCGACGATCCTTGCCACCAGCTCAGCCAGCTCCGGGTCGGGACAGGGGCGCCTCAAGATCAGCCAATCGATGAGCTCGGCGTCGCTGGCTTGAAGCAAACGGGCAAAAGCGGCTTGGGCAGCTGGATCGGCAAACGGATGCCCTCGTTCTAAGTAGCGCTCTAGGAGCACGTCCAGCTCTTTCATCCCGCGCCGGCAACGCCAGCGCAGTCGGCCGATTGTCTCAAAGCTCACGGTGCAGGGTTGCCAAAATGCGCTTCCGGGCTTGCGGCGAAAGGCTGCCTTCAGGCAGCAGGGGCGGCTTGCCGGCGCTCTCTTCTGCACGCAGCCTGGCGTACAAGCGTTCAAGCAGCTGCAGCTGGCGGGCATAGCGACGGCACATCGCGCATAACCAAAGATGTAGCCTAAGCGCTAGCTGCTCGCGCCAAGTCAAAGGCGTATCTAAAGCCTTTGAGATCAACTCCACCGCTTGCCTGCACGCCATCATTCGCCGCTCCTGTTAAAACCGGCCTGCGCCAGACACCGGCGCAGCTTAAACCGCATCCGAGACAGCATCACCCACACATTATTAGTCGAAGAAGCGGGCAATTGGCGACAGATTTCCTCCGCGCTCAATCCTTCTATTTCGCGCAGGTAAAACAAGTGCCTAAACCTAGCTGGGAGATCGTCGATGCAGCGGCGCAAGGCAGTTTTAAGCTGCGCCAGCTCTACCTCCAGTTCCGGTTCGCTTAGATCTTCAGGACCTTCCCGCCAGCGGCCGCGCTCGTCGAAGTAGCGCTCCCAATCCAACTCCAACGCTTCTAACGAGTCCGGTGCAACCCGCCGGAAATGATCGGCGATCTTGTGCTTTAAGATGCCCACCAGCCAGGTGCTCTCGCTGGCCTGGCCAGCAAACGAGGCGCGCCCGCGCCAAGCGGCAAGCAAGGTCTCCTGAACCAAATCCTCCGCCAAAGCGACCTCCCCCACTCGCGCCAAAGCATAGCGAAACAACAGGTCGCCGTAACGTTCAAGCCAGCGTTTGGGATCCAGCTCGGTCACTGGTGCCGCGCCAGGAGCAGCTTTTTGACCTCAGCGATAGCTTTGGCCGGGCTCAAGCCCTTGGGGCAAACGTCGGTGCAATTGGTAATGGTATGGCAGCGGTAGAGCTTAAACGGGTCCTCCAGCTCGTCCAAACGCTCGCCGGTCATTTCGTCGCGGCTGTCGGCGATCCAGCGATAAGCCTGGAGCAAAGCTGCCGGTCCTAAAAACCGCTCGCCGTTCCACCAGTAACTGGGGCAGGCGGTGGAGCAGCACGCGCACAGAATGCACTCATACAGCCCATCGAGCTTGGCCCGCTCCTCTGGGCTCTGGAGGCGCTCGCGATCAGGCGGTGGGGTCAAGGTCTTAAGCCAGGGCTGGATGGAGGCATACTGGGCAAAAAAATGGGTCTGATCGACGACCAGATCTTTGATCACCTCCTGGTGCGGCAGCGGATAGACGGTAATGGTCTCTCCCAAGTCAGCCAGCGGCTGGATACAAGCTAAGGTATTTTTGCCGTTGATGTTCATCGCACACGAGCCGCACACCCCTTCCCGGCAAGAACGGCGGAAAGCCAAGCTGGTGTCGATCTCATTCTTGATCTGGATCAGGGCATCGAGCACCATTGCCCCACACCGGCTTCGATCTAGCCTAAAAGTATCCAAGCGCGGGTTAGCGCCAGACTCCGGATCGAAGCGGTAGACCTTGAGCGTGACTATTTTTTCGGCCCCTTCCGGAGCAGGCCAGGTTTTTCCAGGTTGGATTCTAGAGTTCGGCGGCAAACGCAGAGCAACCATTCAATACACTCTCGGTTGAGGTGGGATGGGTTGGACTTCCGCAGTCAGCGGTCTAAGGTGCACCGGGCGATAGGCGATGCGATATTGCCCGTTGGGCTCTAACCAGATCAGCGTATGCTTGAGCCAGTTGACGTCATCGCGCTCTGGATAGTCCTCGCGCGCATGGGCGCCGCGGCTTTCAGTGCGGTTGAGCGCTGAGGCAACCGTCGCCTGAGCTTGAAGGAGCAAGTTTTCCAGCTCCAAGGTTTCCACCAGATCGGTATTCCAGATCAGGGAATGATCGCTTAATCCGATTTCGGCCAATGAGGCGCTGATTTCTCTCAGCTGAGCCAAGCCCTCCTCGAGGACTTCGGCGGAGCGGAACACCGCTGCGTGCTCCTGCATACAGCGCTGCATGCGCTCGCGTACCTGCGCGACTTTCAATCTCCCTTTGGCGTGCCGAATTCGGTCCAAGCGCGCCAAAAGAGGGTCTAGCAAGTCAGGCGATAGCGGCTTGTGCGGGCGGCGGGGTTTGATCAGTTCGGCACAGCGGATCGCCGCTGCACGCCCGAACACCACCAGATCCAGCAAGGAGTTGGAGCCCAAACGGTTGGCGCCGTGGACCGACACGCAGGCCGCCTCGCCGATCGCCATTAAACCTGGGACTTTGGTCTCTGGATCGTCGTCCTTGAAGGTGACGACTTCAGCGTCGATATTGGTGGGAATGCCGCCCATGTTGTAGTGCACGGTCGGAATCACTGGGATCGGCTCTTTGGTGATATCCACGCCGGCGAAGATACGAGCGGTTTCGGCGATCCCAGGCAGGCGCGTACGGATAATTTCGGGATCTAAGTGCTCCAGATGCAAGTGCAGATGATCCCGACGCGGGCCCACGCCGCGCCCAGCGCGAATCTCTAAGGTCATCGCCCGGCTGACCACGTCGCGCGAGGCCAAATCTTTGGCTTTAGGGGCATAGCGTTCCATGAAGCGTTCGCCTTCAGAATTGGTCAGATACCCGCCTTCGCCACGCGCACCCTCGGTGATCAAGCAACCTACCCCGTAAATCCCGGTGGGATGAAACTGGACGAATTCCATATCCTGCAGCGGCAGTCCAGCGCGCAACACCATCGCATTGCCGTCGCCCGTGCAGGTGTGGGCTGAGGTGCAAGAGAAATACGCCCGCCCGTAGCCACCGGTAGCCAGCACCGTCATGTGGGCGCGGAAACAATGCAAGGAGCCGTCCTCTAAACACCAAGCCAGCACGCCTCGACACACCCCATCGGCGTCCATGATCAGGTCTAGGGCGAAGTATTCGATGAAAAACTCGGTCTGATACTTCAGCGACTGTTGGTACAGGGTATGTAAAATGGCATGCCCGGTCCGATCAGCCGCCGCACAAGTGCGCTTGGCTTCGCCCTGGCCAAAATAGGTGGTCATCCCGCCGAAAGGGCGCTGGTAAATTTTGCCTTCGGGCGTGCGCGAAAACGGCACTCCATAATGCTCCAGCTCGATGATCGCCGGAATCGCCTCGCGGCACATGTACTCGATGGCGTCTTGATCGCCGAGCCAGTCAGAGCCTTTGACCGTGTCGTACATGTGCCAACGCCAATCGTCTTCGCCCATGTTGCCGAGCGCGGCGCTGATCCCGCCTTGCGCGGCCACGGTGTGGCTACGGGTGGGAAATACTTTGGTCAGGCAGGCAGTCTTAAGACCGCGGGCGGCTGCCCCTAGGGCAGCGCGCAAGCCGGCACCGCCGGCACCTACGATGACTACATCGTAATTGTGGAAGACGATCGGATAGGCTTTAGCCATCATGCCTCAGCCTGCTACCAGCGTGCGGATCATCGCAATCGCAGCAGTCAAAACCAACAGCATCCAAACCAGCTGGATCGCCACCAGGCTTAAAGCCTTCAGCCACACAGCGTGGACGTAGTCTTCGACGATCACCTTCAGGCCAAGCATGGCGTGATATCCTGCCGCCCCCACATAGGCTAACAGCAAAACAGCATTGTGCGGCCGGCTCAGCCAGGCTGCCATTTCGGCGTGGGAAAACGCAAGCAGCCGATCCACAAACCAGACCAGCCACAACGACAGCGGAAGCAAAGCCACCGCAGTCACCCGCTGGGCCCACCAGGCGGCTGTCCCTAACCTTGCCGTTCCCAAGCCGCGCGCTTTGCTCAAAGGGGTTTGGAAACGCATTTAACCGATCAGCATCAACCAGGTGATCAACGTCAGCCCTGCTGCTGTCCCAAGCTCCCACCTGCTGTAGCGGGATAATACCGGCCGCTCAAGCCCAATGCCCATATCCCAGAGCAGATGGCGAATGCCGTGGCAGACATGGATGAACAAAGCCAGCATCCACAGCAACAATAACCCCTTCCCGACCCAGCTGGCAAGAAATTTTCGGCCCGCCTCGTACCAAAAGGGGCTTTCGGCCACCGCTAGCAATACCATCACTACTGCCAAAAGCCCAATGCTCAAAATCACCCCGCTGATGCGATGGCTGATCGATAACCAAGCGGTGAGCGGCAGCAGATAAACTTGCAAGTGGGGAGAGAGGGGACGGGATGGATGAGAATCCATGCCTTGAAACTATTTTAAGTTTAAGTATTTAATTGATTGTATGCCGGATTAACGCCGCTCTCAAGCAGTAAAATAACCGCAGTTGCAAACTCGACCTAGAGGTAAACGCCATGCATCTAAGCTGGCAGGCTTTCATTCAAGCGCGTAGCTTAACCTCTCCTCCAGCGACTGCCCCAATCCTCCTGTCTCCCCCGCCGCCGACTGAGGTGTTGTCCATCTGCGGCGAGGATGCGCTTACCTTTCTCCAAGGGCAGATCACCTGCGATGTCCGCCAGATCACCCCTACCCGCTTCGGGTTTGGGGCATTGTGCAATCCGCAAGGGAGGGCGATCGCCACGTTCCAGATCGGACGCGACGATATAGGCTTTTGGCTATTGCTCGCCGCCGATTTAGCTGAGAAGGTGATGCAACGCCTTAAGCTGTATGTGCTGCGTTCAAAGGTAAACATCGCCACCGCAGAGCTGGCCTTATTCGGGATAATGATCCCGTCCAGCATCGGGCGGGGAATCCTACCAGAACCGCAACCTAGCGGTGCCGTCGTTCAGGCCCACGGGCTTAATTGGCTTAAGCTGCCGCCTCCCGGAGATCGCTGGCTAGTGCTAGGGGCGCCAGAGGCTGTCCAAGCGGTGTGGCTTAAGCTGGTAGACACCTTAGGCGCGGCTGAATGCCCGCCAAGTGACTGGCAGCTCGCTGACATCCGCGCTGGCCTCCCTACCGTCACCGCTGCCACCTCGGAAGCATTTCTGCCGCAGATGCTCAACTTAGACCGCATAGGCGGGGTCAGCTTCGACAAGGGCTGTTACGTGGGGCAAGAGGTCATCGCTCGCACGCACTACCTAGGTCAGGTCAAACGGCGCCTGTATCGAGTTCGCCTGCCGAGATCCCAGCCAGTTGCCCTAGGCACGCGCCTGATCGAGGCAGGTGAGAGCGTCGGCCAGGTGGTCAACGCTGCCCCCGACGACGGCGGCCAAGAGTTTCTGGCAGTCGTGCGCTGCGATCGGGCGCACAGTCCAGCGATTCGGCTGGAAGGGGACAGCGAAACCCCTTTGCAGTGGCTAGATCTGATCTATAGTTAAACCAAACTCACTTTATTCAAATTTAAGCGATGAACTTCAGCAACGACCAGGAATGTCTAGAATACTTGCGCAGGGAAATTCAGGCCAATCGCCTCCTTCTCCCTTCCCTGCCGGAAGTGGCGCTAAAAGTGCGGGACGCAGTCGACTGCAGCGCGATCAGCGCTTCCCAACTGGCAGCGATGATCGCTGAGGATACTGCTTTAGCGGCGCGCCTGATCCAGATCGCCAACAGCCCTTTGTACCGGGGGCGGGTTGAGATCACCAGTTTGCAGATGGCGATCACCCGCCTAGGATATAACACGGTTCGCACCCTGATCATGAGTTTGGCCATGCAACAGGTCTTCCAGCCCACCTCGCCGCTGTTAGATCGCTATTTTCACGCGATCTGGCGCACTAGCGTCGAGGTCGGAGCCATCAGCCGAGCCTTGGCCGCTCTCTGCCCGCATTTAGATAAGGAACACGCTCTGCTCGCCGGCCTGATCCACCTGATTGGAAAACTCCCGCTCCTCACTTTAGCCGAACAGACGCCTAGCCTGGCGGATGATCGAACCCGCCTCGATCACCTGCTCGAGGCACTCCATCCTAAAATCGGCGCAATGATCCTGAAACATTGGAATTTTCCTAAGACCCTGCTTGCAGTCGTGAGCGGATACTTAGACTGGCAACGCCAGCCGGAAAGCGACCTGGCCGACTACGTGGACATCGTCCAGGTAGCCTATCTGGAACACCTATCCAGCAGTGGTAAAGAATTGCCGGTCGATCCCTCGCAGGTAGGTGCCTTTACCCGCTTGGGGCTAACCCCAGCGATTGAGATCATCGAAATCGAAGCCGTCGAGGCCACCAAACAGCTGTTTGCCTAAGGTGGCTTCTGGCCTTGCCCCATCAGCAAGCCTGCCATCGATGCGCTGCGCTTGTCCGAACCAAACTCAGCCAGTATAGTTTGAGTTTTGGAATCCCTTCCGGCATAGTTCGATGAACGATAAGGCGAGTGTGCGCTTTCTGCGCGTCGGCAGCTTGGCGATTCTGGCGGTATATTCAGTAATCCTGGCAGGGGCGATCGTGCGCGCCTCCGGTGCCGGGATGGGCTGTCCGGACTGGCCGACTTGCTTTGGGAGGTGGATCCCACCGACTGATGCCTCCCAACTGCCGCCCAATTATCACGAGCTTTATGCCGACTTAGGTTACGCTGAGACCGATTTCAATCCGCTTAAAACCTGGACCGAGTATATTAACCGACTGGTCGGCGTCGTCTGCGGCTTCTTAATCGTCCTGACCGTTGTCTATGCCATTCCATTCCTGAAGCGCGATCGGAAAGTATTCTACGCGGCGCTAAGCGCTTTGCTCTTAGTCATGTTTCAAGGCTGGCTGGGCGCAGTGGTGGTCAACACCAACCTGCATCCGCTCATGGTCACCGCCCACATGATGTTAGCCTTAGGGATCGCGGCTTTATTGATTTATGCCGTCACCCGCTCGCAAAAGGACTATTTCTACCCCCTCCATTTCCATGCCTTAAGCGGCAGGCTGGAGCTAGCTGTAGGGGTGGCGCTGGTTATCACCCTGATCCAAGTGATCCTGGGCGCGCAGGTGCGTGAGGCGGTAGACGCGCTCGCCAGCACCCAGCCTCAAGCCCAGCGTTACCTCTGGCCCTCACAGTTGCCGTGGGTATTTTACGTCCACCGGGCAGTTGCCTTCTTGCTGCTTACTACCAACTTTGGGCTAGCCTGGCAGTTCCTCAGGCACCTACCTCAAGACCACCTGCTGTTTCGGCTGAACTTGGGACTGACCTTCTTGGCTTTACTTTCAGTGGCGACTGGAATTGCGATGGAACGCCTTGGGATCCCACCGGCTATCCAGCCGATCCACCTGTTGCTGGCAAACCTGATCTTCGGCGCCCAGGTTTGGATCTTGATCGGCCTGCGTTACTGCCGGCTAGGCATCACTCAACCGCCGAACTGACCACCGCCAACCCTTCAAGGACCAGATCCGGTGCCAGAAGCGCTGGAACTTCAAGCTCGGGGAGGAGTTCGGCAGCATCTCCTCCAGTCAGGATCAGGCAGAGCTTAGGGTAAACCTTGCGCAGTCTACAAAACATCCGCTCGATCAGCCCCAATGCTGCCTGCCTGGCACCTAGGTGGACCGCAGCCATTGTATGATCGCCTACTACCTTGGCTTGACCTTGCCAGGCCTCGAGGCGAATCCCGGCAGTCTTCTGCTCCAGCACCTCGGCCATAAGCTTAAGGCCGGGACAGATCAACCCACCTAAATGCCTACCCGATTCATCCACTACGTCCAACGTCAAAGCCGTGCCGCAATCGGCGATACAAGCTGGCACCGAATAGCGGTTGCGCGCTGCGATTAGCGCTAACCAACGATCTACCCCTAACGTCTCCGGCCAGCGATAGCCGTTGACGATGCCGAATCCGGATGCCTGCGGAAACACCCAGCGAGGCTCGATCTGCCAATGCGCTCGGATCCAGGTGCGCAACGCCTCCCCTACCGCCTGTCCAGCCACGTTGGCAATCCAAACCCGGTTAGGAGGCGCGAGCATTCCCCAGCGTTGTTCTAACTCTGTTTCAGCAAGCTCGCCGGCTGTCACTAAGGGAACGCCAGAGGTGAGCTTACCTGCGCTCAGGATCGCCCATTTCAGGCGGGTGTTGCCGCTATCTACCAACAATTCAAATGATGCCTGCACTGTCTTAGATCCTAAGCGAGACTTCACCGGCCGCCAACACCTGGCGGATTGAGCCGCGTTGCACTACCAGATACCCCTCTTCGGTCACCTCTATAGCCTCAGCTTCGAACTCTATCCCTGCTTGGCGCACCTTTACCCGCTGCCCCAAGACACAATTTAAGCGGCGCCAATCGTCCAGCCATGGCGCAAGTCCCACCGCCTGATAGCTGCTAAGCATGGTCAACAGGCTGCCGATGAGCCGGGCTGCGATCCGGTTGCGGGAAGGCAAGGTCTCGCCTAAGATCGTTTGCGCATCCACCCAGGGCTGGTCGATGGTCGCCGCCGCCGCTGGGGAAAGCCATAGATTCAGCCCCAGCCCGATGACAGCGATACATGGCCCACAAGGTTCGCTGATCGCTTCGATCAGAATGCCTCCTAGCTTCTTGTAGCGCCACAGGATATCGTTGGGCCATTTGAGCTGCAACTCGGTAAAGCCTAGGGACTCAAGCCCAAGCACTGCCGCCACCCCAGCGGCTAAACTCAGGCCGCTGAGCGATTCCCCGCGATCAAACCGCCACAAAAGCGATAGATACAGGTTGTATCCGAACGGCGACCACCAGGTCCGTCCCAGCCGACCTTTGCCTTGAGTCTGGGCCTCAGCCAGACAGATGCTGGCGCAAGGGCGCTCCGCTGCAGTCTGAAGCAGGTAGGTGTTGGTGGAAGGCAGGCAAGCGTGGATTTCTATGCTCGGGGATGGGCAGCCTGCGGGGACCTCAAGCGCGCTTTCAATCCGCTCTCGATCTAACAGCTCTAGCGGTCTTACCAGGCGATAACCGCGCCCGGCAACGGCCTGAATTTCCACTCCTAAGGCGCTCAGGGAATGAAGGTGCTGCCACACTGCAGTGCGGCTGATCTGTAAGGCTTCAGCCAATGCCTGGCCGGAATGGAATCTGCCATCCGCCAAACGTTGGAGCAGAGCTTTGGTCACGTCGGTCAGCATGGACACTCGCTTCTTGCTTGGCCATGAGTATATAGTTATTCGTCAGATGGCGATTGCCTTTGCTCCCTCAGCAGGCTTAACTGGCGCTTGATGATATGCCGGATTAGGAATTCGCGGTCTTGATCGCGCAAGGCTAAAAAATCTACTCCGACCCGATACCGGCCATCCCCTGGCTGACAGTAGATGACCTTACCAAAGGTCAGGATACCGACCAGCGCCGGCGGTACAATGAGCTTTAATTCCAACACCTGACCTTGGGCGATGGCTTGCTCGGCATCGAACGCGATCCCAGAGGCGCTTAAGTTCACCTTACAAGTTGGTTGATCAATAAGATGATGGTGGTTGATCATGAAAGCCTGAGCAAGCAGTTGAATCTTGCGCTCAAGGATCTCAAGGTATCTAGCCACCTCTGAGTAGTCCCGCTGAATGAGGCGCAATGGTACCTGGGATTCACGGCTTAAGTATTCCAGCGTCGAGGTCAGAGAAAGGTGATCGCCAAAGCGGCTCTGAAACTGCTCCGGTTCTGGGACCTCCTCTAGGGGAACCGGCCGGTATACTAAAATGATTTCATCTTCGATCCGGAAATACCGGCGCCGTTCGAGAAAATTTGACTGACTTTCATTCATTGCGCATTCTTCCAGGTTGCGGGGGCTGCCCTACTTGGTTCTCATCTATCCCTTCCTGCTCGAGCAGGATCTCCACGCGCCGGTTTTTAGCTCGGTGGTCGGCGTTGTCGTTCGGCACCAGCGGGCGATTGTCAGCATAACCTGCCACCATCAGGCGCTTGGGATCGACTCCGCCGCGCAATAATTCATGCGCCACCGTCACTGCGCGCGCAGCCGACAGTTCCCAATTGGAGCGATAGCGCTCGTTGACGATCGGCACATCGTCGGTATGACCGGCAACGACGATCTTGCCGCGGCTTGCCTTGACCGCCTCAGCGATCTTGGCCATGGAAGGACTAAAGCCGGCAGTCAACACGGCGCTACCGGAAGGAAACGATCCTTTTTCATGGATGCGAATGATGATCCTCCACTTTTCCGTCTCGACGCTGACTTTGCCTGCTTTGATTTCATCTACTAAAGACTCGCGGAGCTTTTTCAGCTGTTCGGTTTCAAAACGCTTTCGGATTTCTTCTGGGCTTAAATTGCTCTCTGGAATCTCCAGATGAGGCTTGGTGTCGGTAGTTTTTTGCCGGATCTCATCCAAGGGCGTAGGCTCTACCGCGCCGGGGGTAAAATGCTCGGCGATGACGCTGGTGCCTTTGACGGTTTCATACGCCTCGATCTCGGTCTGGACGCCGAAAGCATTCTTGAGCGAAGCGGCCATCTGGCGGAATTTGATAATATCCATAGTGGCGAACGACAACAACAAGACGAAAAAGCACAAAAGCAAGCTCATCATATCGCCGAAGGTGACCACCCACAGCGGGGCGCCAGGTTTGCATTTGGGGCATTCGGTTTCAGCCATCGCTTTTCTCCTTTAATCGCCATTGGCGCGCCTTTTCTCAGGCAAATAAGTGCTCAAGAGCGCCCCCAAAATTTTTGGATTCATGCCTTCTTGAATCCCGTTGATTGCCTCCACGATCAAGGACTTGGAAAGCTGCTCGTAATTGCTGATCAGAGCCAGCTTGTCCGCCAAAGGAATGGCAATCGCGTTGGCAAGGATCGCTCCATACAAGGTAGTTAAGATCGCCACCGCCATCGCCGGTCCAATAGAAGAGGGATCAGCCATGTTAGCGAGCATTTGGACCAGCCCTACCAGGGTGCCGATCATGCCAAATGCTGGTGCGACGTCTCCTACCGCCGACCACACGGCGCGGCCGGTTTCGTGGCGCTTGACCGTTTGCTGGATCTCCTCCGTCAGCATCTTGCGGATCAAGGACGGATCGTAACCGTCCACACACATGCTAATCCCCTTTTGTAAAAAAGGATTGGTAATGGTCTCATTCTCCAATGCCAATAAACCGTTCTTGCGCGCCACATCTGCCAACCGCACCGCTTCTTCGATGAGCTTTTGGGGGTCTTCGAGCTTGTTGAAAAACGCTTTGGCCGCTACGCTAAACGCCCTTAGGAAATCCTTCAAAGTAAACTTTATCAATACGACCATTACCGTCCCTCCGAACACAATCAGAATCGACGGTACGTCGACGAATTGGCTCAAATTGCCACCGGTAGCGATGGCGCCGATAATGACCCCAAGGCCGCCGAGAAAACCAATCAAAGTTGCAATGTCCAAGGATACCCCTCCTTTCCAATCTCAGCTGTGCTACTTTAAAAAGTAGCACGTCTTAGCCAACTGGAAAGAAACACGCCTCATAAAATCACTACGCGCTTCGGGCAAAAGCCCTCCACCAGCTGGTAGCCGTGATAGCCACGAGGGTTACACAAAATTCTGGTATCAGCGCAGCGGTAATCCCAGACCCTATGGGTATGGCCATGGAACCAAAGGGCGATCTCAATCGTTGCAGTAAGCAAAGCGGCTCAAGGCGCTCGGCCGGCCGTCCCAGCTCCAGAAGGTGGGAGCATGATGAGTGACCACCACCGTCGGCCCGGCAAACGGAATATTGAGCATCTGCTCTAGCCAGGTGCGGGAATGATAATGTAGCTGCCGGTAGTGCTCTGGGAGATAGGCTTGGCCGCTAAATTGGATCTTACGAAAATCATTGACGGAATCGGTAAACGCCGCCACGTCCTCCTCATCCCCCAAATCAGTCCACAAGGTACAGCCTAAAAAACGCACTCCCTCGATCACGCAACTTTGATTTTCGAGGAAATGCACTAAGCTACCGTGGGCAGACTGTTTAAGCTGAGCAATCAGAGTGTTGTGGTCATAGGTATAGAACTCGTGGTTACCAGCCACGTACACAACTGGGCGCTTTTGTCGGGCCAGCCAATGTAATCCCTTAAGACCGATGCCGATGTCGCCGGCAGCAACGATTACATCCGCTTCTACCTCAGGGAGCTCGAAGTCACCAAATTCCAAATGAATATCGGAGAAATAATGAATCCTCACGACTGCTGCTTTTCCCTTTATAATGTGTCGATTCAATCATCACGGTTTTAATCAACAATACTAGTCGTAAACTCTCCTAGTTGAAGCCATGAGTACTCCCTCCATTACCAGAAGACCTTCGCTCGGCGTTATGGTAGGCCATATTCAAATCGGAGGTGGAGCACCGATTGTGGTCCAATCGATGACCAACACCGCCACCGAAGATGTGGCCAGCACGGTAGAACAAGTCTTAGCCTTAACCCAAGCTGGTTCTGAAATCGTCCGCATCACGGTCAATACCGACGAGGCCGCCGCTGCCGTGCCTAAAATCCGCGAAGAATTGGATAAGCGCAGCTGTGACGTACCCTTGGTGGGGGATTTTCACTTCAATGGCCATAAGCTCTTGGCCAAGCATCCGGCCTGTGCCGAGGCGTTGGCCAAATACCGGATCAATCCCGGTAACGTCGGCCGCGGCAGCAAGCGCGACGCACAGTTCGCGCAGATGATCGAATTTGCCTGCCGCTACGGCAAGCCAGTGCGGATCGGCGTCAACTGGGGAAGTTTGGACCAGAACGTGCTGGCGCGCCTTTTGGACGAGAACGCCAAGCTGCCAGCGCCGCGCCCTTTGCCTGAAGTGATGCGCGAAGCGGTCATCACCTCCGCTTTAGAGAGCGCAGCCCAAGCCGAGAAGCTTGGGCTACCGTCGAACCGCATCGTCATCTCCTGCAAGATGAGCGGCGTGCAGGAATTGATCGCGGTCTATCAGGAGCTCGCCAGACGTTGCCGCTACGCCTTGCATCTTGGGCTAACTGAGGCCGGGATCGGTACTAAAGGCATCGTCGCCTCGACGGCCGCCTTGGCCGTTTTGCTGCAGCAAGGAATAGGCGACACGATTCGCATCTCGTTGACCCCGGAACCTGGAGCCCCCCGCACTAAAGAAGTGATCGTCGCCCAGGAGATCCTCCAGACCATGGGACTGAGGTCATTTACCCCGATGGTGATCTCCTGTCCCGGCTGTGGCCGCACTACAAGCGACTACTTTCAACACCTAGCACAAAAGATCCAAGATTTTCTGCGGGCCAAGATGCCGGAGTGGAAGACTCGCTATCCGGGGGTGGAAAACATGCACGTGGCGGTGATGGGATGCGTAGTGAACGGTCCAGGCGAGAGCAAAAACGCCAACTTAGGCATCAGCCTACCGGGGACCGGAGAAGTTCCGGTCGCCCCGGTCTACGAAGACGGGCAGAAAACCGTCACGCTCAAAGGGGATCGGATCGCTGAAGAGTTTCAAGCGATCATCGAGCGTTACGTAGCTAGCCACTACGGCAAGGTCAATTCCAACGCTGAACCTGCGCCTTCCAGCTGCCATCCGGCTGGCGTTTGAAGACGCTGTAGATGACCCCGTCGTAGGAGTACTTCACCCCCCCCTCTACGTTCGACCAACGCAAGGTAGAGATGACTGTGTCGTCCTTGGCATAGATCACTTTATCCAGATCTAGCGCATAGCGGCCGGTAGGTTTGGCAAGCAGGCGGAGCCAGAACTCTCGAATCGCAGCGGGATCTCTGGCGGCCTCGCCGTTCGGCAGCAACACCACCGCATCCTTGGTGTACAAGCGCACCAACTCGTCTAGTTTTCCACTGTGAAGCGCAGCGTTCCACTGTGCTATCGTTTGCTGCGCCGTCCGATCGAAGTCGTTAGCCGATGCAAACGGCAAACTACCGATCGCTAAGCTCAGCATAACAATCAGTTTTTTCACCATAGCCACTCTCTTTTTTCCGAAGTTGAGGATAGTTTATATATAACACATAAACTATTGTGAGTTAAATCCATTTTAAGTTTCCTAAAATGAAACAAAATTTCCGGCGCAATCCGGCGGAAAGAAAACCTAAGGTGGATTATCCCTGATAGGGGTGACGAAAATTTCTAGAGACAACCGACTCTTGAGGGTGGCGGCGTCAGCTTCAGCTTGCTCTTTGTCAAACGTCGGACCAATCTGGACTAAATAGCTGCCATCCTCAATTTGCCTTATAAATGCAGCCACCCAGCCTGTCGTAGCTGGTCCTCAAGGATATCCGCGTCTGGTTGAGAAATCGCTTTGCCTATTTGGATCACCCAAGCTAAGGGCAAAGGGAGCTTATCCTGGATCGAATCAAGCCGAACGTCAGATGTGAAAGATGCATCTTGCCAGTCTAGCTTTAGCTCGCTTTCTAAGCCTTGTTCAAACTGCACAGGCAAGCAAGAAAATAACCGCTATCAAGATCAGCGCCAACGCGTCAACCAAATACCGTTTTAAGCGGATGTCCATCCTGCCTCACGCGCAGCCAACACTTGGGCAACCAAAAAGAACGAGCCAAACGCTACGATCAGATTGTCCGGGCTTGCTTGTTGCTGTAAGGCTTCGAGCGCTTGGGCGCAAGCGTCAAACCCTGCCAGAGGTGGCGGCAAGCCAACGCGATGAAATGCCTGCAGGAGCTGCTTTTCAGTTGCAGCGCGCGGATTGTCAGGAAGCGGTGCCAGCGCCCAAACGCTCACTTCCTGGCTCATTCGCCTTAAAATTCCCTCGATGTCCTTGTCAGCCATAACTGCAAACAGCGCTAAGACCCGCCGGCCAGGATAGCAGCTTTGCAGATATTCAGCTAAAAACCCTGCTGCCTGGGGGTTGTGGGCCACATCGAGCAGGATAGGAGGAGAGCCAGGTAAGAGCTGATACCGGCCAAGCAGCTTAACCGACGCAAGCCCCTGGCGGATCGCTCGCTCTGCAACCGCCAGATGCCCCTCAAGCTGGGCTAAGGCAGCCAGCGCGGTGGCAGCGTTGTCGAGCTGTTGGCGGCCAGGCAGCGCCGGCAGCGGCAGCGCGGTCAAGGTTCGGTCAGGGCCTAACCAATCCCAGGCTTGGTCACGCAAGCGATAATCGAATTCGCACCCCAAGCGCCAAAGCGGCAGCTTAAGCTGCTTGGCATATTCTACGACTGATTTGGGTACGTCGCGGTCGCCGACCACCGCCGGGCGCCCAGGGCGAAAGATCCCCGCCTTCTCTCTACCGATGAGCTCGCGCGTCTCCCCAAGCCACTGCTGGTGATCGAGGTCGATGCTCGCGATCACCGCCACATCAGCATCGACGAGATTGACGGCATCCAGCCGACCGCCCATCCCCACCTCTAACACCTGTACTTCGACTTCGGCACAGGCAAATAATTCCAGCGCTGCAAGCGTGGCGAACTCGAAAAAACTCAAGCTAGTGTCGCCGCGCACCGCGTCGATCTTGGCAAATGCCTCGACGATGGCAGTATCTTCCACCGCTTCTCCATCGATGCGGATGCGCTCGTTGTAGCGCAGAAGGTGGGGCGAAGTATACGTCCCCACTTTGAATCCTTGCGCGCGCAGAATCGCCTCCAACATGGCCACGCACGAGCCCTTGCCATTGGTGCCGCCGACGGTGATGGTGATCGGTGGCTGGTAAGCCGGGCGCAGCGCTCGCCACACCGAGTGAACCCGCTCCAGCCCAAGGTCGATCCAACGCGGATGAAAAGCTTGTTGCCAAGCTAGCCAATCGGAAAGCTCCGTAAACCGCATGCCGCTAAGCTTCGCTGTCTATGCCATCCAGCGGCACCGGTAATAAGGTATCGGTTTCCACCTCGTCTTGGATTGACGGGGTCTCGTACCCGATTGTCCTATTATGGGTCAGGATGGCCAGTAAGCTGGCAATGGTATCGCGTAGATCACGGCGGTCTACGATCATATCTATAGCGCCATGCTCGAGCAGAAATTCGCTGCGCTGGAAACCGTCTGGCAATTTCTCCCGCACCGTCTGCTCGATCACTCTAGGGCCTGCAAATCCAATCAAAGCTCCCGGTTCGGCGATATTGATATCGCCCAGCATGGCCAAGCTCGCCGACACGCCTCCCATGGTTGGATCCGTCATCACCGAAAGGTAAGGCAGCCCAGCACCGGCCAAACGCGCCAACGCCGCTGAAGTCTTAGCCATCTGAAACAGAGACAGCAGCGATTCCTGCATTCTCGCCCCGCCGCTGGCAGTGAACACCACCAGCGGGATCTTCTCTTCCAGGGCCAGGTTGACGCCGCGTACAAAGCGCTCCCCTACTACCGATCCCATCGATCCCCCCATGAAAGCGAAATCGAACGCTGCCGCCACCAGCGGCTGACCTTTGAGGAGACCGCGCACGACGATCAACGCTTCGGTCTCTCCCGTCTCTTTTTGGGCCTGCGCCAAACGATCTTTGTAGCGCTTGGTATCTTTGAACTTCAGGGGATCTGCTGAGCGCAGGTCACCGCCTATCTCTTCCCGCTGCTCCGGGTCGAGGAAGAAATGCAGCCGGCGGCGGCCAGAGATCCGCATGTGATGGTTGCATTTAGGGCAGACCTCCAGGTTGCGCTCAAGCTCAGCTTTGTAGAGAATTGCGCTGCACGCTGGGCACTTGCTCCACAGTCCTTCCGGCACCGTCACCTTGCGGCTGTTGCCATCCTTACGGATCCGGGCCGGGACTAGCCTTTGAAACCAACTCATAGCTTATCCATCGCGATACGCATTTCGGTAAGCAAAGCGACGATGGCAGCTTCGATCCGATCTGGCTGGCCCAGATTTTGTTCTACTTTCTGAACCAACGCGCTGCCTACTACTACCGCATCCGCCAGCTTAGCCAGGCTAGCTGCCGTGGCCGCATCCTTGACGCCAAACCCTACCCCGAGCGGCAAGCGGGTCAGAGCGCGGATCTCGGCTAGTTTAGCCTGCACTTCCTCAAGATCTAGGTGGTTCGCCCCGGTGACCCCCTTGAGAGACACGTAATAGAGGTAACCGCGTCCTGCGGCATCAGCCCTTTTGATTCGCTCCGGGGTACTGGTAGGAGCAAGCAGAAAGATCGGATCGATCTCTGCCGCGTACAAAAGGGGCAACATTTCCGCTTGCGCTTCTTCCGGCGGCAGGTCTACGGTCAACACCCCATCTACGCCGGCTGCTTTAGCTGCCTCGACGAAAGCCCGATAGCCCATACATTCGATCGGGTTGAGATAGCCCATCAACACGATCGGCGTCTTAGTATCTTGCTGGCGGAACTGGGCTACCATCTCCAGCACCCGCCGCAAGCTAACTTGATGCGCCAACGCTCGCTCACTAGCGCGCTGGATGACCGGTCCATCGGCCATGGGGTCGGAGAACGGCACCCCAAGCTCTAAAATATCCGCCCCAGCGGCCACCATCGCGTGGAGCCAAGGGAGCGTGAACTTAGGGTCAGGATCGCCCGCCGTCAGGAAAGGAATCAGGGCTTTGCGCCCACGCCGAGCCAACTCGGCAAAACACGCTTGGATCCTGCTCACAGCTTGAGTCCCTCTCGCGCTGCGACGGTGTGGATGTCCTTATCGCCCCGTCCAGACAGGTTGACGATGATGATCTGGTCTTGCTTCATCTGCGGTGCCAGTTGCATGGCATAAGCGATCGCATGGCTGGATTCTAGCGCCGGCAAAATGCCTTCGGTCCGAGTGAGATAGTGAAACGCCTCTAAGGCTTCCTCATCTGTGACGCTGACGTAATCGGCCCGGCCGGTGTCCTTAAGCCAAGCATGCTCAGGGCCTACGCCGGGATAATCAAGCCCTGCAGAGATAGAATGGGTCTCGATAATCTGGCCGTCGGCATCTTCCAACAAATAGGTCCGATTGCCGTGGAGCACGCCGGGTCTGCCTGCGCACAAAGAAGCGGCATGACGGCCGGTGGCGATCCCGCAGCCTGCAGCCTCGACGCCGTACAAGGCCACCTGAGGGTAGCCCAAAAACGGATAAAACAAGCCGATGGCATTGGATCCACCCCCGACGCACGCGACCAGCGCATCAGGAAGACGCCCTGCTTGTTCTAAAATCTGGCGCTTGGCTTCGCGCCCGATCACAGCCTGAAAATCGCGCACCATGGCCGGATACGGATGGGGCCCTGCCACCGTACCGATGATGTAGAAAGTATCATCGACGTTGGTGACCCAGTCGCGCAGGGCTTCGTTTAAGGCATCTTTGAGGGTCCTGGAGCCTGAAGTCACCGGCCGCACTTCTGCTCCCAACAGCGACATCCGGTAGACGTTGAGCTTCTGCCTCTCTACATCTACCTCCCCCATATATACCACGCATTCCATGCCTAGGCGCGCTGCCACCGTGGCGGTCGCCACGCCGTGCTGGCCGGCGCCGGTCTCAGCAATCACCCGGCGTTTGCCCATCCGCTTGGCCAGCAGGGCTTGGCCGACGGTGTTATTGATCTTGTGGGCGCCGGTATGGTTGAGGTCTTCGCGCTTTAGATAAATCTGCGCTCCACCGAGCTTGCGGCTCAAACGCTCAGCGTGGTATAGCGGAGAAGGGCGGCCGACGTAATCTTTAAGATCGCGGTCGAATTCAGCAAGGAACTCAGGATCGCGCAGATATTTGCGATAAGCCAAAGTGAGCTCCTGAAGCGGATACATCAACGTCTCGGCAACGAAGATGCCACCGTAGCGGCCAAAATGCCCCCGCTCATCCGGCCAAGGATAGTTCTCTAATGTATCAGGTGCTGTCGCCATCTCGTACCTCGCGCAAAAATTTCGCCATCTTGATAGGATCTTTGATTCCCTTGGCGCACTCTACGCCGGAACTGACATCCACTGCCCAAGGGCGGACCTGTTCAATAGCAGCGCGGACGTTATTCGGTCCTAGACCACCGGCCAGGATCAACGGCTTGGACAGCGCTTTAGGCAAAAGCTCCCAACTGAAACATTGCCCAGTCCCTCCCGGCGCACCTGGAACATAAGCGTCGACGAGCAACCCTTTCGCAGTATGGAAACGTTCAGCCTCTCGCTCCAGGTCCACCCCTTCGGTCATACGGATGGCCTTGATGTACGGCCGTCCGAAACGAGCGCAGTCCGCTGGCGTCTCAGCACCGTGGAATTGGAGGAGATCCAGCGGCACCTGCTGTAACACTGCTTCGATCTCGCTTGGTTTAGCATCTACAAACAGTCCCACCACCGTCACGAAAGGCGGCAGCGCTAAAGCGATCTGCCGGGCTTGGGCCACCGCCACAGCGCGCGGGCTTTGTGGATAAAACACCAAACCGATGGCATCGGCCCCAAGTTGCGCTGCCGCCAAGGCGTCCTCTACGCTCGTAATCCCGCAAATTTTAACCCGGACTCGCGGCAAAATTTAAACTTCCTCCACCCGTTTCAACTCCTTAGACAAGCGGTCGAAAATCGGCTGGCGCGGCAAACCAAACCGCTCCGGATACCAGACTCCGGCCAGATACAACCCATCCGGCGGCGCCGTCACCCGTAGGCGCCGGTCGCGCGCGGCCAAAACCTCTTCAGCCCAGGTAGGCGGTTCTTGGCCGCTGCCAATAGTCAGCAACACGCCAGCGATGTTGCGCACCATATTGTGGAGGAAAGCATTGGCGATAATATCTATCCACACCTCCTCCTCCACGCGGTGCACTTCAAGCAGATACACTCGCCGGTAAGGGCTCTTAGACTGGCAGTACGGCCCTCGGAACGAGGAAAAATCGTGCTCGCCGATAAGATAAGCGGCTCCTGCCCGCATCTGCTCGATATCTAATACATGATACCACCAAGTGACTTGACCGCGCAGCAAGGCCGGCGCCACCGCGCGATTTAAAATCCGATACCGATACCAGCGCGCGATCGCCTGAGTACGGGCACAGAACCCTGTATCCACCGGCTTGGCCCACAACACGCGCACGTCTTCTGGCAAGTGGCAGTTGGTTCCCTGAACCCAAGCTTTTTCCGGACGCTGGGATTCAGTATCGAAATGGACAATTTGCTCCAAGGCATGGACACCGGCGTCGGTGCGGCCAGAGGCGATGACCCGTACCGGATGGGAAGCAATTTTGCTGAGCGCTGCCTCGACCAAAGCTTGGATAGAAAGACAGTGGGGTTGATACTGCCAGCCGGCATAACGGCTGCCATTGTATTCGATTTTTAACGCAATGCGCATCAGGGCTCAACTTTTGAATAACCGCACAACGCTAGCTGTAAAATGCGAAGCAGATCGTATTCTTCTGGGATGGCATTGGTTCGCAGCGGACCGCGCTTTAAGACTGCGTCCTTGACAGTCGCGACGAACTCGTCGATAGAGATCACCCGGCCACCGCTTAATTCTCGCTTGGTCGCAGTCGCTAGAATTGCCACCTGCTCGATGGGGGTAGCGGGATCTAGCCAGGGAAACACGTCCTGGCAGATATAGCGCCGGCCAGCTTCGAATTTCTTGCGCAGCCGCAGCTCACGCCGATGCCAGGAATCGGCGTCTAGAGACGGTTCCAAGTGGATCAGGTGACCTACCTGAGGATGGTAGGCGACCACGTCTAACTCCCCTTCCCAGCCGCCACGGGGCAATGCCCCCACCTTGACGTTGCCGCAGACGATATAACCGCGCCACTGGTAAAACTGACGCACCAGTTTTTCCAGGTGATTCATCCACTCAACGCGTCTTGGAGTTGCGCGATCTCATCCGGGCTGAGCTCGCGGCTGCGCCCGGCAGGTAATCCAGGTGGCAAAACGATTGGCCCATAGCGGATGCGGATCAGGCGGCTGACGGTTACACCTACCGCTTCCCACAAGCGGCGCACGAGTCGGTTACGGCCTTCCCTAACCACGACTTTGTACCAGCGATTGGCACCTTCGCCGCCGGCGGGCTCGATCGCCTCGAACCTAGCCAGTCCATCCTCCAATTCCACGCCGAGGCGCAACCTGGCTAGCATCGCCTCATCGACCCGACCATAGACTCGAACTGCATATTCCCGCTCCAGCCCTTGTTTAGGATGCATGAGGCGGTTCGCTAGTTCGCCTTGATTGGTAAACAAAAGCAGTCCTTCCGTATTGAGGTCTAGTCTGCCCACTGCGCACCAGCGTCCTTTGGACAGCTTCGGCAGCCGCTGAAACACCGAGGGTCTACCTTGCATGTCATAACGGCTGACAATCTCCCCGACCGGTTTGTGATAGGCCAACACCCGAACCTCCCTTTCGAGACGCCGGGTCAGATTGACCGGCCGACCCTTGATCTGCACTTGATCGCCAACGTGCCAACGGTCGCCCAGTCGGGCTGGCTGGCCATTAATGCGGACCTCGCCTTGCTGGATCCAACGCTCGATCTGCCGGCGCGACCCTAACCCTGCGTGCGCTAGCACCTTTTGCAAGCGCTCGCCATCCAGCAGATGGCTGGTAGGCTGGTTCTCAGGGATGGGCAGCAGTGGCTGCAGCCGAGATTTCGGTTTGATCTTCATCGGTAGATAGCGGAGGTAGTTGGCTTAAAGACTCAAGGTTAAAATCGTTTAAAAACCGCTCGGTCGTGGCAAACAACGCCGGACGTCCTGGGACTTCCTTATGCCCTACCACCCGGATCCATTCGCGCTCCTTAAGCGTGGTTAAAATGCTGCTGCTGACTGTGACCCCCCGAATCGCCTCAATCTCTCCCCGCGTGATAGGTTGGCGATAGGCGATGATAGCCAGCGTCTCTAAGAGAGCGCGAGAATAGTGGCCGACTTTTTCCGGGAACAGGCGGCGGACCCACGGCGCCAGCTCACGCCGGACCTGGAAGCGCCAACCTCCAGCCACGCGCACCAGCTCTACCGCGCGGCCATGGTAATCGGCTTGCAATTCGGCCAGCACCGCCTCCAGTTGCGCGCGATCGACGCCCTCGTCTGCCAGCAACGACAACAGTTGACGCGTGTCTATAGGCTCCGGCGAGGCAAACAGGAGCGCCTCGACGATCTGCGTTAAGGTCATCGACGTTGGACTTTAAGGGGAGCAAGAGGTTCGCTCTGGAAGAGGTCCACCAATCCTTCCCGACATAGCTCTAGCAATGCCAGAAATGTCACCACTACCCCCGCGCGGCTTTCGCCAGGCTTGAGCAGGCTCTCGAAAGCGAGAATCGAAACATTGCGTAGGCGATCGAGAATGTTAGCCATACGCTCGCGCACTGACAACGCTTCACGCGTGATCGAATGAGTAGCAAGCTGTTCCGCCCTAGTCAACACCTGGCGCAGCGCTGCAACCAATTCTGTCAGACCGACCTTGGGCCGGCTTAACGCCTGAGGAGGAAGGCCGGATGCAACGCATACGGGAAACACGTCGTACCCCATCCGGGGCAGCTCATCTAAAGCCTGGGCAGCTTGTCGGAAGCGCTCGTACTCTTTCAGGCGCCGCACCAGCTCGGCACGCGGGTCTTCTTCCTTGACCTCAGAGGTTGGTTGAGGTAGAAGCAAGCGCGATTTGATCTCCGCCAGGAGCGCGGCCATCAACAAGTATTCGGCGGCCAACTCGATCTTGAGTTCCTCCATCAGCGCGATATATTCCAGGTATTGCTCGGTCACCTGAGCAACCGAGACCGCCATGATGTCCAGGTTGCGGCGCCGAATCAAGTAGAGCAACAGATCCAACGGCCCTTCGAAGGTTTCCTCTAGAAACACCTGTAGCGCCTCTTTAGGGATATAGAGGTTTTCCGGCAGCTGCGTGACGGGAGTGCCGTAGACTTTGGCAATGGGGGCAGTCACACTCATGTCAACCCGGCCAGACCAAAAAAGAAACCCTGCAGGGCAAAGATCACCGGCCCCAACACCCGCCCCAGAACGCCAGTCACCAACAGCAGCAGTAAAATCGGCAAGCCATAGAGCTCCAATTGCGCTGCTTTGACCGCCCAGGGGTGCGGCAAAATCCCGACCAACACCCGCCCGCCATCCAAAGGTGGCAGCGGCAATAGATTTAGCACCATCAGGACCAGGTTGAAAGAAATTCCCGCGGCACTCATATAGATCAAAGGCACGGAGACATAGGGCCAATTTAGCTCTATTCCTAGCTTGGCAAGCAATGCCCAGCCCAAAGCCATGCCGAAATTGGCACCAGGCCCGGCCAACGCCACCAGCACCATATCCCGCTTGGGATGGCGCAGCCTGCCGAAATCCACCGGCACCGGTTTGGCCCAGCCGAAGATAAATCCGTCAACCAAGAGCATAAGGAGCGGCATCGCAATCGTCCCGATCGGGTCAATGTGCTTTAAGGGGTTGAGAGACAAGCGCCCCAACCGTTTGGCGGTGCTGTCTCCGCACCACCAGGCCGCTATCCCGTGGGCAACCTCGTGCAAAGTAACGGCAAACAGGATCGGCAATACCCAGACAGAGATCTTCTGGGCCACAGTCAATTCTTCCATTATGCTCACCCTAACACAGCTTCCAATTTCTCCCGGCCTTTGCCAAGCCGCGCGATTTGCGGTACCTCCTCGGTCAGATCGACGATACTGGTAGGCTCGAAAGGAACGATGCCGGCGTCGATGATCAGGTCTATTTGCTTCTCTAGGCGGGTACGGATCTCCTCTGGATCCTCTAAGGCCGACTCCTCGCCAGGTAAAATCAAAGTCGTGCTAAACAGCGGCTCGCCTAGTTCTGCTACCAACGCCTGTGCGACCGGATGATCAGGCAAGCGAATACCGATAGTCTTGCGGCTGGGATGTTTGAGGCGCTTTGGCACTTCGCGAGTGGCAACCAACACAAACGTATAAGGCCCTGGCGTCAGCGCCTTAATCAAGCGATAGGCTGTATTGCCAAGGCGCACAAACTGGGAAACCTGCGATAGATCCTGGCAAACCAGAGTGAAATCGTGCTTCTCCGGAAGCTGGCGGATACGCCGGATGCGTTCCAAGGCTTGTTTAGCATCGATTCGGCAAGCAAGCGCATAGGAGGAATCAGTAGGATAGACGATCACCCCTCCTTGCTCGAGGATTTCTACTGCCCGCCGAACGAGGCGTGGCTGGGGAGTGTTGGGATGGATCTGAAAATATTGAGCCATAAGCGGTCAAAATTAAAAAGCATAGGGTAACATGTTCGCTACTTGTTGATGGTGAACAATAGGACCTTTTTATACCGAGACTACCCGGTCGCGCAAATATACCGGCAGCGCTTGGGCTGGCATCACCGCTTCCCCGTGCGCCAACTTTTCCGCTGCCAGCTGGACTATTGCCGAAGCCTTTGGTAGTTGCTGCGGCCAAATCGCAAGTAGCCGATCCGACCCTACCTTAAGGCGCAATGCCTCACCATAGGCTTCCCACCCAGGGCCAACGCCGACGCCTCGGATCCCCTCCGGGGTGATCACCTTATCCGGGCTAAACAAGGAATCAGGGACAACCGCACCTTGACCTCTTCGATATACTCCCCAATATACCTCGCCCATGCGCGCATCCAGCGCTACTAGCGCATAGTCAGCATCGCTTAAGCAGAACGCTTCCAACGCCAATGCCGCCAAAGTCGATACTGGCACTACCTTCAGACTCGCCCCCAACGCTAATCCCTGCACCACTGCAGCTGCGATCCGAACACATGTAAACGCGCCCGGGCCACAACCGAAGGCCAAGGCATCCAAGGCGCTTAAAATCAAACCCGCCTCGTTTAACAATGCCTCTAGCATCGGCAAAATCAACTCGGTATGACGCCGCGGCGCCAACTCGAACCGCTCTAAGATCGCTCCGTCTAAGTACAACGCTGCCGAACACGCCTCGGTCGCCGTCTCAAGGGCTAAAATCCGCATCCGATTGCTCCACTGCTGTCAGCTTGCTGGTTTATCGGGGCTGCCATGTGCTCCAAGGCGGCAAGACTGGAAAGAGTATCCTGGAACATCGGCAGACAGCACGTACTTAGGTTATTTTCCGATGCAAAACTCAGAAAAAATTCTCCCCAACAAATCGTCGCTGCTCACTTCACCAGTAATTTCTGCCAGCGCCTGTTGGGCCAGGCGCAGATTTTCAGCCACTAGCTCGGCAGCTTGAGTCGAATGCAGCTCATCTTTAGCTGTCAGAACAAAACCTTGGGCCCGGGCTAACGCCTCCAGGTGGCGGCGACGAGCAGCTAAGGCATCTTCTGCCTCGGCTTCAAATCCCACCGCGCGCTTGAGGTGCAACTTAAGCAGGTCGATGCCTGCCCCAGTCTTGGCTGAGAGATAAACACTCCCTTCGGCCTCTGCGGGAAGTCGATCGATCAGATCGATCTTATTGTAAACTCGGGTCACTGGGATCTCGCTAGGAAGCTCTGCCAGCAAAGACTCGCCGACCTCAGGCATACGGCTGTCCAAAACTAGCAAGATGCGGTCGGCGCTCTGCATCGCCTGGCGCGCCCGGCGCATGCCTTCGCGCTCAATGGGATCGCAGGCCTGCCGCAGACCTGCGGTGTCGATCACCGTCAGCGGCATACCGTCAAGGTTGATGGGCTCACGCAGTAAGTCGCGGGTAGTCCCAGCGATCCCAGTCACGATCGCCACCTCGCGCCCAGCAAGACAGTTGAGCAGGCTGGATTTGCCCACGTTAGGAGGACCTGCAATCACCACCGTCATCCCTTCCCGCAGCAGACATCCCTGCCGAGCCCGGCGGCGCAAATCCTCGAGCGCTTCCAGCAAGCGCTCCAGCCGCCCCAATACTTCCCCGCCGGTGATCAGATCGAGGTCCTCGTCGGCAAAGTCGATGCTCGCTTCCACGTACACTCGAAGCTGAATCAACGCCTCAGTCAGCGCCTGAACCTGCTTGGAGAAGGCTCCTTCTAAAGCGCGCATAGCGGCGCGAGCGGCAGCTTCAGAGCTACTTGCGATCAGCGCCGCAACTGCCTCGGCCTGGGCCAGATCGAGCTTGCCGTTGAGGAACGCACGCCGGCTGAATTCCCCCGGTTGGGCTGGGCGGGCCCCCAGTTGGAACAGCCTTTTGAGCAGCGTCTCGACGACTACAGGGCTACCGTGGCAGTGTAATTCCAGCATGTCCTCCCCGGTATAGGAGCGCGGGGCGGGAAAATAGATCGCTAACCCCCGGTCGATAGCGTGTCCGGCTGCATCTAGAAATGCCACGTAATGGGCGTGGCGAGGCTTTAAATTTGACCTGCCGGTCAGCCCCCAGATCAAAGGGTTAAGCGCAAAACCGGATACCCGCACCACCGCCACTGCCCCCCGACCAGGGGGCGTGGCAGGGGCAGCGATGATCTCAGCACTAGGATCAAGCGTTCTTGGCACCCTCGATCTGGCGGTTGATCCACCACTGCTGTACGATCGATAAGGCGTTGTTCACCACCCAGTACAGCACCAATCCAGCGGGGAAGAAAGCAAAAAAGACCGTGAAAATCAAAGGAAACATCTTCATCACCTGGGCCTGGACTGGATCGGCAGGAGGTGGGCTAAGCTTTTGCTGGATCCACATCGTCACTCCCATCAGCGCCGGCAGGACAAAGTAGGGATCTTTGGAAGTGAGGTCAGTCAGCCACCCTAAAAAAGGCGCCTGGCGTAGCTCCACGCTCTCCACCAGCACCCAATAGAGGGAGATAAATACCGGAATCTGGACCAAAATCGGCAAACACCCCCCTAAAGGATTGACCTTTTCCTCCCGGTAAAGCTGCATTAATGCTTGCTGGAACTTCTGTTTATCTTCGCCGAAGCGTTCTTTCAAAGCTTGCATTTTGGGCTGGAGCTTGCGCATCTTGGCCATGGACTTGTAGCTGGCGGCAGACAGGGGATAAAACAGCGCCTTGATCACTACTGTTGTACAGATGATTGCCCAGCCCCAATTCCCAAATAACTTCTCGAACTGCTCCAGCAACCAGAAGATCGGCTTGGCGATGAAAGTGAATACGCCATAGTCGACCGTCAGTTCCAATCCTGGCGCAACCTGCCCTAACACCCGCTGGAGTTTGGGACCTATGTAATAGCGCACGCTGAAAGTCTGGGTTTCCCCTGCTGCTATCCGGTATTCGGGAGAGTACGATCCGACGATGTACCTCTTCTCCGGCTGCGCCTTGGTGTAGAAATGATTAATTTGATTCTGAGGTGGCAACCAGGCAGCGAGAAAATAATGCTGGATCATCGCGCACCAGCCGCCTTCGGTTTCCCAGTTCCGGGGCACGCTCTCAATATCGTTAAAAGAGATTTTTTCATACGGATCATCGGCACGCCGGCACGCTACTCCGGTATAAGTACGGATAAAGGCATTGTCATCCTCCGTTTTAGCCGGCAGGGTACGCTTGATCTGACCGTACAAGCGAGCGCTCCAGGGCACAGGCGAGGAGTTGGTAACTTGATAGTCGATCTTGACTTCGTAACTTCCCGGCTCGAAGGTGAAGGTCTTAACGATCTCTACCCCATCGCCACGCCAGACTAAGGGTACTTTAAGTACCTGCTGACCTGTCAACCGATACTCGCGCCCGTCGGCTTGCCAGAGCGCGTTGTGCTTAGGCGCAACCTTCTCATCGCCTAACCAGCCAGTCTGAGTGATAAACAACCGATCCGGCTCGTCAGCCAGCAGGCGTACAGGTTCATTCGGCTTATCTTTGGAGACTGGATACTTGAGCAAATCTATCACTCGGATATCGCCACCATTGAGGGCGATTTCAGCCCGGATGAAATCGGTTTCGACCGTCACCCGACCGCCGCTTTCAAGGTTAAGGCCGGTATCGACCTCTGCACCGCTTACCGATCCAGCCTGTGCTTTGGCTTTGACCTGAGCAGTCGCTTGTTGAGCTGGCGCCTTCTCCGGTTTGGGGCCGTAGTCTCTCTGCCAGGCCTCCCATAGCATATAGCCTAGCAATACAAACATAAGGAGAAGAAAAAATCTTAAGTTATCCATTTTTTGTGCTTCCAAAATGCTCCGGGACTGGATCGACCCCACCTGGATGCCAGGGATGGCAACGCAACAGGCGGCATAGCGCCAACCATCCTCCCTTCACTACCCCGAACCGCTCGATGGCAGTCAAGGCATAGGCAGAACAGGTAGGATAGAAACGGCATTGATTGCCTAACCAAGGGCTTAAGAAAAACCGGTACCCGCGGATCGCTGTTATCAGCAAGATCCGGCCACCGTACTCAAGCGCTGCCAATGCCTTGCCAACGACTCCCATACCGCGCTCCGATCAGCAGCTCCCGCTTCAGGTTTCGCTAAAACCACGATATCGATGCCAGCCAGCCGCTGCTGGCTCAAGCGGAAACTCTCCCGTACCAAGCGTTTGATCCGATTGCGCACGACCGCTTTTTTAATTTTGCGTTTCGAAATCGCCAACCCTAGGCGCGCGTAACCCATCTCATTGGGTCGCATCAACACAGTAAAAAATTCGTCTGCCGACACCGTCGGTTGGCTGAAAACGTAGCCAAATTCAGCGGCATACAGCAATCTTGAGGATTTAGGAAAACCAAATTCAGACCGCGCCAAAGACGATCAGGGTATCAATTTCACTCGACCTTTAGCCCGTCGAGCAGCAAGCACCTTGCGTCCACCCCGGGTGCGCATCCTGGCCCGAAAGCCATGCGTCCGAGCCCGCCGGATTTTGCTGGGTTGGTAGGTTCTTTTCATTCCCTTTAACCTCTAATTATTTGAAAAACTTAATAAAAAGAATTTGAATAATACCCTGTTGAAGCCTTAATGTCAATGCTGTGAGCGCCTAGCAAATCCGGTATAGTATCCCCCCCGGCAACGCGGAGGTGCATTGCGACCGGGATCGAACTTACTTCCACAGTTTCAGGCCCCACCCATGAGCGACCTCTGGAATCGGTGCATCCAAAAACTTGAAAGCGAAATTCCTGCGCAACAGTTTAACACCTGGATTCGGCCTCTTCAGGCGGTCGAAAATGGTTCGGAACTTAGGCTGTTGGCACCTAACCGGTTCGTACTAGATTGGGTCAAAGAACACTTTATCGATAAAATCGAAGCCGCCCTTCCTCAGAGCGCCAATGGCACTCACCAGGTTGTGCTGGAAGTCGGCACTCGCAAGGAAGGAATCAGCGCGCTACTAGAGCCTCCTAGCTGTATCACCAAAAGCAATGGATCGCGGAGAAAGAAGCCAGGTACTAATCATCTTAACCCCGTTTTTACCTTTGCTACTTTTGTCGAGGGTAAATCCAATCAGTTCGCCAAAGCTGCAGCCATGCAGGTGGCGGAAAACTTAGGTCGCACTTATAATCCTCTGTTCATCTATGGCGGCGTAGGGTTAGGCAAAACTCATCTGATGCATGCCATCGGCAATCTGATCATCGAACGCGATCCATCTGCTGCCGTCGTCTATTTACATTCCGAACGTTTTGTCTCGGACATGATCACCGCGCTGCAACACAACGCCATCAATGCATTTAAAGACTATTATCGGTCGGTGGATGCGTTGTTGATCGATGACATCCAGTTCTTTGCCGGCAAAGAGCGCTCCCAGGAAGAATTCTTCTATACTTTTAACACGCTGCTGGAAAATAAACACCAGGTAGTCCTCACCTGCGACCGCTATCCAAAAGAGATCGAAGGACTAGAGGAGAGGCTCAAATCCCGCTTCGGCTGGGGACTGCCGGTAGCGATCGAACCACCGGACTTGGGGACTCGGGTAGCGATCCTGCTGAGTAAAGCTAAGCAGTGGGGAGTGGACTTGCCCGAGGAGGTAGCTCTATTTATCGGCAAACGGATCCGCTCCAATGTACGCGAACTGGAGGGCGCCTTGCGTCGGGTCACCGCTCGTTCTCAGTTCACCGGCGAGCCGATCACCTTGCCGTTTGCCAAGGAAGCGCTACGCGATCTGATCGCGGTCCAGGACACACTCATCAATGTGGAAAACATCCAAAAAACCGTGGCTGAATATTATAAAATCCGAGTGACTGACCTCCTATCTAACAAACGCATCCGCGCCATCACTCGGCCGCGTCAGATCGCAATGGCTTTGGCCAAAGAACTCACTGACCACAGCCTGCCAGAAATTGGCCAACTTTTCGGTGGCCGTGACCACACCACGGTCTTGCATGCTTGCCGTAAGGTAGAGGAGCTAAGAGAGTCCGACAGAAAAATCGCTGAGGATTACGCCACTTTGTTACATCTTCTGATCAGTTGAGGCAAAACGATGCAGTTTTCCATCACCCGCGAACCCCTCCTAGAGGCTCTGCAGAAAGTAGCCGGCGTGATCGAGCGCCGCTCCAACTTGCCGATTCTGGCTAACGTGCTCATCCGCGTCCAAGATAGCCGCCTGACCTTGATCGGTACTGACCTAGAAATCGAACTGATCACTTATACCGAAGCGACTGGCCAAACCGGCGAGACGACGGTTTCGGCGCGCAAGCTGCTGGACATTTGCCGGTTGCTGCCCGCAGCGACGCGCCTTGTATGTACTTTGAAGGACGGCAAGACTTTAGAGATCAAAGCCGGAAGCTGCCGTTTTGCCTTGGCAACATTGCCTTGCGACAATTTTCCTGAGTTCACCCTGTATGGCAGCGAGATTGCTACCCAGGTCAGCGCAGAGGCACTTAAGAAGCTTCTGGCCAAGACTATGTATGCGATGGCCCAACAGGATGTGCGCTATTATCTCAACGGTCTACTCTTAGAGCTAGACGGATCATTTATCCGCGCCGTCGCCTCTGACGGCCATCGTCTGGCCTGGTGCGAGCAACCGCTTATGGTGCCGGTCAACGGCACCCATCAGCCGATCTTACCGCGCAAAGGCGTGCAGGAACTCTTCCGGTTGCTAGAGAGTGAAGGATCTTACTTGCTTCGGCTAACCCCTAGCAATATCCGGCTAGAGCTTGGATCGGCGGTATTTTCAGCGAAATTGATCGACGCGCGCTATCCAGATTATCGCCGGGTCTTTCCAACTGAGATCAGTCGCATCTTAACCTGCGATCGAGTCGCTTTCAAAGAAGCGATCAGCCGCGTCTCTATCCTTTCAAATGAGCAGTACCGAGGTGTCCGCCTGGATGTATCGGCTAACCTGCTGCGCCTCTCTACCTGTAATCCAGATGCTGAGGAAGCCGAAGAAGAAATAGAGATTCGCTATCAAGGCGAGCCGTTCACAGTTGGGTTCAATTCTACCTATCTTGCAGATGCCCTCTCCCACTTGGACGCAGAGACCGTTCGGCTTTCATTCGCTGATCCTAACTTAAGCTGCCTGGCAGAAGATCCAAACGACCCATACGTCCGTCACATCGTGATGCCGATGCGGCTATAAAAAGCTGTAGGCCCCTCATCCCTCTCTCAATGGGAGAGGGATGAGGGATTGACCGACGTCAATCTGCTTGCCGGCGCAAGAAAGCCGGGATATCTAGGTAATCCAGATCCTCCTCGCTAGGCGTGGAAGCGCTTGGCGGGGGTACATTGAGCTTACGCGCCCGCTCAGGCTGCTGACGGATGACAGTAGGCCGCTCCAGCTTGTCATAATCTACTTTGCCATCGCTGGCTCTTTCTACCAACCGCACAGGTGAATCTGCCGCTGGACGTGAATCCTCCAGGCCGGTAGCCACGACCGTCACTCGGATCTCATCCTGCAACTCTGGATCGATCACGGTGCCGACTATCACCACCGCATCCTCAGAGGCAAATTCCTTGACCACATTACCAACCACGTCGAACTCACCAATAGACAGATCCAGCCCACCGGTGATGTTGACCAGAATTCCACTTGCGCCGTGCAGGTTGATATTCTCCAATAAGGGGCTAGCAATGGCCCGTTCGGCTGCCTCGCGGGCCCGATTCTGGCCACTTGCCGATCCGGTTCCCATCATTGCCATCCCCATCTCCGCCATAACTGTCCTAACGTCGGCGAAGTCCACATTGATCAATCCCGGCCGGGTAATGAGTTCGGCAATCCCCTGCACTGCACTCAACAGGATATTGTTAGCCGCTGCAAATGCCTGTAGCAACGAGGTATCTTTGCCTAGCACTGGTAACAGCTTCTCATTGGGGATGACGATCAACGAGTCTACATACCGTTTCAGCTCTTCGATCCCACGCTCGGCGATCATACGTCGCTTGTTTCCCTCGAAGGGGAATGGCTTGGTCACGACCGCCACCGTCAAGGCTCCTAAATCCTTGGCAATCTCAGCAAACACTGGGGTTGCACCGGTGCCGGTACCGCCCCCCATACCAGCTGTCAAAAAGACCATGTCGGCACCGCGGATTACTTCTTGAATGCGGTCGCGGTCATCCATGGCAGCCTGTTTTCCCACCTCGGGATTAGCACCCGCCCCCAGGCCCTTGGTCAGTTCTCCACCAATCTGGAGAACCGTCTTAGCGGATGTCCTGCGTAATGCTTGGGCATCGGTATTGGCACAGATGAATTCTACGCCCTCGATGTTGCTGCTGACCATATAATCCACTGCATTGCTACCGCCCCCGCCAACGCCGATCACCTTGATGACCGCATTCTGGCCAAAATCGTCAACCATTTCGAATTTCATAAGTTCACTCCTTAAATTAACAACGATACCTAAAACTCTTATGCGCTGCTCAAAAATTCCTCTGAAACCAACTGCACATACGCCTCCAGATCGACAGCCACCCAGATTCCATTTCCGTCAGCCCCAAAGACGTTTGGTGTTCATGGCCGAACAATAGTAGCCCCACTCCCGTCGCAAAAGCGGGGTTGCGCACCACCTCGGTTAACCCGGTCACATGACGGGGTACGCCTAAGCGCACTGGCATATGGAAAATTTCCTCGGCCAGTTCCACCAAACCTTCTAGCTTGGCACTGCCGCCAGTCAGGACTACGCCACCGGAGATCAGATCTTCTAACCCACTGCGGCGGAGTTCCGCCTGGATCAAAAGCAACAACTCCTCACAACGCGGTTCGACAATCTCTGCCAAGTTATGGCGGGAAATCCGGCGTGGTGGCCGATCCCCAATACTGGGGACCTCGATCATGTCGTCGATGTCAGCCAGTTGCACTAAGGCGCAGGCATGTTCGATCTTGATCCTTTCAGCGTGCTGAATCGGGGTGCGCAGCGCAACTGCGATATCGCTAGTGATTTGGTCACCGGCGATCGGGATGACCGCGGTATGGCGAATGGCGCCGTCGGTATATACCGCAATATCGGTCGTGCCGCCGCCGATATCTACCAAACACACGCCTAAGTTTTTCTCATCTTCGCTCAAGACTGCATAACAGGAAGCCAATTGCTCGAGGATGATGTCCTCGACTTCCAGGCCACAACGCCGCACGCACTTGATTAGGTTCTGGGCTGCGCTGACTGCGCCGGAGACAATGTGCACCCTGGCCTCCAAGCGGATCCCCGCCATCCCTACTGGCTCCTTGATGCCGGTTTGATTGTCGATGATGTACTCTTGGGGTAGGACGTGGAGAATTTTCTGATCGGCTGGAATGGCGACCGCCCGAGCAGAATCTAATACCCGCTCCACATCCGCTTGCGTCACCTCCTTATCCCGGATCGCCACAATACCGTGCGAATTGAGGCTACGGATGTGGCTACCGGCAATGCCTACATAGGCGGAATGAACCTGAAAGCCCGCCATCAATTCAGCCTCTTCTACTGCCCGCTGAATCGCTTGCACGGTAGACTCCAGATTGACCACCACCCCCCGCTTTAAACCGGTAGAAGGATGAACCCCAATGCCGATGATTTCAATCTCACCTTCTCGGGCGCTATACTCCCCTATGATCGCTGCCACCTTGGAGGTGCCGATATCCAGTCCTACGATAATATTTCGATCTCTACGCTTTGCCATATTGCCTTATGTTCATGAGTTCGAGCCAGGCTTGCGCCATTGCACTGCAAAGCCGTGCTCATAACGAGCATCCAACCGCTGGATCTGTTGCCTCTGGTCCTGCGGCAAACGTGCGAGAAACTTCGCTGCTCTAGCGAACACCTCCTGTGGTTGCTGACGCCCCAATATAATTACCATACCCACCCTAGGCTGGACGGTAGATTCTAAGGTCAACTGCCAAGATCGCCTAGCATCCACCTCAAGCCTAAGAATTTTAAGTTGTAAAGTTTTAACAGCTTCCGTCATGGCACGATACGCTTCGCACAATTTTTGTTCCTGGCCTTCTGGCCCATCCAGTTGAGGTAACTCCACAAAATCTGCAATCGTCTCCGGGGTAAATCTTTCCCCTTTCGGATTGAGGAGATCGTTTCTCCCCCACCGCACATAAGGGGTCTGCTCTCGAATCGAAACTTTAAGCACATCTGGCCAGATTCGCTCTATCTGCACCTCATCTACCCAAGGAAGCTGTTTCACCGCCGCGGCTATCTGAGAAAAATCCAATCCAAAGTAACCGTCTTTCAACAGCGGTTTGATCGCTTTTTCCAACTCTACCGGGCGTAAGTGCTGCAGTTGACCCTCAAGCCGCACATACCGGATCGGTGCCTGGCCCCTGTGCATCACCCAACTCAACAGCAATACCATCCCCGCCAACCCCACCATCCAACCAGCTGCCTTATACTTCGACACTCGTCTCTAGAATATGCCATACCAATTCATCGAATTCGATCCCTGCCGCGCGTGCTGCCATCGGGACTAAACTATGATCTGTCATCCCTGGCACTGTGTTGACCTCGATCAACCAGGGCGACCCTTGCCGGTCAAGGAATAAGTCCACTCGGCCCCAGCCGGTAACGCTGAGCACTTCGCAGGCACGCCAAGCCAGCTCTTTGAGCTGCTGCTCTTCCTCCCAAGGTAACCCACACGGGCACAGATAACGGGTACTATCTGCCTGGTATTTCGCTTCGAAATCGTAGAAGGCCCGCGGTGTCTCCAACCGGATCAGGGGCAAGATTTCATTCTGAAGCAAGGCAGCGGTATATTCGTGTCCATCGATCCAGCGCTCGGCAAACACCTGGCAATGGTATCGGCTGGCCTCCTCAAAGGCCCAAGCTAATTCCTCAAGGTCGCCCGCTTTGTTGGTACCTAAGCTGGAGCCTTCCAGCGCCGGCTTGACGATCACCGGAAACCCTAAGAGGTCGGCACAGCGTATGAAGTCCTCCTGGGTCTTCAGTACCACCCAGTCAGGCGTCGGCAGCCCTGCCCCCCGCCAACACAATTTGGTAGTCAATTTGTCCATGCTCAGGGCACAGCCGAGCACACTGCTTCCGGTATAGGGCAGCCCCATCGCCTCCAGCAGCCCCTGTAATACCCCATCCTCACCACCGCGGCCATGGACAATGTTAAACACCCGATCGAAGCCCTGATGCTGGAGCGCTTCCAGCGGTCGGTCGCGGATATCCACCGCTACCGCATCTACGCCTAAGCGCTTAAGCGCTGCCAAAACCCGTTGTCCTGAGCGCAGGGAAATCTCGCGCTCGGCGCTTTTGCCGCCCATGGCCACCGCGACTTTGCCGAATTGGCTAGGGTCTTTCACCCGTCTCATCCTCTCTCCTCCACGCCTAAGATTTTGACTTCCGGCGCCAGTTCAATGCCAAAGCGGCTTTTCACCTCAGCCTGCGCCAGCTGAATCAGCGCCTCGATGTCGGCAGCCTTCGCTCCTGCAACGTTGAGGATGAAATTGGCATGCCGGTCTGAGATCCTGGCACCACCGATCTGCTTGCCCTTCAGGCCACAGGCTTCAATCAATCGTCCGGCTTTATCTCCAGGCGGATTTTTGAACACCGAACCAGCGCTTGGCCAACCTAGCGGCTGAGTTTGGCTGCGTCGATTCAACAGCTCTCGCACGCGGCGCTTGCTCACATCTCCATTTCCCGGCTCAAAGCGCAGCCAAGCAGCCAGGAAATACTCGCCCACAGGACCTTGTACCCAGCGGTATCCCACCGCATAGTCTTGCCGGATGCGCCGACGCAGACAGCCAAAACGGTCCACGGTCTCCACTTCCTCCACCCAATCCCAAGTCTCCCCGCCAAAGGCGCCTGCATTCATCGCTAAGGCCCCGCCCATCGTCCCAGGGATACCGGCGAAAAACTCAGCCCCACTCAAACCGTGAGCAGCACAGAAGCGCGCCAGGTGGGCGCAAGGGACCCCTGCCTCCACATAAATCCGTCCGTCCTCCAGGGAAAGGCGCCGCAATCTTCCCGCGGTTAGAATCACCGTTCCCGGCACACCGCCGTCGCGCACCAGCACATTGCTCCCCAAGCCTAAGAAAGTCAGGGGTTCGTCTTCCGGCAGCAGGGCAAGAAATCGCAACAGATCGTCCCGATCCGCAGGCTGAAACAAACGCTCAGCCGGCCCACCCACCCGCCAGGTAGTCAAGCTGGCAAGCTTTACCTGGCTCTGGAGTAAACCGCGGCAAGACCCTTCTTCACCTTCCCTTCGGAGCTGGGTTACCTTTGCGATCATCGCCCAAGCTCTGCCAAAGTTTCCGGCAGGCTGGCAGCCAACTGGCCGATGCTGCCAGCCCCTAACGTCAGCACGATGTCCCCTGCTTGCAAGCGGTCAGCCAGCGCAGCAGGTACCTCTTCGAGCGCTTCTAACCGCCGGGGAGGGCGACCGCGCCTGGCAAGCGCCTCCGCCAACGCAGCGCTGTCCCCTGAAGGCAACGGCGTCTCGCCCGCCGGGTAGACCTCAAGCAGCAACAAGTCGTCGGCCTCGCTCAAGACCTCGGCAAATTCCTCCAGCAGCGCCCGCGTGCGAGAATACCGGTGAGGTTGGAACACCACTATCTGACGCCGACCAGGCCACGCTTGCCTGGCTGCCGCAAAGACGGCGGCCAATTCGCGCGGATGATGACCGTAATCGTCCACTAAAATCACCTCCCCCCCTCTCCAGGGGACGCGGCTGACCTGAAATCTGCGCCCAATGCCGGCAAAATGGCTCAGTGCCTTTTGAATCGCCGCCGGCGGAACATCCAATTCGCGCGCGACCGCAATAGCTGCCAGGGCGTTCAAAAGATTATGGCGACCGGGCAGGTTGAGCTCTATTTCCAAGGGACGATCCAGTCCTCGACCTTCAGCGACAAAATAGGTTTTCAGGCCAGCGGCGCGAATACTGTGGGCGCGCAGATCCGCCTGGGGGTGAAGGCCGTAAGTCAACAGAGGTTTGTGGATTTCCGGCAGGATCGAAGCTGCCCCAGGATCGTCCCGGCAAACGACCGCTAATCCATAGAAAGGAATAGAGGTCAAAAATTCGATGAAAGTCTGCTGCAAGCGCCGCCATTCTCCTCCATAGGTTTCCATGTGATCGCGATCGACATTGGTGGCCACGGCGATGATCGGTTTAAGGTGCAGAAACGAAGCGTCGCTCTCATCGGCTTCAGCCACCAGGTAAGGCCCTTTGCCCAAAGCGGCATGGCTGCCTAAAGCTTCCAGCCGACCGCCGATGACGAAAGTCGGATCGAACCCCGCCTCTGCAAGGATGCTCGCTACCAGACTCGTCGTAGTGGTCTTACCGTGGGTACCAGCCACGGCGATGCCAAACCGAAAACGCATCAGCTCAGCCAGCATCTCCGCGCGCGCGATCACCGGAATACGGTTGGCGCGCGCTGCCACCCACTCGGGGTTATCTGCAGGCACAGCGCTGGAGACTACGACCACATCGGCACCTTTTACATGGTGGGGGGCATGGCCTAAGCTCACTTCCACACCTAACCCGCGCAGCCGCTGTAAGGCGACGCTTTCGCGTAGATCCGAGCCCGACACGCGGTAACCTAAATTCGCCAGCACCTCGGCGATTCCGCTCATACCAACCCCGCCGATGCCGACGAAATGGATGCGCTTGATCCGGGCTAGGTACCTAGGTTCCCAAGCAGGAATTTCCGGTTGTTTTAACTTCAGCACAAACGCTAGACCTCCTCTAGACAAATCCGCGCCACCGTCTCAGTGGCATCCAGGCGAGCAGCACTGCGTGCTGCTTTCCCCATCGCCGTCAATCGATCCGGCTGGCCAAGGAGCGTTTCTACGCATGCCGCCAGTCGATCTGGAGTCAGCTCAGACTGGGGCAACAGCCAAGCCGCGCCCCGTTCAACCAAATACTCAGCATTGCGCCTCTGATGATCGCCTGCGGCATAAAGATACGGCACTAAAATCGCCCCAACGCCTGCGGCTGCCAGTTCGCTCACGGTCATCGCCCCTGCCCGGCAGATCGCTAGATCCGCCCAAGCATAGGCATCCCCTATATCCGCGATAAAAGGGTCTACCCGTGCCTTGAGGGAAGCTCTTAGGTAATACTCGCGTACTTGCGCCTGCATGTCAGCGCCGGTCTGATGCCAGACCTCGACCTGGCCAGCCAAACTAGCTAACGCCTGCGGCACCGTTTCGTTCAGCGCTTTTGCACCCTGACTGCCCCCTAACACTAGAACCCTCAGCGCCCGTCCTTGAAGGGGTTCCTTCTCCTGCGCCAGTCTCTGGATCTCCTCTCTTAAGGGGTTGCCGGTCCAACAGGGACAAAACTTCGCGGCAAACGTCTCTGGAAACGCCTCTAGCACCCGCCGGGCAAAGCGCGCCAGCAAACGGTTGGTGGTTCCAGGCATCCGATTTTGCTCGTGGATCACGAGCGGGATTCCTCTGCCGATAGCCGCAAGCCCTCCTGGACCTGCAGCAAAACCGCCCATCCCTAGCACCACATCGGGACGCCTGCGGCGCAAGTGCGCCTGCGCTTCTAGCACTGCCCTAGCCAACATCTTCGGGGCCTTGAGCCAAGCTTTAAGGCCGGCGCCGCGTAAGCCGCTGACTGCGATCGGATCCAACTCAAAGCCTGCCTCAGGGACGACCCGCGCCTCCAAACCCTCAAGCGTCCCCATCCAGTGTACTTGATGGCCATGCTCGCGCAGCCACTTGGCCACCGCCAAGGCTGGGAAGACGTGACCGCCGGTTCCCCCGGCCAGTAGCATTACCCTCGCCATGCTTCTCCCCGCCAAGGACTTGCACCTGTCCCTCGCGCCTCGGCATAGACCCGAAGCACCAACCCCAACGCCATGCAATCCATCACTAAGCTGCCGCCGCCATAACTCATCAGCGGCAAGGTCAAGCCTTTGGTAGGCAGCACGCCCAGATTGACCCCCATATTGACCAGCGCCTGTAGTCCTAGCCAAATCCCTACCCCGCAGGCGAGACAGGCCCCAAACGCCAAGCCTCTGGCCTGCGCTAGACTGGCGATCGCAAAGATTCGCCACAGCAACAGACCAAACCCAATCCCAACGCCGACAACGCCGATAAAGCCTAGCTCTTCGCCGATCACTGCCAGCAGAAAGTCGGTATGGCCCTCCGGCAAATAAAACATCTTCTGCACGCTGTTGCCCAACCCGACCCCGAACAGACCACCGCGACCGAAAGCGATTAGCGCCTGTACCAGCTGATATCCGGAGTCTTGGGAATGTGCGAAAGGATCCAGGAAAGCCTCTAAGCGCTTAAACCGGTAAGATTCAAACATCACTAAGTAGGCTGCCACTGCCAACAGCCCTCCAAACAGGGACAACAGCGGCAATAACCGAGCGCCGGCCAGGAATAACATCGTCATCGCCGTGGCCATCAAAATCGCAGCCGCACCGAAATCAGGCTGCCACAACAGAAGCCCTGCGCCCAATCCCAATAGCTCCAGCGGCCGGATCAATGCCGATGCGCGCTTAGGCAAGGCTTCGCTATGGCGGACTATGTATCCTGATAGATAGACAATCGCAATCCATTTGAACACTTCCGAAACCTGAAGCCGCACTCCGCCCAGGTTCAGCCAGCGCGTACTCCCATTCGCAGTCACCCCAAGGCCCGGCACCTTGACCGCTACCAGCAACCCAAATCCTCCTACCAAAAGCGCAGGTCCCAGCCTAAACCAAACGCTTAAAGGAAGGGCCAAGATGACTCCACCAGCCAGCAGCCCCAACAAAAGGTGCAGCAACTGGCGCTTGGCATAAAAAAATTCGTCCCCGGTCAGGTGCACTGAGGCAGAGGTCATCATGACATATCCCCAAAGCAAGATCCCCAACGCAACTGTGAGCAAGCGGTAATCGATCGAAGCAGGATAATCGCCCAGAAAGGATTTCTTGCCTCCACGGGGATCCGGGCCATTTGCCATCCCTCTGTTTGCGGGCGCCTCAGCTAGGCGGTTTGGGGTAGTCAGGCGGCTCACTGCCATCGCCGTACCAGTTGGGTAAAACATTCCCCACGCGCCTGATAGTCCTGGAATTGGTCGAAGCTCGCACAAGCCGGTGAAAGCAGCACGGTATCCCCCATTTGGGCCAGCTGTTTTGCAACTGCCACAGCCTGAGGTAGATCTTCCACCACCACGATTTCGGTCGTACCCGCCAACGCTTGGGCGATCTGCTCGCGATCGCGGCCGTATAATACGGCTGCCTTGACCTTGCCGGCGACCGCTGATCTTAAGAGCGAAAAATCTGCCCCTTTACCATCCCCCCCGGCCAGTAAGATCACCGGCCCTGCCACTCCGGCTACTGCCGCTGCAGTCGCCCCGATGTTGGTACCCTTAGAATCGTTGATCCACACCACGCCGTCGATCTCAGCCACCGTTTGCATCCGATGCGGCAAGCCCTCAAATTGACGTAAGACCGAAAGCGCAGCTTCCAGAGGAAGCTGCACTGCTTCTGCCAACGCCAGGGCTGCCAAAGCGTTGGCCAGATGGTGGCGACCGACCAAACGGACTTCAGCCGCCGGTAGCAGCGGCTCTCCCCGCCGCGCCAACCAATCCTGGCCTTGGTGTTGAACCAACCCATAATCGGCCGCAGGATCGCTGAGGCTGAACCACCGTTGGTTCTCCCGCGCAGAATGCGCCTGAGCCAACTGCACCACCATCGGATCGTCGCCGTTGACCACGGCTATCCGACTCCATTTGAACAGCCGTCCTTTGATCGCGGCATAGGTTGCCAAATCCGGGTGGCGGTCTAAGTGATCCGGACTGATGTTTAAGACCACCCCGGCGTTGAGTTGCAAACGCCGCGTCCGCTCCAGTTGGAAACTGGATAGCTCCAACACATATAATTGACAGTCGCCTGCCAAAAGATCTAGGGCAGGCGTTCCTAGATTACCGCCAGCGCCCACTTTGAGCCCTGCCGCCACTGTCATCTCCGCCACCAAGGTGGTGACCGTGCTTTTACCGTTAGCGCCAGTCACTCCCACCACATCCGCCCGAACTTGGTCAGCAAACAAGTCGATGTCGCTGATCAGCGCAGCGCCGTGTTCCAGAGCAGCGCGGATCTCTGGTCGATCTAACCCAATGCCTGGACTGACCAGGAGATGGGTCGCCCAATTGAGCCAGTCAGCGCGCAATCCCCCGGTATACACCGGCACCTTAAGCGCCTGGGCCCTGACCAACCCAGGTGGCCGATCGCGGGTATCCATCGCCAGGCACTCAATACCATGCCGATGCAGAAACGCAAGCGCTGATACCCCGGTTTTACCTAGACCGATCACGACTACCCGAGCGTCAGGTGCCAAAGCGTTCAGGCTACCTTTGCCTTCGGCATCGATGATTGCCATGGTTCCTACCTCAGCTTCAACGTCGCCAGACCGAGCAAAACCAAGATCACCGTGATGATCCAAAAACGCACGATTACCCTAGGTTCTGGCCAACCTTTAAGTTCAAAATGGTGATGTAGAGGCGCCATGCGCAAGATCCGCTTGCCAGTCAGCTTAAAGGAAGCTACCTGGAGAATGACCGACAGCGCCTCTGCCACAAACACTCCTCCCATCACCATCAGGACGATCTCCTGGCGCACCAATACCGCCAGTGTTCCTAAAGCTGCTCCCAGGGCCAAAGCTCCGATATCGCCCATAAATACCTGCGCGGGATACGCGTTGAACCACAAAAACCCCAACCCAGCGCCCACTAGCGCCCCGCAGAACACTACCAGCTCGCCAACCCCAGGCACATAAGGGACCGCCAAATAACTGGCGAAATTCACATTGCCGGACGCATAAGCGAAAATCCCCAGTGCCCCACCTACCAATACGGTCGGGAGGATCGCCAAGCCATCGAGACCATCGGTGAGGTTGACAGCGTTGCTCGTCCCGACGATGACCAACCAACTCAGGAGTACATAACCCCACTTAAGATCGATCTCCACCTGTTTGAAAAACGGCACGATATACATAGTCTCCGCCTGGACCTTAGCGGTGGCATACAAAAACCCCGCTGCCAGGAGCGCGACAACCGTTTGGCAAAGCAGCTTTTGCGATGCTGACAGACCTTTGCTGTCGCCCTGGACCAGTTTCTTGTAATCGTCGACAAAACCGATCGCCCCAAAAGCCAAAGTCACTGCCAGCACTACCCAGGTCTGCCGATTGCCCAGATCAGCCCACAGCAGCGTCGCTAAGGTGACCGCCAACAAAATCAAGACCCCTCCCATAGTCGGGGTCCCTGCCTTGGAGAAATGACCTTGGGGACCATCCTCCCGGATCGGCTGGCAACCGTAGCGACCAAGACGGCGGATTAAAGGCGGTCCAAGCAGGAACGCGATAAAGAGCGCGGTTAGCACCCCCAAAATAGCGCGCAACGTCAGATACTGAAAGACCCGAAACGGGCCGTACCAATTTGCCAACCACTCCGTTAGACAGTACAACATGCTAAGCCTTTAAGGCAGACACCGTAAGCTCTAATTTTGCCCGGCGCGATCCCTTGACCAAAATGCGAACCTCTGGATGCAGCCACTTAAGGGCAGCCTCGATCAGTGCTGCCTGGGATTCAAACCACTGCCCACCAGTCCCAAACGCCGCCACCGCCCACCGGCTCTCTTCCCCTACCGCCAGCAAGCGGCAAACCCTATACTTTTTCGCTAACTCTCCGGCTCTTGCATGCCAAACCTCGCTTGCCTGCCCTAGTTCGCCGAATGCGCCGAGAATGACCCAAGGCTCCCCGCCCAGCGCCCGCAACGCTTCTAGACCTGCCTGAAAAGAAGCTGGATTGGCGTTGTAACAATCGTCCAGCAACCAAGCTCCAGCCTTGGCAGGAAGGGGCCTGAGCCGACCTGCAACCGGTTGCATCCGGGCAAGCCCCGCCTGGATCTCAGCGATCTCCCGGCCCAGCGCTAAACCGACGGCAATGGCAGCCAAGGCGTTGACCACATTGTGCTGCCCAGCCAAAGCCAGTTCGATCCCAAACCGCTCCCCCAGGGCACAGGCCACAAAGCGATTGCAAAATCTCCCCCCTGCAAAGCGGAGAGGAGTGACTTCTTCTACGTGTACCGAGGCATTTGGGCTTAAGCCGAAGGTCAGCCGCTTGCGTGTACCGGCAAGCTGTTGCCAGTACTCGAAAAATCGGTCGTCGGCAGGCAGCACAGCGATCCCATCTTCCGCCAACGCAGCGATCAGCTCGCCTTTGGCGCGCGCGACCCCTTCAAGCGAGCCAAATCCTTGAAGGTGCGCTGGCCCGGCATTGGTGATCACTCCGACCTGAGGTTCAGCAAGCCTGGCGACGTAATCGATCTCACCGGGATGATTGGCACCCATTTCGACCACCGCAAACTGGTGCTGGGGGGTAAGGCACAGCAAGGTTAAAGGCACGCCAATAGCGTTATTGAGATTGCCTTCGGTCTTAAGCCCTTTAACTTCGCCACCTAATACCTCGGCGATCATCTCCTTGACCGTCGTCTTACCGTTGCTGCCGGTTACTCCCACCAGGTCACCGCTAAAGCACTGGCGGCGGTGATACTGCGCCAACTTCCCTAGCGCCAATCGCGTATCGGCCACCACCAGCTGCGGCAGATCACCGCTCGGCCGCTCCACCAACGCACACTTGGCGCCTTTTGCCTGCGCCTGAGGGATAAAATCATGGCCGTCAAAACGCGCCCCGCGCAGAGCAACAAACAACTTCCCGCCTACCTCCGCGCGGCTATCGATGGTGATGCCTTCAAATTCTGCTTCTCCCCCTACCAACTGGCCTTGAAGTACCGGTACTAATTCGCTCAAACGCATGTGCCGCTGACCTCTTGTAATACCTCTTTCACCACTGTCCGGTCACAGAAAGGCAACCTTCTGCCCTCGATCTCCTGATAATCTTCGTGTCCCTTGCCGGCTACCAAGACAATGTCCTGGGCGCCTGCCGCTGTCAGCGCTGCGGCAATTGCTTGGTGGCGGTCTCGAATGATTAAAGGAGGCCCTTTCATACCAGCGCAGATGTCAGCGATGATACGATCTCCTGGCTCACGACGCGGGTTGTCATCGGTCAGAATCACCCGATCGGCTAGCCGCTCGGCAATTCCCCCCATCAAGGGGCGTTTGCCGCGATCGCGCTCGCCACCGCAGCCGAATACCACCCATAGTTTTCCCTGACAGCAGCGCCGCAAGGACTTAAGCGCCAACTCTAAAGCCGCTGGGGTGTGAGCGTAGTCCACCACAGCCAATGGCCGGCCAGGGGTCCTAAAACATTCCATCCGGCCCGGTACCGGCTGCAAAGACACCACCTGTTGCACCGCTTCGGAGAGTCTCATCCCGCGCGCAAGCAAGGCGGCCAGTACCGCTAAAAGGTTGGCAAGATTGAATTCCCCAAGCAGCGGTACCCGAACCGGGAAGCGCTCTCTTTCCCAGACCGCTTCGAACTCGATCCCAGCGAGCGAATAACTGGCGTTGGCAGCGGTAAGATAAGGAAAAGGGGCGCTTTTATCTCCCATGGTGTAGCCGATTACCGCCACGGTAGGTGCGATTGCCTGATAGAAGAGCGGCCAGGCAGGATCGTCCAGATTAAGCACAGCTGCTTTTAGATTCGGCCAGCGAAACAGCTTGCGCTTAGCATCTAGATAAGCTTCTGCCGTGCGGTGATAATCCAAGTGATCGCGGCTCAGATTGGTCCACACAGCTACGCTAAAATCGACCCCATTTACCCGACCTTGATCCAGCGCATGGGAAGAGACTTCCATCGCGACAGTCTTTACCCCTTGGACGCGCAAGGCTGCCAAGCGCCTTTGGGTTTCCATTGCCGGCGCGGTGGTATGTGCGGTCGGTTGCAAAACCGGCGGGCGTCCCCAGCCTAAGGTTCCTATGACTCCTCCTGCAAGCGCCTGAGCCAAAAACAAACTACAGGAAGTTTTCCCATTGGTGCCGGTGATGCCGATGATTTCCATCTCCCGGGAGGGATAACCATAGAAGCGAGCAGCGATCTCCCCTACCCGCTCCTGAAGCCGAGGAAGAGCGATTGCAGGGATCGTCAGCCCAGGCGGCAAACGAGCACCTTTAGGATCATAGACGATTGCGCATGCCCCTTTGGCTTGCGCCTCCAACGCAAACTCCACCCCGTGACAGCGGCTGCCTGCAAGCGCTAAGAAGACGTCTCCAGGACAGACTGCACGAGATTCATCGCATAGCCCGGAAACCTTAAGCGGCGGACAGGACACCCACGGCAACAAGTCGCTGAGCCTAAGATCCATCTCAGCCCCGGCTGTCATCGAACTTTGCCATCCACGCCTGGTGGCTAACCGGCATCGTGTCCGGCGGAATTCCCAACCAACGCAGTGCCGTCTCCATCACCCGCGCGAACACTGGAGCTGCTACCTCGCCGCCGTAATACTGCCCAGCTGGCTCTTCGATCACGACCGCCAATATCAAACGAGGTGCCGAAGCCGGCGCCAATCCGACAAACAGGGAACGGTAGCGGCCCTCCGCATACCCCCCTGGTATTGCGACTTTGACTGTGCCGGTTTTACCTGCCACGCGATAACCCGCCATCTGCGCTTGAAGCGCAGTCCCCTGCTGGCTAACCACCCCTTCCAACATTTGCAAGATCTGGCTGGCTACTTTTTCCGGCAGGACCCGTTGAGCTTTATCGTCTTGGCGACGGGGCAACAGGGTCAGGCTGTGGAGCACCCCACCATCGGCTAGGGCTGTATAAGCGCGCACTAATTGCAGCGCCGAAACTGAGAGTCCATAGCCGAAGGCGATCGTTGCCTGTTCGAACCTTCCCCATCCAGCGGTATCCGTCACAACGCCCGCCGTCTCTCCCGGAAACTCAATACCTACCGGCTTGCCGAAGCCGAAATCCTTCAGGCAAGCAGCCAAAGTGTTAGGTGCCATTCGCAAAGCGATCTGGCTGATTCCGACGTTGCTTGACTTATGCAGAATACCAGCCAAATCGAGCACCCCGTAATTGTGATGATCGCGCACAACATGCCGCCCTACCCGCAACCAACCAGGATTGGTATCGATTTTGAAATCCATGCTTACCGCCCGCTCTCGCAACGCACAGGCTAGGGTAAAAGGCTTTAGCGTAGAGCCTGGTTCAAAACTGTCTACGATAGCACGATTGCGAAAATGCCCTGCGCGCAACGAGCGGCGTAGATTAGGATTGAAGGCCGGTTGATTGGCCAATGCCAACACTTCACCTGTGCGCGCATCGATAAGCACCAACATGCCGCCTTTGGCTCGGTGTTCAGCCATAGCGCGCTTGAGCTCCAGGTACCCTAAATATTGCAACCGCCGGTCGATGCTAAGGCGGATATCGCGGCCCGGTTTGGCCTCAGCAAGCGCTTCGATCGCTTCGATGATCCGCCCGCGCCGATCCTGTACTACCCGCATACGGCCAGGAATTCCCTTAAGCTGATTTTCGAACTGTTTTTCTAAACCTTCCTGACCATGCTGATCGATATCGGTAAAACCGAGCAGGTGGGAAGTCACTTCAGCGGCTGGATAGTAGCGCTTGAACTCCGGCTTTAAAAACAAACCCTCGATCTCAAGTTGAGCGATTCGCTCTGCCTCAGCTGGAGGCAGATGCCGCTTGAGATATAGGAAAGCGCGGTGGCGGTTAGACTTGATCCGACCGGCCAAATACCGTTCGGAGACCCCTAACCCACGGGCCAGCGCACGCAGCTGCTCTGTGCCGGCCTTAAACTCACGCGGGTTGATGCACACCGATTGAACCGGCGCGCTGACTGCCAGCGGAACACCTTTCCGGTCTAACAACTGCCCACGGTGGGCTGGCAATGTAACTACCCGTATCTGCTGCCTATCTGCCCGACGCTGATAAAAATCTCGCTGCCAGATTTGGACATAAAACGCCCGTACGATGAGTCCGGCCAATCCCATGCCGAATCCCACCAGCACCAATACCCGCCGCCAAGGCGCGGGACGAATTTGGGGCGCACCCAATTGTGTCATGCTCATGCTATTTATTAATCGCCCTGCCGGGACAACGGCAAATAAACAATGTCGTCTGTCTTTGGAACTACCATCTGCAACCGGGACTTAGCCAGGCTCTCGATCCGAGCCGGGTCGGCGAAAGCGTGCTCTTCGAGTAGCAATTGCTTCCATTCCACCTCCAGCGCGTCTAGCTCCATCTTAAGACGTTGAACCTCATTGAAGAGCAGGCGGCTACGAAATTTGCCATGCACTACCATCACCGCGGAAACGGCGACCAAGATCGCCAGACCCACCGCTATCCACACCGGTTTTGTCAACATCGGCGCTTGGCAATCCTTAGGATCGCACTGCGCGCTCGGGGATTTAAAGCCACTTCCAGAGCATCTGGCCGCTTTTTGCCCAAGGCTTTCAAGTACCCCGCAGTTGCCATGACCGCCGATCCCCTAAGCATAGGGGTAGCGCGGGATTGTTCGCGAATAAAGCGTTTGATGATCCGATCCTCCAAAGAGTGAAAGGCAATGGTCACCAACCGCCCACCGGGGGCCAAAATCTCCACCGCCTGCACTAAGGCTGCCTCTAAGCACTCAAGCTCCTGGTTAATGTAAATGCGCAGCGCTTGGAAAGTGCGCGTCGCTGGATGTTTGCGCCGCTCTCGCACCGGCACACTGCGCTCGATCAGTTGCGCCAACTGGCGAGTACGAGTCAGCGGCTCAACGGCACGGGCTTTTACAATCGCGCGCGCGATTCGACGGGCAAAACGCTCCTCCCCATAACGCTGAATGACTTCTGCGATTTCCTGCTCCTTCGCGCGTGCCAACCAGTCCGCTGCACTCATTCCTCGCGTTGAATTCATGCGCATATCCAATGGGCCATCGTGGAGGAAAGCAAACCCTCGTTCTGGGTTATCCAACTGGGGGGAGGAGACTCCCAGATCCATGAGGATTCCACTGACTCTGCCGGCATAACCCATCGCTTCAATGATTTCCTTTAGCTGCCTAAAATCTGCGTGGATCAGCGTCAATCGCTTATCCTGCAAAAGCTCTCTGGCTTGGGTAGAAGCGATGGCCTCTGGATCTTTGTCGAGCGCGATCAAGCGGCCTTCAGATCCCAAGCGATCCAGGATCGCGCGGCTGTGTCCTCCCCGCCCAAAAGTACAATCTACGTACACGCCATCCCTACGCATGGCCAACCCCGCCAACGCCTCTTCCAGCATGACGGGTTGATGAACCCTCGCCTCCATCGTCAAATTCGCACAGCGTTCAAATCCGGCAATCCTTGAAAATCCGCCATACTCGTCTCTTCCACCCACACATTGCGGCGGATGTCCCAAGCTTGCGCGTCCCAAATTTCGAATTTGCCACCTAACCCAACCAGCACTACGGTTCTATCCAGATTGGCGTATTTACGCAAAGGCAAGGTCAATAACACCCGCCCTTGCCCATCTAGCTGGCACTCGCTGGCATGGCCGATTAAAAGCCGCTGCAAGCGGCGGACCTGCTGGTTCATAGATGGCAAGGAAAGCAATTGCTGTTCTAGAACTTCCCAGTGGGGCAAGGGATATAGCCAAAGGCAGCGATTGTCGATACCGATGGTAATCACTACTTGGCCAGCGTGTTCTGCTTGCAAGGCCTCGCGGTATTTGGAAGGAATCGCTAAACGACCCTTATCATCTAAATTAAGGGTATAAATACCACGAAATATCCCCACATCCCCACCACATTCCACAATTCCCCACTCAATTTGTGGCCACTATAAAAAGCCTGTTGCTCTTCGTCAAGCGTACCTTTTTGGCAACAAAAGTTGCTTAAACCCAAGTTTAGGTTCAGCCAACAGTGCGCTCAGCGCGATAAGTAGCTGCGACGACGAAAAAAGCGGCTAAATCATAAGCCGCATGTACGACCATCGGTACTAGGAGATTACGCTCGCCTCCGGCATCCAGCATCCAGCTTAAATATAAGCCAGTAAGCGCTGCGAGTAAGGCATACAGTAGGGTGACCGAATGGGCGATGCCAAACAGGAGATTGCTGAGCAACCATGCCGAAAACTTGCCCCATCTCTCTTCCAACCAGGGTTGGAGGACACCGCGGAACAAGATCTCTTCCCCTACGCCTGCTAAAATCGCGACATACACCAGCTCATACCAGCGGCAGGCAGCAAGTTGCGCCCCTAAGGTGTCGATCAATAACTGCTTGATCCTGTGAAGTTCCGGTACAGGTAAGCGATAAACAAGACCGAAAACAGCCAACAACAGCAGGGTTCCAAGCAAACCCAAGCTGATGGCATCAGCGCGCCAGGTAAATGTGGCCAGCGGATCGATCTTGACCCACCAGCCCAATAGGTAGGCAACAGCTATCAATCCTCCCTCAAAAAAAGTAGCCAACAGCAGAAATTGGTTTTTGTTCATTTGCCTCAAATCCAATAAAGTCAGTAAACCCTATCACGCCTTTATAATGAATTGCTATGGATTTGTAGTGCTCCAATCAGGCAAGCATCAGGATGGTAAAATTTAGTTTTTTAAGATGAGTCCTATGTCAAGCCAACAACGTAAAGCGATTGCCCTCATTTCCGGTGGCCTCGATTCGATGCTTGCCGCCAAAGTCATTCAAACCCAAGGCATCTACGTAGAAGGGATCAATTTTTATACCGGATTTTGCGTGGAAAGCCACACTCATGCAATCCGCAAGCGCGCCGCAGCCAAGTCCAAGCGCAACAACGCGCTATGGGTAGCCGAACAACTTAACATTAAGTTGCACATCATTGACGTCATCGAGGAATACAAAAACGTCCTCATCCATCCCAAGTATGGCTACGGAGCCAATCTCAATCCCTGCCTAGATTGCAAGATCTTTATGGTGAGCAAGGCCAAGCAATGGATGGAAACCAACGGCTTCGATTTCATTATCACCGGCGAGGTGATCGGCCAACGACCTAAATCCCAACGCCAGGATACCATGCCTTTAATTGCCCACGAATCGGGCGCCGAAGATCTGCTGCTAAGGCCACTGAGCGCCAAACTCCTACCCCCCACTAAGCCGGAACGGGAAGGCTGGGTGGATCGCGACAAGCTCTACGGTTTCTATGGACGGAGTCGCAAACCCCAGATGGAATTGGCCAAAGCGTTCAGCCTGACCGACTATGCTCAACCTGCCGGCGGTTGCTGTTTTTTGACCGATGAGAACTATTCGCGCAAACTGGCCGACCTGTGGCAGGCTCGCGGCGACAAATATTATGAGCTAGACGATATCATGCTGCTCAAAGTCGGCCGCCACATTCGCCCTCGGCCTGGATTCAAACTGATCGTTGCGCGCGAAGAAGGAGAAGGCCGTTTCTTAAACGGCTACAAGCATCGCTTCCCGCATCTCTATCCAGTCAGCCACTCAGGCCCCCTCGCGCTCATAGATGGTCATCCTTCCGAAGCGGATCTGATTCTAGCGGCGCGCATTGTCGCCCGCTACAGCCAAGGTCGAGATGCCGATCAGGTAGAAGTGACAGCGATCACCTCCGAAGGCGAACGCAGTTTCCGCGTTACCCCTTTGCGACCCCACGAAATCCCAGCGGAGTGGTTGCTATGAGCCGAAAAACCATAGACGCTCGTGGCCTGTTGTGCCCGCTGCCGGTGATCCGGCTCCAAGACGCCGCCAAACACCTTCCGCCTGGCACTAAGGTAGAGCTAATCGGCACCGACCCCGGCATCCTCCAAGACGTTCCCGCCTGGTGTCGGATCAACGGCCATTCAATTTTAAAGAGCTGGCAACAAAACGACCAATACCACATCCTGCTCACGATTGGAAAATGAGCTCGGCGGCTCTCCGTGTTGAACGCCTCACCGCTAAACTGTACGTTACCGTAGTAAGTGCGATAGTCAACTTGCTGTTGGCTACCGCTAAAGTAGTGGTTGGGATTTACGGCCGATCTGAAGCGCTCATCGTCGATGGCATTCACTCTTTCTCGGATCTGGCCACCGATGTTTTGATCTTGATTACCTTGCGCATCGCTAGCCACAGCGCTGATGAAACTCATCCGTACGGTCACGGTCGGTTTGAGACCGCCGCCGCGGTCTTATTAGGGCTAGTTCTCACTGCGATGGCCGGCGCTGTCATCTGGGACGCTGCTCACCGCCTTTTAGGAAAAACAATCTTATGGCAGCCAAACCGCTGGACGCTGATCGCCGCTTGCGCCTCGATTGCCATCAAAGAGGGTCTGTACCACTGTACTATCCAGGTAGCCCGTCGCACTCGCTCACGCCTACTCTACGCCAATGCCTGGCATCATCGCTCAGATGCTATCTCCTCGATCGTGGTCTTAATCGGCATTGCCGGAACCCTATATGGCTTCCACTTTGCCGATGCAGCAGCTGCCATCGTCGTCGGCCTGATGATCGCTGAGATCGGCCTGAACCTGATCCTAGACAGCACTCGGGAACTGGTAGACACAGCTTTACCTGCTAAGCTTGTGCAGCAAATCGAGCAGGTCATCTTGACCACCGAAGGCGTCAAATCCCTGCACGCCTTACGCACCCGCCAGATGGCTGGCGAAGCCTTGCTGGACGTGCACATCGAGGTCCCTGCGGAGATTTCCGTTTCCGAAGGCCATGCCATCGCTGATAAGGTGCGCGATCGCTTGCTGGAGGAGTTTGAGGAGGTCAGCGACGTTACCGTCCACATCGATACCGAGCCCGATTTAAACCAGCCCCCCCTACAATTGCCGCTGCGTTCTGAGGTCATCGCCAAACTCCACCGGGCCTGGCGCCACTTGCCCTATGCAGAGCAAATCCAGCGGATCCATCTTCATTACCTACAAGGCAAAATCCACATAGAAGTTTATCTGCCGCTTAAAGTCCTTAGCTCAGATACCTCCGCAGAGACAATTTGCCAGCAACTGCAACGAGCAGCCGACAAGCTCCCTTTTTTAGGCAGCGTACATGTCTATTTCACCCCTACTTAAAAGAAGCACACAATTGATTTGCACCAATTAGGTGCAGATAAAAACGGCAGATGTTCAGAAATAGTGCAAAAATTAACATTAAAAACCATAACAATTCTTAAATCACAAAACTCTCAAATACGATACTCTGCGCATACTGGAAAATAAGGGATTTTCGAGCCAAAGTTGGTATACTCTATGCTTTTTAGCGCCTGGGCATCTTGCCAAATTCCAATTATTTACAGGTCAAGGGGAAAAGTATGTCTGTTGATAAGGTCTTTGAGATCATTAAAGAAAAGGAAATCGAATTCATCGATTTGCGCTTTGTTGACACCCGTGGCAAGGAACAGCATTTGACTGTTCCAGCCCACACCGTTGACGAGGAATTCTTTGAAACCGGCAAAATGTTCGACGGTTCGTCCATCGCTGGCTGGAAGGGCATCCAAGAATCAGACATGATTCTCATGCCTGACCCAGACACCGCTGTCGTGGATCCGTTTTTCGAGACGCCGACTTTGATCTTGCGCTGTGACATCGTCGAACCTTCCACGATGGAAGGCTATAGCCGCTGCCCGCGCTCCTTGGCTAAACGCGCCGAAGCTTATCTGAGATCCACTGGTATCGCTGACACCGCCTTGTTCGGTCCAGAAAACGAGTTTTTCATTTTTGACGACGTGCGCTGGGCTGCCGACATTCACCGCTGTTTCTACCAAGTGGACTCTGAAGAAGCGAGCTGGAACGCTGAAAAAGTCTATGAGGGCGGCAACATCGGTCATCGCCCTAGCATCAAAGGCGGCTATTTCCCAGTACCACCGGTAGATTCGCTCCAGGATATCCGCACGGCCATGTGTAAAACCCTAGAGGAGATGGGGCTCAAAACCGAAGTCCATCACCACGAAGTGGCGACCGCCGGTCAGTGTGAGATCGGTGTCCGCTGCAATACCCTCACTAAGAAGGCCGACGAGGTATTGATCCTCAAATACGTAGTCCAGAACGTCGCTCACTCGTTTGGTAAAACCGCTACCTTTATGCCAAAACCGCTGGTAGGCGATAATGGCAATGGAATGCACGTTCATCAATCCTTGAGCAAAAACGGTATCAATTTGTTTAGCGGCGATTTATACGGCGGGCTGTCGGAAATCGCTCTCTACTACATCGGCGGCATCCTTAAACACGCGCGTGCCCTAAATGCCTTTACCAACGCCTCGACCAACAGTTACAAGCGGCTGGTGCCAGGCTTTGAAGCGCCGGTGATGCTCGCCTACTCGGCCCGCAACCGTTCTGCTTCCATCCGGGTGCCGTTTATCCCCAACCCTAAAGCGCGCCGGATCGAAGTGCGTTTCCCCGACTCTACCGCTAATCCTTATCTGGCTTTCGCCGCGATGATGATGGCTGGCATTGACGGAATCCTCAACAAGATCCATCCGGGAGAGGCTATGGATAAGAACCTGTACGACCTGCCGCCAGAAGAGGAAAGAGAGATCCCCAAGGTTTGCTTCTCCCTCGATCAGGCGCTTGAATGTTTAGACCAAGATCGCGCTTTCCTCAAGGCAGGTGGCGTGTTCAGCGACGACTTGATCGACGCTTACATCGAGCTCAAAATGCAAGAGGTAACCCGCCTTAGGATGAGCACCCACCCAGTGGAGTTCGACATGTACTACAGCCTATAAGGCAAAGATACAAGCAAACGCCCCCACCTGGGGGCGTTTTTACTTTTGCCTGAACTTATCCGCATCTGATTCAATCTGCGCCTCTTTCCTTGTCTTCTTGGCTCAAGCCAATCCCGACCAATACCTTAAACAGCAGCCAAACTATGAAGCTGATAGTAAATACGAAGCCGAAAATCGCCGCGATACCCAATAATTGAACCCCAAATCTGGCCTCCGGATTAGAAAGACATACCGCCACCAGTCCCCAGATGCCGGCTACCCCATGAACAGAGAGGGCACCTGCTGGATCATCGATGCGCAGCTTGTCGAAGCCAAGCCTAGAAAACGCCGCGATCGCTCCGCCGACAGCACCTACCCCTAGACTCTGCCAAGGCACAGGCATCAAAGGTTCAGCCGTGATCGCCACAAGCCCAGCCAGAGCGCCGCTCAGCATCATGGTCAGGTCAGCTCGACCCAACCCGATATGGGCAACGAGCAGCGCAGCTAGCGCACCGCCAGCAGCAGCGCTATGAGTATTCACGAATATCCTGGCAACCGCGTTGGCTTCACTGAGGTCAGAAATCTTCAGTTCTGCCCCTGCGTTGAAGCCGAACCATCCCAACCACAGAATGAATCCGCCGAGGGTGGCCAAAGGCAGGTTGCAGCCAATTGGATACACCTCTCCGTCAGAGCCATATTTGCCTGTCCTGGGTCCGAGCAGTAGCACGCCGGCGAAGGCTGCACTGGCACCGCATAAGTGAACCACTCCTGCACCGGCAAAGTCGAAAAATCCAAGTGGCTTGTCTAAAAAGCCTCCTCCCCACTTCCAATAACCTTGCAAGGGGTAGATAAAACCGGCCAGGACTGCTGCAAATAACAGGAAGGGAAACAGCCTGATTCGCTCAGCTACTACCCCTGAGACGATAGAAATCACAGCCACCACGAATGCTGCTTGAAAGAAAAAATCAGCCATTTTGGAAGAGTAAAATTTGCCTTCGCTTTGCAAGACTTCGCCTAGCGCGTGGTCTTGACCGATCCCAAAACCTATGCCTGGCCAGATCGGATTCAATGGCGCATCGGGATACATCACCTGGTAACCGACCAGCAAATACGAAAGATAAGCGACGGCATAGGAAGCCATGTTTTGGGTTAAGATAGCCGCGGTATTTTTGGCCCTTACCAAGCCTATCTGAAGCAGGGTAAAGCCTGCCCCCATTCCCATTACTAGCATCGCACTCATGAGCAGATAAAACGTGTCTAAGGCATACTTTAGCTCAGTCAAGATTTGTTCCACGCCAGTCCCCCTAAGTTGCCAAAGTTGAAAGTCAGCTTAGCCTGCAAAAGAGTAGATAAAAGGGTTAAACCGCGCAAAAAAAAGCGCCCTAAGGCGCTTGCTAATCTCCTCCTGGGAAAGGATCAATCAATTATAGGCTTTCTCGCCATGGGAGCTGATATCTAGGCCCTCGCGTTCTTCCTCCTCGGTGACCCTAAGCCCCAAGATCACATCGATCATCTTGTAAAGAATGAAGCTCAAAATGCCAGTCCAGACGATGGTAGTTAAAGTGGCAATAGCTTGCTTACCGACCTGCCCACCCATAGACACGCCTTCCGGATAGCCGACTCCTCCCAATTCGGGAGCCATAAAGACACCCGTTAAGAGCGCGCCGATCATCCCCCCTATCCCGTGGACGCCGAAGACATCCAGGGAATCGTCGTAACCCAAGGAAGGCTTTAGGCCGGTGACCGCCCAGAAACAAACCATCCCCGCCAATACCCCGATGGCGATCGCCCCCATCGGCCCGACAAAGCCACAGGCAGGGGTAATCGCCACTAATCCAGCCACTGCTCCAGAAGCCGCACCTAGCATACTCGGTTTACCCTTGACAAGCCATTCCACCGCCATCCACCCCAGCACCGCAGCCGCAGTGGCAAACTGGGTGTTTGCCAGGGCCAGACCAGCGATCCTATCGGCGGCAAGCTCGGAACCCACATTGAAACCGAACCAGCCCACCCACAGCAGCGAAGCGCCCACCATGGTCAGGCCCAAGTTATGGGGAGGCATGGCCTCGCGCCCATAGCGCAGGCGTTTGCCCAATACCAATGCCCCCACCAGTCCGGCGATGCCAGCATTGACATGCACCACGGTACCACCGGCAAAATCCTTGGCCCCAAGCTCGGCGAGCCAGCCTCCTCCCCACACCATGTGGGCGATAGGAACATAACAGAGAATCAGCCACCCCCCCATAAACCACAGCACAGCGGAAAACTTGATCCGCTCTGCAAATGCCCCGACGATCAACGCAGGCGTGATTGCAGCAAAAGTCATCTGGAAAGTTAAAAACACGTATTCCGGAATAACGCCGTTTAAAGTATCTGGGGTTAAGCCTTTCAGAAACGCTTTTGAGAGACCTCCAATCACTGCATTGAGTTTTGAAGGCCCCTCAGTAAAGGCGAGGCTATAGGCAAACAGCGCCCACAACACCGACACTAGGCAAAAGGTGACAAACACCTGCATCAGCACCGAAAGCGCATTCTTAGCCCGTACTAAGCCACCATAAAATAAAGCCAGCCCTGGAATGGTCATCATGATGACCAATACAGTCGCGACGATCATCCAGGCGGTGCTGCCCGAATCAAGAGCAGGTGGTTTTTCTTCCGCTGGAGGTGCTTCCTGAACAGTCTCCGTCGGCTGGGTTCCGAGCGGAATTGGGAGAGTGGTACCTTCCTCGGACTGCTGTGCCGACCCGGGGGGTACCAACCCGAAAAAAGCCAGAATAAATAGCGCGATAAGCAGCTTCATGACGCCTCCTAATCCTTGTTTTTGATAACTATTTATTAGCGACCTTAAGCTTATAAAGCCTCCGCGCCGGTCTCTCCAGTGCGGATGCGTAACACTTGTTCTAGGTCTGCCACGAAGATTTTTCCATCGCCGATTCTGCCGGTGCGAGCAGCATTGCTAATGGCTTCCACTACCCGCTCCAACTGTTCGTCGGTGACCGCTACCTCGACCTTGACCTTGGGCAAGAAATCAACCACATATTCGGCGCCTCGATAGAGTTCGGTATGACCTTTTTGCCGACCAAAACCTTTGACCTCGGTCACCGTCATCCCCGAAACGCCTACTTCGGACAATGCTTCGCGCACATCATCCAACTTGAAGGGTTTAATGATTGCAGTTACCAGTTTCATTGCAGCTCCTCATATCTACTCAGCCCTGATGAAGATTTAAGCACCTTTTGTGCCATGCAAGAATGAACAAATCAGAGAGAAATATTTTCGTCCAATGCACTTTATTTGAACTCTTATGCACCATTATTGAGCATCTTATTAGTCCCATTGTTAAAATCGAACTTTTTAAAACTAGGTATGTCATTTGCCTATTGTTTTTCAATGAACGAAGAATCCCTTTACCAACGTATCCTCGATCATCTAGGCAATGCCTTGCTGCTATTCGATCGCAGCGGGCGCCTGCGTTACCTGAACCCAGCGGGAGAAATGCTGCTTCAGGTCAGTGCTAGGCAAAGCCTAGGGCTATCAGCGGCAGAACTGTTTGGGCCGCAAGGGGAAAAATTGGCCCATGACTTAGCCTGTACCATCGCCAGCGGCACCCCGCGGGTAGAGCGCAACCTCCCTCTTCATCTCTCCGGCCGCATCTTACCCGTCCACTGTGCCATGACGCCGCTGTTTCAAGACGAGCAAGTGGACGCCGTCATCGTGGAAATCGAGGATGTAGAGCGCTACCAGCAACTATCCAAAGATGAACGCTGGCTCACGCAACAGAACCTCGTCCACCAACTCCTGCGCGGGCTGGCCCACGAGATCAAAAATCCCTTGGGTGGCTTGCGCGGGGCTGCGCAACTGCTCGCTGCCGAGTTGATTGATCCAGCTTTGACCGAGTATACCGATGTGATCATCGCTGAGGCCGACCGTTTAGGCGCCTTGATCGACCGCCTGCTGGCACCGGACCAACCGCCTAAGATGGCCGAACTCAATGTCCATCAGGTGCTAGAGCGAGTGCGGCAGATATTGACCGCAGAGTATCCAAAGCTTGCCATTCAGCGCGACTACGACCCCAGCTTGCCGCCGATCTACGGCGACCTAAATCAGCTTATTCAAGCGTTTCTCAACGTGGCCCGCAATGCCGCCCAAGCCCTTGAAGGCGCAGGCGAGATCACCTTGCGTACCCGCATCCAGCGCCGGGTCACGATTCGCCAATACCACCACCGGCAGGTGATCAGAGTAGATGTGATCGATCCAGGTCCTGGCATCGCACCGGAACTGTTGGATCAGATTTTTTATCCCATGATTACCGGCCGCCCTGATGGCACCGGCCTTGGACTATCCATCGCCCAATCCTTGATCACCCGCCACGGTGGGATGATCGAATGTCAGTCTGAACCTAGTCGGACGTGCTTTTCCATTTATCTGCCGCTGGAGAACCCAAATGCCTGAAGTCTGGGTCATCGATGACGATCAGTCGATCCGCTGGGTCTTAGATAAAGCGCTGAAAAAAGCTGGCTTTACAGTCCATTGCTTTGCCGATGCCGCAGAACCGGAGTTTCTGCTGCGCCGGTTGCAACCTGCGGTTTTGCTCACCGACATCCGCATGCCCGGCATCGACGGCCTGGAGCTCTTGCGCCGCCTTAGAGCCAGCCATCCTGATCTGCCGGTAATCGTGATGACCGCCCACTCGGATTTGGACAGCGCAGTCGCTTCCCTGCACGGAGGCGCATTCGAGTACTTACCTAAACCCTTTGATTTGGACGAAATGGTGCAGGTAGTGCAACGGGCCTGCCAAAGCCGCGGTGCGCTCAAACCGAATGTAGCCAACCTTGGCTCCGCCCCCGAGATAGTCGGCAAATCCCCGGCGATGCAGGAAGTATTTCGCGCCATCGGCCGCTTAGCCCGCTCTCCTATCACGGTGCTGATCACCGGTGAATCCGGCACCGGCAAGGAATTAGTCGCACGTGCTTTGCACCGCCACAGCCCCCGCTGCGAGGCCCCTTTTATCGCTTTGAACATGGCAGCCATCCCTAAAGACCTGTTGGAATCGGAACTATTCGGTCACGAAAAAGGGGCATTCACCGGCGCTGCCCAACGCCGCATCGGGCGCTTCGAACAGGCTGACGGCGGCACGTTGTTCCTGGACGAGATCGGTGACATGCCGGCCGAGCTTCAGACCCGCTTGCTTAGAGTGTTGGCAGAAGGGGAATTTTATCCGCTTGGCTCTTATGCTCCGCGGCGCGTGGATGTGCGCATCATCGCCGCCACTCACCAGAACCTAGAAGAACTAGTCGCACAAGGCCGCTTTCGCGAAGACCTTTACCATCGTCTCAACGTTATCCGCATCCATACGCCGGCGTTGCGGGAACGGCGCGAGGATATCCCGCTGCTGTTGAATCATTTTTTACAGCGCATCGCCAAAGAGTTAAATACCGAACCCAAAACCTTGCGCCCTGAAGTGGAAGCATACTTAAGCCGTCTGGATTGGCCTGGCAACGTGCGCCAACTGGAGAACACCTGCCGCTGGCTCACCGTGATGGCACCAGGTCAAACCATTTACTTGGAGGATCTGCCGCCGGAACTGGTAGGAAAACCTACCTCTGCACCGCTTGCTTCTGACGCTGGCGGTGACTGGCTGGCCAATCTGGCCCAATGGGCTGCCCAACAACTGGTCGAGGGCAAACGCGACGTCGCCAAATGGGCCATCGCTGAGGCAGAACGCATCTTGATCCAGACTGCCCTCAAGCACACTCATGGTCGCCGTCAAGATGCCGCTCGGCTATTGGGTTATGGGCGCAATACTCTAACCCGCAAAATCAACGAGCTGAAGCTAGAATCAGATCAAGCAAAAGGCTTGTAATCACAAGCCTTGTTATTGTGCATTTTCCCCACTCTGCACACCTGCGGTGCAGTCTTTATGCTCCTAGGACCTGCGGATATTGGCTAAAGTCTGAAAAACATATTTGGCATGATTAATGCTTAAAAATTCATAAATCTCCAATGGATCCACATCAGGGTACGTCCTATGCAGCGGAAAACTCTAATCGTCGTCGGCAACGGCATGGTCGGCCACCACTTCGTCGAAACCTTAATCCAGTCTAAGCAGGGAGGTAAGTTTAACCTCGTCATTTTCGGCGAAGAGCCGCGCCCTGCTTATGACCGGGTCCACCTGACTTCGTACTTTGCCACCCGCAATCCAGACGATCTGGCGCTTGCCACAGCGGACTTTTACCGCGCGCACGGCATTACCTTTTATGGGGGAGACAAAGTAGTCGAAATCGACCGCAACTTCAAACTCGTCCGCTCCCAGCAAGGCATTGCACTTTCCTACGATCTTCTCGTGTTGGCGACCGGCTCTTACCCTTTCGTGCCGCCGATTCCCGGCCACGACCGAGATGGTTGTTTCGTCTATCGTACCATCGAGGATTTAGAAGCCATCGCCCGTGCCGCTGCCAGCGGCAAAATCGGGGCCGTAATAGGAGGCGGCTTGCTTGGGTTAGAGGCAGCCAAGGCATTGCAAGACTTAGGGCTTAAGACGCATGTGGTGGAATTTGCCCCGCGCCTGATGGCAGTTCAACTGGATGATGGTGGCGGCGCCATGCTACGGCGCAAGATCGAAGCGTTAGGCGTTACCGTGCACACCGGCAAGAATACTTTAAATATCGCCGCCGGCACCTCCCGACGCCTCCGCATGGAGTTCGCCGACGGTGAGAGTTTAGAAACCGACCTGATCGTCTTCTCCGCCGGCATCCGCCCGCGCGACGAGTTAGCGCGCCAATCAGGATTGGAAGTTGGGCCGCGCGGCGGGATTGTCGTCGATGACTATCTTCGCACCTCTGACCCTGAGATCTACGCCATCGGCGAATGCGCACTCTGGAACAACCAGATCTTCGGCCTAGTGGCGCCGGGTTACCAAATGGCGCGCGTCTTGGTGGACCATCTGAACGGCAAAGAAGCACGCTTTACCGGCGCCGACCTTTCTACCAAACTCAAATTAATGGGGGTAGAGGTAGGCGCTATCGGCGACTCCCACGGACGAACGCCAGGGGCCCAAAGCTATCTCTATCAAAATGAACGCGACGGGATATACAAGCGCCTGATCGTCTCTGCCTCCGGCAAAAAGCTCCTGGGAGCGGTGCTGGTGGGAGATACATCCCAATACGATACCCTCACCCAGTATTATTTAAACGGCATTGACCTGCCTGAGCAACCTGACAGCCTCATCCTCCCTGCCATGACAGGGAAACCTGTCGGGCTTGGGCCGGATGCGTTGCCGCTGAGCGCTACTTTGTGCTCGTGCCACAATGTCACCAAAGGCCGAATCGTCGAGCTGATCGAACAAGGGGTGTATGCGCTTGCCGACCTCAAAGCCCAAACTAAGGCCTCCACCGGCTGCGGCGGTTGTGCAGGGCTGCTCAAATCAGTAGTGGAGGCAGAGCTCAAAAAGTGCGGCGTAGAAGTCAAAAAGGACCTGTGCGAGCATTTCCCTTACAGCCGCCAGGAACTGTACCATCTCGTCCGCGTAGAGCAGATCCGGACCTTCGATGAATTACTGGAAAAACACGGTCGGGGCTTAGGCTGCGATATCTGCAAACCGGCGGTAGCCTCGATCTTGGCATCTTACTGGAACGAGTATGTCTTGTCCGACCAACACTTCAAGCTCCAAGACACCAACGACTTTCGCCTAGCCAACTTGCAGAAAGACGGTACTTACTCGGTCGTGCCACGGATTCCAGGAGGGGAGATCACCCCGGACAAGCTGATCGTCCTGGGGCAGGTGGCAAAAAAGTACGGGCTTTACACCAAAATCACCGGTGCTCAACGCGTCGATATGTTCGGTGCGAGGCTGGAGCAGCTTCCTTTGATTTGGAGGGACCTGGTCGATGCCGGATTCGAATCCGGCCACGCCTACGCCAAGGCGCTGCGCACAGTCAAGTCCTGCGTCGGCTCGACCTGGTGCCGATACGGCGTCCAGGACAGCGTGGGGCTGGCGATCCTGCTCGAGAATCGCTATAAGGGCTTGCGCGCCCCCCATAAGATCAAAATGGCGGTCTCCGGCTGCACCCGCGAATGCGCCGAAGCTCAAGGCAAAGACGTGGGGGTGATCGCCACCGACAAGGGTTGGAACCTGTATGTGTGCGGCAACGGAGGCATGAAGCCGCGCCATGCGGACCTGTTCGCCACCGATTTAGATCCCGAGACGTTGATCCGGTACATTGACCGGTTTTTAATGTTCTATGTGCGCACCGCCGACCGCCTGCAGCGCACTTCGGTGTGGCTGGAGAACTTAGAAGGCGGGTTAGATTATCTGCGCGAGGTGATCATCGAGGACAAACTAGGTATCTGCAGCGAACTGGAACAGCAGATGCAGCACATCATCAGCACCTATGAATGTGAATGGAAAAAAACTCTAGAAAACGAGGAAATCTTAAAAAAACGCTTTCGCTTCTTCGTCAACAGCGATGCTACTGATGACAATGTGGTCTTCGTTAAGGAGCGCGGCCAGATCCGGCCGGCCACGTTGGCGGAGAAAACGCGCCTTAAGATACCAGCTGAGCTGGAGGTCTCTTGAGCGACAACCCCTCTCAAACAGCGCAGGAAATCGCCTGGATCAGCGTTTGCCAGGTCGAGGACTTAGAACCCGATGCCGGCGTCTGTGCCTTGGTGAACGGCGAGCAGGTGGCGATTTTCTACCTTACCAAGCTGAATCAGGTGTATGCTATCGGCAACTATGATCCGTTCAGCCATGCCAATGTCTTAGCACGCGGGCTGACCGGCAGTCTCGGCGGGGAACTGGTAGTCGCCTCGCCGATCTATAAGCAGCACTTCAGCTTAAGGAACGGGCGCTGCGTGGAAAACCCTGATGCCGCCGTTCCCACCTACCCGGTCCGGATCGCCGACGGCTGGGTCCAGGTCGGCATCCTAAGGCAGGGAGAAACCCATGCTAGTCACCTATTACATCGCTGATGCCTTTACGCGTGAACCGTTCAGCGGCGCTCAGGTTGGGGTTTTCCCCAATACCGAATCGTTGAGCGACGAAAAGATGCAACGCCTGGCAGGCGAGCTGAACCTTCCTCAAAGTGTCTTTCTGTTGCCTAAGATAAGCGGCAACACCTATCAGGCGCGCATCTTCACGCCTCACCGGGAAATGGAGTTCGCCGCCCAGGCTTTCGTCGCCGCCGGTTTCGTCTTGGCCCACCTCGGCGCAGCGCCAGCAGAGCTAGGCGACTGCCCCCTTCTGCTGGAAACCCGGCGCGGCACCTTGCCGCTCCATTTCATCCGCGATCCAGGCGGGCTGAAGCTGGTCGCCTTGGCGCTGACCGTCGAGCCGATCGTGGACCCGTTTGCTCCCCCGACCGAAGAACTAGCGGCGATGTTGGGGATCAAATCCACCTGGATCGACACCAAACGCTTCATACCCAAGATCGCTTCCTGCGGAAGGCCGTTTCTGATCGTCCCGCTGACGAGCGCTGAAGCCGTGCGCCAGGCAGGGTTCGATTTCAAACGCTGGTCCGAATCCACCGCGCCGGCCACCGCGGCCCAGGAGATTCTCTTGTTCAGCCCGCGCACGCGCGACCCGGAGGCTAACTTCCGCGCTCGCCTGGTCGGCCCCGACATCGGTCCCAGAGAGGACCCTCCCGTAGGCGAGGCCATGCCCGCGTTTTGTGGCTATCTATGTTCCTTCGCGCAACTGCGCAAAGGAACCTACGCCTTTACCGTAGAGCGCGGTGGTCGGGGCAGCCGCCGCAGCCTGCTCAGCCTGGAGATGGACCACAAGGGCACTGACCGACTCAATCTGCGCATCGGAGGTGAGGCGGTCGTGACCGCAGAAGGTAGGATCCAAGTCGCCTGATTTGTTTTGCGCAAACGCCCTTAAATCGGCAGGTCGAGGAAAAAAATTAAACTTTACCTTAGCGCCGATTTCGAATATAAGGTTGCAATTGAGCAGTAGGGTGCCCATGATGGTCGCTGCCATCTCTTCCGAGCTGTTAGAGCGCGCTCTGCATTTTGCTAGGCCGCATCTGGATAGCTTATGTTGGGGCTATCCTGCCCCCCAGGCCGACGCCATCCGCCAAGCCCTAATGTATGCCGTGGCCTGCGGGCGTCCATCTGATCGACCCGATCCGGTGGCGGTCGCTCAGAGGCTAAAAGAAATCTGGGCCGATGCTGCCACCCTGCAGGCGGCCTTACTCGCTGATGCCGACCTGGATCAGGCGACTTTGAAAGCCGCCTTCGGCACGCAAGTAGCCGCATGGGTGAAAAAGGTCACCCGGCTAGAGCAATTTGCCTGTCCAGAGGAGGGGTTGCAACACCCACGCCAAACCGAGATGTGGCGGCGCTTGCTCCTGGCCTTGGCCAACGACGTGCGCCCCTTGCTCATCGTCCTTGCCCGCCGGCTGGAAGCCCTGCGCCTGGCTTTGCGCGAGCGCACTGCCCAAGGCCAGAGGCTTGCCTGCGAAGCTCTAAAGATTCACTCGCCCTTAGCCAGCCGTTTAGGGGTATACCGGCTCAAATGGGAACTTGAAGACCTAGCGTTCCGCTATCTAGAACCCGACACCTATTATCGGCTGGCAGCCGAGCTGGCTGCCAGCCGCGCGAGTCGGGAAAGCTACGTGAACGATTTCATCGCCCACCTCCAAGCTGGGCTTGAAGCTTTTGGCATCAGCGCTAAGGTCCAAGGACGCCCCAAGCACCTTTATAGCATTTGGAAAAAGATGCAACGCAAACAGGTGGATTGCTCTGGCTTGTACGACCTCCATGCCGTACGGGTGATCGTGGCCGATATTCCCACCTGTTACCGGGTCCTGGCCATGGTCCACGACCAGTGGGAGCCGATCCCGGAGGAGTACGACGATTACATCGCCCGTCCTAAGGACAACGGCTACCAGTCGCTGCATACGGTGATCAAAGGACCGCAAGGACTACCAGTGGAGATCCAGATCCGTACCGAGGCCATGCATACCTTGGCAGAATATGGGATGGCGGCCCACTGGCGCTACAAGGAGGGTAGCCGTCGGGATCCAGTGCTCGAGCAAACCGTAGCCGCCCTAAGCCGTTCCCTTAAGACCGGGGCGGAGGACGGAAATTGGTTCGCCGGGCAGGTGTTCGTGCTCACCCCCAAACGCCAGGTGATCTGCCTACCGGAGGGGGCAACGCCGATCGACTTCGCCTACGCGATCCATACCGAAGTGGGCCACCGCTGTCGCGGTGCGCGGGTGGATGGCCGCATCGTCCCGCTGGATTATCGATTGCAGACCGGCCAACAGGTAGAAATCCTAACCGCCAACGAAGGTGGCCCAAATCGTAGCTGGCTCGACCAGGTCAAGACCGATCATGCCCGCCACCGTATCCGGCAGTGGTTCAAACAGAAGGAGACCGAGACCTATCGCCGCTTGGGGCGCCAGCACCTGGAGCGGGAATTGCGTCGGCTGGGTATAAAAGAAATCGAGTGGCCGCGCCTCTTGCAACGCTTCCGGCTGCATCAGCCGGAAACGTTGTGGCTCGCGCTTGGCCGCGGGGAAATCTCCCGCAGCCAGCTAGTGAATTGCCTGCGCGGAACCGCTGGATCATCGCCGGCCCCAATCGATCCCAAAACCTCGCCTGCAGGCGCAAAGGGCTGCGAGGCAAGCTTACCGACCCTATACGTACAAGGTGAACGCAGCCTATTGACTCAGCTTGCCCGCTGCTGCCGGCCAGCTCCAGGCGAGCAGGTAGTAGGCTATCTGACCGTCCGGCACCGCATTACCATCCACCGCAAGGATTGCCCTAACTTGATGCATCTTTCAAAAACACGGAGCGACCGGCTGGTGGAAGCGGTATGGGAATAAACGCGTGGCGCACCAAAATGGTAGGTCGAGAGACCAGCTTGCACAGTTTTAATACCGATCTGAATAGTTGGATATCGATACTTTATTTGCCATAGATTGGAATGGCTTTTGCCTAATATTCTACACAATCTAAAAGGTACCTCCTCATGAGCCACTTTCTCGATCGCCTGAAATTTTTTAAGAAAACCAATGCAACTTTTGCCGCCGGCCACGGCGTTGTCACCCAGGAAGACCGCCAGTGGGAAGAGGCTTACCGAGGGCGCTGGCGGTTTGACAAGGTAGTGCGCTCCACCCACGGCGTCAACTGCACCGGTGGCTGCTCCTGGAACATCCACGTCAAGAACGGGCTGGTGGCGTTTGAGCTGCAAGCTACCGACTACCCCAGAACCCGGCCGGATCTGCCCAACCACGAACCGCGCGGCTGTCAGCGCGGCGCCAGTTATTCCTGGTATCTATACAGCCCGCACCGGATCAAATACCCCTTGATCCGCGGCCGGCTGCTCGAGCTGTACCGCTCGCTGCGCCAAAGCGGCAAAGATCCAGTGGAGGCTTGGGCAGCGATCCAAGCCGATGCGGAAAAACGCGCTTCTTATACTAGGGTGCGGGGACTGGGTGGTTTTGTCCGCGCTAGCTGGGACGAGGTGGTCGAAATCATCGCTGCCGCTAACGTCTATACCATCCAAACTTGGGGACCGGATCGGATCGTCGGATTCTCCCCTATTCCTGCGATGTCGATGATCTCTTACGCCGCCGGCACCCGCTACCTGTCCCTAATCGGCGGGGTTAGCCTGTCGTTCTACGACTGGTACTGCGATCTTCCGCCTTCCTCGCCACAAGTATGGGGGGAACAGACCGATGTACCGGAAGCGGCCGATTGGTATAACGCCGGCTATATCATCGTCTGCGGCGCTAACCTGCCCATGACCCGTACCCCAGATGCCCACTTCTACTCTGAGGTACGCTATAAGGGTACCAAGGTCGTCGCCATCGCTCCCGACTACGCCGAATACGTCAAGTTCGCTGACCTTTGGATGCCGGTCAAACCAGGCACCGACGCGGCAGTGTTCTTGGCGATGGCCCATGTGGTGCTAAAAGAATTCTTCCTCGATCGCCAGACTTCCTATTTTCTCGACTACGTGCGCACCTACACCGACCTGCCCATGCTGGTGTGCTTAGACGCCCGCGGCGACGGCTTTACGCCTGGCCGATTTCTCAGAGCTTCAGATTTTGCAGGGGAGCTTGCCCAGAGCAACAATCCAGAATGGAAGACGGTAGCGTTCGACCATACCGGCCACCTGGTCGTCCCTCAAGGTTCGATCGGGTTCCGCTGGGGCGAGGAGGGCAAATGGACTTTAGAGCCCAAAGACGCCGAAGGCCGCCCCATCACCCTTCAGCTCAGCCTGGTCGGCAACTCAGATGGCGTCCTTCCCGTGCATTTCCCGCGCTTTGACAACGGCGCCCAAACCCTGGTCCGCAATGTGCCGGTACGCCGGCTGACTTTAAAGAATGGCGAAGCGCTGGTCGCCACAGTGTTCGACCTCGTCCTGGCCCACTATGGCCTAGATCGAGGTCTGGGAGGCGAGTGCGCGCAAAGCTACGACGACCCGATTCCGTTTACCCCCGCCTGGGCCGAAGCTGTCTCGGGAATCAAGCGCACCGACATCATCCGCACCGGGCGCGAGTTCGCCGCCAATGCCGAAAAGACCCAAGGCCGGTCGATGGTCATCCTGGGCGCCGGGGTCAATCACTGGTACCACAACGACATGACTTACCGCGCGGTCATGAACCTGTTGCACCTGTGCGGCTGCGTCGGTCAATCCGGCGGCGGCTGGGCTCACTACGTCGGGCAGGAAAAGCTCCGCCCTCAGGCCGGCTGGGCGCCGATCGCTTTTGCCTTGGACTGGTATCGACCGCCGCGGCAGATGAATGGCACCAGCTTCTTCTACTTCCACACCGACCAGTGGCGCTACGAGACCTTGACTCCCGACGAGCTCTTAGCCGCCACCGCTACAGGCAAATACCGCGGCTACACCTTGGCCGACTATAACGTAGTAGCGCAGCGCCTAGGTTGGCTGCCGTCGGCGCCGCATTTTAACCGCTCGCCGATCGCGATCTGTCAGGAAGCCGAGCAAGCCGGCTGCAGCAGCGCGGAGGAGATCGCCCGCCACGTCGTCCAACAGCTTACCTCTGGCAAACTCAAATTCGCTTGCGAGGATATCGACGCCCCGGAGAACTTCCCGCGCAACTTATTCGTCTGGCGCGCCAATCTGCTCGGTACCAGCGCCAAGGGACACGAATATTTCCTCAAGCACTTGCTCGGCGCCCAAAATGGCGTGCTGCAAAATGCGCGCGCGGAGGCCCAAGCTAAGGAAATCGCGCATCGTGCTCCCCCCATCGCCAAACTAGACCTACTGGTGGACATCAACTTCCGCTTGAACTCCACCGGGGCATATGCCGACATTATCCTGCCTACCGCCACCTGGTACGAGAAGCACGATCTCAACACCACCGACATGCACCCGTTCATCCACCCTTTGACGGCGGCAGTAGATCCCGCTTGGGAGTCGCGCACCGACTGGCAGATATTTAAAACCCTCGCGCACAAGTTTTCCCAGCTGGCGGCGAAGCACTTAGGCGTCTTAAAGGATCTAGTGGTGCAGCCCCTGCTTCACGATACCCTGCAAGAACTAGCCCAGCCATTTGCGGTTTGCGATTGGAAACAAGGCCAGTGCGAACCTATCCCTGGCAAGACTTTACCGGATTTGAAAGTGGTCGAGCGCAACTATCCAAATATCTACCAGCAATTCATCTCCTTAGGTCCGCTGCTCGATCGGCTGGGCAACGGCGTCAAGGGGCTTATGTGGCCAACCCAAGAGGAGATCGAGCGCCTTAAAGGCATTCTAGGCTGCGTCGAAGAGGAAGGGATAGCCCAAGGCAGGCCCTGTATCGCCGAAGATTTAGCAGTGTGCGAGGCGATATTGACCCTGGCTCCAGAGACTAACGGCTACGTCGCCCACCGCGCTTGGCAAGCGCTAGAAACCAAGACCGGACGGAGGCACACCCACCTGGTTGAAGCGCGGCGCGAGGACTGCTTACGCTTCCACGATCTAGTCGTGCAGCCTAGGAAAATCATCACCTCTCCTACCTGGAGCGGGATAGAATCAGAGGAAGTCAGCTATACCGCAGGTTACACCAACATCCACGAATACATCCCGTTTCGCACCTTGACCGGCCGGGCCCATTTTTATCTGGACCACGAGTGGATGCGGGAATTCGGCGAGAGTTTTTGCACCTTCCGCCCGCCGGTCGACCTAAAGTCCACCTCTCCGCTCTCGGTGCGCTTCAAGGACAAACCACATTTGGTGCTGAAGTGGATCACCCCTCATTCCAAATGGGGAATTCACAGCACCTACAACGACAACTTAAGAATGCTGCATCTGTTCCGCGGCGGACCTTGCGTGTGGGTCTCGGAAAAGGACGCCAATGCAATCGGCCTTAAAGACAACGATTGGGTCGAGGCGGTCAACGCCAACGGCGCCACAGTGGCACGGGTAGTGGTCAGCCAGAGGATCCCTGAAGGCGTCGCGATGATGTACCACGCTCAGGAGAAGATCGTTAACGTGCCAGGTTCTCCTACGACTCAAAAACGCGGTGGGATCTTAAACAGCGTCACCCGGGTGACGGTTAAACCGACCCACATGATCGGCGGCTACGCCCAGCTCAGCTACGGCTTCAACTATTACGGCACAGTCGGCTCCCAACGCGACGAAGTCGTACTCCTGCACAAGATCGAAGACGGGCAAATCGACTGGCTGGAACGGGAACTGACCGCAAGCCGGGAGTTTCAGCTCAATCCCGATGGGGTGCCTGAAGCCTATTCGGCGGGAGAGGCCTTCGAGGAGGCACCGAAAGAGATGGAAGTGGAAGTTAACGGAATGGGGAAATAAGCCATGAAAGTGCGCGCCAATTTCGCCTTAGTGTTCAACCTCGATAAGTGCATCGGCTGCCATACCTGCTCGGTGACCTGCAAGAACGTCTGGACTAATCGCAAAGGAGTCGAGTACGTCTGGTTCAACAACGTCGAATCCAAGCCCGGGATAGGCTACCCCAAACACTGGGAGGATCAGGAAAAATGGCACGGCGGCTGGGAAGTCGAAGGCGGCAAACTCAAGCTCAAGTCCGGTTCGCGCCTTAGGCGCCTGGCTAACCTGTTCGCCAATCCCGATCTGCCCACCATCGACGATTATTACGAACCGTTCGACTACGACTACGCCACCTTACAGCACAGCCCTTTGCGTGAAGCGGCCCCAGTGGCCCGCCCCTATTCGCTGATCGATGGGTCGGTGCTCGACAAGATCGAGTGGGGGCCAAACTGGGAGGACGATCTCGCCGGCGAGTTTGCAAGCCGCAGCCGTGACGTCAACTTCGAGGCGATCGAAAAAGCCGTTTATGCCGAGTTCGAGCATTCCTTTAATCTTTACCTGCCGCGCATCTGCAACCACTGCCTCAATCCTTCGTGCGTGGCCTCCTGCCCTTCCGGGGCGATGTACAAACGCAAAGAAGACGGCATCGTGCTGGTGGATCAGAACCGCTGCCGCAGTTGGCGGATGTGTATCTCAAACTGCCCGTACAAGAAAGTCTACTACAACTTCGAGTCGGGTAAGGCGGAAAAATGCACTGCTTGCTACCCTAGGGTCGAAGCGGGACTGCCGACGGTGTGCTCGGAAACCTGCGTCGGACGGATCCGCTACAACGGGATTATGCTGTACGATGCCGATCGCATCGCTGAACTTGCAGCCGTGGAAGACCCCAAAGATCTCTATGCGGCCCAGCGCCGAATTTTCCTCGACCCCAACGATCCGGAGGTAACGCGTCAAGCGCTTGCCGACGGTATCCCCCAAGCATGGATCGAAGCGGCAAGAAAATCACCGATTTGGAAGCTGGTGATGGAGTTCGAAGTCGCCTTCCCCTTGCATCCTGAGTTTCGCACCTTGCCTATGGTGTGGTACGTGCCACCTTTATCGCCCGTGAACACTCAGATCGACCAAGGTCATCTCCCCGTGCACGAGGACGGGATGATCCCTAAGCTCGAAGCCTTGAAGCTGCCGATCCGGTATCTGGCCAATCTCTTGACTGCCGGCAACGAAGCGCCAATCGTCCGAGCGCTTGAGCGGATGCTGGCGATGCGCAGCTATATGCGCTCGGTCCACGTGGAGGGAAAGCCAAATCCCAAGGTGGCAGAAGCGGTTGGCCTGACGGAAGCGCAGGTCAAAGCCATGTACCAGCTGCTGGCGATCGCTAACTACGAAGACCGCTTCGTCATCCCCACCGCTCCCGAATATCGCGCTCACGAAGACATCTACGCTTTCCAAGGCCAGGTCGGCTTCGCTTTTGGCAACGAGAGCTGTAGCGTCAGCGCCTATGAGCACGGCTTTTCCCTGTTTCCGGAAAAGCGCAAAGGCTTTACCCAGCCGCTTCGGTTTACGCCGATGAGCCAACTCCGAGCTAAAACCACCCAGGTGGAATGATGCAGGAAATAGACAGCCTTGTCCTCTACCGGTTGCTGGCTCGGCTTTTGGATTACCCAGATCAAGAGCTGGCCACCCACTTGCACGCCATCGGCGAGATAGTAGACGAACTTCCCGAACCTGCCCGGCCGGTGCTTTCGGCTTTCCTAGCCTGGGCAAAAGAACAATCCCTGCTTGACTGGCAGGCTCAGTACGTGCGCACGTTAGATCTCAACCCAGACCACAGCTTGCACTTGACTTGGCACCTATTCGAGGAGCAAGACCGAAGGCGCGGTCTGACCCTGGCAGGTCTTGCCGAGTTCTACACCAGCCAAGGTCTGATCCCTGTGCAAGGAGAGCTCCCCGATTACCTCCCTTTGATCTTGGAATATGTCTCTACCTTGCCCGCAGATCCAGGCCAGAGGTTTCTTCAGCAATGCCGGCAGGCGCTTTCGGCTTTGGCGCAGAATCTTGGCCGGGCAGAAAGCCCTTATGCCCCGTTGATCGAGTTGCTGCTTTAGGAGGTTAGCATGAGCTTTTCTCATTTTCTGTTCGGCGTCTATCCCTTCATCGCCGGCACCGCGTTTCTGCTTGGGAGCTTAATTCGCTACGACCGCGAACCATACACCTTCAAGGCCGACTCCAGTCAACTTCTGGAGAAAGAGCAGCTTAAGATAGGTAGCCGCTTGTTCCATGCCGGCATCATCATGCTGTTCTTCGGCCACTTCATTGGCCTGTTGACTCCGCGGGAAGTACTTTTAGCGCTGGGCATCTCTGACTTAGCCCACCAGTATATCGCAATCTTCTTGGGTGCCCTGTTCGGCAGCCTGTGCCTGATCGGCGGGGTGATCTTGTGGCGGCGGCGCATGTTTCACCCGCGTATCCGCGCTACCAGCCGCTTTATGGACATCTTTATCTTGGACTGGCTGCTTGTCACTTTGACGCTTGGCCTCTTGACTATCCCGTTTTCCCTATATCATGCCGTCTTGGGGGATGCCTCGATCATGATCCGCCTCGCCGCCTGGGCGCAAAGCATCGTCACCTGGTTACCTAAGCCCGAGCTTTTAGACCAGGTCCCATTCCTATATAAACTGCACCTGTTCTTCGGCCTGACGGTGTTTTTGCTGTTTCCTTTCACCCGCCTAGTACATGTGTTGGTCATTCCTTTAAACTACCTATGGCGGCCATACCAAGTAGTGCGCGCCAAATTCGTTTACTACCGGCGATGAAGATTCGCTTTATTGACCCAGCAGAAGATTTTACCGACGGGCTGGCAGTCATCTTCAGCTATCACGCCAGTTTCCTGAGCGCAGGTCAGCAATTGCTGGAACTTATCCCAGAGATTGCCCAAGAGATCGATGAAGCCCGCGCTTTGCGCCTGGCGGAAATCTATGCCTTCTACCGACGCGCCAACTTCCTTCACCATCTGGACGAGGAGCGCGCCCTATTCCCGCGCGTGGTGGGCCAAGACCTTATGCTCGACGGTATGATCGAGCGCCTGGCCTTAGACCATGAAGAGATCGAAGAAGCCTGGCGGGTACTAGACCTCGATCTTAAGGAAATCCTAACGCACCATCGAGTCCCTGAGGCGATCGCCGCCAAAGCTGCCCGTTTCGAACAGCTCCAACGCGCCCACCTGGAGCGAGAAAACCAGGACTTCTTACCTAGGTTAGAAGTTCACTTAACCATCATTCAGCGTCAGCAGATAGCAGCAGCGATGGCTAAAATGCGGGGGCAACGCTAGAGCTTTTGTGCTTGTCCCCCGTGGATGGATCGCCACGCATCATGGTGTTGCCGCCGATGTCGATCCAGCCGCCTTGCGCATTCCCAGCTTGGTCGGTTCGGATCCACAGGCGAGTGTCCTGCTAGAAAGTAGCGCTAAGGCCGGGAAAAGCGCTGACGCATGTGCTGCCACCGCGCCTTCCTTTCTTCACGCAGGCGTTCGAATTTCTCGATCTGCGCCAGCGTCAGCACCTGCTTGAGACGCTCTCCGGTTTCTCTATGCACCGCTTGCATTTTCTCCCGCTGCTCCTTTAGGATCGCTTCCACTTTGGGTCTTTGCTCGGCAGTCAGATCTAGCCGCTTTTCTAACCGCTCCAACCGCCACTCGATCCAATCTTCGTCTCTCCCTGGTTGAGAGAAAACCGCAAGCGAACCGGTCAACAGAGCAACACCCACTATCCACTTTGCACGATTCATGTAGCTCTCCTCTAATTGATTCCAAGCCTAAGAAGCAGTCGCTAGCCTGCCCATGCCATGCCGTTTCTTCAAACAGCATCCCATTATTAGGTAATTTTCCCCCTCAATAACACACAGGCACCGGGTCTAAATAACGCCATAGGTACCAAGCGGCTACGGTACGGTAAGGATGCCAGCGCATCGAAAACTCAGTAAGTTGCTTCTTACCCATCGACGCGCCGGCAAAGTAAAGGTCAGCGACTGCTTTTTGCAGGCCGATGTCGGTCGGGGAAAAAATATCCGGTTGATGCAGATGAAAGATGGCAAACATCTCTACCGTCCATTCCCCGATCCCTCTGAGGCGCAGCAATTCGCAGCGGACTTCAGCATAAGGCCGTCCCTGCCAGTAAACATCGCTGATCTGGCGCTCTAGATAATAGGCAGCTACTCGATGCAGATAATCGGCCTTAGCGCGCGAGAGCCCCACCTGTTGCAACAACGGCAGAGGGCAGGCCAAAATCGCCTCAGGAATAATCTTTCCGATCCTAGCCTCCAGCCGCTGCCAGACAGTCTCGGCGGCCTTAATCGAAATCTGCTGCCCGACGATGGCGCGGATCAAGGTCTGAAAAGAATCGCCCCGCCGGCTTAAGGCTTCGGGATAGCGTTCGATCAGGGCTGCCATCACCGGGTCCTGCCGGCTGAGATAGCGCTTAGCGACAGGCCAATAGATCGGACTCGTCATACCAAGCCCAGCACAGTTCGATGTTAAAATTTAACCAAAACTAAAACCGATTGTATCTCCATGGAAAAAACTTACGATCCACACGCGATTGAACAACGTTGGTACAAAATCTGGGAAGAACGTGAGTATTTTGCCCCTTCTGGCAAAGGCAAGCCTTTTTGCATCATGCTCCCTCCCCCTAACGTCACCGGTAGCCTGCATATGGGCCATGCCTTCCAGGATACGATTATGGATGCCCTCACCCGCTATCACCGGATGCTAGGCGACAACACCCTTTGGCAACCAGGTACAGATCACGCGGGTATCGCTACCCAGATAGTAGTTGAAAGATTACTGGAAAAGGAAGGTAAAACCCGCCATGACCTCGGGCGAGAGAAATTCGTCGAGCGAATCTGGCAGTGGAAAGAACATTCGGGCGGCACTATCACCCGTCAACTGCGCCGGTTGGGAGCCTCGGTGGACTGGTCGCGGGAACGCTTCACTATGGACGAAGGCTTGTCACGGGCAGTACGGGAAGTGTTCATTCGCCTCTACGAGGAAGGGCTGATCTACCGCGGCAAAAGGTTAGTCAATTGGGATCCGGTCCTGCGCACGGCAGTGTCTGACCTGGAAGTGATCTCTGAGGAAGAAACAGGCCATTTGTGGCACATTCGCTATCCCCTTGCAGACGGATCAGGCGCTTTAGTAGTAGCCACTACTCGCCCAGAAACTATGCTGGGAGATGTGGCAGTGGCGGTCCACCCCGAAGACCTGCGTTACTGTCACCTGATCGGCAAATCTGTGAAGCTGCCGCTCGCTGACCGAGAGATTCCTATCATCGCCGATGCCTATGTAGATCCTACCTTTGGTACTGGCTGTGTCAAGATCACCCCAGCCCATGACTTCAATGACTACGAAGTGGGTAAGCGGCATCATCTGCTAATGATCAATATCTTTACGCCAGAGGCTCGCCTCAACGACAACGCCCTCCCCCGCTATCGCGGCCTAGATCGTTTAGAAGCGCGCAAACAGATCATCGCCGACCTAGAGAAACTAGGTCTGTTAGAAAAGGTGGAAGACCATGTTCTCAAAGTGCCACGCGGTGATCGCTCTGGCGCAGTGATCGAGCCGTATCTAACTGATCAATGGTTTGTAAAGGCCAAACCGCTTGCCGAACCCGCTATTCAGGCGGTGAAAGAAGGTCGAATCCGATTTATCCCTGACAGCTGGACCAAGACTTACTTCCAATGGCTGGAAAACATCGAAGACTGGTGCATCAGTCGGCAGATCTGGTGGGGGCACCGGATCCCTGCCTGGTACGATGATGCTGGGAACCTCTACGTCGGTCACTCAGAGGCTGAAATCCGCACTAAATACCAGCTTCAAGGAATAACGCTGCGTCAAGACGAGGATGTCCTAGATACCTGGTTCTCTTCGGCGCTTTGGCCTTTCTCTACCCTTGGTTGGCCAGATCGGACCCCAGAACTTCAAACCTTCTATCCAACTAGTGTGCTAGTGACGGGGTTTGACATCATTTTCTTTTGGGTCGCCCGTATGGTAATGATGGGCCTTAAGTTCATGGGTGATGTCCCTTTTCGGGAAGTCTACATTCACGGCTTGGTGCGCGACGCTCATGGCCAAAAAATGTCCAAGTCTAAAGGCAATGTTTTAGACCCCATCGACCTTATCGATGGTATCAGCTTAGAAAAGCTGATCGAAAAACGCACCTTCGGACTAATGCAGCCGCAATTAGCCAAACAAATCGAGGCACAAACCCGCCGCGAGTTCCCGCACGGTATTCCTTCTTATGGTGCCGATGCCCTGCGTTTTACTTTCGCTGCCCTGGCCACCACCGGCCGCGATATCCGCTTTGATCTAGGCCGCATTGAAGGGTACCGCAACTTTTGTAACAAGCTCTGGAATGCTGCTCGTTATGTATTCATGAATACGGAAGGTCAAGATCTAGGCTTAGCAGGCGAGGTAGAGTTTTCTGTGATCGACCGCTGGATTCGCTCCTGCCTACAGCGGACAGTTCAAACCACCATTCATGCCATTGAAAATTACCGTTTCGATTTAGCTGCTACTGCTATCTACGAATTTCTATGGGAAGAATACTGCGACTGGTACCTGGAATTAGCCAAGATTTCCCTCCAGACTGGTAACGCTTTGCAACAACGCGCTACCCGTCGGACGCTCATCGAGGTACTAGAGACTTTTCTACGCTTGGCACATCCTATCATTCCTTTCATCACTGAGGAAATCTGGCAACACGCAGCACCGATTGCCGGCATCCAGGGAGAGACAATTATGCGGCAACCTTTCCCTCAGCCAGATCCTCAAGCGATCGATGAAACCGCAGAAAACAACATCGCTTGGCTTAAGGAATTCGTTCTCGCATTACGCCGGATTCGAGGCGAGATAAATATTACACCTGGCAAATCCTTG
>CAZJKH010000002.1:0-362302 GCA_964546735.1 uncultured Methylococcales bacterium | reverse complement strand
CCTCCCAGGTCACAACGTTCATCCAAAATCAGATCGCCGATCCAGGCGATCCGATCCTTCTAGCCTGGACATTCCCCTTCGATCAAGCTCTCGCCCTTGCTTTGGTACCACCACACGATGCCGTTCCAGATTTCTTCGGCGGTTTCAGCATACCAGAAAAGTTCCAGATCCTCCGGGTCGATGGCGCCTTCTTCGATTAAAAACTCAAAATCGATCAGCCGCTTCCAGTAAGCTTCGCCGACCAAGACCACCGGCACTGAGGTGATCTTGCGGGTCTGAATCAGGGTTAAAGTCTCAAACAGCTCATCCAACGTCCCAAACCCGCCCGGAAACGCTACCAGGGCTTTGGCGCGCAGCAGAAAATGCAGTTTGCGCATGGCGAAATAGTGAAACTGAAAGCACAGCTCCGGGGTGATGTACGGATTAGGGAACTGCTCGTGCGGCAGTGTAATGTTGAGCCCTACGCTTTTGGCCCCGACCTCGAACGCTCCGCGGTTCGCCGCTTCCATGATTCCCGGCCCGCCGCCGGTCATGATCACTAGCCGGCAATCGAGCGGTCCTTGGCCAGAGTTGCCGACGAGCTGCCCGAACTGGCGCGCGACCTCGTAGTATTTGGCCTTGGCTGCAATCCGCTCGGCGACTGCAACCCGCGCCTTGAGCTCGGCATCGTCCGGGCGCTTTTCCAGCGCTGCTTTGAGCGCCTGGAGCCGGCGCCGGGCCACCTCTGGCTCAGGAATCCGGGTACTGCCGAAGACCACGATGGTGCTTTTCACCCCTGCGCGTTGGAGTTCCAACTCGGGCTTGAGATAATCGAGCTGCAGGCGCACCGGGCGGGTCTCGTAGCGATTGAGAAACTCGGAGTCAGAGGTGGCCGGGCGAAAACTCGCGCTCGCTCGGATTTGTTGCACTCTGCGCACCGCTTCTGGATCTTCTTCCGGCGTCTTGGGAAACTGCCACGGCAAAGGCGCGCGCCGCTCCCGCGCAGGCGGCCTAGGCAGCGCACAGACTTTAGAGGATTGATCCTCACTCATCGCTTACCTTTGGGTTAGCTAAAAAAATAAAGCATACCATAGCTAGCCTCGCTTGCCCCAAGATGCTATACTCGCCGCGGTCATCACCCGCCTTTAAGGATACTCAAACGTGCCAGGATGGATCATCGCCACTGCGATTGCCTGCGTCACCTTTTTGGGCGCCTTTTTAGCTGGTCTTTTACCTCGCCTGCTCACACCTGGCAGAAAGGTCTCCCGCGCGCTGCCGGCGATCGCCGCCGGCTTGCTGCTCGCCTCGGCTTTGGTGCTCGTGCTGCCGGAAGGGTTCGAGCTGGTGTTTGAGGCTTCTAACCCCCAGCCCCCGTTTGCGCTTTCCCCGCACCTGCTCGGCGGGCTGGCAGTGCTCCTGGGATTTTTGCTCATGCTCGGGCTGGAAAGCGGCGGGCTAGATCACGAATTCGCCCAGCGCCTCCCCCATCCTCTGGCGCTTGGGCTTGGCATTCACGAATTGACCGACGGCCTAGCGTTAGGGGCGAGCCTGGCGACCGGCTCTTGGACTTTGACCTTACCGATTTTAGCCGCGGTCCTAGCGCACCGGATTCCGGTCGCCTTCAGCTTAGGGGCGTTTCTGTGGCGCCCCATGCAGGAAACCTCCCATCCGCTGCGAACCCTGCTTGGGTTCAGCCTGACTACCCCGCTGGGGCTGATGCTGACTTTCCTCCTGCTCGAGCGCTTACCCCAAGTTTGGATCGGGCTGGGGCTGCTATTTTCCGGCGGCACCTTCCTGTACGTAGCGGCGGTGGATGCGCTCGGCCGGGTGCGCCAAGAACACCGTGGGATGCGCTTGTTCTTCCTCGTCGGGTTGGGGGGAGTGGTGCTGATCGCTGCGCTGATTCTAGCCCAAAGCTTGGGGATAACTCCTCCCGTTTAAGGGGTAAAGTACTTTCTCATCGCCTGCGCGGATTCTTCGGTGTGGATCGCGACCATCTCCGGAAGCTCAGGGAGTTTCTTGAGTTCCTCGGCTAAAGCCGCCTGCTCCATGCGCCGGATGGCCAGGTGCATCCAGATCAGGGCAATCGCCACCAAGGTGAACATGAGCATAAAACAGCTCGTCCAGACTCCGATCAGATCGTTCATCACCCCAAACGCAATCGGCAGTAAGAACCCCCCAAGCCCACCGATCATCCCGACCAATCCTCCGACCGCGCCGACATGACCTGGATAATAGACCGGGATGTGCTTGTACACGGCGGCGGTGCCTAACGTCATAAACCCCCCAAGCAGCATCGTCAGTAGGGTGAACAGCCACCAGGGCATGGCCAAGGTGAAGCGGATCGGCCCTTCGATGCCATGAACGATGTAGTCGGTAGCCGGATAGGAAAGGAAAAAGGTGCACCCTAGGCTACCGATGAAGCTTAGGTAATGGCTTTCTCGACGGCCTGGAGCTGTTGCGCAATCTCCAGACAGCCCCGGCCTTCCTCTAGCATTGCCAGAATGCTCTTCAAGTGGCCATGGGCGGGTTTGAGCCGCTTGACCACCTCCGGGTGGGTCGCATGTGTCGTCATAGTTTTGTCATCCTATCCCCCAGGAGGGGATGTTGTCATCACTTCTGTGACGGGTTACAATACCGACCGCTTCAACCTCGGAGTTTCTCCTGTGGACAGTCCTAGTAGTCGATCTTGTATCTACCAACCACAGGCAAGGTAATCGCGGGTTCCCCATCTCGCCGCTGCCTTGCCAACTTGGCGGGTAGTGGCATCAGGCAGCCGGTTCTCGGCGGCTTTCAGCTACTTCCCTTTTGATCGTTCGAGTGCTGTCAAGTCCGTGGCGGCACCGTTGCGGCCGTGCGAACTTGCGCACTGGCCGGGGAGTAAGCATGCGTCTTGATTTCTTCGTTTCGCGCCCTACTGGGCGCATCCGAGGGGTGGCCACCCTTGCCGGGGTCTTGGCTGCCGGATTCGTTGCCCCGCAAGTACAAGCGGCGCGGCCAATGGTTACCGACGATGCTAGCATCGTCGATGCCAAGGCGTGTCAGCTCGAAAGCTGGGTCAAGGACAACCGGGGCAGCACGGAATACTGGGCACTGCCGGCCTGCAATTTCACCGGCAACCTGGAAGTGACGCTGGGCGGCGCCATCGGCAAGGACGCCACCGGCACCCGGACCACCGACGTGGTGCTCCAGGGCAAGACCATTTTCAAACCCCTGGAGCCCAACGGCTGGAGTGGTAACGTGCGCCATCCGGCCATCCACACTGACACCAACCTGATCGGCGACCTCTACGCCTATGTCCCGGTCAGCTTCTCCTTCCGGGACGACCGCTTCGTCTTGCATACCAACCTCGGCTGGCTGCACGAGAAGGTCGGGCATAAGAACAGGATGACCTGGGGTATCGGCTCGGAGACGCAACTGACCGAGCACACGTGGCTCATCGCCGAGGGCTTCGGTCAGGACCGGGTAAACCGTTCTACCAAGTCGGCTTCCGGCACTGGTTGATCCCCAACCACCTTCAGATCGACACCACCTACGGGAACCGGGCCGGCGGCAGTACGGAGGAGCGATGGTTCTCCATCGGCTTGCGGCTTCTGTCGGTGCCGTTCCTGCCTTGACGCCCAAGCCGTCATCAGAGCTTTGCTGACTATGCCAGACCCTGAATTTTCGCCGCCTGCCTGAGCACGTTTTCAAGAGCGTGAAGCAGGCATGATTCGGCGCGCCCCAAACTTGTCTGCCAGCACCCCACCGACGGCGCGCAGCAAGCTGGTGAAGGAGTAGGCCGAGGCCAGCATGCCGGCGATTTTCAGATCCAAGCCGTAAACCCCCACGTAATAGCGGGGCAGCCACAAGGAGAACGCTACAAACCCGCCGAAGGCAAAAAAATAGTAGAGCCCAAACCGCCATACTTGCAGTCTTTTCAACGGCGCAAGCCGGAGAAACGCGGGCGGAACTTTTGCTTGGCGGCGTTTGCGCTCGGCGGTAACCGGATCGTCTTCGGTCAACAGCCAAAATAACACCGCGCTGGCCAACAGTACCCCAGCGTAGACCCGGGCGGTATTCTCCCACCCCAGGGCCAGTACCAAAAACGGAGCGAAAAAGTTGGTACAAGCGGCGCCCACGTTGCCGATCCTGAAGATCCCCAGCGCCGTCCCCTGGCGGGCGGACTCAAACCAGCGCGATACATACGCGACCCCGACTGCGAACGAACCGCCGGCAAGCCCTACCCCTAAGGCAGCGAGCAGGAGCATAGGGTAGCTTTCTACGGCGACCAACAACCACACCGCCACCGAGGTAGCGAGCATGAGCAAGGTATAGACGAGGCGGCCGCCATACTGATCGGCTAAGATGCCGAGGAAAATCCGGCTGAGCGATCCGGTCAACACCGGGGTAGCGATCAGCAGACCAAATTCACTGTCGTTCAGTCCTAGCTTCGCTTTGATCGGCAAGCCGATGATGGCAAACAGAGTCCAGACTGCAAAACAGACCGCAAAGGCTAAAGTGCTCAAAAGGAGAATGTGAATCGATTTGGTTCGGTCGGCGATGAGCGGCAGGGCGCTTTCTTGCGTATCCATGGAGGAATTCCTTTTTTATTTTCCAAGCTTAGCCGATCGCAGGCGAAAATTTTTTGCCTAGCGCAAATCCTGCCGGATTTTGTCTGCCACCTGGCTGTCTTTGGCCAGGATCACCAGCTCATCGCCTTCCTCAAGCTCCAGCTCAGGATCGGCAAACAGCAGCTTTTCCCCTCGATACAGCCAAACCACCCGCGCGTTTTTCCCCGCAAGCGGCAGCTGCGCGATGGGGCCTGCCCAACGGGCGGGGACCACGACCGAAAACAGATAGCTATCGCCCTTAAGCAGGGTGGCAAGCTGGAGCAGATCGCGCCCTTCGATGGCATCGGCCAGATACCGGCCGATGGTGCGCGCCGGCACCAAGATCTCAGTCAAGCCTAAAGCTAACGCCACCTTCTCGAACTCAGGGTCTTCCAGCATGGTGAACACCCGTTTGACCTTCAACGTCTTGCCTACCAGGCTGGCTAAAATATTGTTCTGATCCACGCCGGTGGTGCAGATCAAAGCGTCCGTCGATGCGGGGGAAGCCTCTTCTAAAACGTGGGGATAGGTGCCATCGCCCAAGATCAAGCCGCAGTCTAACTCTTGGCTGAGTTCCTCAATCCGCTTTGGGTCGCGCTCGATGATGATCACCTCATGCCGGCGCTTGATCAACAAGCGGGCGCAGGCGACGTTGGTCGCGCTGGCACCGACGAAAATCACTCTCATCTAGACCTTTAAGCAAAATTAAACTATGAAACCCAAGTCTCCGGCTCAGTTAACCAGTTTTGCGCCAGCTGTTAGCTGTTTGGCGATTTTAGCCACATGCTGCCCCTGAAACCGGGCGATGGCAAGCTCGTTTTCCGAGGGTCTGCGGCTGCCGTCGGTGCCGGCGAGCGTACTGGCGCCATAAGGGGTGCCGCCGGTGATCTCGTCCATGTTAAGCAGGGCCTGGCATGAATAGGGTACCCCGACGATCACCATGCCGTGATGCAGGAGAGTGGTATGAAACGAGGCGATGGTGGTCTCCTGCCCACCGTGCTGAGTCGCGGTGGAGGTAAAGACGCTCCCTACCTTGCCGATCAGAGCCCCGCGCAACCAAAGCTTGCCGGTCTGGTCGAGGAAATTGCGCATCTGCGCGCACATGTTTCCGAACCGGGTCGGCGTGCCGAAGAGGATCGCGTCGTAATCAGGCAGTTCATCAACGCTTGCGATCGGCGCCTCCTGATCCAGCTTGGCACCAGCTTTCCGGGCAACCTCCTCAGGCATCAACTCCGGCACGCGCTTGACGGTCACTTCGACCTCCTCGACCGAACGCGCACCTTCAGCTATCGCCTTTGCCAGGGCTTCGACGTGCCCATACATGCTGTAATACAAAACCAAGACTTTAGTCATCGATCCACCTCCCTAATCACCGCGCCATGCCATGTTACCGTCCCCTCTGGGCTCATGCCAAGCTCGGCTACGCGCTCTGGCCAGCAACCACCGCGGCCCAGGCCGACCTTTAATGAGGCAGCGACTGTTATACAATAGAACTGTTTTAACTTGGAATGACTCCATGTGGCGACGAATCGGTTTAGCAACCTTAGGCCTAGTGATGCTTGTCGGCTGTGCTAACGCGCCGTCAGCTCCCAACCCCGCCTCTGAGCAGGCAAGCGCGCTGTCGCCGCAAGCGATCCACAAGGCCAATCAGGCCAGCCTGGAGTATTTCGCCTGCATCCAGAAAGAACTGGCTAAGTACGCTTACCAAGGCAACGACTCCCGCTACGAGACCCAAGCGCTGCTGAAGCGCTGTGAAGATCGGCTAGAACCTATCCGGCAGGCCTTCGCGGCGGAAGGCGTCGATCCGCAGCTCATCAGCCGTTATCTCAAACGCAAGCGCACCCAAGCTGCGCGTTACGTGCTTGAGGCGCTTATGGAACTTGAGGCAAGACAGCGGGCAGCTAACACCGGAGGATGATATAATTTTTCCAAACGATTAACTTCTAACCTGCTATGGCCATCGATTTTTCTAAGCTGCCCGAAACGCTAGATGCTCTGCACCTGATCTTAGGGGTTTGCGTAGTCGTCTTATTGTTTTTGCAAGTCTTGGTCCTGACTTTGACAGTCATCGTCTTACTGCGCCGCAGCGCACCGCGCACCGAAATCGTCGAGAAAGCGGTAGCGAAGCCGATCGCAGTAGAAACCGCGCCACTGCCTGCGGCACCTAAGGTGGAGGCACCGCCCCCCAAACCGATCGTGCTGCGCGAACCTACCCCTGAGGCTGCGCTGCAACTTTTGGGCCTGTTTCAGGCCGAAGCTAGGCTGCTCGATTTCCTGGAGGACATCAGCGCTTATTCTGACGCCGACGTCGGCGCGGCAGCGCGGATCGTCCACGAAGGCTGCCGCAAAGTGCTTAAAGAGTACTTCGACATCACGCCAGTGCGGAGCGAAGAGGAAGGAACCAGAATCACTGTCCCCAAAGGGTTCGATTCGAGCGAGATTCGGCTTACCGGTAACATCGTCGGTACCCCACCGTTTTCCGGGGTCCTGGTCCACCGCGGCTGGCGGGCAACTAAAGTCAAACTGCCGCAGTTGGCGGAAGGTCACCGGGTGGATATCCTCGCCCCAGCGGAGGTGGAGCTATGAACGGAGAAAAATATTGCGTCGGCATCGACCTAGGCACGACCAACAGCGTGCTGGCCTGGGTGGATTTGAGCCAGTGTGAACGGGAACAAGCTCCGGTGGAGGTGATGCTCATCCCCCAGCTGACCGCCCCTGGCGAAATAGAGGCACGACTTCAGCTGCCTTCCTTCCTGTACCTTCCCCATCCCGATGAGCTCAAACCGGAAGATCGGGTGCTTCCCTGGCGCGCTCAGGTCGAACACATCGTCGGTCATCTGGCGCGCGAATTGGGCAGCAAGACGCCGATCCGCTTGGTCTCGAGCGCCAAAAGCTGGCTCTGCCATGCGGGCAGAAACCCCAAGCAACCATTTCTGCCGATCGAAGCGCCGGAGGAAGTCCCACGCACCTCCCCCTATCAGGCTTCGCTCGAATACCTAGAGCACCTACGCGATGCCTGGAATCACGCTCATCCCGACCAGCCTTTGCAGGCCCAGCACCTAGTCATCACCGTGCCGGCCTCTTTTGATCCGGCAGCGCGCGAACTGACTGCCGAAGCGGCCTGCGCTATCGGCCTGACCCAGGCGATCCTGCTCGAAGAACCGCAGGCAGCCCTGTATAGCTGGATTCAACGCAGCCAAGGAAAGTGGCGCGAGCAGGTCAAGGTGGGCGATGTGATCTTAGTAGTCGATGTCGGCGGCGGTACCACCGATCTATCCTTGATCGCAGTCACGGAAGAAGACGGCAACCTTCAGCTCAATCGGATCGCAGTGGGCGACCATATCCTGCTGGGCGGCGACAACATGGACTTAGCCCTAGCCTACGTGGTCAAAACCAAACTGGAACAGGAAGGCAAGCGCCTCGATCCATGGCAGGTACAAGCCCTGACCCACAGTTGCCGGATGGCCAAGGAGCAGCTCCTGGCCGATCCGACTCTGGATCAGGTGCCGGTGGTCGTCCCCAGCCGTGGCTCCAAGCTGATCGGCGGCACGCTGCGCGCCGAGCTGACCCAAGCGGAAGTGAGCCAGACCCTAATCGAGGGCTTTTTCCCGCCGGTAGACATTGCTGAAAAACCTGTCTCTCGCCCGCGCACCGGTCTGACTACCTTAGGGCTTCCCTATGCCCAGGACGCCCGTATCACTGTCCACCTGGCGCATTTTTTAAGCCGCCAGATTGGCGCTGCCGGTGAGCTGCAAGGGGTGACGCTGCCGGATAATGCGCGCTTTATGCATCCGACCGCGGTCCTTCTCAACGGCGGGGTGTTCAAGGCCCAGCCGTTAGCCGAACGGCTGCTTGAGGTAGTCAACGCTTGGCTGGCGCAAGACGGCGCTCCTCCTGCCCGCCTTCTAGAAGGCGCCGACTTGGACTTGGCGGTGGCCCGCGGTGCTGCCTATTACGGCTACGTACGCTTAGGCGGCGGGGTGAGGATCCGCGGCGGCACGGCAGCGACTTATTATGTCGGCGTGGAAAGCGCCATGCCGGCGGTGCCTGGCTTTACGCCACCGCTTCGCCTGCTGTGCGTTGCACCGTTCGGTATGGAAGAAGGCACCGAAGCGCCGCTGCCGCCGTATGAATTCGGGGTGGTAGTGGGCGAGCCGGTCAGTTTCCGCTTCTTTGCTTCCACTGTCAGGCGGGAGGATCCGGTTGGCGCCTTGCTCGACCAATGGTCGGAGGACGAAATCCAGGAGTTGGCTGAAATCGAGGTCACTTTGCCGCCTGAGCACCACCAGCCCGGCGAGGTCGTGCCGGTGCAGCTGCAAGCGAGCTACACCGAAGTTGGCACCTTGCGCCTGGAAGCGGTCGCCAAGGCAACTTCCGAGCGCTGGAAAATCGAGTTCGAAGTGCGCGCGAAAGAAATCTCCCAGCCGGTGCCAGAGCCACCTCAGACTGTGGCGGAAACCCCTGAAGCTACTCCCGCGGCAGAAGCCAGCCAGCCCCAGTCGGCAGAGAGCCCGGTCAAAGCTGAATATGAACAAAAGCATAAGTCCGGTTTTTGGCGGTTTAGGAAATAATCGGGAATGGGAGCTCGGTATCTGGTCGGCATCGATTTAGGCACCACGCATACCGTGGTCGCCTATGCCGACCTGACCCAAGGACAAGCAGCTTCCATCGAGCGTTTCTTGATCCCCCAGCTGATCGCGCCTGGAGAAATCGCTGCCCGGCCGATCTTACCCTCGGTCCGTTATCATCCGGCCGAAGGGGAACTTGCTCCAGAATCTCTCAGACTACCCTGGCCACCGCCAGAGATCGGCGACCCGGTGGCCTACCCTATCCTGGGCGAATTGGCCCGAAAATTAGGCGCCAAATCACAAGGTCGGCTGATCACCAGCGCTAAAAGCTGGTTGTGCAATCCCACTGTGGATCGCACTGCCGCCATCCTGCCCTGGGGATCGGTCGGAGTGCCTAAGGTCTCTCCCCTGCTTGCCTGCGCCAGTTACCTTGCCCATGTGCGCGGGGCGTGGAACTTCTGTTTTCCAAATCACCCCCTAGAACAGCAGGAGTTGGTGGTCACCATCCCGGCCTCGTTCGACGAGGACGCTCGCGCGCTGACCGTAGAAGCGGCCAAGCTTGCAGGGCTCCCTAAACTGCACCTATTGGAAGAGCCGCAGGCGGTATGCTACGACTGGCTTCACCGCCACCGTGCCGATTTTGCGCCGATTGCCAAGGCTCGCCTGCTGTTAGTGGTGGACATAGGCGGCGGTACCACCGACCTGACGTTGATCCGCATCGAATCTGGGCAACCTGCGCCCAAACTGACCCGGATCGGCGTCGGCGACCATCTCCTGCTGGGCGGGGATAACCTCGACCTGGCGCTCGCCCATCTAGTTGAAGGACGCCTACAAGACCAAGGGCAGCCCCCGCTACGCACGGCTGAATTTGCGCAATTGGTCGAAAGCTGCCGCCTCGCCAAAGAAACCCTGCTTGCTGCAGGCGGCCCGGATACTGCAACCGTCACCGTGCTCGGCAGCGGAACCAAGCTGATCGGCGGTGCGCGCGCAATCACTCTTACCCGCGAGGAAGTCTACGCGTTGGTGCTGGATGGGTTTTTCCCGCGCGTTTCTTTGGCCGAGCACCCGCAAGGGAAACGCAGCGGTCTGGTCGAGTTCGGCCTACCCTATGTAGCCGATCCGGCAGTCACCCGTCACCTCGCTGCTTTTCTGACTGCTCACACCCGAGAAGCGCGCAAAGCGTTAGGCGACCTGGAAGCTGCTCCCGTCCCAGATACCGTATTGCTCAACGGCGGGGTCTTTTTGAGTCCAGCGATCGCAGGCCGCTTGTTAGAAGTCATCGGCAGCTGGCGCTCTGCCCCAGTGCTCGCGCTGGATAACCCCCACCCGGAGTTTGCGGTCGCTGCCGGCGCGGTGGCTTATGCCATGGCTAGACGTGGCTTCGGGCTCAGAATCGGGGGGGGATCGGCGCGCAGCTATTTTCTGGTGGTAGAAGGCGAAGGCGGAACCCCTCAAGGCGTCTGCCTGCTGCCACGCGGCACGGAAGAGGGGCAAGAGATCCTGCTCCAAGAGCGCAGTTTCGCTTTGCGCTTAGGTCAGCCGGTGCGCTTTCATCTGGTCTCCTCGACAGTGGATGCCCCTTATCAGGCAGGCGAAATCGTATCTCTGGATGAACGCTTTACGCCTCTGCCTCCGCTCGTGACGGTATTGGCAGCCGAAGAGCAAGGCGAAGTCCAAGTGCGCTTGGCTGCCCAGCTGACTGAGATCGGCACCTTAGAATTAGAATGCGTGACGGTCGAAGATCACCGCCGTTTTAAGCTGGCGTTTGAGCTGCGCCGGGCGGGTTTCACCGTGCTTAAGGATGCCTCCCATCCTCATCTGGACCAGGCACAAGCTTTGATCCGGCAAGTTTTCGGCAAAAGATCTAAGGACGTTCCGCCGACCCTGGTCAAAACGCTGCGGGGGGAGCTGGAAAAGCGCTTGGGCGCCCGCGACCTGTGGGATGTTCCGCTGCTTAGAGAGCTGGCCGATACTTTATTGGAAGGCAGCCGGTTCCGCCGCCGCAGCCCGGAGCACGAGCGCAGCTGGCTGAGCCTGACCGGCTTTACCTTACGCCCAGGATTTGGTTATCCCTTGGACGAGGAACGCATCGATCAGGTCTGGCCCCTGTACCGGCAAAAACTCCAGTTCGTCCACGTCATCCAGAACTGGGCCGAGTGGTGGACTTTTTGGCGCCGCATCGCCGGCGGCTTAGACCAGACCAGACAGCAGGAGATCTTTGCCGACCTTTGCCCTTACCTAGATCCAGCCAGAGCTTTAAAACCGGAATTGCTCAAACAAAGAAGCTACGAAAACATCATTCGGCTGGCGGCGGTGTTGGAACATCTGCCAGTTGCAGAAAAAACGCAACTGGGAGAATGGTTCCTCAAGCACCTTGCCAACCCGAAACAACCGCAAGAGGTTCTCGCTTGGGCCCTAGGCCGCTTAGGCAGCCGAGTACCCTGCTACGGCAGCAGCCACAACGCAATCCCTGGCGCAATCGTCGAGCGCTGGCTGGAGCGCCTGCTGGCCCAAGGCCTTAAACAAAACCCATCGCTTGCGTTTGCGGTCGCGCTGATGGCACGGATGAGCGGAGATCGCGAACGCGACATTCGACCAGAGCTGCGCCTTACCGTGATCTCTAAGCTCAAGCAGGCCAAAGCCCCGCCTACCTGGATCCAGATGGTCAGCGAAATCGCCGAACTGTCCGCCGACGATCAGCAGCGCCTGCTGGGCGAGGCTTGGCCAGCGGGACTGAAGCTCATCGCTTAGCGCACCAGCAACGGAGCGATCACCAGGCTGACGATGGCCATCACATTGATCAAGATGTTCATCGACGGGCCTGAAGTGTCTTTGAACGGATCGCCTACCGTATCGCCTACCACTGAGGCTTTGTGCACATCCGAGCCCTTGCCGCCCAGATTGCCTTGCTCCACGTATTTTTTAGCGTTATCCCAAGCCCCGCCAGCGTTGGCCATCATCAGCGCCATCAAGACGCAGCCCAAAAGCGCCCCGCCCAGCATCCCACCGAGCGCCTCAGGACCCAAGCCGAATCCGACCACAGGCGGCGCAATCACTGCGATCAACCCAGGCGGGATCATTCTCTTGAGCGCCGCTTGAGTGGCGATGTCCACACAGCGGGCGGTATCCGGTTCTGCTCGCCCTTCCAACAGCCCTGGGATCTCGCGGAACTGGCGGCGGATTTCCTGAATCATTTCGAACGCCGCTTTGCCCACCGCGGTCATGGTCAGCGCGGCGATCAGAAGCGGAATCGTCCCGCCGATGAACGCCCCGCCCAACACCCAAGCCGAGCCTAGATCCAAGCGAAACCCAGGCAGCTTGCTCGCGATGGTCTCGCCATAGGCGGTGATGATGGCCAACGCTGCCAACGCTGCCGCGCCTATCGCAAAGCCTTTGCCGATGGCAGCGGTGGTGTTGCCCAGCTCGTCTAGGGAATCAGTGATCTTGCGCGTCTCCGGCCCCAAGCCCCCCATCTCGGCGATCCCGCCGGCGTTGTCCGCCACCGGTCCGTAGGCATCGATAGCCATGGTGATCCCAACCGTGGCCAGCATCCCCACCGCAGCGATACCGACCCCATATAGTCCCACCAGCCAGTTCGCGCCAAAGATGATAGCGCTGATGGTCAATACCGGCACCACCACCGACTCCATCCCCGTCGCCAGGCCAGTGATGATCACCGTGGCCGGTCCGGTCGTGCCGGCTTGAGCGATTTTCGCCACCGGCCGACCGCCGGTGTAATATTCGGTCACCAAGCCGATCACCACCCCGGCTGCCGACCCTAACAGCACCGCCAGCCAAGCCTTAAGATTCACTTGCGCCAGCGCAATCACGATCAAGGCCAGGCCGATGAAGATCGCCGCCGCTCCCACCGTCCCGATCCTGAGCGCGATTTCCGGGGGGCGGCTGGCGTTCTTGCGGACCAAAACGATCCCGGCGAGGGAGGACAACAGTCCCGCCGAGGCCAGCGCCAGCGGTAAAAACATCAGCGCCGGACGCGTTCCCACTGGGGCCAAGGTCTCAGCCGCCATGGTGGAAGCCATAGCGATGGTGGCGATCATCGCCCCGCAATACGATTCGAAGATATCCGACCCCATCCCGGCCACGTCGCCCACGTTGTCGCCCACGTTGTCGGCGATCACGCCGGGGTTGCGCGGATCGTCTTCGGGGATCCCTGCCTCGACCTTGCCGACTAAGTCTGCGCCCACGTCCGCGCTTTTGGTGTAGATGCCGCCGCCCACGCGCGCAAACAGCGCTACCGTCGAAGCCCCCATGCCGAAACCGTGGAGGGCGTGGGCGGTTTCGGGATCATCGCCGAAGAACAAGTACATCAATCCTAGCCCCAACAGCCCCAACGAGGCCACCGCCAGACCCATGATCGAGCCACCGAAGAAGGCCACCTCCAGGGCCTTGGCGGCATCGCCGGTAGAAGCCGCCACCGTGGTGCGGACGTTGGCGCGGGTGGCTGTGCTCATGCCGATATAGCCAGCCGCAGCGGATGCAATCGCCCCTACGCCAAAGCACAATGCCGTGCGCCAGCCGAGATAATAGAACAACCAACCCGCCAGCACCGCCACGACCCCCCCCAAGATCTGATACTCGCGGCGGATGAACACCATCGCCCCCAGATGGATCTGCTCGGCGATTTGGGCGATTTTGCCTTCCCCGGCAGGGGCCTGTTCCACAAGTTGGTAGATCCGCCAGCCAGCATACAGCCCAAACACCCCAAACAGCGGCGGAAGCAAGTAAACTAAATACTGCATACCTCTTCCTGCTATCAAGAACGTGCGCACTATTCTCTTCCTGTCCCGAGTTCGATCACTCGTACCTGACAGGCGTCACTTTCCCGACTACGGCAGAGACCCTCTCTGCCGCAGCGCCGCCGTTACCGGACGGACTCGTCACGGGTAGGGCAGTTGCGGTTGCCAGCCGTTGGAGGGCTCATCATGCCTTCCATGAGCGCTATGATACCTTATAAAACACCTCACTAAATACCAGAAGTCAAGCTCCCAAAGCGATCCTGACGGCTTTCTGCGCGAGTGCCTGTGAGGTAGTCCACTGACTGCCGAACAGGTTGAGCACCCGCCTGCCGTTTAAGCATTGCGTTGTCGCCAGTCGGCAGCCTGCCCCGTTTTTTCAGTATAATGGCAGCCTCGAATCGATCTGAGCTGAGTATGCATTCTTCTTTCGGTCATTTTGTCGAAGAGTTTTGGGATCTAAAGATCCTGCCAGCACTGACTGAATACATCAAAATCCCCTGCCTGTCGGTGGCTTTTGACCCCGCTTGGGAAACTGCAGGCCACTTGGAGCAGGCCAGACAGCTAGCGGTCGCTTGGCTGAAGGCCCATGCTGAACCTGATTGGCGCCTACACGAGTTCAAGCTCCCCGGCAAAACCCCGGTGATTGTCGTAGAGATCCCTGGGCAAAGCCAGAAAACTGTGCTGCTCTACGGCCACCTGGACAAGCAGCCGCAGATGGAGGGTTGGCGCGCAGGGCTAGGCCCTTGGCAGCCGGTGATCGAAGGCGAAAAACTCTACGGCCGCGGCGGGGCCGACGACGGCTATGCGCTGTTTGCCGCAGTGGCGGTGGCCAAAGCGCTGCGCGTACAAGGCATCCCGCACGCTAGGCTGGTGATCTTAATCGAATTCTCCGAAGAGAGCGGCTCGCCAGACCTTCCGGCTTACCTCGATACCTTGGCCCAGTTGATCGGCGAGGTAGATCTGGTGATCGCTTTGGACTCTGGCGCCGGCGACTACGAGCGGCTGTGGTCTACGACCTCGCTGCGCGGCATGCTCGCTTGTACCCTAACCGTGCGTACCCTGACTGAGGCTGCGCATTCGGGCATCGCCTCGGGGTTGGTACCTGAGTCCTTTACGATTCTACGCCAGCTCTTAGACCGGCTAGAAGATGCAGCCACCGGCCAGATCAAACTGGCAGAGCTCTATGCGCCGATTCCCTCCATTCGCCTAGAGCAAGCCAAAGCCGTCGCCTCCATCCTGGGCCACCGCTTGCTTGCAGGCCTCCATCCTCTACCGGGGCTTAGGCCGCTAGCCGATGACCCGCTCGAATTGATCCTCAATAACACTTGGCGCCCTACCCTATGCGTGGTAGGCCAAGCAGGGCTGCCGCCGTTGCACCAGGCCGGCAACGTGATGCGCAGTTTTACTACGGTCAAACTCTCTTTTCGCTTGCCGCCGCCCTTGCGCTGTGAAGATGCGATGCGGGCCATCGCCCAGGCAGTGCAGCGCGATCCCCCTTTCGGCGCCCAGATCGAGCTCGATTTCGAGCAAGGCGGCGACGGATGGGAAGCGCCGGAACCGGCTGACTGGCTAAGCCACGCCCTAGACCGAGCGTCTTTGGCTTACTTCGGCCATCCAGCTGCCCACTTGGGGCTTGGGGCCTCCATCCCGTTTATGAAGATGCTCGGCGAGCGCTATCCTCAAGCCCAGTTTCTCATCACCGGCGTGCTCGGGCCAGGGAGCAACGCCCACGGCCCCAACGAGTTTTTGCACCTTCCCTACGCCAAGAAGTTGACTGCGTGTTTGGCTGAAGTCCTCGCTGCGCATGCTCAATCTTGCTGAGCTCAACCGTGAGCAACAGACAGCGGTTAAGGCCACCGATGCCCCGCTGCTGGTGATCGCCGGAGCTGGCAGCGGTAAAACCCGCGTCATTACCTACAAGATCGCCTACCTGATCGAGCAGGGTCTGGCGGCGCGCCACCTGGCTGCGCTTACTTTCACCAACAAGGCCGCGCGCGAGATGAAGGAACGGGTCAGTCGGCTCATCGCCAGCAGCAAGGCCAAAGGGCTGACCGTGTCCACCTTCCATTCGCTGGGGCTAGACATTGTACGCGGTGAGCACCAAGCCTTAGGCTACCGAGCAAACATCTCTCTCCTGGACACCCACGACCGCCTGACCCTATTGCGGGAGATCGCCAGCCACCGCCACCCACCGCTGCCGCCTGAAGACCTGCCCGGCTATGCCCAGCGGATCGGGGCCTGGAAAAACGAGTTGGTGCTGGAGGTCAACGACGACCCTGCCGCCTGGCTGTACCGCGAATACCAGCGCTGCCTGAAGGCTTACAACGCCGTCGATTTCGATGACCTGATCCTGCTGCCGGTACTGCTGTTTCGGCAGTATCCGGAAATTCTGGAAAAATGGCAGCACCGGATACGCTATCTCCTAGTCGACGAATATCAGGACACCAACCTCGCCCAATACGAGCTGTTGCGCCAGCTTGCTGGCAAACTGGGACGCTTTACCGCCGTCGGAGACGACGATCAGGCGATCTACGCTTGGCGCGGCGCCCAAGCACAAAACTTAGTCAGATTAAAGCAGGACTATCCGCGCCTGAAGGTGATTAAACTGGAGCAGAATTACCGTTCCACCCTGCGCATCCTCAAAGCTGCCAATCAACTGATCGCCAACAACCCCCACGTGTTCGAGAAGAAACTCTGGAGCCGATTGGGATTGGGCGATCCGATCCGGGTCTTGAGCCACGAAGACGAATGCGCTGAAGCCCGCCAGATCGCTGCTGACCTTCTGTACCACAAGTTCCGCACAGGCGGACGGTTTGCCGATTATGCCGTCCTCTACCGCAACAACCATCAAGCCCGGCTGTTCGAGCGCAGCTTCAGAGAGCAGCGCATCCCCTATTATCTAAGCGGCGGTGAGTCGTTCTTCGCTCAGGCGGAAGTAAAAGACGTGGTGGCTTACTTGCGCTTGCTCGTCAACCCCGACGACGATGTCGCCTTCCTACGGGTGGTCAACACCCCCAAGCGCGAAATCGGCCCCACCACCCTGGAGAAACTGAGCAGCTACGCGCAAAGGCGCCAGGTCTCGCTGTTTTCCGCCTGCTACGAGATGGGGCTAATCCAAGTCTTGCCGGAAAAGACCATCGCCCGCCTGCAACATTTCTGCGACCTTCTGGTAGATGCCGCAGACTGTGCCCGGCGCGGCGACAGCTTGAAGGTAATCGAGGACTTGTTGCAGACCATGGGCTATCGGGAGCACCTGCGCGAGACTGCAGCTCACCCCAAGCAGGCCGAACGCCGCCTTGAGAACATCCGCGAGCTGCTGGATTGGCTGAGCCGCCTGCTGGAAGAGGCCGAAGACAGCACCGATCCCTTCGGAGCAGCGATCAACAAGCTGCTCCTGCTAGATCTCTTAGACCGCACCCGCGACGGGGAGATCGGCGACCGGGTCGCTCTGATGACCCTGCACGCCGCCAAAGGGTTGGAATTTCCCCATGTCTATCTGGTGGGGATGGAAGAGGGTTTACTACCGCATCAAACCAGCATCGACCAAGGCTTGATCGAAGAAGAAAGGCGCCTGGCTTATGTCGGCATCACGCGCGCTCAAAAAACTTTGACCTTGAGCTATTGCCGAAAACGCCGCCGCTACGGCGAGGTGGTCGTCTGCCAGCCGAGCCGGTTTTTAGCTGAACTGCCGGAGGATGTCCTCGAATGGCGGGAGAAATCGGCCCTCACCCCGGAGGAAAAGAAAGCCCAAGGTCAGGCCGCGCTCAGGCAAATAAAAGCCCTGCTCCAGGAGAGGGGATGATCGCCGACCAAGTGCTTCGCCTGCCCCAAGGCAGGCAGATCGCGTTTGCCCGCTATGGCGTCCCCGACGGACGCGCGGTCTTCTACTGCCATGGCCTGCCCTCTTCGCGCCTGGAAGCTCGCTTGGCCGCTGCGGCGGCAAGCCGCCTGCACCTGCACTTGATCGCTTTAGACCGCCCCGGCTACGGCCGCTCCGATCCCCTGCCCCCAGCTCAGATGGCCGACTGGCCGAAGGATTTAGAGCACGTCGCCGACCATTTAGGCATCGAGCGGTTTGCCGTGGTCGGCGTCTCCGGCGGTGCCCCTTACGCCTTGGCCTGCGGCAGGTATTTTGGCGCTAGAGCCGAGCGCATCGGCTTGGTTTGCCCGCTAGGCCCGGTAGCTTGCCTGGCGCTTCGCCAGGGCATGAGTTTAGCTGCCCGCTGGGCGTTTTTCCTAGCGCAAACTGCGCCGTGGGCGCTGGCGATATTCTTCGGCGATCCCACAGCGCGCTTTCTGAGGCGTTTTCCGGATCTCACCTTCGCTTTGATGATGCGCCATCTGCCGGAATCAGATCGCCTGATCCTAGCCGATCCCCACATCCGCCAGGTGCTGCGCGCCACCGTCTGCGAGGGATTACGTCAAGGAGCTTCAGGTCCCTTGCGCGATCTGCGCCAGTATGTGCAGCCGTGGGGGATAGAGCTTGCCGCCATCGAGCCGCCGGTCAGGCTGTGGCACGGCGATGCCGACACCGTCGTCCCGCTTTCTCACAGCCGTTACCTCGCCCGCCATTTACCTTGCGCTAAGCTCTGCATCCTGCCCGGGGAAGGCCATTATTCCCTGGCTGCTAGCCACGCTGAGGCCATTCTCCAAGACCTTGTACTACCAAGCCAAAACGGCTAGAATTTGTTTTCCAGCATGCGCCCGTAGCTCAGTTGGATAGAGCGCAGGCCTCCGGAGCCTGAGGTCAGAGGTTCAAGTCCTCTCGGGCGCGCTGGTTTCCCCGATGATCTGCACTGCCACTTCGCGCAAACGCGGGCCGTCCAGCTCCACCATCAGCAGCGCCTGCCAGCGCCCAAGCGCCAACCGACCAAGGTGCACCGGCACAGTTTTAGCGTGGCCGAGCATCATGGCGATCAAGTGTGCATGGGCGTTTTTCGGCTCATCGGGAGGACAGTCGCGCAGGTGGATATCGTTGTGGAAGTAGCTACCATCCGGCGGCATCAGTCTGAGGAAATGCGCGCGCAGATCCTCGCATAGGCGCCTTTCGTGTTCGTTGACGGCGATGGCGACGGTAGTGTGGAGGGTGCTGACCACGGCCATCCCTTCCGCGATGCCTGAGGTAGCCACAATCTCCAGGACCTTGGCGGTGAGGTCGATCACCTCAAAGCTCGCCCGCGTCTCTATCGCCAGGCGCGCGTAGCAGCTTGCCATGGTCAGCGCAGCTCTGCCTCGGCCTCAGCTAGGAAGCGCTCAGCCGGTTCGGTACGCTGGTAGAGCCCTGGTACCCAAGCATCGCCCCAGAACAGGAAACAACTGGTCTCGCCCTCCAGGATCAGCCTTCTGGCCTTGCTAAGCGCCTCCTTGGCGCGCGCTGAAAGCTTTTTTTCTTGCGTCTTAAGATGCCAATAGCGGGCGCTGACTTGACAGAGTTTTGCCAGTGCTTTTTTTTGGTTGTCGGTGCCTGCCCACTGCGAAAAATCCAAGCCTGAAGTGGACCCTACGTTCCAGGCACCGGTGCGTACGGTGGCTTCCTCGGTCGGCGGGTGAGCGCGCAGATACTGGCTGAGCAAAACTGGCCGTATTGGAGCGCTGCCGGCGCGGACAGCTTCCAGGTAAGGGGCGAAGAAGTGGCCGAAAAATCCCGATTCCTCGTGCATCTGCCGGAACCAACCGCCGTTCTCTCCATCCGACCAGGTGGTCACCAGGCGCTGAGCGGCAGGTCTTGGCGACTGACCAACCTTATGGCGCACCTCGTTGAAGAACCAGGTAGGATCTAGCCCGGATTCCTGAGCGTTGGAAAGGTCGCAGTCGCGCGCTACGATGGCAATCGTTACCCCGCCGTAGCTTGCCCGATAAGGCTGATACAGATCTAGCATGCCCATTTTAGGTTGGACGTGGATACCATCGACTATTGCATACTCGTAACCTGCTTTGACCAAGGCCGGGATCAGCTCCATACAGAACGCCATTTCCGGTGGCCAGAAGCCCTTCGGGGCGCGGCCGAAGACTTCTTCCACGATAATGCAAGGCATAGCGGGCGGCACGCTCGTAGCAGCGGATGATCTGCTCGGCTTCCCAGGGGTTACTATCGATGAGAAGCATTAGGTTTCCCGGCGGCTGGTGCATGTGCAGGCCTAAGGCGTGGAAGATCTCTCCCATGGTTTTCCTCCCAGCAGCGTTTACCCGCTAAGATAATAAGAGTTTTACGCCGAAGCAATCCCGTTATGCTCACTGCTCTCCTTGCCGCTTGGTGCCTACGGCGCTTTGGTTTTGATCCCCTATTTCGCTCAGGCGCACTTTTTTCCGGCGCGCGCCGCGGTGCTGTTTTGCCACGGCAGCGCCGGCAACACCTCTGTATTTAAAAATCGACGCCGGTTCAGGCTCAATTCAGCGCCTCGACCAAGACCGGCGCCGGGCCGTTTAAACGCAACGCCTTGGCAGCACCATAGGAAAGGTCGATCAGGCGGCCAGGAACGAACGGGCCGCGGTCGTTCACAGTGACGATCACCGAGCGCTTGTTCTTGAGGTTGGTGACCCTCACCTTGGTCGGCAAAGGCAAGGTGCGATGGGCAGCAGTCAAGGCCCTGGGATTAAAGCGCGTGCCCATCGCGGTGCGATCGCCGGATTCCCAGCCGTACCAGGAGGCGAGCCCGCGTTCGCGGTAGCCGCGCGCAGTCTTAAGCGGATAATACAGACGGCCGTTCACTCGGTAAGGGCGGTTGTAGGCTGCTAGGGGGCGCTGGCCATCGAGCGACGGCTTTTTGCTATGCAGAGCGATCCTGTTGGGATCCAAGCTGGTACAGCCGGCCATCAGCAACATAGCTGCACCCACTCCTGATCTCAAGCTCCAAGCCACCTGTTTTTTAAGGGGTTGATTTAGCTTACTAGGCATGAATCCTCCCTTATAAGATGCATTGGCCTGGTTAAACATAACCGCTACGCGCACCTTGTCAACCTTTCTGGGAAGGATTGAACCTCACTGGCGATGGTAAGCCGGGCTCAATTGGTGTACTGCCTCTATCATCGCCTCTACGTGGGCCGGATCCACGTCCGCCAAGATGCCGTGGCCTAGGTTGAAAACGTGCCCACTGCCTGGACCGAAGCGCTCGAGAATGCGCCCTACCATGGCTTGGATCGCCTTTGGACCGGCATACAGCGCAACCGGATCGAGGTTGCCCTGGAGCGCTACCTGTTCTCCTACCATCTGGCGCGCCAGCCCAATGTCACAGGTCCAATCCAGCCCCAAGGCGTTAAAGCCTGCCTCGGCCTGGGCCTTAAGCCACCCTCCGCCGCCTTTGGTAAACAAGATGGTAGGGATGGCTTGACCGTTTTGATTCAGCTTCAGGCGCTCGCGCACCTTGCGCGCCGAGGCCAAGGCGAACTCCAGATAAGCGTCGCTAGTCAACACCCCGCCCCAGGTATCAAACAGCATCACCACCTGAACCCCGGCTGCAATCTGCGCATTCAAGTAATCCGCCACGGCCACTGCTAATTTATCGAGCAGGCGATGCATCAGCTCAGGGCGCTTGTAGAGCAGGGTTTTGACCTTTCTGAAATCGCGGCAGCTTCCGCCTTCTACCATGTAGGTAGCGAGCGTCCAGGGGCTGCCGGCAAAGCCGATCAACGGCACCTTGCCGGCAAGCTCGCGGCGGATCAGGCGCACCGCCTCCATCACGTAACCTAGATCAGCCTCCGGATCGATCTGCGGCAGACGGTCGATGTCTTGTTCGCTGCGCAGCGGCCGCTCGAACTTCGGCCCCTCACCCTCGGTAAAATGCAATCCTAACCCCATCGCCGCAGGGATAGTCAGAATATCGGAAAACAAGATCGCCGCATCCAGGCGGAACCGGCGCAAGGGTTGCAAAGTCGCTTCACAGGCCAACTCAGGATTGGTGCAAAGATTCATGAAGCTTCCAGCCTGTTCACGCAGCTTGCGGTATTCGGGAAGGTAACGCCCAGCCTGGCGCATGAACCAAACTGGGGTACGCGGTACCGGGCGGCGAAGCAAGGCATCGAGTAAAATCGTCATCTAAATTCCTTTAAGGATTTGCAGGCTGTGAGTGCACCGTATCTTGGATGGATTTGAACCGCCAGATCGAAGCCTGGCTGATCTCCGGTGGCAGCTTACGGGTAGCTTTTTGGACCTCGTCTAGGCTGCGGAACGCCCCATACAAAATCACATACCCGTTGCCCTTAGGATAATAAGCCAACGGACGCAGCTTTGGATGGCGCCGGGCAAAAGCAGCCAGCTCTTGAGGGTTGCGGGAAAAGCCGACTTGCAAGGCAAAATGGCTGCCAGGTTGTTTGAGCACCCAGTCCCGCGATTGAACCCCGGCTGCTTTAGCCACGCTTAAAGCAGCATCTTGGGCCTTAGGCGGTTCAGCCGCTTGAGGCTGTTTAACCCCTGCCACCGGCGGCGGCTCCTTGGCGGCTGGCAGCACTTTCTGGTCAGGCGACTGCAGTTTAGGGACAGGGGAGTTTTGGCGATCTACCGGCAAGGTCTTCGGTTTGCCGCTATCAGCAAGGTGATTGGCAGGCGGCTTTGGCACTTCCTCGACCTTAAACCGTGCTTCAGCCACCACTTCCGGCGCAGGCAATTGAGGCGCGCGCGGTGCTTCTTGCACGGGCGAAGATAGGGATACCGCTGCTTGTGGCAAGGCCGAAGCAGCTAGCGGAGAAATCTCCGCAGACGGCGCCGAGGCAGCAGATGGGGGAATCTCTGGAGCAGCCGCCATTTGCAGCTTGGGCGCCGCTACTTCAACCTGATTGTCAGGCGGTAAATCGGGTGGGGCTTTGTTTCCCTGCCAATAGGTCAGAGCGATGGCCGCACTGCCAACCACTCCAAGCGCCAGATACACCGGTATGGAAAAGCGTGGATGCCAATGCAGCGGAGGTCTGCCCAACAACGCCAATACCTCCTGATCAATCAGCCCCGGTACGCCGTGCGTTCGCTGATACAGCTCCCGTGCCAGTTCCGGGGCTGGCTCCCCGCTTCTGCCCCGAATTCGCCATAGACGTTCTAGATAAGCGGCGCACTGCTGTTCGGTCAGCGGCGGCAGCTCAATCACTTGCGCTTCGCCCACTGCCCAAGGATCGCTGACTGCCTTAAGATGTAGCTCATCCGGCCGCAAGGCAGCGACCAGATTGAGCTTTGCAGCCTGGACCTTACGGCAGACAGCATCCAGCGCGCCTGGAGACAAGTAGCCAGCATCGTCCAGGACGACCACGGCGATGTCTTCAGCTCGCCTGCTGTCGACAAAGGCTTTTTGAATCTGCTCTAGATCCACCTCTGAAGAGGCATCCAACCAGTATGCTCGATACCCTGCAGGCAAGTGGTCACAGAGCTGTTTCAAAAAAGTAGATTTGCCGATCCCTTCAGGGCCGGATAAGAACACAGGCTGGCCTAAATTGGCCAACAGATGCACCAAAAGATCGTATTTCTGCTGCCGTTCAGGCGACAGGAAATCAAACTCACTTTTCGATTGAGGTTGCAGGGGGAAGTGAGAAATTTCAAACAGAGGTTCTGCCGTACTCATCTAGCGTCTTCTTCAGGATGTCTACCGGAACCGGACGGGGTAAAGTCGCCTGTCCGATCGCTTCCAACAAAATCAAGCGCAACTTGCCATCGAGGTTTTTCTTATCCACCGCCATCCGCGCTAACAGGCGATCGCTCTCCAACTCTGGCGGTGGAGTCAGCGGCAGGCCAGCGCGCTCGATCAAGGCGATGATCCGATCGACTTCCGCTGCCGAAAGCAACCCTAGCCGGCGCGATAGGTCTGCCGCCTGGCACATACCGATCGCCACCGCCTCGCCGTGAAGGTACCAGCCGTAGCCGGTACTGGCCTCGATCGCATGGCCGAAAGTATGGCCGAAGTTCAAAATCGCTCTAAGGCCCGCCTCGCATTCATCGGCGGCGACGACCTCCGCCTTGATGCGGCACGAATGCTCGATCGCATATTCTAAAGCTGCCGGATCGCGGGCCAGAAGTTGGTTGATATTTTCTTCTAACCAACGAAAAAACGCTGCATCTCGAATCAGGCCGTATTTAATCACCTCGGCGATCCCAGCGCGCAACTGGCGGTCTGGCAAGGTCGCAAGCGCGTCGGTGTCAGCGATCACGCACTTGGGTTGATAGAACGCGCCGATCATATTTTTGCCCAGCGGGTGATTGACACCGGTCTTGCCGCCGACCGAAGAATCCACCTGCGCAAGCAGCGTCGTCGGCACCTGGATAAACGCGATGCCGCGCTGATAACAGGCAGCCGCAAATCCTACCAAGTCGCCGATCACTCCTCCGCCCAAGGCGACCAGCGTCGCGTTGCGGCTAAAGCGCAATTCTAACAGACGATCGAAAATCCGCTCGACCGTCGCCAAAGTTTTGTAGGCCTCGCCGTCGGGAAGCACCAGTTCAGCTTTGACAGGGGCTTGAATGGCATCCACCACAGCCTGCAAATACCACTGCCCGACTACCTCGTTGGTGACCACCAACACCTGCTGGCCAGCTAGGTGGCGGCTAAACAATTCAGGACGGCAAAGAAGTCCTGGCCCAATGTAAATAGGATAACTGCGTTCGGCCAAATCAATCGATAGGATTTTCATCGTCCTTTAAAAACTTCCCATAGGCTTTCTGAATTTTTCTGGCGGCCTGGCGGCTGGAGCAAATACCCGTATCGACCATGAGATCGGCGATGGATTCGTATAGCGGGGCTCGAATTGCCATCAGCTCGCGCAGGCGTTTGGCTGGCTCAGGCGTCTTGAGCAGCGGTCGGTGACCGTTTTTGGCAGTGCGCTCTAGTTGTCTGGCCACCGAGCAATTTAAATACACGACAAACCCATGACGGCGCAAGAGCTCGCGGTTGTCCGGTCGCATCACAATCCCGCCCCCGGTTGCCAACACGATGCCTTGCAATTTGACCAGATCGGCCAATACCTCGTGCTCGCGCCGGCGGAAGCCCTCCTCGCCTTCGTATTCGAAAATCATCGGAATGCCCACGCCCGTGCGGGCCTCGATTTCTCGGTCGCTGTCGTAGAACTTCAAGCCCGTCGTCTTGGCGAGCAAACGCCCGATGGTGGTTTTACCCGCCCCCATCGGGCCGACCAGAAAAAGATTGCGTTTTTTCATGCGCACAAGAATAACAAAAAGGCCGGGGCTTTGCCCGGCCTTCTGTCGCTCCGCCCTTTCAATCTAAAGGTGTTGCTGCCAGCACCTCAAACAGCAACCGGCCATTTTCCTCGAACATGCGAAGCTCACCAGCGTAGTAACGGCCCTGGTAGATCGCCAAGGGGATGTGGACGCGATCGCCTTCGAGCGTTGCCCGCAGTGCCTCGCGCTTTAGAGAATCGGCATCCTGAGCAGCCACTGCCGTGCCGAGCGGGTCGATCTTGACCAATTCCAACAAGGGTCTTCCACCTTGGCTGATGAAGCGCAGCTCGGCGCGGTACTCCATGCCGCCCACCTCCACTAGCGGCACCTGCACCAGGTCGCCTCCAAGCGCCTGGCTCTGAGCCAAGGCAGGCGTTAAAGCAGGGGTCAAGCTAGTCTGGATGACTTTGAGCTCATATTGGTCGTCGCTGAAGGGTCTCACCACAACTTTCTCTTCCGTGATCTTATTGTCTACCAGCTTAGTCGGGTCATTGGGATCTTGGATTTTGCCGCAGGTTACGTCTTTAGTTGTCTGCACGACGACGCTGCCTTGCCGCTCAAGGGGAGAAGAGACTGCCAAGTAATACGTCCCTGGCGCTTTCAGCCCCAGCTCTAGTTTGCGGCTGATCCCGAAGGTAGGATCGATCACGCCAAGCAGTGCCGAATCTAACTGGCCACGATTCAAGCTTAGATACAAGTGCTTAACCGGAACTTGAGTCGGTTGATCTGCAACACATTGGGTAAGCAATACTGCCTGATCGAGCATCGCTTGGGTCAGGCGGCTGTCGAATACATACACCACCCACGGCCCTGTGCCTCCTGAAAACTGCTCCGCACACGCTGCATTCTCTGGGCACAGTTCAATCGAGAGGATTTCATCGCCTTGGCTGTCGAGCTTGAACAGATCGATCTCAAAACCGGTGCGCAGTTGGCCGAGCAGACGCACTGCCGAGGTCAAAGGGTTGGCGTCTTTGAGGGTATCGTTGGGTTCGATCTCCACGTTGTAAACATTGGCGTTGGGATGACGGTCGCTCGGATTCTGCAGCCCTTGACCGGTAACGTTGAAAGCATAGTCGGCGCGCGTATCGTCTACCGCAGCCACCGACAGATAAAACTTGCCTGCGCGTTCGATAGTAGTTGAAAACACAAGGTCGCTGTCGGTTAAGCTGTCGCGCTGGTCGAGCAGGTTACCGGCCGCATCCCAAAGCGAGAACTTCCACTTAGCCGGACCTTTGGGTAGCTCCACGTTGACCCCGGTATTGTCTTGGACAGTGCGCAGGGAGAACCAATCCTCGTCCTCCTTACTCCTCAGCTGCCCGGCTACCGGGCGCGCTGGGATGATAGGATTGGCCGCCACCAAGTGGTCGTTAGGTTCGACCTCGCGCTGCGCTTGGCGCAAGAATTCATTGCGCCGATCCAGCGGCAGTTGCATGGTGTCGCCTTTAAGCTTGAAGAGATAAGAGACAGGGACCTCTGCCTGAGAGGACAAGCGCACGAAGTAATCTCCTGGGGCGCTGACGACGACGGTGAAAGTCTGATCGAATCCTGCACTCTGCTGGTTGGCCAAGACTCTTCCGGCAGGATCCAAAATCGCCAAGCTAAACGCTCCACCTGTGCCGGGCAAAAATACCTCAATCGCACCTTGCCCAGTCACTTGGAAGCGGAAGAAATCGGGGTCAGAGATCGAGGTCTGCCCGCCGTGGAAGGCATCCGGTTTGAGCGCCGTGGCTGAAGGCGGCTCATCGTTAGGCTCGACCTCAATCAGCGCCCCTTCGGGCAGACCACCTGGACCTGTGATCGGCGGGCCGATGCTATCCCCGCTCAAGGTAAAGGTGTACTGGGATGCGCCGAGCGATTCGGCCACCAAAAAGAAATCCCCAAGCTGCGGCAAGACGATAGTAAACTTGCGCGTGTCTTTGTCGTCGTTCTGGAACCTAGCGAGTACCTGGCCGCTTGCGCTGTGCAGGCTGAGTTGAAAGCGGCGGCGCTGGGGGGGGATCTCCAGCGTGGCTGCGGTTCCAGCCTGGGTGACGCGGAACCGGTACCAATCCTGATCGCCGCTGACCTGAAATGCCCCGCTCTGCCGCTCCCCAGGAGTCAGCGGGGTAGCCGTCTGCGGGGTATCGTTGGGTTCGACCTCGGCCAAGGGAACCATCGTCTCCCCACCGCCGTCTCCGCCACCACTGGTCCCGCTGCCAGTCTGATTGCGCAATTGGTCCAACAGATCCGCCTGCAGGGTCCCTGCCATTAAGGCCACCGTCAGCATGATCGCTTTTTTTACCATGTCTTTTCCCTCTAGCATCAAGCTTTAGTGCATTGCCACCGCTTCTTTTAAAATCTTAGGGGTGATGAAGATCAGCAGCTCGCGCTTGTTGTCAGTCGCGCGATCCCTACGAAACAAAAAGCCAAAGCCTGGCAGATCGCCGAAAAACGGCACCTTATTAGCTGTCTTGTTGCGGATGGTTTCGTAGATGCCGCCCAACACCACCGTCTCGCCGTGGGCGACTTGAACCGTGGTTTGGATCTCGCGCTTGTCGATAGGCGGCTGGCCGTTTACAGTGTCTCTACCGCGCGAATCCTTGGTCACCAAAATCTCCATGATGACGTTGTCATCGGGGGTAATATGCGGGGTGACTTCCAATTTCAGCACTGCTTTTTTGAACTGCGTCTGAGGAACGGCTAGCCCGCCACCTGCGGTCCCGACGACTTGGAAAGGGATTTCCTCGCCTTGCTCGATCCGAGCAGTGGTTTGGTCTTGGGTGACCACCTTGGGCATCGAGATCACATCGCCGCGGTTTTCGTCTTGCAGCGCCGACAATTCAAGCTGCATCAAAAACTCGTTGAGCTTGAACACCGCAATCCCCAATCCTCCTCCGGCACCTGGACCGATTGCCGCCGGTAGATCCACGATGCCGTTGTTATTGCCCAAAATGCCGCCAATCAGCGTTTTGGCCGTATCGCCGCGTTTGTTGACGTTCCTAGCCGCATTGAGCCTGACCCCCAAATCACGGCTGAAGTCGTCGTTGGCGATCACCACCCGCGACTCGATCAGCACCTGGCGAACGGGGCGATCGAGGGTCTGCACCAGTTTGCGGATAGCTTCCAGATGGAACGGGGTATCCTTGACGATCAAGATATTGGTGCGCTCGTCGATATTGACTTCCCCGCGCGGGGACAGGATGCTGCCGCCGGCGATGGTTTCCCCCGCGAAGGTCGGTTCTTCGAAAGTCGTTGCGTACTGGGGTGCAAACTGGGGCCCGCCTGGCGCTTGCCTAGATTGAGATGGCTGGGACTGGGCTTGCTGCTGGGTGCCTTTGAGGACTTTTAAGATATCCGCTGCTTTGGCGTAATTGAGCTGGATGATCTCGGTCTTTAACGGCTCCTTCTCCTCGCGGAAGGAAACGTGTTCCAGCTCTTTCTTTTCCAGGGCGATGATCTCGTCTAACGGCGCCACCCAGATCACCTCCCCTTCGCGCCGCTGACCTAAGCCCTTGGCTTTTAGGACCAAATCCAACGCTTGGTCCCATGGCACGTTGTTGAGGCGCAAGGTGACATTGCCTTGTACCGAGTCGGCGGCGATGATGTTTAAACCCGTAAAATCAGCCAGGACCTGCAGTACCGAGCGCACCGGAATGTCTTGGAAATTGAGCGACAGGCGCTCGCCGACATAGGGAAACTTTTTCTTCTCGATCTCCTCTTTCTCAACTCGGGTTAAAGGCCGAAATTCGATCGTCAATAATTTGTCGGTCTGATAAGTGGAATAATCGTAGTCGGCTGTGGCCGGCGTGATGACCAACTGCGCCTTACGACCATCGGAACTGGCTTGGATGGTTTGCACCGGGGTGGCAAAATCGAGCACGTCCAACTGCTTGGCCAAGTGCTTAGGCAGTTCTGTGTCTGGAAATTCAGCGACGACTTTCCCCCCTTCCTGACGCAGGTTCACTAAAGCATTGGGATCCTTGAGATACACCAATACCCTGCCTTCTCCTTGTGGGCCACGGCGAAAGTCGATCTTTTCGATTCTCTGGGCAGGCATGCCTGGCAGAGGCGCTAGCGTACCGGTGGTTGCAACGGCACCGGCATTTTTTAAGATTAGGCGGATCTCGTTGCCTTCCGCGCTAATCTCGTACGGTACCAAGGCAACCAAATTCGCCACCACGCGCGTGCGGCTGTCTCCCTCTACCACATTGAGCTCGGTCAGCACCCCGGTGTTGACCGGAATCGTCTTCTTTCCCAAAGCGCTGCCCACACCGGCGAAATCGAGCACCAGGCGCGCTGGGTTGTCAGTATGAAAGGCTTTAGGCGCTTCGGCTGGACCGTCGAGCAAGAATCGGACTTGTAATTTGTCCCCCGCTAAGGTAGCAAATTGAACGTCTTGAAGTTTGACCTCGGCTGCCATAGCTGCACACGCCAAGCTGAGGCTCGTAAGTAGCCAGCTCCATCTCCCCTTCCAAATGCCGTCAAACATAAATGCTTACCCCCTCTATCCCAATCGCAATCAAAAGTCCATTACTGCGCTAAAGCCAGGCTCGCCGGTCGCTCCCGCCAACTCTCAGGCGTATCGGGTACGATTTCTACTAGCTCGATCTTGTCTTCGGTGATCTGGACGATACGGCCGTAGTTTTGGCCCATATAATTTCCCGGCTTGACGCGGTAGATCGTGCCTTCGCTAGTCTGTACCAAGCCCCATAAGATATTGTCCTTTCGGACTGTTCCTACCATTCGTAGGCTATCGAGCGCATACTTTTCCAGCTCCTCGCGCGGACGGGTCAGATCTGGCCGGATGCTGCTGCCAGTCACTGCCACCTGCGGCGGCGGGGTTGGCTTTTCGGGCATAAACGGATCGCGCAATCCCTCTGGATCGAACACAAAGGTTTCCATCGTCTTGATCTCTGGCATCGGCTCGATGCTCCCCTTTGGCCTTGCCTGAACTTCCGCCACATAAGCCTCGAGATCGGACAGGTCGCGCTCTGCACAACCTGCTAAAAGTACATACCCGAATAGAAAGCACAATCGTCGCATCACAGTCATCTTAGCGTCTCGGTGGTGGCTGATTGGCTTGAGCGATTTCCTCTTCATCCAAATAGCGGTAGGTCTTAAGTACCGCTTCCATGACCAACTGGTTACCTTCCTTAACCGGCGCGATGCTGACGTCGTGAACGGTCACGATGCGAGGAAGCGCAGCCAGCCCGCTGACGAAGGTTCCCAACTGCTCGTATTCCCCATGCACCCGAATTTTGATCGGCAGCTCGGCGTAAAACTCTTTATTAATCTCCTCCTGCGGCTGGAATAGCTCGAACTCGAGCCCTGCTGCCAGACCGGTTTGCGAGACCTCCACCAACAGCTCCGGGACTTCGGCCTGATTCGGCAGTTGGCGTAACATGTCACCGAAAGCTTTGTCCATCTCCTGAAGCAGCTGCTTATATTCTTCTAAGTTGGCAGCCTTTTTGTGCTTGACGGCAAAGGTATTCTTCAGCTCCTGCTCTTGACTTTGGAGCTGAGCCAATTGGGTCAGTTGATCCTGCGTGTCGTAGTAGAACCAAAGTCCTGCGGTCAGCGCGGAAAGGATCACAACGCTTGCAATCTTGATCGGGAGTGGCCAGGTTCCGGCTGCCTCAAGATCCCAATTGATCTCGGATAGATTCATGACTTTTCACCTGAGCGCGGATGTTTCTGTTTGACTTTCAACGTAAACACCCCTTGGCGGTCTTGCTTGGATGCGCTTTTAGATTCGATGATCTGCAGCTTGGGGTCTGCCATCCACAGAGAATCTTCGATATTGCGCATGTAGGCAGACACCCGAGCATTGGATTGGGCGATTCCTGCGATTTCAAGGTTATCTCCAGCTTGGACGAACTTGGTCAGATACACCCCTTCCGGCAGCGTCCTGGCGAGCGCATCGAACAAATGCACGATCTCCGGCCGGCTGGACTGAAGTTGCTGGATGACTTCCATTCTATAGATCAGCATGTCCCGCTTCCTTTCCAAATCCCGGATCTCCTGGATCTTGCGATCCAAAATCGCGATCTGGGTAGACAGATATTGATTGCGCCGCTCCTGATATTCGATTTGATTAGCAATGACCCAGTGTACTGCCAGCATCACCAAGACTGCCGAACAAACGCCCAACCCCAATGCTGCTAAAAAGTCCCGCTGCTGCTGCTTACGCCTTTCCTCTCGCCAGGGAAGGAGATTGATGCGTGCCATCTCAGTCAAAACTCCTCATCGCTAAACCGCAGGCAATCATCATAGCCGGCGCCTCCTGCCTTAATGCTTGAGCATTAACTCGAGGCGCTAGAGACATATTCATGAATGGGTTGCCAACAATGGTCGGCACCCCCAATTTCTGCTCTACCAGCCGATCAATCCCACGAATCGAGGCGCACCCGCCCACTAGAACCAAGCCACTAACCTCGTGATTGGAGCTCGAGGATAGGAAAAATTGCAACGAACGCCCAATCTGCTGCACCATTGCGTTTTTGAATGGCTCTAACACTTCGGTGAGATAGCTATCTGGCAGCCCCCCTTGCTTTTTCGCTATCCTAGCCTCTTCATACGAGAGGCCATAGCGGCGTTGAATCTCCTCAGTCAACTGCTTGCCGCCAAAACTCTGCTCGCGGGTATAAACGACCCGCCCCTGATGCAGCACGTTGAACGTCGTCATCGTCGCCCCTACATCGGCAATAGCAATCGCGTTGTCCTCGGGCAAAGCAGGCAACTGCCCCTTCAGCAGAGAGAAAGCGTTCTCCAACGCATACACCTCTACATCCACGACTGCTGCTTTAAGCCCGGCCAATTCCAACGCTGCTACCCGGTTGTCTACATTCTCCCGCCGCGACGCAGCCAATAAGACGTCATTCATCGCTGGATTCTTAGAATTTGGGCCTAGAACTTGGAAATCTAGGTTGACTTCGTCCAACGAATAAGGAATGTACTGGTCAGCTTCCAGCTGAATCTGATCTTCTAATTCCTGCTCGGACAGCGAAGCGGGCATCGTAATCACTTTCGTGATCACCGCTGATCCTCCAACAGCGACTGCCGCCTGTTTAAGGCGGGTACCAGATCTCTTGACCACCGCCCGGATCACTTTGCCGACTGCCTCAACGTCAGCGATGTTTTTGTCCACCACCGCATTCGGAGGGAAGGAGTCTATGGCAAAACTCTCGACCCGAAAACGATCCCCTTGCTTGCTTAGCTCAAGCAGTTTGACTGCAGCGGAACTGATGTCGATTCCTAACCGGGGCGGTTGTTTGCGTCTAAACAACATAAGCGTTCTGTTTGCATTAGCTAAAGCTTGTGGCCTCGATTCAAACCATTTTCCAGCCACAGTTTGTAGTATAGTTAAAAATTAAAAATGCGCCGGCTTGGGCAAAGAGAAGATTCAACTTGCGCCTTAAACAGTTTGCCGGCTATCTAAAATAATTCGTTTGATACTCATCATGCGCCGAATATGCAGAGGTTTGACCTGGCTTGCTGTCACTACGATCGTTCTAGGAATAGGGTTTGCGACGGCCGGGTATTGGTACCTTGCTCCACAGCTCCCTGACCCCAGACGTCTACAAGATGTCGAATACCAGATTCCGTTGGAGATTTACAGCCACGATGGCAAATTGCTTGCCAAGTTCGGAGACAAAAAGCGCCATCCGGTTAGCATCGAGGAGATTCCAAAGACGCTTATTCACGCCTTTTTAGCCGCAGAAGATGCTCGCTTCTACGAACATCCTGGGATCGATCTCCAAGGTTTGATAAGGGCAGCGTGGAAACTGCTTAGCACTGGCGGCAAGTTGCAAGGAGGCAGCACCATCACCATGCAGGTCGCGCGCAATTTTTTTCTCAGCCCAGAGAAGACTTATCTTCGCAAGCTCAAAGAGATCTTATTGGCGCTCAAGATCGAGCAAACGCTAAGCAAAGACGAAATCCTCGAGCTTTATCTCAATAAGATTTATTTCGGCCACCACGCCTATGGCGTGGCTGCGGCAGCCCAAATCTATTACGGCAAATCGCTGCCTGAATTAGATCTCGCTCAGAGCGCGATGCTAGCCGGTCTACCCAAAGCCCCCTCGCGTTTTAACCCGATCTCCGATCCAATACGGGCAAAAGCCCGTCGGGATTATGTCTTAAGCCGCATGTTAGAGCTAGGTTTTATTGATGAGAGTCAATACCGCGAAGCGATCTTACAGCCAATTACCGTCTCGCTTAATCAGCCTAAACTAACCGCCCCTTATGCGGCGGAATGGGTGCGCACCCTGCTCTATGAGCGCTACGGCGAATCTCTTTATACCAAGGGTTACCGCGTCATCACCACCATTGACAGCCGCTTGCAAGAGGCAGCCGAGGCAGCACTTCAAACCGCTCTGCATGCATATGATGAACGCCACGGCTACCGGGGGGTTGAAGGCCATGTAGACCGCAATGCTCCCGAAGCAGAAAAACGCCAGGCATTGACTCAGATGATGCCGGTCGGTGCAACTCTACCCGGCTTGGTAGTAGCGATCGATCATCAATCACGGCGTGCTCAAATTCAGTTAGCCTCTGGTCAAACAGTGGAACTGGATTGGGATGGCATTCGCTGGGCCAGGCCAATCACCGGCAATGGCTTGGGGCCTTGGCCGCGCACGATCTCGGAAGTGTTGAAAGTGGGCGATTTGATCCGCATCCGCCAGGATCCCAACGGTCATTGGCGTCTGGCACAGATTCCTAAAGTCCAAGGCGCATTGGTATCTTTAGATAGCAGGACAGGTGCCATTCTAGCACTAGTTGGCGGTTATGATTTTGAGTCCAGCAAATTTAACCGCACTGTTCAGTCTCGGCGCCAACCTGGCTCAGGCTTTAAACCTGTGTTATACACGGCTGCTTTGGAAGCCGGGCTTACCCCTGCCAGCATTATCAACGACGCCCCTATTACCTTGCACATCGGGGGATCTGATTGGCAGCCGCAGAACTATAGCGGCAAATTTTATGGCCCTACCCGGTTGCGGGTAGCCTTACGGCATTCCCGCAATCTGGCATCCATTCGCCTGCTGCAAACCATCGGTCTCGACCGCGTAATCGAGACCGCTCTAAAATTTGGTTTTCAACTGGATCAACTGCCCAAAGCTCCTAGCCTTGCTCTGGGCAGCGGGACTGCCTCCCCGCTCGACATGGCTAGAATGTATGCGGTATTTGCCAACGGTGGATTTCGGGTTGAACCTTTTTTAATCGATCGTATCGAAGTCAATCACAGTCAGGTCGTCGTCCAAACCCATCCACCTTTAGCCTGTGATGACTGCCAATATGCCGCTCCCAGAGTCTTGTCTGCCGGCATCCACTATTTGATGCATACTATGTTGCAGGATGTAGTCCAACAAGGCACAGCAGTCCAAGCCATGCAGCTCAAGCGCACTGACTTGGCCGGCAAGACTGGGACCACCAATGACCACCGCGACGCCTGGTTCAACGGCTATGCCCCTCCCCTAGTCGCGATCAGCTGGATAGGATTTGACTCCTTCGAACCCTTAGGGTCTGATGAGACCGGCGCCAAGGCCGCCCTTCCGATGTGGATCGAGTATATGAAAATCGCCCTTGAAGGGCAGCCAGAATATCAATTTTCTATGCCGGAAGAGGTAGTCACTGCATTCATCGATCCGACCACTGGGCTGCGTACCGATTCCAGCGCTACCGGCATCCGCGAATTTTTCCTAAAGGACAACTTACCGGCGTATCGGCAGCCGGCGATGGCACAACCTGACTCAGGTCGATCCCAAGACTCAATATTAAATTCGCTGTTTTGAATCGACATGGAACTTCCCAACCGCAATCGCATCCGCATCGCCCAACTCAGCGCCCAGATCATCGTAGAGGAGGGCGTCAATGACTATGCCACCGCCAAACGCAAGGCTGCCCAACGATTAAAGCTAGATTGGAAAGAGATGCCCCAAGATCAAGATATCGAGGCAGCCCTACACGAGTATCACTGCATTTTTCGCTTTCAGCACCAACCCACCTTCATTCAGAGCTTGCGGGCAATTGCGCTTGAGGCGATGGAATTTTTCGCCGAGTTCTCTCCCCGTTTGGTGGGTGCCGTGCTCGAAGGCACGGCCGGTGAATACAGCCCCATCACTTTGCACCTATTCCCGGATACCCCGGAAGCAGTGATTTGGAAGCTGGTAGAAGCGAAGATCCCTTATCAAGAAGAATCGACCACGGGAAAGGACCACGATGGCAGGATTTCTGCCCTGAGCTTTTACTTCAGAGAACACCCGACTGAAGTTTTACTGTATCCGTATAAAGCTCTGCGCCAGGTACCTAAATACGGCCTCCGCCGCGCTTCCATCAAGACCGTACGCCGCTTGCTTGAAAAAGAGCAAAACTGACGCGAGTCTACCGGATACCGACCGCAAAATCGGTCACAGCCAGGTGGCCCTAGTCCGTCTCGTCAGGTCTGATTGCTACCATACTTGCGCCGGAACTTATCCACTCTACCGGTGGTATCCACGATCTTTTGCTTTCCTGTATAGAATGGGTGACATGCAGAGCAAACTTCTACATGGATATCGCGGCAGAGGGTAGAACGAGTTTGGATAACGTTGCCGCAGCTGCAAGTAATAGTGATAGGCTGATATTCAGGATGAATGCCGGGTTTCATAACGATTGCCTCAACTGAATAGGTTTTGCAAAAATAAACTATGTATAATAGAAAAGCCTTAATTTTTTTACAAGGCTGTGCTCTATCAAACTCTAAACAAAAGAACTTCCACCTGAAAGTTAAAAATCCAGCGCCGCCTTGTGCCAAACTATATCCGAGGGGAAGCTTAGCTTAGAAGTGCCTTCATCGGCTAAAGCCCTCAATGGGATCCAAAACCTGCTAAGCAATGGTTGACCCACTTCGACCACCAGACAACGCAAAACTTATCTTGCCTCGGCGTATCTGCAGTTTCGCCAGGCGAGAAGGTCGGCTTACCCCAGCGCAGGCGCGGGCGCTGGATAGCTTATGGCCCCGCTATGGTCTCCCACCAGATCGGATGCTCATCCCCGAAGAGATATTTCCAAGGCCAGCCCCGCTGATTGTTGAGATCGGCTTCGGCAACGGCGAAAGCCTAGCTCAAATGGCCGCCTGGTACCCACAGTTCAACTATCTCGGTATCGAAGTCTACCGCCCAGGCATCGGTCATCTGCTCCTGCGCCTTGCCGAACACGGTTTAGAAAACGTACGAATTTACTGCGCCGATGCCGTAGATATCCTAACCTTCTGTTTGGCAGAAGCAGCGTGCCAGCGGATCAACATTTTCTTTCCTGATCCTTGGCCGAAGAAGCGGCATCACAAACGCCGTCTGATTCAACCCCAATTTGTAAGCTTGCTCGCCACAAGACTTCAATCTGGCGGAGCGCTACATCTGGCAACCGACTGGCCTGACTATGCAGAGCATATGCAGATCGCGGTCAGCACCTGTCCAGCCCTGCGACCGATTGACCCAACTACCATGATCCCACCCCGGCCATCGACTAAGTATGAACAGCGTAGCAGACAATTAGGGCATCCGGTTCAAGATCTGGCCTATCTCAAGAACTAAGAAATGGTCGCTAGGAATTCGCAGGAATCTATTGAAGGCGCGTCAGCGCTGCCTTCGATCAGCGCCATGATCCCTTTCAGTTCTTGTTGTTGGACTAGCAACGGCGCCAGTTCCTGTTCGAGCTTTTCCATCTCCACCTCTAGCGACTCCTTGGACTGGTTGACTTTGCGCAATACGCTTAGACGCTGCTCGATGAGTCTTTTATGCTCCTTGAGCTGATGCACCAAAGGCGACAGGGCTAATGCACCCCAGTCAGCTGCCTCATGGTGGACCTGATGGAGCAGCTTGCGGGCCTTGGAAAGGACAGTGGCATATAGTTTCTGGATCACCAGATGTTGCTCCAACAGGGTGGAAGATAAGCTAGTCCGAAAAGCTTCCCCCTCGTCGAACAGAGACTCCAGGGCTATCAGGTAATCGCGAATGGAGAAAGTCGGCGGTTTGAGATTCCCGTAACCTGACTCTTTAGCGAACTTGGCATAGATATTATTGACCAATGCCTGGGCATCCTCCACTGCTTGAATACCTTCATAAACAAATACCTTCATAAACACCAACACCGCCCTCATCGCTTGCTTCATCCCATACGTCGTGAAGCTAGCCTCCATAGATCGGGTATGGTTTTTAATGATCTGATCTACGCGTTTAGGCGAGAGTACATCCAGCATCCTCTTGGCCTGCATGGCAAACACCTGACGACTAGCCTGGAAGCTGTCCACGTTTTTAAGATACTGACTCTGGTGCCGGCGAGTCTCTTCCATCAGCTGCATGATCATATCCTCATTCTTGGTATCGAGACCGCGCATCTCGTTCAATTGGCCACGCAACTGCTCGACTTCCGAACTCACTACCTGAAGCGATTCCATCACCAGATAACCGATTCCTTGCGTAACCGAATGGCGCATGAATTCGCGCCGACTTTCCAGAACATCTTTGGCCAGATAACGCTCCAAGCTTCCCAACCGGCTTTTTTCTAAGAGTGTCGAATCGCCTTTTATTTTAGCCAGGAGAGACTGTTTGGCAGACAAAGGGAAGACCGATGTCTCCTGAATCCCAAGGATTCTTGCCGTCTCCTTGACTTGAGCCTGAATCGATCTTTCTACGCTCGCCTCGCTTTGGAGATCGTCCCAGAGGGTATCGATTTTGTTCATCACCACTGCCAGATGACGGTCTCCCTTTCCATCCAAACCCCGCACATGATGCTGCCACACGTCCATATCGCTCTTAGTGACCCCAGTATCGGCAGCCAAGACGAACAGGATTGCCTGCGCGCTGGGCAGCATGCTTAAGGTCAATTCCGGCTCGGCACCTAGCGCGTTGAGGCCAGGAGTATCCAGAATCACTAGCCCTTCCTTGAGCAACGGATGGGGAAAACTGATCAGGGCATGACGCCAGCGGGGGACCTCCACGCTCTCCGGCGAAATATCGGCGCCATGCTTCATCTCTTCATGAAAGAGACCAAGACGCTTGGCCTCTTCTAGACTGACCCGCTTGACGGCAACCAATTCTTGAAAAGCTTCCTGCATTTGAATCGGGGAATCCGGATCTAATTCGATCTGGAACCACCGCTCAGGCTGGTCTTTATATTCGCTCAAGGAGGACTTATCAAGACGGCTTTCGATCGCTAGCAGACGGATATAGCTGCCCCCTTCTGGATCGTAGAAGATCTCTGTCGGGCACATGGTGGTGCGTCCAGGGGTAGAGGGAAGCAACCGCACCCCAGTCTCGGCAAAAAATAAGGCGTTGATCAACTCGGTCTTGCCGCGTGAAAACTCTGCCACAAATGCGATCGTTATCCGCTCGGATTCCAAATTCCGGCGCGCACCCAAAATAATTTCGGCAATCTCAGGGGTGACAAGATCATACTTCTTAAGCCAGGCATGATACCTATTGATCGCTTCGATCAGACGGCTTTTCCATTGCCCGTAAGCCTGAAGCTGTTGCTGGAAGTGCATCGTATTCATCTCCGGCAAGAACCACTTAGAACGCCTAATCAGATTTAAGTGTAGTCTAAAAAATCACCGGGATGAGCTAGATGCAAAAGATCTTTCCGAAACCTCAACCAGCCAGTATCAATACCAATTGTTGCAAAGGCGGGATGATCAACATTTTCAAGACCTGAAGCGCAACCAGCGCGACCAAAGGGGACAGGTCCAAACTTCCTATCGGCGGAATCAAGCGGCGGCAAGGGCGCAGGACGGGTTCGGTCAGATCGGTCAGCAATGCATAAACTGGATGGTAAGGGTCGGGATTGATCCAGCTGAGAATCGCTTGCAGAATGATCGCATAGATAAATACCTTGAAAGCAAGATCGGTCAGCTCCACGACCGCAGATCCTGCCAACAGTCCTATTGGCACCCCCCCTCCTCCTTGGAGCCAGAACACGGCATAATCGCCGAGCATCTTCAGCGTCAACATCAACACGATGGCAGCGGTATCTAGTCGGCCTAAGGCAGGGATGAAGCGGCGCAAGAAACGCAGAGGCGGGTGGGTAATTTTGACGATGAACTGACAGATCGGATTATAGAACTCAGCTTTGACCAATTGGAACAGAAACCGCAGCAGAACTGCCAACACATAAAGCTCAAACGCAGTATTGACGAGAAAGATCGCAGGATTGGCTAGATAGTCGCTCATTCCTCTTCTCCTAAGCGGGCGGATAATTCTACTGCGCGCGCCCACGCCGCTTCCAAAGCTCGGTCGATCAAATCCTCAAAGCCGCCTTGCTGCAATACCGCCAAAGCCCGTTCGGTAGTTCCACCAGGGGAGGTTACCCGGCTGCGCAGTTCCTCTGGCCCAATCTCAGCCTCTAACGCCAGCTTAGCCGACCCAAGCGCGGTTTGTTCCACCAGCAATCTCGCCATGTTTGCCTCCAGCCCCAGCTTGCAGCCTGCCTTTTCCATCGCCTCCATCAGCAGAAAAAAATAGGCTGGACCGCTGCCGGAAACTGCTGTCACTACCTCTAACAAAGCCTCTTGCTCGACCCACACGGTCAATCCTACCGCCCGCAGCAGGGATTCAGCGATTTCCTTCTGCTTTGGCCTCACGTAAGGGTTAGCATGCAAGGCAGTCGCGCTAGATTGGACTAACGCCGGCGTGTTTGGCATCGCGCGCACGATGGCCACTTCCCCCCCTAACCAGCGCCTCAAATCTTGCTCCCGGATACCGGCCGCGATCGAAATGACCAAGGGCTTGCGCTGGGTAATCTCAGTGCTGATTTCCTTAGCTACTTTACGGATTTGTTGCGGCTTGACCGCCAACACGACCACATCGCAACTAGCCGCGATGTCTAAGTTCCCAGTCACCGCTTGCACACCCAAGCGTTTAAATGGCTCCAGCTTATTAGGATCGACATCGCTCACCCAAATTGCATCAGCAGGAAAGCCATCGGCGCGCAGTCCACCGATCAGGCTGCGCGCCATATTTCCGGCGCCGATAAAGCCGATCTTAGGATTCACGCTCGCCCCTAGAGACAGTCATGGCTTTTGCTTTGTTTTTAGTTTTTTCCGGGGCCGATTTTTGCCATAAGTGCCACGGGCGATTTTGCCCCGCCGAGTACGCAGATCACCTTTTCCCATTTGACCTCCTAAAACCTCTGCTCATAAGTTAAACGTGATTGATTATTTTAATCTAGCGTAGTCATGCTGCGAAAAAGTTCTTCCATGGATCTATTCAATCTTCAATCAGTCTCTAGCTTAAACAAGCCTAGGAGATTCTCATGACGACCTACCGTGATCAAGTCACCGGCGTCATCTTGGCCGGCGGGCAAGCGCGGCGCATGCACGGTCAAGACAAAGGGCTTTTGCTGTGTGCGGGGCGTCCTTTGATCACCTATGCCATTGAAATCCTAACACCGCTCTGCAAGCACTTGATCATCAATGCCAATCGCTCCCTGGCAAGTTACCAGGCATTTGGTCTGCCTGTGATCCAGGATCAAGTGCAAGGATTTAAGGGACCTTTAGCTGGGATCCTCACCGCTTTGCAACTCGCCGACACGCCTTTTTTGCTAGCCATCCCTTGCGATAGCCCTTGTCTACGATCGGCTACCTTGGCCAGGCTATTGAACGCGCTGATCCAAGCGCACACCGAGATCGCCATCGCCCACGATGGTCAGCGCCTACATTCGGTGATCTTGGCCATGCGCACCGATCTGGCAGAGGATCTAGCCGAGTATCTAGCCAGCGGGGAGCGCAAAATCGACCGCTGGGCCATGCGCCACCGTTGGATTACCGTAGACTGCAGTGACTGTCCAGAGCAATTTGTCAACGTCAACACGCCCGAAGAACTTAAAGCATTGGAACAAACCTGGATTAAGCCATGAACACTGGGCACAACATCCGCATGACCAATGCTGGGCTAGCCGTCGCTATCCCGGTCATCGCCTATGATGAGCAAGGCCAGCCGCAAGCGAAAGAAATCGCTGCTGAACGAGCTTTAACCATCTATTTGGACAAATATGAGATCGTGACTCTGATGACCTTAGGCAGCCATCCGGAGCTTTTGACCTTGGGCTACTTGCGCAACCAAGGGCTAGTAGATCGCTTAGAAGAGATCGAAGCCGTCCAGGTAGATTGGGAAGTGGAAGCCGCCGCCGTGACCACTTATCGCAAGCAGATCGAGCATCTACAGAGCAAACTGGTCCGACGTACCGTAACTACCGGTTGCGGCCAGGGCACTGTGTTCGGTCGGCTGCAAGCGCAACTCCAGCAGATTCGCCTGCCCAAAGTTACCGTACGCCAATCCACGGTGTATGAACTTTTGGCTAACTTGCGCCAGTACAACGAAGTTTATAAGCGCGCCGGCGCTGTCCACGGCTGTGCTTTATGCCGGGGAAGTGAGATTTTGTTTTTCTGCGAGGACGTCGGTCGCCATAACGCGGTCGACACGATCGCCGGTTACATGTGGCTGAACAGCATCGATGGACAAGACAAAATCTTTTACACGACCGGCCGCCTGACCTCAGAGATGGTCATCAAGGCAGCTCAAATGGAGATTCCGGTGCTGCTCTCGCGCTCAGGGATCACCCAGATGGGCCTGGAGATGGCCCGCCAAGCAGGGATCACCCTGATCGCCCGAGCTAAAGGGCATTATTTCTTAGTTTTTAACGGCTGGGAAAACGTGATCTACGATGCCACACCGCCGAAGCCCTGACTCTTTCTCAGACCAAAACCAGCTCTCACCCAACGCAGGACGCAGCTGATCCAGCCAGGTCGCGTGAGCGTCGAAGCGGGCGAAAAATGGTTGCAACACCCAATTCGGGTCGCGCGCCTGGAGAAAACGCAACACAAACACCTTTTCGCTGCCGACTTCAGTCACCCCCTGGATTTCCACTTTACCTGGGGTGGTGCTCAAAACAGGACCGCGGACCGTCCGCCCCAAACCGGATACCGATTGGACCGCTGTGCGGTAGATCGCAAAAGCGTGCGCCAGAGGCACTTTAAAATAACGCTGTGCGCCAGTGTCACGCACGACGAACAAGTAATACGGCACCATACCTAGCTTGACCTGAACCTGCCACAGCTTCGTCCAAATGGTTGGATCGTCGTTGACGTGAGCGAGTACCGGCCCTTGCGTGTAGATCGTCACCCCCGTTGCGCGTAGGCGGGCGATCGCCAATCTGGCCGATTCGGTCTCTAGTTCCCGGAAGTGGTTGTAATGGGCCATGATCGCTACCTGCTTACCCCCTTGGACCAACCTCTCCAGCAAGCCCAGCAATTCATCGGCGTCTGCATCGGTCAGGAACCGATACGGCCAAAAGCTCAACGACTTGGTGCCGAGGCGGATCGTTCGCACGTGTTCGAATTCCTGGCCAAGCAGAGGCAAAAGCAGCGCAGCCAGACGCCTGGTCCGCATGACCAGCGGGTCCCCACCGGTAATCAGCACATCGGTCACCTGCAGGTGCTGGCGGAGATAATCGTGCAGCACGCTCGCCTCAGGCGCACCAATTTGCCATGCTGGATCCCCGACAAACTGAGCCCAGCGAAAACAGAAGCTGCAGTAACTGTGACATGTCTGCCCTTGACTGGGGAAGAACAGAACTGTCTGCGGATATTTATGCTGCAGTCCACCGATAGGATTGCCGTCGGGATCGCGCGGCACGTTCAGGTCCAACTGACCGGCTGGATGCGGATTTAGACGTTGACGGATCGCTTGCACCTGAGACATGATTTCAGCTCTGGTGGCGCCAGCCAACAGCAAATCGGCCAAGGCTGCAAAGTCCTCTTCAGGAAGCATCCCAGGCTGCGGGAAAGTCAATTGGAAGATAGGATCGTCAGGCACCTGGCTCCAGTCGATCAACTCCTCTACCACATACCGGTTGACGCGAAAAGGCAATACCTTTGCAACCACCTGCATGGCAAAACGCAACTTTTGAGGGAGCCTTTGCATGGGTGGAATGTGCCCTTGTTCTAGATCCGCAAGCGTGTAAACTTCGAAACGGGGAGAATCCATAGGACTGTTTTCCTAGTTCAAAGGGTAGTTGAAACTTGCTCCCCTTGCATTAACTACTTCAAATCCTCTAAGATTTATAATTTTGATAGCCTTAAACCTCCTAGAGAAGAACGCAATGAAAACCTTTAGCGCCAAGCCCCATGAAGTGAAACGCGATTGGTATCTCGTCGACGCCGAAGGAAAGACGTTGAAGCGCCTTGCTAGTGAAATCGCCCGGCGCCTCAGGGGAAAACATAAACCTGAATATACCCCTCATGTAGATACGGGCGATTACATCATCGTCATCAATGCGGAAAAAGTCAGAGTCACCGGCCGCAAAGAACAGCAAAAAGTGTATTATCATCATAGCGGCTACCCTGGCGGACTCAAATCGATTACTTTGGCCAAACAGCGCGCGCAACATCCAGAGCGGATCATCGAGGCTGCAGTCCGAGGAATGTTGCCTAAAAATCCTTTGGGGCGCGCTATGTTCCGCAAACTCAAGGTATACGCCGGCCCCCAGCATAACCATCAGGCTCAACAACCCAGAGTATTAGAACTGTAAAACCATGGCACAAATCCAATACAACTATGGCACTGGTCGCCGTAAGACCGCAGTTGCGCGGGTTTTCCTGAAGCCTGGCACGGGTCAGATCCTGGTCAACCGCAAACCTTTAGATGAGTACTTCGGCCGTAAGACCGATTCCATGCTCGTGCGCCAACCGCTCGAGTGCGTTGCAATGGCTGACAAATTGGATATCATGGTCACAGTCAAAGGTGGCGGATCGACAGGGCAAGCAGGCGCTATTCGCCACGGCCTTGCCCGGGCTTTGGTAGACTACGATGAAACCTTACGCTCGGTGTTGCGCAAAGCCGGTTACCTTACCCGCGACGCTCGCGAAGTAGCGCGGAAAAAGGTCGGTTTGCACAAAGCCCGCAAGCGGCCGCAGTACTCCAAACGCTAATTCGTTTCTTTGGGGGATCGTCTAGCGGCAGGACAGCGGACTCTGACTCCGTTAACCGAGGTTCGAATCCTCGTCCCCCAGCCATTAGCTGCAAGCCGCCTTCTGGCGGCTTTTTTAAACATGCGGGAATCCCCACTGTCAGCCTTCTGGGCGATATTACGCCGAGAATTGGTGCTTGCCTTTCGCCATCGCGGCGAGCTGATCAATCCCATGCTGTTTTTCCTGATGATCGTCAGCTTGTACCCGCTCGGCATTAGCCCAGCTCCTGAGATCCTGCGCACGATTGCGCCAGGAGCAGTGTGGATCGCTGCTCTGCTTTCTGTCTTACTTTCCCTGGAGAACCTGTTTCGGACAGACTTTCACGATGGTACCTTAGAGCAGCTCCTATTGAGTCCACATCCGCTGCCTTGGCTGCTTACTGCGAAGGTCTTGGCGCATTGGCTTGTCAGCGGCCTGCCGATGCTGCTCTTGGCGCCAGTTTTGGGCTTGCTGCTTGACCTACCGGCTGCTGGGCTATGGGCGCTGATCGCTACCTTAGCCCTGGGAACGCCTCTCCTTAGCTTGATCGGCGCTATCGGCACGGCTTTGACGGTCGGATTGAAACGCAGTGGAATCCTGCTCACGCTCTTGGTAACGCCCTTCTACATTCCCGTGTTGATCTTTGCCACCAATGCGGTATCGGCAGCAGCGGCTGGGATGCCGATCGCTGGCCAGTTGTATTTTTTGGCCGCGCTTTTAGTCTTGGCTTTGACCCTGGTCCCTTTCGCCCTGGCGGCAGCAGTACGGGTCAGCTTGAGCTGAAAAACTTTGATATTATTGCGCTGTCGAATCGGGTACAACAGACCTATGTGGGCGTTTCTGCATCAACTGGCTTCTCCAAAACACTTCTACCGCATCACTGGTATCTGGATTCCGTGGCTAGGCAGTCTCACCGCGATGCTTTTGATCGCCGGCTTGTATTTGGGGCTGTGGGTCGCCCCACCCGATTACCAGCAAGGCGAGGCTTATCGGATCATCTACGTGCACGTCCCGGCGGCTTGGATGTCGTTGTTTGTCTATGTATTTATGGCAATAGCCGGCGGTATCGGCTTGATCTGGAACCTCAAACTGGCGGATATCCTGGCTGCCGGTTCTGCTCCCATCGGTGCCTCGTTTACCTTGTTGGCTTTGATGACTGGAGCGATCTGGGGCAAACCTATGTGGGGTACCTTTTGGGTCTGGGATGCGCGCCTGACTTCCGAACTGATCTTGCTGTTTTTATACCTAGGCTATATCGCTTTGACCAATGCCATCGAAGACCCGCGCACCGCTGCCCGCGCGGGTGCCATCCTGGCTATCGTCGGCAGCGTCAATATCCCAATCATCCACTATTCGGTAGAATGGTGGAATACCCTGCATCAAGGTCCTACCGTCACCCGCCTCGGCAAGCCGGCGATTCATGCGAGCATGCTCTGGCCGCTGCTGATAATGGCGTTGGCCTTTCAGCTGTATTTTTTCACCGTCTTGCTGATGCGGGCGCGGGTCGAGCTGATCTGGCGTGAGCGGCGCAGTCGCTGGGTGCAAGAGCTGTTTGGCAGCGTCAGCTCGATGGCTTCAAACAATCGCAACGAGGTAGCCTCATGACCTGGTCCGAATTCATCGCGATGGGTGGCTACGGCGTCTATGTGTGGAGTGCCTATGGCTTATCCGCTCTGGTGCTGATCTGGAATCTGATCGCTCTTCGGTTAAGGCAACGCGAAGTGATGCGCAATTTGAAGCAACTTTACCAGCAGGAGAACCTATGACTTCCCGTCAGCGGCGAATGCTTCTGGTCGGCCTCATCGTCATCGGCGTCAGCACAGCTACTTTCCTCGCGTTAGCTGCATTCCAGAAAAACCTATTGTACTTTTATACCCCTTCTCAGATTCAGGCAGGCGAAGCCCCTACCGGCTACTCTTTCCGAGTCGGTGGACTAGTGGAAAACGGTAGCGTGCAGCGCGACCCAAATGGCCTGGCAGTGCGCTTTACTTTGACTGATGGCGCTGCCAAAGTGACGGTATTCTATGAAGGCATTCTGCCGGATCTGTTCCGAGAAGGCCAAGGGATCATCGCCATCGGCCAATTACAGCCGGACGGCATCTTCAAAGCGACCCAAGTGCTCGCCAAGCACGACGAAAACTACATGCCGCCGGAGATCGCCGAAGCGCTCGCAAAGACGGGCAAACCACTGTCCCGCAACGATTTCAAACAGGTGCCTCGATGACGGCGGAAATCGGCCAGCTGGCTTTGATCTTAGCCCTGCTGATGGCAGCTGTGCAGGCGTTCTTTCCGCTTGCCGGCACTGTCTTTAAGCTTCCCCTCTGGATGAGCGTAGGTCGCCCAGCCGCACGCGCCCAGTGCTTATTTCTGGTCGTCGCTTTTGGGTGCTTGGTCAAAGCCTTCATCGACAATGACTTCTCGCTCCTCTACGTCGCTGAGCATTCCAACTCGGCTTTGCCTCTGTTTTACCGGATCACTGCGGTGTGGGGCGCGCACGAGGGTTCGGTGCTGTTGTGGGCTATGGTGTTAGGGCTGTGGACATGCGCCGTCAGCCTCTTCAATCGAGGACTGGCCGAGCTGTTCGTGGCTAGGGTACTGGGCGTGCTGGGTCTGATCAGCGTCGGGGTCTTGCTGTTTATCCTATTTACTTCCAATCCTTTCGAGCGGCTGGTGCCGGCACCCCTAGACGGGCAAGACCTCAATCCTTTGCTGCAAGACTTCGGCCTTGCGGTCCATCCCCCTATGCTCTATCTAGGTTACGTAGGATTGGCAGTCCCGTTCAGCTTTGCCGTCGCCGCTTTGCTCTCCGGTTCCCTCGATGCCGCCTGGGCGCGCTGGTCACGTCCCTGGACCCTGATTGCCTGGGCGTTTCTCACCCTCGGCATCACTCTCGGTTCCTGGTGGGCCTATTACGAACTGGGTTGGGGTGGCTGGTGGTTCTGGGATCCGGTGGAAAACGCCTCCTTTATGCCCTGGCTAGTGGCCACTGCTTTACTCCACTCCCTGGCGGTGGCGGAAAAACGCGGCGCTTTCAAAGCGTGGACGGTGCTGTTGGCGATCCTGGCTTTTTCTCTGAGCCTGCTGGGGATGTTCCTGGTCCGCTCTGGAGTTCTGGTCTCAGTCCACGCGTTTGCTAACGATCCTAAACGGGGATTATCCATCCTGGTTTTCCTAGGGCTGGTGATCGGCGCCTCGCTGCTCTTGTACGCGCTGCGCGCTTCCAAAGTGAGAGATTACGCCCGCTTCCATTGGTTCTCCAAAGAATCCCTGCTGCTTCTCAATAACATTTTATTGGTCACTGTAGCCAGCTGCGTTCTCTTAGGCACCCTCTATCCGCTAGTGCTCGACGCCTTAGGATTGGGCAAGATTTCCGTAGGGCCGCCTTATTTCAGCAGCGTTTTCACGCCGCTGGTGGCGCCGATTTTTCTGCTTGCCGGTATCGGCCCGCTGGTCGCCTGGCGGCATGGGGAGTTTTCCCGCCTATGGCGTCAAGTACGCTTTCTGCTCCTGGCCAGCCTAGGCGGCGCGATCTTGATAAGCGCACTCTTTTTCGACCTCAAGCATTTCAAAACCCTCGCCGCTTTAAGCTGCGCCTTCTGGCTCACGGTTACCTCTTTGTTGCCGCTGTGGCAGCGAGTGCGCCACCGTCCAGGGGTATCGGGTCTAAGACAACCTGCCGGTTTTTACGGTATGACCCTCGCCCACTTTGGGCTTGCAGTGTTTTTGGTCGGCGTGACTATCTCCAGCCATTACAGTGTCGAGAAAACCGTCCGCCTAGCCCCGGGGGAGTCAGTGCCATTGGCCGGTTACACTTTCACCTTCCGCGAAATGCACACGCTTGAGGGTCCAAATTACGCAGCCGAGGAAGGTTTGTTCGAGGTCTGGAAAGATGGCAAGCGGATCGCAGTGCTTATGCCGCAAAAAAGATTCTATCGGGTGCAGCGCAACGTGATGACCGAGGCGGCGATTGACCCAGGGTTGCGCTGCGATCTTTATATCGCGCTCGGCGAAGCTTTAGAAGGCGATGCTTGGAGCGTGCGCCTGTACGTGAAACCTGCAGTCCGCTGGATTTGGCTAGGTGGGGTTGCTATCATGTTAGGCGGTTTTCTGGCGGCTGCCGATCGCCGCTACCGAACCCCAAAGCTTGTCAAGGCGCCGCTGGGTGTGCCTAGGACGTTGGTGTCTTCCTAAGATGCTCAAGTATTTTCTTCCGCTAGGGATTTTGGCAGCGCTTTTGCTCCTCCTCGGCATAGGCTTGACCCTTAACCCGCGCGAGGTATCTTCGCCTTTGATCGGCAAACCTGCTCCAAGCTTTGAGCTGCCGCGCTTGGACGACCCCAGCCAAACCGTTTCCAACGAGGTCTTTGGCGGCAGAGTCAGCCTGCTCAATGTCTGGGCCTCTTGGTGTGGGGCTTGCCGGCAAGAGCATCCGTTCTTGCTGGAACTTGCGCGCCGCGGTGAAGCAACGCTTATCGGCCTGAACTACAAGGATAGCCGAGAGGAAGCGCTTGCCCTGCTTGAGCGATTCGGCAATCCCTATCAAGTCAACGCGTTCGACGCCGACGGCAAGGTAGGAATAGACTTTGGCGTGTATGGGGTACCGGAAACCTTCGTCATCGACAAACAGGGCATCATCCGTTACAAACACATCGGTGCCATTACCCCGGAAGATTGGGAGCAGAGGCTTGCCCCGTTGATCCGTTACCTGGAGAAACAGCCGTGAGACGGACGCTGGCTTTGCTCGCACTTTTAGCTGTTGCGGCTTTAGCTGGGGTAGAAGTGCGCCAGTTTCCCGATCCCCAGTTAGAAGACCGTTATCACCGCCTGATTGAAGAACTGCGCTGCTTGGTCTGCCAAAACCAATCCCTGGCCGATTCCAATGCCGACTTGGCGGAAGATCTGCGCGATGAAGTCTATACCATGTTGCTGGCGGGTAAAAACGATCGAGAAATCATCGATTTTCTCGTTAGCCGCTACGGCGACTTCGTCCTCTATCGTCCACCGGTGAAAGCCACTACTATCTTGCTTTGGACCGGTCCTTTCGTCGCTTTAGCTTTAGGCATAAGCGCTTTTTGGCTGCTGGCTCGCCGCCGCCGGCCGCAGACGCCAGCCATCCTGAGCGAAGAGGAACGCCGCCGCCTTCAATCCCTGTGGCGGGATGAGCGATGACAGGGTTCTGGCTCACCGCTTTAGGTTTAATCCTGCTAGCTTACGGACTGTTTTGGTGGTGCCTACGCCGCCCCCTGAAAGCAGATAGGCGGGATCTGCTAGAGGCCAATCTCAACGTACATCACAGCCGGCGCTTAGAGTTAGAGCAGGAACTGCAGGAAGGGAAAATTTCAAGCGCTCAGTTTGAGGCACTGATCGCCGAGTTAGATCGAGAACTGCTCGATCTGAGCTCCTTATCTACCGAGACTGGCAGTACCGAGGATTTCAAGGGACTGATCGCCGTCACCTCTGTTTTGGCCCTGATCCCACTGATCGCCTTAGCGCTTTATTTTAACCTGGGAAGACCGGACCTGATCGGTGCTAGCCAGTCACAGAACCAAGCTCTACCTGCCCCTTTAGAGGCAGAAGCAGAGCGTCTTGCAGCTCGCCTGCAGGCTAACCCAAAGGATTCTGAAGGATGGCTGCTGCTGGGACGCACTTACCAGGCCCTCGGCCAGATCGACAAAGCCAAAACCGTCTATGAACAAGCGCTAGGCTTTCATCCTGACGACCTGAATCTAAAAGTCCGCTACGCTGAAGTGCTGGCCCAACTTCAAGAGGGTGATCTGCGCGGCAAACCCTCGCTGCTATTGCAGGAAGTCCTCAAAGCCGACCCCAATCATCCTTATGCCTTATGGCTAGCTGGCCTGGCGGCTTTGCAGGAAGGCGATCGCGAACTGGCCCGCCGGCATTGGCAGACCCTGCTCGATCAAATGCCGCCTAACAGCGCAGCTGCGACCCAACTGCGCGAGATAATGGCCAAAGCGGGGCTTAGCATAGATGGCCAGCCGCCTAGCGCAGCCTCGGTACAGGTTAAGGTCAGCGTGCAACTTGCCCCCGAGCTGACCTCCCGCGTTCACCCCGACGATCCGGTATATATTTTTGCCCGCGCCGCCCAAGGCCCGCCGATGCCTTTGGCAATTGCACGCAAACAGGTCAAGGACCTTCCTCTGACCGTTACCTTAGATGACACCATGGCGATGATGCCCCAGCTGAAGTTATCTAGTTTCAAACGCATCGTCCTCGGCGCTCGGGTGGCCAAGTCCGGCAATGCCCAAGGAGCGCCTGGAGACTTGGAGGGCTGGACAGGCGAAGTTTCCATCGAGGACGATAACCCTCACACCATCGTCATCGATCGGGTGCGTTCTTCATGATCGAGCTGCGCAAAACCGACGCGCTAATCCTAGTCGATGTCCAAAACGATTTTCTTCCAGGTGGAGCTTTGGCGGTTCCGAACGGCGATGAAGTCGTTCCGGTTCTGAACGAATACCTCGAGCGCTTTGCCGCCAAGGGGCTGCCTATCTTTGCCACCCGCGATTGGCATCCGCCTAATCATTGTTCGTTTCGCCCTTATGGCGGTCCCTGGCCACCGCACTGCATCGCTGGTACAGTCGGAGCGCAGTTTGCGCCTGCGCTCAAGTTGCCTAAAGCGGTGCGGATCATCTCCAAAGCGACTGAACCTGAGCGCGAAGCCTATTCCGGATTTGACGGCACGGACTTGGAAACCCAGCTTAAGCAGCTAGGCAGCCAGCGCCTATTCATCGCTGGCCTGGCAACCGATTACTGCGTGCTAAACACGGTCCGGGATGCCTGTCGCGTCGGCTTTGAGGTATGTCTGCTGCGCGATGCCGTGCGTGCGGTCAACGTCCACCCTGGCGACGAACAACAAGCGTTAGAGGAAATGCAGCGTCTAGGCGTCCGTTTCATCACCGTGCGCGATCTTAAATGACCTCGGCTTTACTCACTGACCTGTACCAGCTCACCATGCTCCAAGCTTATTGGTATGAGGGCATGGAGGAGACGGCAGTATTTGAGCTTTTTGTACGCCAGCTTCCCCCAAACCGCAATTTCCTAGTGGCAGCCGGGCTCGAGCAGGCGCTCGACTATCTGGAAAACCTCGCTTTCAGCGACGCGGAATGCGCCTTCCTGGCCCAAAGCGGTTTTCTCGATCCTGCCTTCATCGACCGATTGAGAACCTTCCGGTTTACTGGAGATGTATATGCCATGCCGGAAGGAACGGTCTTTTTTGCCGCCGAGCCGATCCTGCGCGTGGTCGCCCCGTTGCCGCAGGCACAACTGGTGGAGACCCGGCTCATCAATTTACTCCATTTTCAGACCCTAATCGCCTCCAAAGCGGCCCGCTGCGTGCTTGCCGCGCCCGGAAAATTATTGGTGGATTTTGGCCTGCGCCGCGCCCATGGGTCTGAAGCTGGACTCTTGGCTGCCCGCGCTGCATATCTGGCAGGCTTTGCAGGCACTTCTAACGTCTTGGCCGGGATGCGTTTTGGGATTCCGATCTTTGGCACCATGGCCCACTCCTATATCATGGCCCACGCGGATGAACTGGCAGCTTTTCGGAAATTTGCTCAATCCCAACCCCACAACGTGATCCTCTTAATCGACACCTACGATACCCTGGCAGCAGTCGATAAAGTCATCGCACTGGCGCACGAAAACATCAAGATCAAAGCCGTACGCATCGATAGCGGAGACCTCGAATCTTTAGCCTTTGCCGTACGCCGCAAATTGGATGCCGCTGGCCTTAGAGAGATCGCTATCTTCGCCAGCAGCGACTTAGACGAATACGCCCTCAAGCGCCTCATCGATCACCGCGCTCCCATCGACGGCTTTGGAATCGGCACCAAGCTTACCACTTCCAGCGATGCTCCTTATCTCAACAGCGCCTACAAGCTCCAGGAATACGCCGGTATCCCTCGGCGCAAAGTCTCTCCAGGCAAGCAGACTTGGCCGGGGTGCAAACAAGTCTATCGGTATCGCGACCCAAACGGCTGCTTGCAAAAAGACATCCTAACCACCTTCGACGATCCGTTGGACGGCGAGCCGCAGCTTAAGCCGGTTATGCGCCAAGGCCGCCGCCTTAGCCCGCCGGAAGCGCTGGCGACGATTCGGGCGCGTTGCGCGGCTCAGCTTCAAGCCTTGCCAGAAGCGCTCAAAACCATCGATTCAAGCCACGCTTTCCAGGTTGAAATCTCCCCTGCCCTCCAGCGCCTAACCGAAAAAACCGATCGCAGACTGGGACTTCGTTGAACCAATTCACCGTCGATCGCCGTTATCAAAGCGAGCTTGAGGTCAAGCGCTCGCGTTTTATCGCCGTTTTAAATCCCTGTGCCAGTGCGGAAATGCTGCGCGACTTCCTCGGTCACTTAGCCCAGGAGCATCCTCAGGCAACCCATATCACTTACGCGGTTCGAATGCTCCTCCCAGAGGGTCTACGCGAGCGCTGCCATGATGCTGGCGAACCTTCTGGCACTGCTGGCCGGCCGATCCTGTACCATCTCCAAGGTAAACAGCTGATCAACGTCTGCCTCGCAGTCGTGCGCTACTTCGGCGGCATCAAGCTGGGAACTGGGGGGCTCAGCCGAGCCTATGGTCAGGCAGCGCGGCAAGTGCTTGAAAGCGCCCAGCTCAAGCCCCATATTGCGTACCAGATCTTAGAGGTGGAGATCGATTACGCCCATTTCCATCTCCTAGACCAACGCCTGGCATCCTTAGGTGCAAGCATTGAAGCGACTGAGTACGGCGCGCACATCAAGGTGACCTTGCGCATCCCCAAGCCTTGGGTCGAAGCGGTAAAACAGTTGCTGAAATCTTATCGATGCGATTTACCCTAACGCTAATGGGTCTTTTGTTTCTGCTGCCTGCCTGCAGCCATGCCCCGCCTCCAACCACAGACAAGCCTAAGATAGCTTTAGGGGCTTTCATCACCGCCGATGGCCACCATCTTCCTTTACGCGCCTGGCTGCCGGAAAGCAATCCGAAGGCAGTGATCATCGCCTTGCACGGCTTTAACGATTACAGCCGCTTCATCGAGCAGCCAGCGAGATTTTTCCAAACTCAGGGGATAGCGGTGTACGCTTATGATCAGCGCGGTTTCGGTGCTGCTCCAGAACGCGGCAGATGGGCCGGAGCGGAAGCTTACGTTCAAGATCTAATCGACTTTGCTGAACTCATTCGCCAACGCTACCCGACCACCTCGCTTTATGTGCTGGGAGAAAGCATGGGCGGGGCGGTAGCGATTGTCGCCGCTACGCGCGGACTTGCCCTGTATGCGGACGGGTTGATCCTAGTCGCGCCAGCGGTGTGGGCGCGCAAGTTTATGCCCTGGTATCAGCGTAGCCTGTTGTGGGTAGCCAGCCGACTGATTCCTTGGGTCAAACTGACCGGCGAGGGGTTAGACATTCTGGCTTCAGACAATCTAGAGATGCTTCAGGCTCTAGGTCGCGATCCTTTAGTCATCAAGGCGACTCGCATCGATACCATCGCTGGATTAAGCGACCTAATGGATCAGGCCGTGGCGGCAGGTCCACAGCTTTGCCTGCCCACCTTATATCTATACGGCGCCAGAGATCAAGTAATTCCGCCTTATTCCACGCGCCAGTTCTTGCGCCACGTCGACCCGGCTATCCTCCGGCTAGCCTGGTATGAACAGGGTTACCACCTGTTGCTGCGAGACTTGCACGCCGAGCAATATTGGCATGATATTCTAACTTGGATTCAGACCTCGAACCTGCCTCTGCCGTCTGGCGCAGATCGCCATGCCGAGGCACAGGTCGCCAGCCCCAACTATCGACTACCTAATTAAGAGGAACCCCGATGCAGCAACCCGACCCGCTCGAACAGATGTGGCTTCAAGCCATCGAGATGTTGGAAAGAGCAGAGCGTATGAGCCGGCTCCTGTTTTACTTCCAACGTTCCCGTAGCCGTCTGCCGGTGTGGGAACCCCCCATCGATATCGTCGAAGTCTTTGACGGTCTACGCATCACTGCGGTCGTTCCAGGGATCACCCCGGAGATGGTAGAAGTGACCCTGGAAGGCGGGATGCTTAGGATCGCAGGCAATCGGCCGCCCTCGGTTGTGCCTAGTACGACTCAAATCCATCGACTGGAAATTCCTTATGGCCGTTTTGAGCGCCGCATTCACCTTCCACCGGGAAGGTATGAATTGATCGAATCCAAGTACCAGTGCGGCTGCCTGGAGCTTTGCTTTCGCAAACGAACTTAAAGGACAGGTGATAATGCTATGACCGAAGCGCAAAATCCTACTACTGAAACGAAAACCATCTTTGAATTGCCGCAAAACGCCATCCCAATTATTCCGGTTCGGAACGTCGTCTTGTTTCCAGGGGTGATTATCCCTTTAAGCATCGGCCGTGACCGCTCCATCGCCGCTGCCCAGCAAGCCCTCAAAGCCGAGCAACCGGTCGGACTGATCCTGCAGAAAGATCCAAGCATCGACAACCCAATGCCCAGCGATCTCTACACCGTTGGCACTACAGCCACCATCCTCCGCTATATGACCGGGCCAGACGGCACGCATCACATCGTCTGTCAGGGAGAGCAGCGTTTTCGCGTCAAACAGTACTTGGAAGGATATCCCTTTCTAGTGGCAGAAATCGAACCGATTCCGGAGCAAGAGACAACTAGCGCCGAAATCGAAGCGCGCGTGTTAGAACTTAAAAAACTGATTAACGAACTGTTGGAATTGATGCCCCAGGCGCCTTCCGAGTTGGCCACGGCCGTCCAGCAGATCACTTCGCCGGTGATGCTCGCAGATATGATTTCGGCTTTTATCGACATCGCGCCAGAGGAAAAGCAAAAACTTTTGGAAATCCGCGAGGTGACAGAGCACCTCGACCGGCTCATCGACATCCTCCACCATCGGCTTGAGGTGCTGCGCCTATCCAAAGAAATCAGCGAACGGACCAAAAAGAGCATGGACGAGCGCCAGCGCGAGTTCCTGTTGCGCGAACAGCTCAAGACAATCCAGAAAGAACTAGGCGAAGGCGAAGAGCGAGCTGAGGAAATCGAAGAGCTACGCAACGCTATCGAAGCTGCTGGGATGCCTGAAGAAGTCAAACAGCACGCTTTAAAAGAACTCAAACGGCTAGAACGGATGCATGAATCCCAAGCCGAATACAGCATGTTACGCACCTACTTAGAATGGCTGGTGGAACTGCCTTGGGCTAAGGAGACAGAAGAAAAACTGGACATCGCTGAAGCGCGCCAAATTTTAGACGACGACCACTACGATTTAGACAAGGTCAAACGCCGGATCCTGGAATACTTGGCAGTACGCAAGCTCAATCCCGAAGGCCACGGACCGATTCTATGCTTTGTCGGTCCGCCGGGCGTGGGTAAAACCTCGCTGGGGCAGTCCATCGCTAAAGCCACCGGACGCAAGTTCGTACGCGTGGCTTTAGGAGGTCTACACGATGAGGCCGAGATCCGCGGTCATCGGCGCACCTACATCGGTGCTATGCCGGGCAAGATCATCCAGGCGATCCGCAAGGCGGGCGCCAAAAACTGCGTGATGATGTTGGATGAAATCGACAAACTTGGAATGGGTGCTTTCCACGGCGATCCGGCTGCTGCTCTGCTCGAGGTATTAGACCCGGAGCAAAACGCTCAGTTCGTGGACAACTACCTAGGGGTGGCGTTTGATCTGAGCAGGGTGATGTTCATCTGCACGGCTAACGTCTTGGAGACGATTCCAGGTCCTTTACGTGACCGGATGGAGATCATCGAGATTCCTGGCTACACTGAAACCGATAAGCTCCAGATCGCACGCCGCTATCTGGTCCAGCGGCAACTGGCAGCGTGTGGGCTCCAGCCTACGCAGTGTAAAATCACAGATGCTGCTCTACTGACGATCATCCGCCAATATACCCGCGAGGCTGGGGTACGGAATCTAGAGCGCGAGATCGGGGCGGTCTTCCGCTGGGGCGCGGTGCAAATCGCCGAGGGTAAAGCGCAAGAGTTCTTCCTGGACGTCGAAGACGTACGCAAAATCCTAGGCCCGCCGCGTTTTGAAAGCGAAGTAGCGATGCGCACCAGCATCCCTGGGGTTGCCACTGGTTTGGCCTGGACACCGGTAGGCGGGGATATTCTCTTTATCGAGGCCACTCGTACCCCGGGCAGCGGCAAACTGATCCTGACCGGTCACCTTGGCGATGTGATGAAAGAGAGCGCTCAAGCCGCTTTGACCTTAGTCAAGGCTCGCTGTGACCAGCTTGGCATCGATCCTAAAATCTTTGCCGAAAGCGATGTCCACATCCACGTCCCGGCTGGCGCCATTCCTAAGGACGGCCCCAGCGCCGGAGTAGCGATCTTCGTGGCTTTAGTTTCCCTCTTTACCAACCGGCCGGTGCACCCTGAGGTCGCCATGACCGGTGAGATTTCCTTACGCGGCTTGGTGTTGCCGGTGGGCGGGATCAAAGAAAAAGTGCTGGCCGCTTTGCAGGCTGGCGTCCAGACCGTGATGCTGCCGGCTAGGAATCAAAAAGAATGGGAGGAGATCCCGCAAGAAGCGCGGGAAAAGCTGCGTTTCGTGTGGCTGGAGAACGTCGATCAGGCGATCGCAGAGGCGATCGGAGCCCCAGGAACAACTAAGGAACCTCAAACCGCCGGAGCTTGCCGAAGATAACGGAGAAACCACTGGCTCGCAAGCTGGGCTACTTCTTCCAGTTTACCGGGCTCCTCGAACAAGTGACTTGCGCCTTCCACAACCTCAAGGTGACATTTAGCCTTAAACAGGCGGGCGGCTTGGCGGTTCAGCTCAAGCACTACAGGATCTTCGCCGCCGACGATAAGCAGGGTCGGGGCCTTGACTTGCGCGAGCATACCTTCTGCCAGATCCGGCCGTCCGCCGCGCGCGACCACCGCTTTGACCACCTCCGGCCGGCGTGCTGCGGCGATCAAAGCTGCCGCAGCCCCTGTGCTGGCGCCGAACAATCCGATAGGCAGCGCTTGGAGCTCACCTTGGCGGTTCGCCCAATCTACCGCCGCGGTCAAGCGCTCGGCCAAAAGCTCGATGTCGAAGCGATACTGAGCCGTTTGCTGGTCGATCAGGTTCTCCGTTTCGGTCAGGAGGTCAAACAGCAACGTCGCCAGTCCTACTTCGTTTAGCACCTCGGCTACGAAGCGGTTACGGGGGCTAAAGCGGCTGCTGCCTGAACCGTGGGCGAATAAGACTAAGCCCACCTTGGCTTCAGGCAGCGTGAGCATCCCAGGCAGCCTGACTTGACCTGCCGGAATCGATACTTCTTGCGTTAGCATAGGTTTCTCCAGCAGTTAACTGCTCAAGACTAAACTTAACCGCCTTGCCGCCAAGCTTTGGCCAGTAGCTTGCGTACTTCTTCGTCGCTGATCTGGCTGAAATCTACATACCACTGGCCAACGGCGTAGAAGTTTTCCGGGGTAGCTAGACACACCACTTCATCGACTTCTTCGCGCAGCTTGGCCACAGTCTCTGGTGGAGCTACTGGCACCGCCACGACGATAGCTGTAGGTTGCAATTGCTTAAGCGCCGCCACCGCCGCCCGCATCGTCGCGCCGGTCGCCAGACCATCGTCGACCAAAATGACCGTACGCCCGTACACTTCAGGAAACGGCCGCTCGCCCCGATAGGCCCGCTCGCGGCGCGCAAGTTCCTGCGCTTCCTTGCGCACAATCTCCTCGATCGCCTGCTCGGAGAGCCCTAGGGTAGAGACGACATCCTGGTTGAGCACCCTTGCCCCTCTGCTGGCAATCGCCCCCAACGCCAGTTCAGGTTGCCAAGGTACCCCTAGCTTACGCACGATCATGAGGTCTAATTCTGCGCCTAAAGCTTGGGCAACTTCCCAAGCTACCGGCACTCCTCCGCGCGGCAAAGCCAGGACCAACAGGTCTTGACGCCCAGCATAAGCGCTTAAAGCCTTAGCCAGACGCTGGCCAGCTTCGGTCCTATCGGCAAAAGGCAGCGTATTCACTGACTACTCCTTTGAAACGAAAGGTATAAAATACCTTAAGAAAATAACTTTTTGCTACTAGATATGTCTTTTTTCAATCTCTACCGCCATCACTTCATCCGCGCCGCGGTAGCCATCCCTGAGGTCCAAGTAGCCGACCCTGCCTTTAACGCTCGCCAAACCATTGCGCTGCTAGAACAAGCCGCCTCCCGCAAAGCCTGTTTGATCGTATTCCCAGAGCTTGGGCTGTCGGCTTACGCTTGCGACGACCTATTTCACCAGCAAGCTCTGCTCGATGGCTGCCTAGAAGCCTTGGCCGAGGTGCTCAAAGCTTCGCGCCAGCTGCCGGTGATTGCCATCGTGGGGCTGCCGCTTAGAATCGATCAAGTGCTGTTCAACTGCGCTGCGGTGCTGCATCAGGGCAAGATCTTGGGAGTCGTGCCTAAGACTTATCTCCCTAACTACCGAGAGTTCTATGAATTGCGCCAATTTACCTCTGGCGATTGCGCGCTGACCGAGCACGTCGATCTCCTCAACCAGCGCAACATCCCTTTCGGCAGCCGGCTTTTGTTTCAAGCCGAAAGCCAGCCGCTTTTGACCTTTCACGTGGAGATCTGCGAAGACCTGTGGGTACCCATCCCTCCTTCCTCGTATGCCGCCTTAGCCGGCGCCACAGTGCTCGTCAACCTCTCTGCCTCCAATATTACCGTCGCGAAAGCCGACTACCGCCACCTGCTCGCGGCTAGCCAGTCAAGCCGGTGCCTGGCCGCATACCTGTATGCAGCCGCTGGATTTGGCGAATCGACCACCGATTTGGCCTGGGACGGCCACGGGATGATCTACGAGAACGGTACCCTACTTGCTGAGAGCGAGCGCTTTGCCTACCAGATGCAGCTGATCACCGCCGACATCGACCTCGATCGCCTGGTTCAGGACCGGATGCGCCAGACCAGTTTTGGCCAGGCGCGCCAGCGCCACCATCAGGCGCTTACCAAATTTCGCACCATCGCCTTCGATCTTTCCCTACCTCTTCAGGAGAGAGTGTTGCTGGAGCGCACCTACGAGCGCTTTCCTTTCGTCCCCAGCGATCCTAAACGCCGCCACGAACGCTGCCATGAGGTCTACGAAATCCAAGTACACGCTTTAATCAAGCGCCTCAAGAGCATGGGGGCAAATAAAGTGGTGATCGGCGTCTCCGGCGGATTAGATTCGACTCAGGCGCTGATCGTCTGCGCCCGTGCGATGGATGTCATGGGACTGCCGCGCGACCATATTTTGGCCTATACGATGCCAGGTTTTGCCACCACCCAGCGTACGCTAAACCAAGCCAGGCGGCTGATGGAGGCACTCGGTTGTCAGGCGCACGAGATCGATATTCGGCCTAATTGCCTTAAGATGCTCAAAGACCTCGGCCATCCTTACGCTGAGGGCAAGCCCGTCTATGACCTCACCTTCGAGAATGTCCAAGCCGGTGAGCGCACTAATTACTTGTTCCGTCTCGCTAATTTTCACCAGGCACCGGTGATCGGTACCAGCGATTTAAGCGAGCTGGCTTTAGGCTGGTGCACCTACGGCGTAGGCGACCACATGGCCCATTACCACGTCAATGCCAGCGTCCCCAAGACGCTGATTCAATACTTGATCCGTTGGGTGGCCGAGACTAACCTTTTGGGAGCCGAAGTCAGTTCAGTCCTAACTGAGATTTTAGCCACTGAAATCAGCCCGGAGCTTATCCCAGGGGAGAGTGCCCACGACCCTCAGCCGGCTCAGCGTTCGGAAGAGATCGTTGGCCCTTATGAGCTGCAAGACTTCCACCTCTATTATCTCTTACGCTTTGGTTATTCACCGGCCAAAGTGGCTTTTCTGGCTTGGTCTGCTTGGCACGATGTGAGCTTAGGAAATTGGCCAGAGGTTCCCGTAAATAAACGCCGAGCTTACAGTTTGGCTGAAATCAAACATTGGCTCAAAGTATTTTTAGAGCGGTTTTTCAAACTCAGTCAGTACAAACGCAGCTGCATCCCCAATGCCCCTAAGGTAGGCTCTGGGGGAGCCTTGTCTCCCCGCGGGGATTGGCGTGCACCTAGCGATAGCGAAGCGACTGTTTGGCTTAGCCAGCTTGCCCAGATTCCGGATGAGTAACCTGCTGATTTTCGCCCATCAGGTAACCTCTTAGCAAACCTAGCTTGTGCTTGACGATAGCAGCGTTCACCGGTCCCATGCGCAACAGCTGTTTTTGCGCTGCGCTTAAGGCTTCCAACTTGGGATCGGCGTATTGGTACATCACTGCAGGTTTGACTAGGCGAATCTCACTTTGCGGCTGAGGGGTCTTGAGCAAATGTTCAATCGCGCTCAGAAGTACCTGATCGAAGTGAGTCCCAGGCTGGCCAAACTCGGCATAGGCTGCCTCGATCATAGGTTTAAGGCGTTGATACAGGCGCCAGGCAAGCTCCAGATCCAACGCTTCCACCGCTGCAGCAAGCTGGTCATAGCGACGATAGCTAGCCGGGTCGAGGACATATCCGCCGTCAATCTCCCGGACTTGAATCGATTCTCGTGGAGCCCAAAAGGAAAACAGCTTATAAGGTACTTTTCCCTGGGAAGTTTCACTGACCAACACCACAAATCTGCGTAAGAGATCCGGGGTTTCATTCAGCCAGCGGGTTAACTGCGGATTCTGGTCGATCAGGGGCAATTCCTGCCGGAGCCAACTGTCCCTCTCCTCCATGGAGATCGGGGCAGGTGGAAAATCGATGACCGGCTTGGCCCGGGAGACGAACTCTTCCGCCGGAGTCGCAGTCGGCGCCTCGGATGTAGCTGGATTTTCAGGCGACACTGAAGCGGTTTCATTTGACTTAGAGATTTCCCTGTCAGACAAGACAGCTGCCTGCTTGAGCTGGTAGGCCTGCCATAAAACTACCCCTGTTCCGGCCACTAGCCCCAACATCGCCAAGGTCCAAACCAGTTTGCGCACAGGGGAAGGCTTGATTCCAGTTTGAGACAGGTCTGCCATCGCAGCTCCCTAAAGAGATTCCCTCCTCAAAAGAAGGAAGAATGGTAGGCGCGGGCAGGATTGAACTGCCGACCTCTGCCGTGTGAAGGCAGCGCTCTCCCACTGAGCTACGCGCCTTAGTGTTAATTTATATCTTAAACGCTTTGGCGTCAACTGCCCGCCTTTCCTACGCTTTCTTCCTTCTCGCAGGTATTGATGTTTAAGGGAGCATAGGCTGGGCACCAGCGTAGCACTGCAGTGGCGATAAGAAGCAGGCCGATAAGGCCCCACCAACTCTTAAAGAACAGCCCTAGGGCCACGATCGCCACACCGACGATGATGCGGATTAAACGGTCTTTGCGTCCCACGTTGGGTTGCAGTTTTAACATCGCATTCACCTCCTCTCGCGTTTATCAACGCCAAGCCAAGGCCAGGCTGATTAATACCTCCACTCCCTGGCAATCACCTCCCCTCTGCTGGTAGGGTATCCTGCAGCAGCTTGTTAAAGCGGCGGACGAAGGCAGCTGGATCCTCTAGTTGGCCGCCTTCAGCGAGTACTGCTTGATCGTACAGCAGCCAACTCAGATCTTCGAGGCGGTTCGGGTCGGATTCCTCCTGAAGACGCTTGACCAAAGGGTGTTTGGGATTGAGCTCGAATACCGGCTTGCCCGCATCCAGAATGGACTGGCCAGCTGCTTTAAGGATGCTTTCCATACGCCGGCTGAGACCGTAGGCGTCCAAGACCAAGCAGGCGGGAGAATCGGTCAACCGTCGGCTGAGTTTTACCTCTTTCACCTTGTCCCCTAAGATTTGTTTGACTTTGGCAAGCGTGGCGATAAACGCTTGCTCCACCAGTTGATGCGCTTTCGCCTCGTTTTCATCCGCCAGCTTACCCAAATCCAGCTCGCCTTTGGCCACCGATTGAAGCGGCTTGCCTTCAAATTCGGTCAAATGTGCCACCAACCACTCATCTACCGGCTCCCACAGTAGCAATACCTCAATGCCTTTGTCCCGAAACACCTCTAAATGGGGACTATTTTTGGCCGCCTGGAAGCTCTCCGCTACCAAATAATAAATTTTTTCCTGGCCCTCCTTCATCCGCCCTAAGTAATCCCTAAGCGAAACGGTTTGGCTTTCAGAGGCATCATAGGTGGAGGCAAAGCGCAGCAGCTCAGCGATGCGGCTGCGGTTTTTAGGGTCCTCGATGATCCCCTCCTTGAACACAGTACCAAACACCTGCCAGAAGGTCTGATACTTCTCCGGCTCATTCAGATCCTCAAGCATCCCTAATACCTTCTTCACCGTCCCAGCGCGGATCCTCTCCAGGATGCGGTTTTCTTGCAAGAGCTCGCGCGAGACGTTAAGCGGCAAGTCATTCGAATCGATCACGCCGCGGATAAACCTGAGATAGCGGGGCAAAAGCTTGGGATCCTCCATAATAAAGACCCGCTTGACGTAGAGTTTTACCCCGTGACGGGGCTCTCGATCCCATAGGTCAAACGGTGCATGGCGCGGAATATAAAGCAATAAGGTATATTCAGTCGTTCCCTCTACTCGGCTGTGGAGATAGGCCAGAGGAGGTTGAAAGTCGTGCGCGACATGCTTGTAGAATTCCTCGTAATCGCTTACGCTGATCTCCTCCCGCGGCCGAGTCCACAGGGCAGAGGCGCGGTTGACCACCTCTTCCTCATCCTTGCCCTCTTTCTTCATCACAATCGGAAAAGCAATGTGATCGGAGAATTTTTTAATGATTTCCCTTAGCCTTAACCCATTGAGGAATTCATCTTCCTCCGCTTTAAGATGCAGGGTTACTGAAGTCCCGCGCGCAGGTTTGGCGATGGTCTCTAAGGTATATTCCTGGTCACCGGTCGACTCCCAACGTACGCCCTCTTCGGCCGACACCCCTGCCCTGCGCGTCTCCAGAGTCACCCTGTCGGCCACGATGAAGGCAGAATAAAACCCTACCCCGAACTGACCGATGAGCTGGCTGTCTTTAGCCACGTCTCCGGTCAAGGCACTCAAAAATTCCCGCGTCCCGGAGCGGGCGATTGTGCCGATGTGGTCGATTACTTCTTGCCGAGTCATCCCGATGCCGTTGTCGCGCACTGTGATTGTGCGCGTTTTGGGATCATAATCTATCCAAATCTTCAGCTTGCTGTCTCCGGCAAGCAGCGACTCGTCTGCCAAAGCCAAAAAGCGGAGTTTCTCCAAAGCATCGGCAGCGTTGGAGATCAGTTCGCGCAAAAAGATCTCCTTGTTGCTATACAAAGAGTGGATCATCAACCGCAATAGCTGGTTGATTTCAGCCTGAAATCCAATCGTCTGTTTAGCCGATACTGCCTCGCTCATATTTTCTGTAGAATAACCCCTTACCTATTTTGTCTAGATAAATAAATAAGGATAAAAAGAAGCGATTTCAAGCGATAAAATGACGCTTGTGCGCTTCGCGCCGCTCTTTATGTTTTTTCGCCATCACCGGTTGTTGCATTTTGTAGCAAAACCAGAACACAATCAGCAGCAAAATCCACCACTTGACCCAGAACAAGGTGTGCATTACCCGGAGAACTTCCGGGTGGGTTAGGGCGTAGGCGTTAAAGGCAGCAAAGAATTCGTTCATATCGGTCACCTATTGGCATGACTATCTTTTTGAAATTTACGCCCCTTGACCTGCCAAGTCAATGACCAGCGAACCTTATGCCGCATCCAGAATTTGAGCTTACCCCTGGGTTGATCTATCTCAACCACGCAGGCGTTGCTCCTTGGCCTACCAGGACCAAGCGGGCGGTGATCCGCTTTGCAGAAGAAAACGCCCGTTTCGGCGCTGCCTATTATTCCAAGTGGCTGGAAGCCGAACAGCGCCTGCGGCAAAAATTCCAACGCCTGCTCAATGCCCCTTCCAGCGACGACATCGCGCTAGTCAAAAACACTTCGGAAGCGATTTCTTTTGTCGCTTATGGCCTTAGCTGGCAAGCTGGGGATAACATCGTCAGCTGCGCGCAGGAGTTTCCCTCTAACCGGATTCCTTGGGAATCGCTTCGACCGCAGGGCGTTAGCTTGCGTCTGGCAGAGTTAGGTCAAGCCAAGACGCCGGAAGATGCCTTGTTTTCCCTAGTCGATCGCCACACTCGCCTGATCACTGTCAGCTCAGTCCAATACGCCAGCGGCTTGGCGCTCGATTTGGAGCGGGTTGGCGAGTTCTGCCGGCGGCGAGGGATTTTATTCTGTGTGGATGCCATCCAAAGCCTAGGGGCATTACGCGCCGACGTCCAGGCCTGGCAGGCGGATTTCGTCATGGCCGACGGCCACAAATGGCTTTTGGGACCAGAGGGGGCTGGCGTGTTCTACACCACTCCAGCAGCGCGCGATCTGCTAAAGCTTACCGAATACGGCTGGCGTATGGTAGAACAGGCAGGCGATTACGATCGGTCCGACTGGGAGATTGCCAAAAGCGCTAGGCGGTTCGAATGCGGCAGCCCCAACTTATTGGGCATTCATGCTCTAGAGGCAAGCCTCTCACTGCTGTTAGAGACTGGGATGGCCAAAGTAGAACAGCAAGTCCTGGCCAACGCCAGCTATCTCATCGAACGGATTCAAGCACATAAGCAGCTTAGCTTGCTAACACCCCTCCACCGCCACGCTGGGATCGTCACCTTCTGTCCGCAAACCTGCGATCCAAAGCCGCTCTATCACTATCTACGCCAGCATGGGATCATCTGCGCCCTGCGCGGTGGCGGCATCCGCTTCTCGCCTCATTTTTACAATACTATTTCTGAGCTAGAGCAGGCGTTTTCTACCCTCGAAGCAGGTATAGCCGCCGATTTGAACAAGGTATAAAAGTTCCTGGCACTGGCCTGAGCGATGCGCTCAAACGAAACCCCACGCAATTTGGCGATGGTTTCAGCGACATAGCGAACGTAGTGCGGGTAGTTGGGTTGACCGCGAAAAGGTACCGGAGCAAGATAAGGAGAATCGGTCTCGATCAGAAACCGATCTTCTGGGACTTTGCAGGCCACTTCTTGGATCGCTTCAGTCTTCTGAAAAGTAATAATTCCAGAAAAAGAGACATACAGGTTCATATCCAAGGCGCGCTTGGCCATTTCCCAGTCTTCGGTAAAGCAGTGGAGCACCCCTCCTACTTCCTCTGCCCCCTCCTCGGCCCAGATCTTTAGGGTGTCCTCCCTAGCCGAGCGGCTGTGGACAACGAGCGGCTTGCGCAATGTTTTAGCTACCCGGATATGGAGCCGGAAACGCTCACGTTGCCAGGTAAGATCGCCTTCGCTGCGGAAATAATCCAGACCGGTCTCGCCAATTGCAACCACCTGCTCATCGCGACCGTACGCTAAAAGCTTCTCTGCTGATATTGTGACTTTTCTGCATTCATTAGGATGCACGCCGACTGCGACCGAAATCTTATCTGGATAAGCCGCAGCCAACTCCCGCATCCTCGGGAAAGTCTCCAGGTTAATCCCGGCGCACAACATATGGCTTATCCCCTCGCGCCGAACGTGCTCCATGAAGTGCGCAAACTCTCCAGCGTAAGGCTTGAGGTCCAAGCGGTCTAAGTGGCAATGCGAATCGATCAGCATCTTTCGATTACATGGTATGGGTCGGCCGCTCCGACTGGATCATGCCAGCCAAGAGAGTTTCGATCTTGTTGCGCGTTGCACCCTGATCCTCATCGCCGAATTGGATCCCTACACCGGCAGCGCGATAGCCCTCTGCGCCTTTTGGCGTTATCCAGACCACACGCCCGGCCACCGGAATCCGCTCCAGCTCTTCCAAGAGGCTAAGGAGCATAAACACCTCATCGCCGAGCTCGTAACTACGGCTAGTAGGAACAAACAAACCGCCGTTGCGCACAAACGGCATGTAAGCGGCATACAGGGCATTCTTATCCTTAATAGTCAAGGACAAAATTCCCTGTTTGGTTTTGGTTTGAGTCATATCCTAAGCTTGGCAATCGCTAAAAATACGCTTTCCAGAAGCAGCGCCTGATTCAGGTGAGTGTGCAAAGCTTCTCGCACCTCGAGCAAGCGCTGCCAAAACTGAATCAGTCGAGTTAAGTTTAGCCTTTTGGCCTGGTCTTGCAACAGGATTCGTCGATCGGAGTTAAGCCGCTCCCCAAGACCCATGGCTAGGTACACCAGATCTGCGGTTAATGCCAGCAACCAAGTGATGATCTGATCCAACGGCTCATTCTGCCATCGTTGGGCGAGCAGCACTGGATCCTTGCGCCTTTCAAGCAGTTGGACCCAGGTCTTTAGGAATTCTTCCCGCTTTAAAGGCGCATCGCTCAATAACCAGTCGCGCGCCTTAAGCGGTGCGCCACCGTTGAGCGCCAACGCCAAAGCGGCCATGTCCTCGGTAAATCCCTGGCGCTGAAGCCATTGGCTGGAAACCGCCAACGGCGGAATCGCCAACTTCAGATGCTGGCAGCGACTGCGGATGGTTGCCGGCAATCGGCTAGGAAACTCGCTCAGCAAGATAATCACCGTCTGTGGTGTCGGCTCTTCCAGCGTTTTGAGAAAACTGTTGGCGGCGGCCTGATTCATCCGGTCGCTGGCTTCGATCACCACCACTCTCCCCTGACCGTACTGAGGCTTCAGGGCCAAAGCCTCGATTAGGCTACGCATCTTGTCCACCGTCAGTTCCTTACCGGCTTCCGGCGCAATGCTTATCCAATCCGGATGGGTCTCAGCCTCAAATAAGCGACAGGCAAAACAATTACCACAGGCGCTGTGATGCTCACACAACAGGACCTTTGCAAATTGCTGCACCAACTGCCGCTTACCCAGTCCCGCCGGTCCACTTAACAACAAAGCTTGGGGGAGGCGCTGTTGACATCGATATGCTTCCAAACGCTGCCACATTTCAGTCTGCCAGGGAAATAACTCTACCCTCGCCACGTCTCTACCAGCGCTCTAAGATAGCCGGCGATCTCTAACTGAACCTTGGGCAGCGGTTGGCTAGCATCGATCCGCTTAATCCGGTCTGGGTATTGCTTCCACAGTAGACGATAAGCGCGCCGCACGCGCTGCATAAATTCACGTGTTTCCGCTTCAAAGCGGTTAATCTCGCCGCGGGTGTGCGCGCGGGCAAGTCCCACCTCGACCGGCGCGTCTAAAAATAAGGTCAGATCTGGCTTGATGCCTTCCAGCAGCCAGTCTTCCAGATATTGGATACGCTGCCAAGCAAGCCCTCGCCCCCCGCCCTGATAAGCAAAACTGGCATCGGTAAAGCGGTCGCTCACTACCCACTTGCCTTGAGCCAAGGCAGGCAGAATGAGTTCGCGAACGTGGTGCAGGCGGGCCGCAAAAAAGAGCAACAGCTCTGCTTCCGGCAGCCATGGATCCCCGCTTAGGATTAACTCTCGCAGCCGTTCGGCAACAGGCACCCCGCCAGGCTCCCGGGTAGTTATCACCTCAATCCCAAAACTCTCCAGAAAGCAACGGATATAAGCTAGGTTAGTGGTCTTACCGGCCCCCTCCCCGCCTTCCAAAGTGATGAACCGTCCCCGCTTACTCATGGCGCCCTTTGGTAGCGGATCACTTTCTGAGTATGCTCCTGTAAAGTCGCAGAGAACTCATGGCTGCCGTCGCCTTTCGCTACAAAATAAAGCGTATCGCCTCGTGCCGGGTGGAGGACTGCGTGAATGGCAGCCCGCCCCGGCAGTGCGATCGGGGTAGGAGGCAAACCTGAATGGACATAAGTGTTGTAAGGCGTGTCGCGGCGAAGATCCGCAGTGCGGATATCGCCCTGATACGCCTCTCCCATGCCATAGATAACCGTAGGATCGGCTTGCAGGCGCATGTTTTGTTGCAGGCGGCGTATAAATACGCCCGCAATCTTAGCCTGCTCGTCGCGGCGTCCAGTCTCTTTTTCAACGATGGAGGCTAAGATCAACGCTTCGTAAGGCGTCTTTAAGGGCAGATCGGGATCTCGCTTAGCCCATTCTTCAGCTAAGACCTGCTGCATGCGCAGGTAGGCACGGCGCAAGATCTCCCGATCTGAGGTTACGCGCGGAAAAAAGTAAGTATCCGGAAAAAACCACCCTTCCGACTGCCCAGGCGGCAGTCCCAATTCGGCCATTAAATTCTCTAAGGGTACGCCTTGCAAAGTAGATTGCACCGCTGGATGCCTCTGCAACGCGGTCAGCACTTGTCCGACCGTCCATCCTTCCACTAGGGTGAGCCTGTACTGTTTGACTTTACCAGCGACGAACAGATGGAGTAACTCCTTAAGCGTGGTTCCTGGTCCGATTTCGTATTCACCGGCTTTGAGCTTACCTGTCGACCCCTGCTCAAACGCCAGAAGCTTCAACCACCATCCTCGCTCTACCAGCCCTCGAAGCTGAAGGCGCTGGGCTATCGAAGCCAGCGACTCTTCCGGCTGGATCTCAAACACAATCGATGTGGCATTGGGCAACGGCTCCTTTAAAGCGCTGCGATAACGGTAATATTCCCACCCTAACATCCCAGCGGCCACTAAGATCAGCCCCCACCCCAGCCACTGAGATTTCACCAGCTTGCCTCCTCTAAGGATTGCTGCCACCTTTCTTGAAGCCGAACGGTAACTGTGCCGATCGGCCAGCGCACCCGCTTCTTGCCGGGCAAATCCACCGCTTCGATGACCGGAACCACGCCCACCACACTGTTGGTCAAAAAAACCTCCTCAGCCTCAGCCAATGCCTCCGGGCCGACCTGAACCTCCTCGACCGGCAAACCCCACTCGGCCGCTTGCTCCATCACCCACGCCCGCACAATCCCAGCCACGCCACAGCGGTCAACCCTAGGGGTTACAAGAGTCTGCGCCTGGCGCCAGAACAGATTAGTCATCGTCCCTTCGACCAAAAATCCTTCTACATCGCACATCAGTCCCTCGTATACGGAAGGGTCACTCCATTCCCGTCTCGCCAGCACCTGCTCTAGGCGGTTGCAATGTTTGATGCCAGCCAGCGCCGGATTGATCCCAAGGCGGGTGCGACACATCCTGACCTGTACCCCTTGCTGTTGGATCTCCTTTAGCTGCGCTAGCACAGGATGCAGGCTGAAGACTCTGGTCGGCTCAACCTGCGCCGGCAGGGCATAGCCGCGCCCACCCCGCCCGCGAGTGAGCTGCAGCTTCAACACCGCCTGCGCCTGATCTGCACAGGCCATCTCAGCCTCGCGACGAAGCAGCTCAGGCGCCGGGAAAGGCAGCCCTAGCCGCATGCATCCACGCCGCAAGCGCCCAAGGTGAGCTTGCCAGAATACCGGCAGGCTGCGCTGCACTAAAACCGTCTCGAATAGGCCGTCACCGTACTGGAAACCGCGATCGTCCACCTCTACCAGCGAGGTCGCTCGACCGTTAACCCATACTGGCCCAGTGGCCACAGGAGCAAATTAACCGGTAAACTTTTTGAAGATCAAAGTGGAGTTAGTACCACCGAAGCCAAACGAGTTGGATATAGCGATGTCGATTTTCATCTCCCGCGCGGTGTGAGGAACATAATCCAGATCGCATTCTGGATCTGGATTATCTAGATTGATGGTTGGCGGCGCTACCTGGTCGCGGATAGCTAAAATCGTAAAAATCGCTTCGATGCCACCGGCAGCACCTAATAAATGCCCAGTCATGGATTTGGTCGAGCTGACTGGAACTCGATAGGCATATCCGCCAAAGACCTGTTTAATCGCGCGAGTCTCAGCTAAGTCACCGGCTGGGGTCGAAGTGCCGTGGGCGTTAATGTAATCTACCTGCTCTGGATCAATCCCAGCAGAACACAGTGCCCGGCGCATACACAACGCTGCCCCCTCTCCGTTCTCTGGCGGCTGAGTCATGTGATAAGCATCAGCGCTGGCGGCATAACCGATCAATTCAGCGTAGATCGGTGCACCGCGTTTTTTCGCGTGCTCCAAGGACTCCAAGACCAAAACGCCTGCCCCTTCAGACAAGACAAAGCCATCTCTATCCCTATCCCACGGACGGCTCGCCCGTTCAGGCTCGTCATTGCGCCTGGACAAGGCTCTGGCGGCGGCAAAGCCGCCAAGCCCCGTAGGCGAAATCGGATATTCCGCACCTCCGGCGATCATCACCTCTGCATCGCCGCTTCGGATAATGCGGGCAGCTTCGCCGATATTGTGGTTGGCAGTAGCGCAGGCGGATACGACCGCGAAATTTGGCCCCTTCAGGCCTTTCATCACCGAAAAGTTTCCGGAAATCATATTGATGATATTGGCCGGCACGAAGAACGGGGAAATCCGGCGCGGCCCACCTTGCAAAAAAGCAGTGTTGCCATTCTCGATGCCGGTGATCCCACCGATCCCGGCGCCGATCGCCACGCCGATCCATTCAGCGTTTGCTTCGTTAACCTCTAACCCTGCGTCGTCGAATGCCTGGCAGGCAGCGGCGATCCCATAATGGATGAAAGGATCCATCTTCTTAGCTTCCTTAGCCGAAATGTATTTCGTCACGTCAAAACCCTTGACGGTTCCGCCAAAGCGGGTAGAAAACTGGCTCACGTCAAAATATTCGATCGGCCCGATCCCGCTTTTGCCTGCGAGAATGCTCTGCCATGCCTCGGCCACGGTATTTCCGACCGGGCAGACTATGCCCATTCCGGTGATGACCACTCGTCTCTTGCTCAACTCGCTTACCTAACCAAGTTGATATGCAACCCACTATTTGTTCTTGTTCAGATGGCTTTCGATGTAATCGATTGCCTCTTGGACCGTGGTGATCTTTTCTGCCTCTTCGTCTGGAATTTCACAGTCGAATTCTTCCTCTAACGCCATCACTAGCTCTACCGTATCCAGCGAATCCGCGCCCAGGTCATCGACGAAAGAAGCATCGTTAGAAACTTCCTCCTTCACACCCAACTGTTCAGCTACGATCTTTTTTACGCGCTCTGCCACGTCACTCATAGTTTTGCTTACCTCGGTTAAGTTAATGTTGAACCAATCCGGGCGGGCATTTTAATGGCCACCCCTCCGAAATACAAACTTTTTACGGCATGTACATGCCGCCGTTCACATGCAGGGTCTCACCCGTAATGTAGGCCGCTTTATCTGAGCACAGAAACGCCACTGCATAGGCAACTTCCTCCGCTTCTCCTAGCCTTCCCAACGGGATCGCTGCCAGCAAGGCCTGCCGTTGATCCTGAGGTAGGCGGCGAGTCATATCTGTGTCGATAAAGCCAGGCGCGACCACATTAACAGTGATCCCCCGCGAACCGACCTCCTTGGCCAGGGATTTGGTAAATCCTATTATCCCTGCCTTCGCAGCAGCATAGTTAGTCTGGCCGGGATTGCCAGTGGCACCGACCACCGAACCGACATTGACGATCCTCCCCCAGCGCGTTTTTATCATACTGCGCAGGCAAGCCTTGCACAGGCGATAAACGGAAGTCAGATTAGTATCGATGATCGTTGCCCAATCTTCTTCCTTCATCCTAAGCAATAAATCATCGCGGACAATGCCAGCATTGTTTACTAAGACGACAGGAGGACCTACCGTCTCACTGACCTCATCGACGACCGCTTGAACTTGATCCGGATCGGTGACATCTAAGACGATTCCGCGACCTTCAGCACCGATCTCTTTGAGGGCTTCGGTAACGCTATCTGCGCCGGCTTGCGAAGTCGCTGTCCCCACCACGATCAATCCATCGCCTGCCAACCTAAGGGCAATGGCTCGACCAATTCCCCGGCTCGCACCCGTCACCAAGGCAACTTTTGCCATCGTCATCCAAGTACCTCCAATGCGTTTGCCAAGGTTTCCGTGTCGAAGATCGGCCAAGCCTGGCACCCTGGCACAATGCGCTTGTTCAGACCAGTCAATACCCGACCAGGTCCACACTCGACGAAATGTTCAACGCCCTGATCGCGCAGGAAGCGAATCGTATCGCTCCAGCGCACCGGGGAATAAAGCTGCTCGGTAAGTATGCCCCGGATCACTTCTGGCGCATGATGGACTCCCACATCGACGTTATGAACCACGGCGATCTTCGGAGAATGGAATGGCACCTTTGCCAGCACGCGCGCAAATTCATCCGCAGCCGGCCGCATCAGCGGACAGTGAGAAGGCACGCTCACCGGCAGCACCACAGCGCGCTTAGCGCCTGCGGCTTTTGCCGCCTCGCAAGCCTGGGTCACCGCCTCTGTTTCGCCAGCGATGACGACTTGATCTGGGGCGTTGAAATTGGCAGCAGCAACCACTCCATTGGCAGCCGCCACTTCCTGGCAAAGGCGCACTACCAGATGGTCTTCCAACCCTAGGATAGCCGCCATGCTGCCTTTGCCTTCCGGCACTGCGCCTTGCATCAAGCGCCCGCGTTCGGCAACTAGCCAGACCGCGTCCTGGAAAGCCAAGCTCTCAGCACACACCAGCGCGCAATACTCCCCAAGGCTGTGCCCTGCCATCCAAGCAGGACGCACGGAAGTGCGCTCGCACCAGACCCGCCAGATGGCAACGTTCGCAGCCAGCAATGCCGGCTGGGTATTGACCGTCTGATTAAGCACCTCTGCTGGACCTTCCTGGACCAATTGCCACAGATCGTACCCGAGTACTGCCGAAGCTTCAGCGAAAGTGTCTTGCACTGTTGCAGAGTCTTGCGCCAGAGCCGCGAGCATACCGACAGACTGCGCCCCTTGGCCTGGGAATACAAACGCTAACTTTGAATTCATCCTGCTTTCCATCAATAGCGCACCAATGCCGACCCCCAGGTAAATCCTCCGCCGAACGCTTCCATTAGGAGAATCTGACCGCGGCGGATCCGCCCATCTTGGATGGCCTCATGCAACGCTAGCGGAACTGAAGCCGAAGAGGTATTGCCCTGCTTCTCGATGGTCACCACTACCTGCTCCATCGGCATGCCCAATTTGCGCGCTGTAGCTGCGATGATGCGGATATTGGCCTGATGAGGGACGAGCCAATCCACTTCGGATTTGTCTAGCCCGTTGGTCACCAAGGTCTCATCCACCATCCGGCCTAGCGTGTTGACAGCGATCTTGAAGACTTCGTTGCCCTGCATTCTGACATAGGGAAGCTCACCGCCGATTCCTACTTCCGGATTAGGAAGATAAAGCAGATCCTGAAAACAACCGTCGGAATGGATATGAGTAGAGAGGATACCCGGTTCTGCAGAGGATTCTAGCGCTACCGCACCGGCGCCATCCCCAAACAGGATACAAGTCGCTCGATCGCTCCAATCGACCAGCCGGGAATTGACCTCGCTCCCCACTACTAGCGCGCGCTTAGAAGTCCCGGCGCGGATAAACTGATCCGCGATGCTCAAAGCATAGACAAACCCTGAGCAGGCCGCCTGGATGTCAAACGCGCCGCACTGGTTGCGGATCCCTAACCGTTCTTGCAAAAGGCAAGCCGTGCTGGGAAATATCCGATCCGGGGTACTAGTAGCCACGATGATCAGATCAATGTCGTCGGGCTTCCAACCTGCCGCTTCAAGCGCCTGGCGAGCTGCGATTTCTCCCATACTCGAGGCGGTTTCATCGGCAGCCGCGATCCGCCTCTCGCGAATCCCAGTACGCTCGACGATCCAGGCATCGGAGGTATCTACCATTCTCGCGATGTCATCGTTGGTACGCACCGCCGCAGGCAAGTACCCACCGGTTCCAGCAATCCGAGCATACCGTCGGGTCATGCGCTTCTTACCTGAACCGAGGACGGGTTGGATGCATCCAAATTAGCTTGCCCAACGCAGATGGTCGCCACCCGATCGCCAATCCGCTGCGGCACAGCCTTGTCGATCTCTAACAGCGCCATGCGAATGGCATTTGCAAAGGCATCACGGTCAGCATTCCCATGGCTCTTCACTACGATTCCTTGCAACCCTAACAAAGTCGCCCCGTTATAGCGACGCGGATCGAAGCGGTGCTTGAAGGACCGAATGACCGGTAACGCTAACAAGCCGACTAGACGATTGTACAGATTGCTTTGAAAATCGTCCTTGAGCGCCTGCCCTAACATGCGCACCAACCCTTCGACGGTTTTCAAAGCCACATTGCCTACGAAGCCATCGGTCACCACAATATCTACGTTGCCCATAAAAATATCATCGCCTTCCACATAGCCGATGAAATTGAGGTGAGAGTTGGCTAAAAGCTTTGCTGCCCGTTTGACCTGCTCGTTACCTTTGATCTCTTCTTCGCCGATGTTCAATAGCCCTACCTTAGGAGCTTCTTCATTCTCCACCGCGCGCACCAACTCAGACCCCATGACCGCAAACTGATATAAGTGCTCAGCAGTACAATCGACGTTAGCCCCCATATCTAGAATATGGGTATGTCCATGGATGGAAGGCAAAGAAACAATAATCGCCGGCCGATCGATACCAGGGATGGTTTTCAACACAAACCGTGCCATGGCCATCAAGGCACCGGTATTACCAGCGCTGACGCAAGCTGCCGCCTCACCATTGCGAACCAAATCGAGCGCTACCCGCATGGAAGAATCGCGCTTAGTCCGCAGTGCTTTGGAAGGCGGATCACCCATCGCCACAACTTGGGAAGCATGCCGGATATGCAGACGATCCTTAGGGATACCGCCATGACGCGCTAATTGAGCAGCGATTGCCTCTTTCTGCCCGACTAAGATCAAATGCAAGTCCGAAAACTCCTTAAGGCAATCCAATGCGGCAGGAACCGTGACCTCAGGTCCATAATCCCCGCCCATTCCATCCAAAGCGATGACTGGCACCTGACTAGGCATAACCCAAGCCCGTCACTGGGGTTTGTTTAATAAACATTAGGTCTTGTTGTGCCTAACCAGTAAAGGGTAAAAAGCAGGTTACTCTTCTTCGGATTCTTCCGCTCTGATTTCGATGACGCGCCGACCGCGATAGTAACCATCCGGGCTGATGTGATGGCGCAAATGGATCTCTCCCGTCAGAGGCTCCTGCGAAAGAGCCGGGTTCTTTAGGGCATCGTGGGCGCGACGCATCCCGCGTTTGGAACGAGTCTTTCGGTTCTGTTGTACCGCCATAGCAAATTTCTCCTCAATCTCTCAACTCAGTTTTCAATCTTGCTATCCCGCTCGCAGATTTGGGCATTCCCTGCTCTCCTTTCCCTTAAACTGGCCGGTTCACAATGCACATGGCGCGGAACCAACGGAATCGCAAGAATCAGTTCATCCTCAACGATATCGCCAAACTGGATCCACCTCTGCTCTACTAGTAGCGGATCGTACTGCTCTGGAAGTCGGTTGCCTTCATCGATAGAGCCTACCACCCCTAACTTGACCGTACTGCATATCTCTACCCGCAATGGCTCTAAACAACGCTGACACACCACTTCCAAACTTGCACCTATCTTCCCGGTGATTGCTGCTACCTGCCCTTCCCTGGCAAAAGTCAACTCTACTTCGGCCTCACTTTCTGGGTTGACAATCATCCATGCTAATCTGGGCAAGCGCGCCAACGGCACTTTACCTTGCCACTTCAAGCCCTTGTCTACCCATGCAATAGGATCGATCAAATCAGGCAAATGGCTGGCCATGGTCAAAAAATAATATCGGCAATCGCTAAAACCTGTCAAAATATTATCAGTTTTCCACCAGTATTCGCTCTCATGGAGACACCGCTTTTAGTGCTCGCTTCTAGTTCTCCCTATCGCAAACTTCTGTTGGAAAAGCTACAACTTCCGTTCGTGACGGCAGAACCTAACATCGATGAAACACCCTTGTTCAATGAAGCTCCGGAGCAGCTGGCCATGCGCCTTGCAGCAGCGAAAGCTCGGGCCGTGGCAAAAGAATTTCCAAGACATTTGGTCATCGGCGCAGATCAAGTCGCTGTTTTAGGCGGACGTAAACTGGACAAACCAGGCAACTTCGAGACTGCAGTCGCCCAACTCCAGGCAGCTTCCGGGCGAAGCGTGTGCTTTTACACCGGCATCAGCGTCCTCAATTCCCGCTCCGGTCGGCAAATCAATGTCGTAGACATATGCAAAGTCCACTTCCGCCCCCTGTCGCAAGAAGAAATCCAAGATTATGTCCGCCGCGAGGAACCTTACGATTGCGTCGGGGCCTTTAAAGCTGAGGGACTTGGGATTGCTTTATTCCAGCGGATCGAAGGCGATGATCCCAATGCTTTGATCGGGTTGCCTTTAATCCAGCTGGTGGACTTGCTGCGCCGATTTGGAATCAAAGTGTTGGGCTAACGCCAAAAAAATAGATCAACACCGCCCCTAGAGCCAGCCGATAAAGCACGAATGGAACTATCCCAACGCGCTCCAAAAAACGCAGAAACCAGCCGATACACCCATAGGCGCTCAAGCCTGACACGGCAATCCCCAATCCCAATCCATACCAGTCGATAGGCTCTGCTGACTGAGCCAGGTTCACTGCCTCTAATCCACCTGCCAGAAAGATCACCGGAATCGACAGCAGGAAAGAAAATCGCGCCGCCGCCGCACGGTCCAACCCCAACAGCAACCCGCCGGTGAGGGTAATCCCCGAGCGGGAAGTCCCAGGAATTAGGGCCACTGCTTGGAGTAGGCCGATGATCAAAGCATCCACTAAGGTCAACTGGGCTAAGCTCCGGTGCTGCGATCCCAAGGCTTGGGCCAACCATAAAAGCCCAGCAAACACGATAGTGGCCGCAGCGATCACTTGCGGTGAACGCAGCCAAACCTCGACCCAATCGTGGGCCAGCCATCCTGCGACCCATACCGGTAAAGTGCCGACGATGATTTCCCATCCCAACCTAGCATGGGGAGTCCGCTCCTGCTTGGGCAGGAAGGATTGAAACCAATCTCTGAGAATCAGGGCCAAATCGCGGCGGAAATAGACCACGACAGCCAGCAAAGTGCCTACATGGACCGCGACATCGAACGCTAACCCCTGATCTTGCCAACCAAAGATTATCGGCATTAGGATCAAATGGGCTGAACTGGAAATCGGCAAAAACTCCGTCAGCCCTTGCAGTAAAGCCAACCAGAACGCATGCGCGCAATCCACTTTCCCTCCTTAAAGTTCAGCTTCGACCAACTCGCGTACGAGAGAAGTCGCATAAGCGCCAGCAGGAAGCGCAAAACTCAAGTGCAAATCTAAGCCCTGCCACTGCCAATCTAACCCTTGCACCTGCACCCGCAGTGGCCGCCGCATGCCCTTGACGCCCTGCGCTTCAAGACCCAAGGCGAGCGGCCGATAAGCGTCGATCACCTGCTGCTCGATTTGCCCCGCAACCAAGCTCGCCCGCACTCCGCCTTGTCCCCACAAAGGCCCGGAAGGATGGAGCGCTAATGCTGCTGCCCGTGCCTGGAGATCGGGATCGACGGTCTCAGCCAAAAAACCTGCGCCTGAGCCATCGAAAAGCAGCCAATCGCCAGGCAATTGCCGGTGCCAGTCCCCCCGCGCAACGCGGGTTGCCAACACTTGGTTAAACAGCCAGGATCTAGCGGCAGATAAATACAGGCTGCGGAGATACCGGCTACGCACGGCGATTTCGCCTAGCAGCCAAGCTTCTGCTTGACACAAATTCGCCCCCTCGTGGCCAAACCGTTGCGCACCGAAGTAATTCGGCATTCCCTCTGCCTTGATCCGGCAAAGCGTTGCCTCCAATCGCTCGCGATCGCCCTGAACCTTGCGCAAACATAAGCAAAACCGATTGCCCGCAAGCGCCCCGCGTTTGAGCTTGCGCTGGTGACGGGTCCAGCCCATCACGCGGAATCCTTCCCCAACACACTCTGTCCAAGGCACCTCGCGCTTGCCCGGCAAATGCACGCTAAACCACTGTTGGACCAAAGCATGCCGGTCTTTGAGACCTGCGTAGCTGACTTGACTGCGCGGCACCCCAGCAAAGCGAGCTAACGCTTCGGCCACCTGCTCAGTGTTTAGCCCTCGTTTTTCGACCAATAAAAACACGTGCTCGCCCGTGCCCGAGAGCACAAAACCCAGATGCTCCTGGACCTGGAAATCTTCAGGCTGATACTTTAACCGACCACTTCCAAACGGCCCTCCATAAGCACAAGGCCAAGCAGGCAATGGCTTCATTGGGTCGCAATCAAAACCACTGCATGGGCAGAGATCCCCTCTCCCCGGCCCTCAAACCCCATCCCCTCAGTGGTAGTCGCTTTCACGTTCACTCGATCTAGCGCTATTCCTAAATCAGCAGCGATGTTTTCCCGCATTCTCGGGAGGTGAGGAGCCAAGCGAGGTGCCTGGCAGATGATCGTCAGATCCACATTCACTGGGACCAGGCTTTGGTCTTTCAAAAGCTGGCATACCCGGCGCAGCAGCAGCCGGCTATCGATTCCCTTAAAAGCAGGGTCAAAGTCAGGAAAGTAGTGCCCGATATCGCCCAAACCTGCTGCCCCTAGCAGCGCATCGCATAAGGCGTGCAGCGCAACATCGCCGTCAGAATGCGCACACAAGCTCTTGTCGAAGGGAATCTTGATCCCGCCTAAAACAATATGATCGCCAGGTTTAAGGCGATGGGCGTCGTAGCCATGCCCAATGCGTAACAAGCTCATCTTCGCTCCAGCAAAAATTCCGCTAAAGGCAGATCCTCTGATCGGGTAATCTTGATGTTGTCCGGACTGCCTTCGACGATCTTAGGTTTAAATCCTGCCCATTCCACCGCTTGTGCCTCGTCGGTCACCTTAACCTGCGCCGTCACCGCTGCCTGCATAGCGTCATAGAGCAGGCGGTAACGAAACATTTGCGGGGTCAAGGCGCGCCATATCCGGTGTCGATCAACAGTGGTCTGGATCCGATTGCCTTCGACCTCTTTAAGGGTATCGACCGATGGCAAGGCGAGGATCCCCCCTACCGGATCCTCTTCAACCGCCTCGATCAACCGTTCCACATCCTGCGGGCGCAAACAAGGGCGGGCTGCATCGTGTACCAGTACCCAGTCTAGGTCTTGGGCGATTCCTGCAAGCGCCCGCAGGCCCTGAAGGACCGAATCGGCCCGCTCTTTTCCGCCCACCGTCACCTTAATCCTGGGATCGGCCGCTGCTGCAAGCTGCGGCCAATAGGGGTCAACTGGCGCCAAAGCGACCACCACTTGCTCTAAACACGCCACCTTAAAGAGGCTGTCGAGCGTATGTTGGAGCACCGGTTTGCCGGCAAGAGGAAGGTATTGTTTCGGCACCGCCGCTCCCATACGCTTGCCAACACCGGCTGCAGGCACGACTACAAAGTAGCGCGTCACCTTTCTACCAAGATGAAATAAGTTTCGCCCTGTTTGATCATGCCCAGCTCTCGCCGTGCCCGCTCTTCCACTGCAGCTAGATTGTGCTTTAAGTCCTGGACTTCCGCCTCCAGTGCTCGATTGCGTTCGCGGCGCTCTCCAATTTGGGCCTTCAACTCAGCCACTTGGGCCTCGAGGCGGTAGCGCTCCAATACCCCACCATCCCCGAACCAGTACCGAATTTGAAGACCTAAAAACAGCAGCCCTAGCACTAGGACAGCGATGTTCATCCCAAGCGCTTGAACGCTGACCGCCCCGCATAGCTCGCCTGTGCGCCCAGTTGCTCTTCAATCCAGAGCAGGCGGTTGTATTTGGCAACCCGGTCAGAGCGGCTTAACGAGCCGGTTTTGATCTGGCCAGTTCCCCACGCTACTGCCAAATCGGCGATAGTGGTATCCTCGGTCTCCCCAGAGCGGTGCGAGATCACTGCGGTATAGCCAGCCTCATGCGCCATCCTAACCGCCGCTAGGGTCTGGCTCAAGGTACCGATCTGATTGACTTTGATCAGGATAGAATTGGCGATACGCTGCTTGATTCCCTCTTGTAAAATCGCAGGGTTCGTCACAAACAGGTCATCGCCTACTAGCTGAATCCGGCTTCCGAGCTGATCGGTCAGCAGCCTCCAACCCTCCCAATCATCTTCTGCCATCCCGTCTTCGATGGTAATAATCGGGTAGCGCTCTACCCAAGCTGCTAGATAATCGGCAAAACTTTGCGAATCGAGCTCTAAGTTTTCAGAGGCTAACTTGTATTTGCCCTCCTGATAAAACTCAGAACTGGCCACATCCAATCCTAACGCGATCTCCTCGCCGGGTCGGTAGCCGGCTTTCTCGATCGCTTCCAAAATCACTTCAAGCGCTTGCTCGTTCGAAGACAAATCAGGCGCAAATCCCCCTTCATCCCCTACGGCCGTATTTAAGCCGCGCTGCTTTAGCACCGCTTTTAGGTGGTGAAATATCTCAGCGCCATAGCGCAGCGCCTCGCTAAAACTAGGCGCTCCTACCGGAAGGATCATGAACTCTTGGAAATCTAAGTTGTTGTCAGCGTGAGCACCGCCGTTGATGATGTTCATCATCGGCACCGGTAAGCGAAAATCGCCGCCGGTATGTAAAGAGCGGTACAGAGGCTGCTTCCTCTCCTGCGCGACTGCATGCGCAACCGCCAACGAGACCGCCAAAATGGCGTTTGCACCTAGCCGGCTCTTGTTTTCTGTCCCATCCAGTTCGATCAGTTTAGCATCTAGCGCCTGCTGGTCTTCCGCGTCCATCCCTACTAACGCCGCGCGGATCTCGGTATTGACGTTGGCAACTGCCCGCCGCACCCCTCTACCCAGGTAACGTTTAGGGTCACCGTCACGCAGCTCTACTGCTTCGCGCGTTCCAGTAGAAGCACCGGATGGGACCTTCGCTGTGCCTATTGCGCCAGATGCTAAGGTAACCTCTGCCTCCACCGTAGGATTGCCGCGCGAATCTAGAATCTCGCGCGCGTGAACCTCGACAATTTTTGCCATCTTACCTCCTTAAGTCCAAATTTCCGGTTGGAGCAATTCCTCCGACCAGGTGTTCCAACAATCGGTCTGACCGTTTGACGATTTGGTCCAATTCTAGCAAGCTCTCAAGCAGCGCCTCGACAAGATTAAGCGGCCAGGCATTAGGTCCATCGCTCAAAGCGCGGTCAGGATCAGGATGAGTCTCCATAAATATCCCAGCCACGCCTACCGCGACCGCCGCACGCGCCAGCACCGGCACAAATTCCCGCTGTCCACCCGAGGCTGTCCCTTTGCCGCCTGGTAGCTGGACCGAGTGGGTCGCGTCAAACACCACCGGGCAACCGGTCTCGCGCATGATCGCTAAAGAGCGCATGTCCACGACCAAATTGTTATAGCCAAAGCTGACCCCGCGCTCGCAGACCAAAACCCTTTCATTGCCGACCGCTTTAGCCTTAGCGACTACGTGTTTCATGTCCCACGGAGCCAGAAACTGGCCTTTTTTGATATTGACCGGCAGCCCTTGGCGCGCCACATTCTGGATAAAATCAGTCTGGCGGCACAAAAACGCCGGCGTCTGGAGCACATCTACTACCTGCGCCACCTCTTCCAGAGGGGTATACTCGTGCACATCGGTCAGGACTGGCACGCCGACAGTCTCTTTGACCTTCGCCAGGATCTTAAGACCCTGCGCCATCCCTAATCCCCGAAAGCTCTCTCCGGAAGAGCGGTTGGCCTTGTCGAAAGAGGATTTATAGATAAACGGGACTCCAAGCCGATCCGTGATTTCTTTCAATCTCCCCGCAGTCTCTAAGGCTAAATCCTCGCTTTCGATAACGCAGGGTCCGGCGATTAAAAACAACGGGCGGTTCAGCCCAACTTCAAAACCGCACAAGGAAACAGTCGTCATACCTTTTGCGCTCTTTTCTGGTAGATCAAAGCTGCTTGGACAAAACCGCTAAACAGCGGATGGCCGCGGCGGGGCGTAGAGGTAAATTCGGGATGAAACTGGCATCCCAAGAACCAAGGATGGTCCGGAATTTCAATGACTTCCACCAACTGCCCGTCGAGGTAAACCCCAGAGATCAACAGACCTGCCTGCGCCAGCACATCGCGATAAGCGTTGTTGAATTCGTAACGGTGACGATGCCGCTCGCGGATAATCCCTTGGCCGTACAGCTTAAAAGCCAAGCTGTCAGGCAGCAGCCGGCAAGGTTGCGCCCCCAGGCGCATCGTCCCACCGAGATTGGCGGAAGGGCTGCGGCGCAAGGTTCTGCCTGTGGCATCCTGCTCGGTGATGAGCGCAATCACCGGATGCGGGGTATCTGGTCTAAATTCGGTGCTATGCGCCCCCTCCAGACCTGCTACGTGGCGGGCAAATTCAATCACCGCCACCTGCATCCCCAAACAAATGCCGAGATATGGGACCCTATGCTGGCGGGCAAATTGAACGGCAGCGATCTTACCTTCTACCCCCCTGGCGCCAAATCCCCCTGGGACTAAAATCGCATCCACCTCCTCAAGACAGGAAGTGCCTTGGTTTTCTATGGCTTCTGAATCGACATAGCGGATGTCGACTTGAGTGCGGGTATGAATGCCAGCATGCACCAGCGCTTCGTGCAAAGACTTATAGGCATCCGTGTGCTCTACGTATTTGCCTACAATCGCCACTGAGACGCGGTTTTGCGGATGCTCGAAGGATTCGACCACTGCCTGCCATTCCGATAAGTCTGCCGGTGGGACAGGCAACCGAAGCTGTCGCAGCACAATCTCGTCCAAACCTTGCGCGTGAAACAAGAGCGGAATCCGATAAATAAAATCCGCATCCACTGCCGAGATCACCGCTTCTTCAGGCACATTGGTAAACAAAGCGATCTTAGACCGCTCAGCTGGAGGCAGCGCTTTCTCGGAACGGCACAAAAGCACATCGGGCTGAATCCCAATCGCCCGAAGCTCCTTGACCGAATGCTGAGTCGGTTTGGTTTTGAGCTCGCCGGCCGAGCGGATGTAAGGGACTAAAGTCAAGTGGATGAACATCGTCCGAGTCGGTCCAAGCTCCACTCCAAGCTGGCGAATCGCCTCTAAGAACGGCAGCGATTCGATGTCCCCCACCGTGCCACCGATCTCGATCAGGGCGACCTCGTAGCCGTCGGCGCTATCTAGAATCGCACGTTTAATCTGGTCGGTGATGTGGGGAATCACCTGGACCGTCGCCCCTAGATAATCGCCGCGCCGCTCCTTGCTGATGACGGTCTCGTAAATCTGGCCGGTGGTCCAGTTGTTGCGGCGAGTCATCGTGGTGCGCACAAACCGCTCGTAGTGCCCGAGGTCCAGATCAGTCTCGGCACCATCTTCGGTGACAAACACCTCACCGTGCTGAAACGGGCTCATGGTCCCTGGATCGACATTAATATAGGGATCGAGCTTGGTCAAAGTCACCCTCAGCCCGCGCGCCTCCAAAAGCGCCCCCAACGAGGATGCAGCAATCCCCTTGCCCAAAGACGACACTACGCCGCCGGTGATAAAGATGTATTTAGTCATGTAGGGTAAAAAAAGATGGAAGGATTTTTAAATATTCTACATTGACCGGCAACTTTCCGTCACGTTTGGCAATACCTTCTTTCCTTTACCCCAGGCATGGTCTTTGAGCTATGTTTAAGTTAAGTGAGGTCGCGTAAGATCGGCTGCCAGCAAATTTTTGATCGAAATCTAAACGTGTTTGGCTATGAATTGCTTTTCCGCACTCTGGACTATGAGCGCGGCCACACTGGCGCTACCATCACCCAGCAATTAATCGTCGACGCTCTCCTAGAATTAGGTCTGGCTAAATTGACCAGAGGTAAACTGGCCTTTATTAACTTCGCGTCGGATGACCTGATTGCAGGAACTGCCAAACTGCTTCCCAAAGACCAAGTAGTGATCGAAGTCCTCGAAAATGTTGAGCTTTCGCCCAAGCTGGTGAGTTCGGTACATGACTTGGCAGCCGCTGGATACACGATTGCGCTGGACGATTTTACCTTCAAGCCGGAGTGGGAGCCTCTGGTCCAGCTCGCTCATATCATCAAACTCGACGTGCGCGCACGCTCAGAAGACCAAACTTGTGCGCTGATCGACCAGCTCAAACCCTACGGAGTCAAGATCTTGTTGGAAAAAATCGAATCCGAACAGGAGTTTCAGTTCTATCACCGCCTAGGCGGCGACTATTTCCAGGGCTATTTTCTCCACCGTCCTCACCTCCAGTCCGGCAAACGCATCGACGCCTTGCAACACACCCAGCTCCAGCTTCTCGCTAAGCTCAACCAACCAACTGTCGACTTGCTTTTTATTGCCAAGCTTATCCGCCGCGATCCAGTTCTGAGCTATAAGCTGCTGAACTTTATCAACTCGGCTTGGTTCGCTTTGCCCCGGCGTATTGACTCAATCGAACAAGCAGTCATCTGGTTAGGCGTAGAACAGATTAAACGCTGGGCTAGCCTAATTGTTTTAAGCAATGCAGGGCGAAATCGACCTTTTGAACTGATTCAAATCGCGCTCACCCGAGCGCGGATGGGCGAGCTTTTAGCCACTGCAACTGGCCAGGTAGATCCAAATCAGGCCTTTCTAGTCGGGTTGTTTTCCAACCTGGATGCGCTCCTTACCATGCCGCTTGCAGAAATCCTCCAAGCTCTGCCTTTAGCCGATGAAGTCAAAGCAGGGCTTTGCCAACAAGGTGCCTTAGGCAAGATCTTTTGATGCATTCTCAATTACGAGCGCTTCCAGCTTACCGATATCTGCTCTGAACTTAAGCCTTCCTTACCTACCCTCGGGCAGATCTACCTAAAAAGCCACCTGTGGGCTACCGAAGTATGCCACCACCTTAGCCCCTAATTTCTACTTCTACCTAAGCTTGCCGCGCTCGGCCGTAATTAGGTATCTTATGTTTATGTTACATATTACTCGCAATCAAGTGATTGCCTTGGCCGGGCTTGCCCAAGCGGTACACTTGGTCCAACAGATCGCCAAACGCGGACAAGCCGATCAAGAGGCCTTTGCCGCTAGCATCGGCAGCGTCTTGAAAATCGACGCCGACAGCGTAGAAGATGTCTTCGGCGGGCTAGCTGGCATCAGAGACGGCTTGCTTAAGCTGAGGCAACAACTAGGCGGGCGCGAAAGCATCGATCCAGAACACGCCCGCTACAGCGCTATGCTAGTGTTTTTAGAGAATAAACTGGAAAAGCTCCCTGATGTCCAGCAAAAAATCCGCGAAGAAATCGAGCAGGCGGCCTTGCAAGCCCAAAAAACGAGTATCACTGACGAATCGGTCTTAGAGATTCTCGCCGAGACATATCACAAACACATCAGCCCGTTGGGACCTAGAATTATCGTTTCTGGAGAACGGATATTCTTGACCGATCCTGACAATGCTCATAAAATCCGCGCCTTACTGCTTGCAGGAATTCGCGCTACCGTGCTGTGGCGCCAGTGTGGCGGAGCGCGCTGGAAGTTTCTCCTCAATCGCAAAAAGCTCCAGCAAGAAACTCAGGCCTTATTGGATCACCTGGCATGAGTCATTTGATCGAAGCCGAAAATCTCTATCGCTTCTACGGCGATACTTGCGCCGTGGCCGATCTCTCGCTTACCTTGAATAAAGGGGAAATCTTAGGCTTTTTAGGCCCTAACGGTGCCGGTAAAACGACCACTATGCAGATGCTGTGCGGCAACTTGGCCCCCAGCGCAGGCCGAATCCGTATCAACGGCATCGATCTTCTAGACGAACCCAAAGCAGCCAAGCGCCATTTAGGCTATTTGCCAGAGCTCCCCCCCCTGTATCGGGAGCTAACTGTAGACGAATATTTAAGCTACTGCGGTCGCCTGCATGGCCTCAAGGGTCAAGCGCTACGCGCGGCGCTCGACTATACTAAAGCCCGATGCGGTTTGGAAGAAACTGGCAGACGCCTGATCGGCAATCTCTCCAAAGGCTTCCAGCAGCGAGTCGGCATCGCGCAAGCGATTTTGCACTCCCCTTTGGTGGTCATCCTAGACGAACCCACCGTCGGCTTAGATCCAATCCAGATCCGAGAAATCCGCGAGCTGATTCGGGACTTGGGGCGAGAACACGCGGTCCTTCTCTCCTCCCATATTCTGCCTGAAGTCCAAGCAGTCTGCAGCCGAGTTCTCATCATCCACAAAGGGCGCCTGGCTCTAAATGCGACCGTTGAAGAGCTGGATCGAAACCTGCGCGCTTCGAGCTTGGTCCTAGAGACCAGATGTCCTATCGACCTCGATGCCTTGATACGTATCGACCACGTTCAGACCGTCACTCAAGAACCTGGCCAGCACCACCGTTACCAGGTGTTTTTCGCCAAAGATCAAAACCCTGCTGAGGAAATAGCCAAACTCGTAGTCGAGCGAGATTGGGGTCTTTTGGAGCTCAGTCCAGTCAAACGCTCGATCGAACAGATCTTCATGGACATCACCCAACAAGAAGCGGTGCAATGAAACTCTTCGTCATCGCAGCTCGCGAAATACGCAGCTTGTTTTTGTCGCCTCTGGCTTGGTCTATCTTAGCAGTCGTGCAGCTGTTGTTAGGGTATCTATTTCTGGCTCAGCTAGAGTACTTTCAGCTGATCCAGCCGCGCCTTGCTGGGCTAGAGGACAGCCCAGGCGTCACTGATTTAGTAGTCGCCCCCTTGTACGGCAACGCCGGGGTCATTTCACTTTTGGTTACCCCGCTGCTTACCATGCGCCTGATCAGCGAGGAACGGCGCAGTCGCACCTTGAGTTTACTGCTCAGCGCCCCAGTATCGATCACCGAGATCATTCTAGGAAAATATTTAGGCACGCTGGGGCTGATGGGAGCTTTAGTGCTCATGATCACGTGCATGCCTTTGTCCCTAGCAGCAGGGACTTCGCTGGACTGGGGGAAGTTTGCGGCCTGCGTGCTCGCGCTGAGTCTGATGCTGGCTGCTTTCACCGCAGTAGGTCTCTACCTTTCTACGCTCACGAATCAACCCATCGTGGCAGCAGTTGGGGGATTTGGGGTGTTGCTTTTATTGTGGATCATCGATTGGAGCAGCACGATTGGGACGGAATCCGGCCAAGTGCTAGGGTATCTGTCCATGCTGCGCCACTATGAGAATCTGCTCAAAGGTCAGGTGAGCACCTCAGATTTGGCTTATTTCTTTCTCTTAAGCGTGGGATGTATCGTCCTCAGCATCCACCACCTCGATAACGACCGGCTGCAGAGATGAAAGTCGACCGCCGCCTCCACCACCAGATTCGCCTTCAAAATTTTCTTTTTACCGCGCTGTTTTTGGCTTTGCTGGGATTGTTAGGCTGGCTGTCGCAATGCTACTTCCTCACTTGGGATTGGACTGCGCAAGGGCGCCACAGCTTAAGCGAAGCCAGCCGCAAGGTGCTCTCTGTCCTTGACCAACCGGTGACAATCACTGCCTACGCGCGCGAGGACAACCAACTGCGCAGCCGGATTCAGGACTTGGTCGCCCGCTACCAGCGTCATAAAAAGGACCTTCAGTTAACCTTTGTCAATCCGGATCTCTATCCTGACCAAGTGCGCGAATTGGCCATCACCACCGACGGTGAGCTGGTGCTCAAATATGAGCAGCGTACCGAGAAAGTCCAAGACCTGACAGAACAAGCCCTCACTTCTGCCTTGATGCGGTTAGCAAAACACAAAGAACAGCAAATCTTGTTCTTGGAAGGCCACGGTGAACGTACCCCGCTAGGCCAGGCCAACTTCGACCTCGGCAAGTTTGGACAAGCTTTGGAAAGCCGGGGCTTTCGCGTTCACGCTTGGAATCTGGCCAAGCAGCCTGAGTTGCCAGCAAACACCTCGCTCCTGGTCATTGCCAGCCCTCAAACTCCTTATTTACCGGGGGAAGTCGAGCGCATTGTGCGCTTCATCGCCGAGGGCGGGGCCTTGTTGTGGCTAGCCGAGCCGGGCAGCTTGAACGGGCTGGAGCCGCTGGCAGAAGCGCTCGGTTTGACCTTCTTGCCGGGGGTGCTGGTCGATCCAACTGGCCAGGCGTTAGGGATCCACGATCCTACTTTCGTCCTGGTAGCTGAGTATCCGTTTCATGCGATCACCCGCGAGCTTCGCAGCCTCACCCTTTTCCCCCGCGCGCGCGCGCTCCAAGCGGATACGGCGGGTAAATTCAACCCTGAAATCTTGCTCCAAACGTTGCCGCGAGCTTGGAACGAAACCGGTCCTCTAGCGGGGGAAATCCGTTTGGATCCCGACCAAGGAGAACGATCAGGCCCTTTGCCTATCGGTCTGGCTTTGACCCGTAAGATGCCTGTGACCGATCAAAAATCTACCTCCAAAGAGACGATGCAACGCGTGGTAGTCATCGGCGATGGCGACTTCCTTTCCAATACCTATCTTGGCAACGGTGCCAACTTAGACCTTGGGCTCAATCTCATCCAATGGCTGACCTACAATGATCAACTCATCGACATTCCGGCTAAAACTGCTCCTGACACTCAATTGGATCTTTCCCCGTCAGCCTTAATCTTAATTGGGTTTGGATTCCTGATTTTATTGCCGCTGACGTTATTTAGCTGCGGCATCTTCATCTGGTGGCGACGCAGGCGCGCTTGAACATGTCCAAACGCTGGTTGACGATCTTAGTGCTACTCGTATTAGTCATCGGGCTAGGCGGAGGGGTTTACTGGCTGGAACGAGCTCCAAAGCCGGAGTCTCCGCCTTTAATCACAAATTTTGCGCCAGAGACAGTACAGCATATCGTGATCGAACGCCAAAACGAGCGCCTACAATTTGAACGCCAGGGCCAGATTTGGCACATGACTGAGCCATTTAACGCCCCAGCCGACGCTTATCATATTCAACAGCTTCTGGCGCTTCCCAACCAGACTAGCCAAACCCAGTACGCTGCAGCCGCGGTGGGGGATCTAGCCCGCCTCCAACTGCAACCGCCTCAAGTCATTGTCCGGCTAGAGCACATAGAGTTGCGCTTCGGTGGCCAAAACCAGCTGGATTTTCGGCGTTATCTGCAAGTAGGTGAGACTATCCATTTGATCGAGGACACTTTGTTTCACCAACTGACTGCGCCGGCGACTACCTGGGTTGAGCACAAGCTATTGCCCGATGGGGCGATTAAAGAATTAGATCTGCCCGGCTGGCATATTACCCTGCAAGATACCGGCGAGTGGGTCTCTGAGCCTAAGCTTCCTGCTGCTGATATCGAGCAGCTAGTGGAGACCTGGAGGACCGCGCGCGCCATTCAAGTCACGCCTGATACCGATGAACCGCCACCGCAAAATCAACGGATTCGGGTCGTGATCGAAGGCAAAACGCTTGAATTTAATATCTTGCAACAAGAACCAGAGCTTATCCTGGTGCGTCCAGATTTAAAGCTGCGTTACCATTTCTACGGCACCATCAGCCAACGTCTGCTCGCTCCAAAACCGCAACCTGATCCTGATGCCGGAACTTCCCGAGGTCGAGACGATACGCAGGGGCCTTGAACCTTACCTCGTAGGCAGGCGCTTTGCAGCGGTCGAGATTCACCAACCCCGCCTGCGCTGGCAGATCGCCGACAATCTCGCTAGCCGGCTGACCGCCGCACCCGTTAAGAGACTTTGGCGGCGCGGTAAATATCTTCTCCTGACCACCGAAAGCGGCACCTTAATCATTCACCTAGGAATGTCCGCCAGCCTCTGGCTCGTGCCTCCGGATTTTTCCCTGCGTCTTCATGATCACGCCGTGTTTACCCTAGAAAGTGGGCAACGGCTGGTATTCCACGATCCGCGCCGCTTCGGTGCGTTGGTATGGACTGAAGCTCCACCCGAGACCCATCCACTGCTGCGAGATCTTGGGGTGGAACCCTTCGACCCTGAATTTAATGGGGAATTGCTTTATCGAATTTCTAGGAACCGCCGCCAAGCCATTAAAACTTTCATCATGAATCAACACCTCGTAGTTGGTATCGGCAACATTTACGCCAACGAGGCATTATTTCTAGCTGGCATTCATCCGTCTCGTCCAGCTAGCCGGATTTCTAAGGAACGTCACCAGAAATTAGCTGAAGGCATCCGCCAAACTCTGACCTTAGCCATTGAACAGGGAGGGACTACGCTGCGCGATTTCAGCAATGCAACTGGCCAACCGGGTTATTTCCAGTTGGCCTTACAAGTTTACGGGCGCGAAAATCAACTCTGCCTTCGTTGCGCCACACCGATCCGGAGGACAACTTTAAGGCAGCGGGCGACTTATTACTGCCCTCGGTGTCAGAAGTGATATTTAAAACGAAAACTCCTCTTCCTCTTGCTCTGAAGGCGGCTGCGCTTCTTCTTCGGGGGTTTCAGCTTCCTTGTCTTCTTCTGCGCCTGCCTCCATTTCTTCCAATTTATCCTCAAAAGTGGAGCCGGTGTCTATGCTCACCGATGCTCCCTTAGTCAAGGCTAATTTATGTCCTGCTGCAGCAAAGCTAAAGGCCAACCTTGCCCTGAGGGTTCTGGGGCCAGCAATCAAATACCGCTTCTTGCCCTTGTACTCAAACAAGGCACTCTCCAACTCCTCACCCACCGTATGCGTAAACGGTTCGGCGATGTAGTCTTCTTGCTCGCCTTGGGAAAAGATACCGGCAAATTGAAACGCATCTCCAGTGGCTACACCAAGACCGGTGGCAGTGGTGAAAAACCCTTCGACCTTGGCGCGGGCCATGATGAGACCGTTCGGCCCTGGAGGGAAAGTATGCTGAAACTCGATGACGACTTCTTGGGAAGTATCGCCAGAGTTAGCACTCTCTGCGTCAGAACGCTTTCCTCCTGTCGCGACAAATACCGCGTTGTGAATGTTCAATATGTCACGCCTAGCGTCGCTGTAGCAAACTTGCGGAACCTTACCTACCTCGCTCGGTTCGATCCTGACCCCAGGATACTCCCCTGCGATCTCGATGCAGGTTTCGCTTTCCCGCGCCGGTACTATTTTCTTCCCTTGAATCATCGCCTCCAGCGCCGGTACCGAAATACTCCAGACCAACAGCACACCACTCAGGCAGAGAGCTTGCCGCATGCTTCCCCCATTTTGGTTTAATTCCTATGGAAATATAGCATCATTCGGCCTGATGCACAGGTCACAGGAAAACGCTGTTACACTGGCCAAATGGTAGCATCGCCTCCTTTGAGAAGCACGTTCCAGTAATACCAGGGCAAGAAATACTTTTTGAAATAATACATACTCCGACGCTCTTTGCTCTGGTCGATGGGAAAAGTCTCCTTAGGCAAGAGGTTATAGTCGAATTCCGCCAACACCAACTTGCCATATCCAGTGATCAGGGGACAGGAAGCATAGCCATCGTAAGCTGCAATCCCTTGGCCGCCCGCGAGATCGGTCAGCAAGTTGCTGACCACGACGTAGGTCTGAGCACGGCAAGCGGCAGCAGTCTTGGAGTTAGGCGTATTGGTACAATCCCCCAGACCATAAATATTCTTATAGGTAGGATGGCGCAGGGTATATCTGTCCACGTTCATCCACCCACCCTCGTCGGCCAATGGGCTCTTCTTTAAAAACGCCGGCGGCCGCATCGGCGGGGTCACATGGAGGAAATCGAACGCATGGGTCTGGTGCTCACCGGTCACTAGGGATTCGAAAGTCGCTTCCTTTTTATCCGGATTGATTGCCACTAGATGGTGCTGGAAATGGGTCTCAATCGCCTTACGTTTCAAGACTTCATTTAAGGTTTTAGCATACCGCCTGACCGGGAAAATTCCCGGTGCCGCAGAGAAGAACATGAGCTTAGTTCTGCCGCGCACATTGCGCTTGCGCCAAGCGTCATCGGCCAAATAAGCAATCTTTTGGGCTGCACCCGGGCATTTGAACGGCGGTTTAGGCTGGGTAAAGATCGCCGTTCCTCCGGAAAATCCCTTAATCGCCTCCCAAACCTTGGGCGCTAAGTCATAAGCGTAAATAGAAACCGCTAGGTTGCGCTGCAGCGCTTCCTGAAGACCCGGGATCCCATCCCAAGCGATTTCTATCCCTGCCGCCACCACTAGGTATTCATAATTGACCTGTTTGCCGGAAGCAGTCGTGAGCGCATTAGCCTCAGGATCAAACGCTGCCACGGCGTCCTGAATCCAAGTTACCCCTTTTGGAATCACTTCCTTCATCGGCCGCCAGGTCGCCTTGGGTTTCATTTCCCCGCCGCCGACCAGGGTCCAGCCTGGCTGATAATAATGGACATCTTTGGGTTCCACGATCGCTATATCCAGAGAACCAGATTCTTCTAGCTTCTTCAGATGGGAAGCCACCGCCACACCAGCGGTACCCCCACCGACGATGACTACTTTGTGGGAAGTTATCTCTGCCATTTCTTTACCTCTCATTTTTGAGACTTATCCGGGCAGTTCCACCCTCGGCTTATTCCTTGACCGGGCGTTTATCTAGTTTACGCTGCAAAGTCCTGCGGTGCATCCCAAGCGCGCGGGCTGCAGCAGAAATATTACCATTGTGCTCCATCAGTACCCTCTGCAGATATTCCCATTCCATCCGCCTGACAGATAATGGTTTGTCCTTGACCTCTACATAGGGATCTCCTTCTTGCTTTTGCAAGGCAGCAACGATCTCATCTACATCTGCTGGTTTGGTCAGATATTGAATTGCACCGAGTTTGATTGCTTCCACCGCAGTGGCAATGCTAGCATAACCGGTCAAGACCAAGATGCGGGTATTAGCATCGAGTTCTTTCAATTTCTTGACCATGAGCAACCCTGAATCGTGGCCGATGCGTAAATCGATGACCGCATATTCAGGAATCAGCTGGGCTGCCTGCGCCAAGCCCGCCTGTAGCGTCTGCGCTACGCAGACCTGAAAGCTGCGTCTCTCCAAAGCCCGCTGCAATACTTCGCAAAAGATCTCGTCATCATCGACCAAGAGTAGCTTGGGCCGATCGCTCATAGCCTTCCTCGTACACTCGCTGGGTCAATAAGGGCAACATAATGCGGGTCCTGGTGCCACCTTCAGGCACAGATTCCATCTCAATCCTCCCACCCAGACGTTCGATTGTGGTATAAGCCAAAAACAAACCAACTCCTAAACCCTGCTTACTGGAGACGACTGGCTGCCGCCCCAATTGATGGGTCAATCCCGGGCTGATTCCAGGGCCTTGATCTACAATCACTAGTTCAAGCCGAGACTTATCCCACCTCGCCCTAAATTCTATGACCTCTGGCGATACATCTGCAGCGTTATTAAGAATGTTAATCAAAGCATGGCTTAAGGTGCGTTCAGCGAGGATTTTGGCTTGAGTATCCGCTTCTTCTACCTGGAACCTTAACTTCGCGTTTGAACGCTGCTGGCGCCATTGCTGCACTAGTTTTTCCAGATAACGATAGACTTCTTCTACATGGCCAGATTCGGCCCGCACTTGCCCTGCAGAGGCTGACATCACCGCCAAAGCATTTTTGCACCGTTCGATCTGATCCTTGAAAACCAATAAGCGCTGGCGTAGGCGCTCGTGCTCACACCCTCTATAATCCTCTAGCAGCTCTTGGACAAGAATGGCCATCGTCCCCAGCGGTGTACCCATCTCATGTGCCGCTCCAGCTGCCAATGTCCCTAAGGCTACCACGCGTTCATCGCGTAAGGTTTGCTCCCGCACCTCTGCCAACTTGCGCTCGCGTTCTCTGAGCGTATTGGCCATCTCCACGACGAAATAAGCGACTAGACCAGCACTAAAGACAAAACCTGCCCACGTCCCGAAAGCTTGCAGCTCAAACCCTCGGCGTTGTTCCACTAACTCCAACGGCAAGCGATCAGTTTTAACCACAGCGACCGGGAGAGGTGGTAGGGGATAATAATACGAGATCAACAAGGTATAACTCCCACAGACAAGCAGCATCATATACCAAGTATACCGCTGAGGCAGAATAGTCGCAGTGATAATGAGCGGCAACAACAAAAACCAGGCCATAGGATTGGTAGCACCTCCAACAAAATACAATAGCCCCGTAATGCTTAAAGCATCTAGGCACAAATGAAGGAATAGCTCCAGCTCAGTCACCGGCCGCATATCCTGAAGCCTGAACCAAGTCAGGCAGTTTACTGCCATCATCGTTGCGATAATTCCCCACAAGGGATTGGTAGGAAGAGGAACACCGAGATCATAGACAGTCATGACTACAATCAAAGACGTGGCTGTAATTAATAGATTTCGTAACACAAACAGCCACTTGAGATTGCCGCGCACAGCATCGGCAGAATCAATGGAAACGCGAAGCATCAGCACGTCACTAAATAATAGGTGCGACAATTTGTCACATTCCAAAGTGCGGTATCGGTTTGCTATCTTTATCGTACGGTAATACCGATTACCTCGATTTCCTCCTCTGTGCAGGGAGAATTTAACTCCCTGCAAACTTTTCTTTCTAAAATGTGACAATTTGTCGCATTTTAATCTAATCAAATCATTGCTATTCTGATTTTTAGGTTTAGCATCGCTGAACCGCAACTGCATGGCAGTAGTGCAATACTCCTCCTCTTTGACAGCAGGGCGTTACCCTGCTGTTTTTTTGTTTTTCATTCATTAGTCAGGCTGAGCGCCTTAACACCAGCCTGGGCGCAGGCGACATCTAGCATCGCCCCCGGTGCACCGCCCACCCCAATGCCACCGGCAACTTTGCCATTGATCTGAATCGGCAGACCCCCTCCAAGGATTAAGATCATATCGTTCATATCACGCAACGCCTGAATTTCCGGATCTTTAGCAATCATCTGCGCTAACTCATGGGTAGGCTTACGCAGACTCAAAGCGGTATAGGCCTTGCGGTAACTGCTATCTACTGTATGCGGACCGGCATTATCGCTGCGCAACAATACTAGCAAATGACCGCTCGCATCTACGACCGCAGCACTGACCATATATCCTTTTTCGCGGCAGTCAGTAACCGCCGCTTTCGCCGCCTGCAACGCATTTTCCATAGAAAGCGTAACGCTTTCTATCACCTCCAATGCATCCGCAGTATTGTTCAGCATCAGTCCAAACCCTACTAAACTGAAAAACTTTTTCCACCGCATGTTCTTCACCCTTTAATCCGTGTCCCAAGGTCTAGAGACCACGCTCTTGCTAAAGTTTCTATCATGAGCAGAGCTGCTCGCCTAGGGGACTCAGCATAAGACAAAACCCCATCAGGATGGCCTCGCATCACTATCATACCGCGCCTTGGTTGGTTTCTCACCTGATCCCCTACTGCTTGGGCTAGCGCTAGTGTTCCGTATCCGGCCGCTTCTGAGGTATGCTTTAATGCAAGTCGATCACCCAAGCGCCAGATCTCAGGGCAGTGCCCGTGCATAACCGCCCTCACCTTAGGTGAAGCCTGATAAACTGCAGCATGGGTCAATGCCTCTGAAGACGGAGGATAGCGCCCTCTAGCAATGACCAAATTGGTAGCAAGATCAACTCTTTCTACGAGACAATAATGTTCCAGTTCAAGATGCTTCATGCCTCCTGTTTGGGTCGCACTGATCACAAATTTTCCATTCGACAAGCGCTGACTGACATTTCCATAGGCTAACCCTACATAACAGCTGGGATCCATGCCAGTCAAGCGCAAATGAAACAAAACTCGACGCCAAGACTCTAAGATTGGGTAATCTTTCCAACGGGGAGGAACATCCAAGATAAACTGCAACCGGTATTTGATCACGCCTTCGGTTTCAATCATACTTTTAATAGTAATAGGCCGTTATAAAACTTGACTGGTAGGTTAAATCAGTTAAGCTAGCATGTTGCTGGGAAACAGCTCAAATTCTCGTTGAGTTCCAATAAAGTTCCCAAGGTATTGAAAAGCTTATATCGTCTTTGCGAATGTGGCGGAATTGGTAGACGCGCTGGATTTAGGTTCCAGTGGGGTAACCCGTGAGAGTTCGAGTCTCTCCATTCGCACCAATCTCTTAAATCCATCCACCAGTCATACCTAAGCCGTCTTAACATTTATCAAGTCAGCACATGAGGCAATGATTATGCAGATTTCCTTCGAAACCTTATCTGACATTGGCCGCAAAATGATCGTTCAGGTCCCGGAGGACGAAATTCAGGCAGAGGTTGACACCCGCCTGAAGTCTCTGGCTCAACGGGTGAAGGTGGATGGTTTTCGACCCGGCAGAGCGCCCGCCCATATTATTCGTCGGCGTTTTGGCAAGCAGGTTCGCCAAGAAGTCATCTACGATCTAATCGGCTCTAGCTTTGCTGAAGCAGTGAAAGAACATTCGTTGCATCCGGCAGGCGAGCCTCGGATTACACCTCAGGAAACCGCCGAAGGCAAAGGGCTAGTCTACGAAGCTCTATTTGAGGTCTACCCGGAAATTAACCTTGTTCCCTTAAAAACTTTAGAAATTACCAAACCCGTCTGTGAACTCACTGAGGCGGATTTGAAAGATATTATCGAGCGCCTGCTGGAACAGAAGAAAACCTGGCATGAGACAGATCGGCCTGCCCAGATTGGCGATCGACTTACGCTTACCTTTGAAGCATTTCAAGATAACCACCCTGTCGCTGAAGGCAAAGTAGAGCACTTTGAGGTCGAACTAGGTGCTGGCAAGATGATCCCTGGTTTTGAAGAGCACTTGTTAGGCAGCAAACAGGGGGATCATTTAGAATTCGAATTGACATTCCCAGACGATTACCGCGAAGAGAATCTCGCTGGAAAGACTGCGCTCTTTAAAGTAGATGTAGAAAAGGTTGCAGAAGGCCGCTTGCCTGAGATCAACTCAGAGTTTGTCAAGGAATACGGTATAGAAAGCGGCGATGTAGAAGAATTTCGCCGTCAAGTGAAAGCCAATATGGAGCACCAGCTGCGCAATGCACTCAGAGAAGAAACTAAAACCAGAGCGCTCGATGTGCTTTACCAACACTATTCAATTCCCATCCCTGAGGCTTTGCTCAAACAAGAAATGCAACGCATGCTAGCGCCTTTAGCAAAGGCGCTGAAACAAAACGCTGCGCTATTGAACCAATTGCCTCTGGACAGCATCAAAGAAAATGCCAAAAAACGGGTAACTTTAGGACTGCTGTTAGCAGAAATCATCAAAGTTAACGAGCTCAGGCCAGATCCTGAACGAGTCCGCCAGACTATCGAAAAATTGGCCGAAAATTATGAAAATCCATCTCAAGTCATCAATTGGTACTACACCAATCCAGAGCAATTGGCACAAGTTGAAAACCTAATATTGGAAGAGCAAGCCATCGAGTGGATTCTAACGCAGGCTAAAGTTGTCGAAGAGCCTATCTCTTTTGGAGAACTGATGAAGAAACACCAGCGCCAAGCGTAACCTAAACCATGAATAAATCACCTGACATCTACAACCAGTTGGTCCCCATTGTCATCGAACAGACACCCCGTGGCGAACGTGCCTTTGACATCTACTCGCGCCTGCTCAAAGAACGGGTGATCTTTCTAGTAGGCCCAGTAGATGATCACGCAGCCAATTTGATCGTAGCCCAATTATTGTTCCTGGAGTCGGAAAATCCGGACAAAGACATCCACCTGTACATCAACTCGCCAGGAGGGGTAGTGACTGCAGGTTTGGCTATTTACGATACTATGCAATTTATCAAGCCCGACGTAAGCACCTTATGTATTGGTCAAGCTGCCAGCATGGGAGCTCTGCTTCTAGCCGGTGGTGCACCGGGCAAACGCTACTCGCTGCCTCACTCGCGGGTGATGATTCACCAACCCTTAGGAGGATTTCAGGGTCAAGCAAGCGATATCGATATTCATGCTCGCGAAATCCTACAAACGCGTGACCGGCTTAACCGGATTCTAGCCAAGCATACCGGCCAACCGTTAGAAAAGATCCAGCAGGATACTGATCGTGACTATTTCATGAGCAGCAACGAGGCTCTAGAGTACGGTATCATTGACAAAATACTCACGACTCGAGTTAACCCGCAACTAGCAATCTAAAGTCCCTATAACTTGGCAATTTCCGCGTTCCCGGTTTATGCTGATACTATGAGATCCCCATTCGGCATGATGGTACTTTGTTTTTTCAAGCTTTATTGTTTGAGGTAGCTTATGAGCGATGCTAAGCGCGGTAAGGACAGAGAGGGGAAGTTGCTGTACTGCTCTTTTTGCGGTAAGAGTCAGCATGAGGTTAGAAAGCTGATCGCCGGTCCTTCGGTATTTATCTGCGACGAATGCGTTGACCTTTGTAACGATATCATTCGCGAGGAACTCCAAGAAAACCCAGGAAGTAGCGAAGATCGTCTCCCCAAGCCTAAGGAGATCAAGGAAGTCCTAGACGAATACGTGATTGGCCAGGAAGAAGCTAAGAAAATCCTCGCTGTCGCTGTATACAACCACTATAAGCGGCTCCGCTCGCAGCACAAAAAAAGCGACGTGGAAATAGCCAAGAGTAATATTTTGCTTATTGGCCCAACCGGTTCCGGCAAAACCCTCCTAGCAGAAACTCTTGCCCGCTTGTTGGATGTACCCTTTACAATTGCTGACGCCACTACTTTGACCGAAGCCGGCTATGTTGGAGAAGACGTCGAGAATATCATCCAGAAGCTTTTGCAAAAGTGCGATTACGACGTAGAAAAAGCCGAATCAGGAATCGTTTACATCGATGAAATCGACAAGATTTCTCGCAAATCTGACAATCCTTCCATTACGCGGGATGTCTCTGGCGAAGGGGTACAACAAGCACTGCTGAAGCTCATCGAAGGTACCATCGCCTCAGTACCGCCACAGGGAGGACGTAAGCATCCTCAACAGGAGTTTCTCCAGGTAAATACTGCCAACATCTTGTTTATTTGTGGCGGAGCGTTTGCGGGTTTAGAAAAAATCATTCGCCAACGCTCAGAAAAAAGTGGCATTGGCTTTTCCGCTGAAGTAAGGAGCAAGGAAGATTCTCGCAATGTAGGTGAGATTTTGGCTCAAGTAGAAGCCGAAGACTTAATTCGCTATGGACTTATCCCAGAGTTCGTCGGTCGCCTGCCAGTTATCGCCACGCTTGAGGAGTTAGACGAGCAGGCGCTGATCCGGATTCTAACCGAGCCTAAAAATGCCCTGGTTAAACAATACAAGCGTTTGTTTGAAATGGAAGGCTGCGAATTGGAAATCCGTGAAGACGCCCTACGGGCCATTGCCAAAAAAGCCATGGAGCGTAAGACAGGTGCGCGGGGGTTGAGGACCATCCTCGAGCATGTCCTACTCGATATCATGTACGAACTCCCATCCACTAACAACATCACTAAGGTAGTGATCGACGAGAGCGTCATCAGGGGCGAATCGAAGCCTTACTTGATCTACGAAAATAGTGACAAGCAAAGAGTTTCGGCTGAATAACTCGAAACTTACTCTACATCGCTTTCGACTTGATTATTGCAGCAACTAGATTAGTTTGCTGTTTTTCTTTTGATAGAGCTTGATTTTAATTACAAATCATCCATATTAACGAAAAGCAGCAAATTCTGCCCGATTACCTTCAGGACTTCATTTATGGCCTCAGAAAAATTTGTCCCCATATTACCACTGCGTGACGTCGTAGTTTATCCACACATGGTCATCCCGCTCTTTGTAGGTCGCAAGAAATCTATCGAAGCGTTGGATATGGCCATGCGTGATAACAAACAAATCTTGTTAGTGGCTCAGAAAGATGCTGAGCAAGATAATCCTAGCTTCAGCGATATTTACCGTATCGGTACCCTAGCCACTATTCTTCAACTGCTGAAACTTCCAGATGGAACCGTTAAAGTGCTGGTAGAAGGTGATCAGCGCGTCCGCATCGAGAATTTAAAGGAAGTCAGTGGCACTTTCGCCGCCCATGCCACTTTTTTGCATGACCAATATAATTGTAGCGATCAAGAATTGAACGTGTTGATGCGTACTGCAATCAGCACCTTTGATCAATACGTCAAGCTTAACAAACGCATCCCGCCTGAAGTTCTAAATTCCTTAAGTAGCATCGATGAGCCTGGGCGCCTGGCCGACACCATCGCAGCGCACATGAATCTTAAGTTAGACGAAAAACAAACCGTGCTGGAAATGCTTGACGTGGCAGCACGGCTGGAAAAGCTTATCTTGTTGATGGAAGGGGAAGTTGACATCCTTGAGCTAGAAAAGCGCATCCGCAGCCGCGTCAAGCAACAGATGGAAAAAAATCAACGGGAGTATTATCTCAATGAGCAAATGAAAGCTATCCAAAAGGAATTGGGAGAGCTAGAGGATGCTCCTAACGAAATCGAAGAGCTAGCTCAAAAGCTTGCGAAAGCCGGCATGCCTAAGGAGGCTAAAGCGAAAGCTCAAGCCGAACTTAACAAGCTGAAGATGATGTCGCCTATGTCAGCCGAGGCGACCGTGGTACGCAATTACCTCGACTGGCTGGTCAGCCTGCCCTGGAAGAATAAGACCAAGCTTCACCATGATCTGAAAATCGCTCAGGAAATCCTAGACGTTGACCACTATGGATTGGAACGAGTCAAAGAAAGGATCTTAGAATACCTCGCTGTGCACCAACGAGTGCAGAAAATAAAAGGCCCGATCTTATGCCTGGTAGGACCACCAGGCGTAGGCAAGACTTCATTGGGTCAATCCATCGCTAAAGCGACTAACCGCAAGTATGTACGGATGGCCTTAGGAGGCATACGCGATGAAGCAGAAATCCGCGGCCACCGCCGGACTTATATAGGTTCAATGCCTGGTAAGATCATTCAGAATCTAGCCAAAGTTAAATCTCGTAACCCCGTCTTCATGCTAGACGAAATTGACAAGATGGCGATGGACTTCCGGGGTGACCCTGCCTCAGCTTTATTAGAAGTGCTTGATCCAGAGCAAAATAAAGCATTCAACGATCATTATTTGGAAGTGGACTTTGATCTATCAGAGGTGATGTTTATCGCCACTGCCAATACATTGAATATACCGCCAGCCTTGCTAGATCGTATGGAGATTATTCGGCTGCCTGGGTATACGGAGGAAGAAAAAGTCAATATCGCCAAGCGTTATTTGATCCCCAAACAGATTAAAAACAATGGGCTTAGGCTGAACGAAATTCATTTCAGCGACGGTGCCATCCAAGAAACTATCCGGCACTATACCCGCGAAGCAGGCGTGCGAAATCTTGAACGAGAAATTGCCAGCATCTGCAGGAAAGTGGTCAAACACCTCCAAAGTAAATCAATCCCCAAGCCGATCCAAATCACTTCACGCAACCTATTGAAATATCTTGGCGTACCGCGCTTTCGCTATGGCCGCGCCGAAGAAATTAACCAAATTGGCCAGGTTACCGGACTTGCTTGGACTGAAGTAGGTGGCGAGCTGCTGACGATTGAGGCGGTAGTCGTCCCTGGCAAAGGGAAGCAAATTTATACCGGCAAACTGGGTGAGGTCATGCAGGAATCTATCCAAGCAGCGCTGACTGTTATCCGGAGTCGAGCCGAAGCGCTGGGAATCGATCCAGAATTTTATTACACCAAAGACGTGCACATTCATGTTCCTGAAGGTGCCACCCCCAAGGATGGACCAAGCGCTGGCATCGGCATGTGTACTGCCTTGGTTTCAGCTTTAACTGGTATTCCAGTGCGATGTGACGTAGCCATGACGGGGGAGATCACCCTGCGGGGGGAAGTGCTACCTATCGGCGGTCTCAAGGAAAAACTGCTAGCCGCTCTTCGGGGTAGTATCCGCACAGTGATCATTCCAGATAGAAATGAGAAAGATTTGCTCGAGATTCCAGTTAACGTCAAGAAAAATCTGGAAATCATCCCAGTACGCTGGATTGATAAAGTCCTAGAACTTGCATTGGAATATCAACCCTGCCCCTTGGTTTCGAAGCTGGAATCTCCTCTCAAGTCTAAACCGGCAATGGAGGGCAAATCGCTTACTGCTCACTGATGCAGGAAATCTGCTGAAAACCCGCAGAGATTCAAGCTTTCTGCGGCTTGACAGCGGTTTCTTGGGACTGTTATAAATGCCGCAGATTTGCACAGCGTATCAAAGGCGCGTACAAATTGGACGTTTAACGATTTTTTATTTTGCCAAACTAAACCTTAAGGGGGAATTACATGAATAAATCTGAATTGATCGATGCCATTGCCGCCAAGGCTAATTTAACTAAAGCTGATGCAGGTCGAGCTTTGGATGCCTTTATCGATACGGTGACTGAGACTTTAGGGAAGGGTGATACTGTAACGCTCATTGGTTTTGGCACTTTTACCGTCAAAAAACGGCAGGAACGCCAAGGCCGTAACCCCCGCACTGGCGAGCCAATGACGATCAAAGCAGCAAAAATCCCTGCGTTTAAAGCTGGCAAAACTTTAAAAGACGCAGTACAATAAATATACCAAGGGGGTGCTTAGCTCAGCTGGGAGAGCATCGCCCTTACAAGGCGAAGGTCGCAGGTTCAATCCCTGCAGCACCCACCAGAACATGGAGTGGTAGTTCAGTTGGTCAGAATACCGGCCTGTCACGCCGGGGGTCGCGGGTTCGAGTCCCGTCCACTCCGCCAATTAAAAAAACCCCGCAATAGCGGGGTTTTTCATATCTGCCAAATTTTTGTTTAAGGCTTTGTTATGCTACAGACGATTCGAGATCGCGCACAAGGAATTTTAGCTTGGATCATTCTTATTTTGATTACAGTTCCCTTTGTTTTATGGGGAATTGGGAACTATTTTGACATTAGCAAAGAAAAGCCTATCGCTGTAGTCGGTAAACGTGAATTCTTTGAACGGGATTTAATTCGCCTGTATGAACAACAATATGCCCATCTCCTTAACCAGCGCCCAGGCAGTGAACAAGAATTAAAACAACAAGCTTTAGACCAGTTGATCAATGACGAATTGCTGTTTCAGGCTGCGGTGGAACAAAACCTAGTAGTCAGCGATACCCAAGTAGCTAAATTTATCCGCAGCTTACCCTTCTTCCAGACTAATGGCCGCTTTGATGAAGAAAAATATCAGCGCCTGTTAGCCAATGAAGGCCTAAGCTCTGAACAGTTTATCGCTCAAGTTCGTCAATCTTTGCTTTTGGATCAACTAAGACAAGGGATAATCAATTCCAGTTTCGCCACCGACCATGAAGCAGAGACGTTTTATAGGCTTCAGAATCAGCGCCGCAAAATTGCATATCTCATTTTACCGATAGCTGAACATGAAGTAGTAGTCAGTGAGCAGGAAATTCAAACCTATTATGAACAACACCAAGATCAGTTTAGAACTCATGAACAAGTAGCAGTCGATTATTTAACATTGTCAAGCGATAGTATCGCTAAAAGCATCGAACCTACTGAAGAGGAGCTGCATCGCTACTATGAAGAGCAGCAACAGGCATTCGCCGAACCAGAGCAGCGCCATATTCGGCATATCTTGATTGCAGTCCCACCTGAGGCTTCTCCGGAAACAAAACAGCAAGCTTTAGCTAAAGCCTTAGAAATCAAACAACGTCTAGAGCAAGGCGAGGATTTCGCAAAACTCGCTCAACAATTTTCCGACGACCCAGGCTCAAAAGCCCAAAGTGGTGACCTAGGCTTTATCAGAAAGGGATTGCTTGAGAAAAACTTCGAAGCAGCAGCATTTTCCTTGCCCGAAGGAAAAATTTCTGACCCTGTAGAAACGCCATTCGGCTACCATCTTATTCAAGTCACAGCGATTAAGCCTGCTACTTTTAAGCCTTTTGAAGCAGTAAAAGAACAAATCCGCCGAGACATTCAACGCCAAGAAGCGGAAACCCGTTTTTATGAGTTAGCAGAAAAATTAGCGCAACTGGCCTATGAGGATCCTCACAGTCTAGAGCCGGCTGCAACCGCATTAGGTCTGAAAATCGAATCCACCGATTTGTTCACTCGCGACCAGGGTGAAGGCATCGCTGCGCACCCTAAAGTCCGCGCCGCTGCCTTCAGTGAGGAAATCCTCTCAGGTAATAACAGCGAACCCATTGAAGTAGAAGCTGGAACCTTAATCGTGTTACGAGTCCGCCAACACTTACCGCCTAAACAACTCTCACTTGATGAAGTGAGAGATCAAATCGCTATCCTGCTGCGCAACCAGAAAGCTCGCCAAGCAACAGAAGCTCAAGCCAAAGATTGGTTAGCTATATTGGAACAAGGCGGTAACCTGGAAGAGATCGCCAAGAAGACTAAGACCCAGGTCACTTTCACAGAACTGATCCGTAACGCGCAAATTCCTGAACTTGAGGAGGTCAAAAGTGCTGTTTTTCAGGCATCTCGTCCTGAACCAGGTAAACTTACGTCTTTAAGGGTTCCCCTTCCTGATGGCCGACAGGTCTTAGTTCAGGTACTTGCAGTCGAAGACGGCGATTACAACGGCCTAAAGCCAGAAGACAAAAAGCGCTTGAAAACTAATCTAGCACGCTTGCTCGGTTTAATGACTTTTACAGAATATCAGGCGCAGCTGCGTGATCAGGCCAAGGTAAAAATCAACTGGCCGGCAGCTGAATAAAAAACGCAGATAGAAAAAAGCCCCGCACCGCGGGGCTTGGCAGAATCATTCAAGTTACTCTTCTATCGCCGGTGGAGTAGAAGCTTTTTCTTCTTTAGGCATTTCAGCCACCATGGCTTCAGTAGTTAACATTAGGCCAGCCACGGAAGCTGCATTCTGCAAGGCGGTGCGGGTTACTTTAGTGGGATCGAGGATCCCCATCTCAATCATATCGCCGAATTGGCCGGTTGCAGCATTGTATCCAAAGTTCCCGCTGCCCTCTTGAACCTTACGCGCAATTACGGACGGCTCCTCACCGGCGTTTTTGGCAATTTGGCGCAGAGGCTCTTCGATCGCCCGCCTTAAGATCGCAATTCCTGTTGTCTGGTCCTGATTTTTACCTTTAAGATCCTTTAAGGCTGCCTGGGCGCGGATTAAAGCCACCCCGCCACCTGGCACAATACCCTCTTCGACAGCTGCTCGGGTCGCATGGAGCGCATCTTCCACGCGTGCTTTTTTCTCCTTCATTTCTACTTCGGTAGCGGCACCGACCCTGATCACCGCTACTCCGCCCGCTAACTTTGCCAACCGTTCTTGGAGCTTTTCCCGGTCGTAATCAGAGGTAGTTTCTTCAATTTGGACGCGAATCTGCTTGATCCGAGCTTCGATCTCCTCTTTACGACCAGCACCATCGATAATGGTGGTATTTTCTTTCTCTACGCGAACCTTGCGGGCACGACCTAAATCGGCCAGTTCAGCCTTCTCCAAAGTCAAGCCTACTTCTTCAGAAATCACCTTACCGCCTGTCAGGATCGCTATGTCTTGTAGCATCGCTTTGCGCCGATCGCCGAATCCAGGGGCTTTTACCGCGCACGTTTTGAGAATTCCACGCATATTATTGACTACCAAAGTAGCCAGCGCTTCACCTTCCACATCTTCTGCGATCACTAACAGCGGTTTGCCTGCTTTGGCAACCTTTTCCAAAATCGGCAATAAATCACGAATGCTGGAGATCTTTTTGTCGTGAACCAGGATATAAGGATCCTCCAGCTCGACACTCATGGTTTCCTGATTAGTAATGAAATAAGGCGACAAGTAGCCGCGGTCAAACTGCATCCCTTCCACAATCTCTAGCTCGTTCTCCAAGCCAGAGCCTTCCTCGACCGTAATGACCCCCTCCTTACCCACTTTTTCCATCGCATTGGCGATGATTCTGCCGATTTCCTCGTCATTATTGGCAGAAATCGTCCCAACTTGAGCAATAGATTGGGTATCAGTACAAGGTCTAGAAAGCTTTTTTAACTCTTCGACGCAGACATGGACTGCCTGATCAATTCCCCGTTTAATATCCATGGGGTTAGCACCAGCAGCCACGGATTTTATCCCTTCCCGAAGAATGGCTTGCGCTAGCACCGTCGCGGTGGTAGTGCCATCACCGGCCACATCAGCAGTCTTAGAGGCTACCTCCTTGACCATCTTGGCACCCATATCCATGAACTTGTCCTTAAGCTCAATTTCCTTGGCCACTGTAACGCCATCCTTAGTTACAGTCGGTGCGCCAAAGCTCTTCTCTAGCACTACGTTGCGACCTTTCGGACCCAACGTTTGTTTAACTGCTTCAGCTAAGATATTGACGCCTGCTAACATGCGGTGACGCGCGTCCTCGGAAAACAAGATCTCTTTTGCCGCCATAGACAGAATACCTCCTTAAACTCACTGAATTGTTAGCACTCAAGCTATGAGGATGCCAACAATATAGCGATTTGTTTCTATTTTTCAACCCCTAGAAAGAAGGGGTAGTCTAAACGCCGCTTGATTTCACGAGAAAAAACAGAAATAACCCCAGAAGAAGGCGCATCACCGCGCTTACCCAAGCAAGAAGCAACGACTAGAGCTTCATATACCGCAAGCGGTTAGCGTTGGTCACCACCGTCACCGAAGACATCGCCATGGCAGCACCAGCGATCATGGGATTGAGGAGAATTCCAAAAAACGGATAAAGCAGACCTGCTGCCACTGGGATAGCTAAAACGTTGTAAATAAACGCCCCTAACAGATTTTGCTTGATGTTGCGCACTGTTCTCTGGGAGAGCTTGATAGCTTCTGGAACTTTGCGCAGCGATCCTTGCATAATCACTATATCTCCAGTCTCGATCGCGATGTCGGTGCCAGTACCGATCGCAAATCCTACGTCCGCCTGGGCAAGTGCAGGAGCGTCGTTGATACCATCTCCTACCATACCGACGATTTCGCCCCGTCCCTGAAGTTCACGCACTACTTTAGCCTTGTCTTCCGGCAACACTTGGGCACGCACTTCATCGATACCAGCCTCACGGGCAATGGCACGAGCAGTTTTTTCATTATCGCCGGTCACCATCCAAACTTTTACCCCCATTGCCTTAAGCTCTCGGACGGCTTCTTTGGAGTCAGCTTTAATGGTATCGGCCACCGCGATGATCCCGGCCACTTTCTTATCCACCACTAGAATCATCGGCGTCTGACCCTGTTCGGCATATTTATTCAAACGCTCAACGACAAGACTGCAATCGATACCCTCTGCTTCCACCAGCGCTAGATTGCCGAATAACACTCTCTGACCGTCCAATTTCGCCCGCACACCTTTGCCGGCGATAGCCTTGAAGTCAGCCACCGGACGCAAACCGCAACCACGCTTTTCCGCTTCGCTCACGATTGCGCCTGCTAAGGGGTGCTCGGAGCCGGCCTCGACGCTAGCCGCCAACTGTAATACCAAGTCCTCACTCCAGCCTGGCATGGCTTCCACGCTAGTTACTTTGGGCTTGCCCTCGGTCACGGTCCCGGTTTTATCAAGCACCACGGTGGTCAACCGGCCAGCGATCTGAAGAGCCTTACCGTTACGGATCAGAATCCCGCTTTGAGCACTCCGCCCCACTGCCACCATGATCGAAATAGGGGTCGCTAACCCAAGCGCACATGGGCAAGCAATCACCAGCACGGTCATCGAAGTCACAAAGGCATAACCAAGCGCCGGCTCAGGGCCAAAGGCCCACCAAACTAAGAAAGTGACCGCTGCAATGCCAACCACCACCGGCACAAATACCGCCGACACTTGATCCACCAGCCGAACGATCTCTGGTTTGCTGCTCTGCGCACGGCGTACTGATTCGATAATGTGAGCCAACACCGTATCCTTACCGATCCGGGTGGCCTTCATCAGGAAGCTACCGGTTAAGTTCACCGTCCCGCCGATCACTTTATCATCGACAGTTTTTTCTACTGGGATAGACTCCCCGGTCAGCATGGATTCGTCGATACTGGAATGACCCTCGACAACGACCCCATCTACCGGGATCTTCTCACCTGGGCGGACGCGAATGATCTCTCCAACCCCTAACTGTTCAATCGGAAGGTCAATTTCCTTCCCGTTGCGTACCACCCGAGCAGTTCTAGGCTGTAGGCCGATCAGCTTGCGGATCGCGGCTGAAGCCTTGCCGCGCACGCGCAGCTCTAGCGCTCCTCCCAAAGTGACAAAGGCGATGATAATGACTGCTGCCTCGAAATAGGGATGTGTCGCCTCGCGCGGCAGCACATCAGCGAAATCGATCACTATGGTAGAATACAACCACGCCGCCCCGGTTCCCAAAGCAATTAAGGTGTCCATATTGGCCGTACCGCCCCGTAAGGACTTGAGCGCCCCGCTGAAGAAATGCCCCCCAGCATAGTACATGACGCCAAACGTCACCAACGCGACGATCGACCAAACATTACTGCCTTCCGGAGTCCCGATCCGCGGCCACCAATCGAACCATTCACCGACCATTAACGGAATACCCCAAGCCGCCGCTACTGCAGACTTACGCAATAACAGCCGGTAACGTTCTTCCTCTATCCGCTCTTGGGCCTCCAGATCTTCTAAGCTCTCTATTACCGCTGCATCGTACCCAACTTCCTGGAGCGCCGCCCGCAACCGGGCAGGATCTACTTGTCCTTCGACAACGGCGGAATGATCGGCAAAATTGACGTTGACCGCCTTGACCCCGGCAACACTTTTGAGTGCGTTTTCTACCGTCTTGACACAACCTGCACACCGCATCCCAATAATGGACAAGCGGATGCTATTTTCTCTATCCGCGTACGTTGACCGATCAACTGCTGCTGCCATCGTCCAATCCTCTTCGATATCGAAACAGCTCAATTCTCACGTAAACCAGGCGGTAAATCAAACTTCAAATCAATGCGCCAGAAGGCAGCGCTCACACCTTTCAAGCATCGCTGCTGAACTTCGTACCTGGCCGCGCCGAATCCAAGCAGTCGTAGGCTTTCTAGTTGCGCCCACCTCATCGACAACTTCGAACGTTCCGTGCAACATCCCCATCCAGCAGCTCCAGGGAATCGAGCCGGATTCTTGAGGAGTAAACTCGATCACCTGAGTACCAGGATGAAGCTCGATCTCTAAGTTCAATTTGGGCACTAGAATGACCCGATTACAGCCAGTCAACTCTTTCCCTTCGATGACCCATCGCACCGGTATTTTGCGCTTGAGGACAAAGCGATTAGGCTCATAGCCGCTTGCTAAGGCCTGCATGCGGATGACTTGGACGTTTTGCGCTTTCTCCAACCCATCCGGTTTTGGAATCGAGTCAGACACTTCAGCCCGCTGTAGCAGCGTATTGAAATCGTAGCCCGTGCCGGTCATCGCTAGGCCACGATTGAGCATGATCAACCCTAGACTAATTACAAGCAATCCAGAAGCATTGAGAATCCTATGCGTGATGCGGTGAGAAACAAGACTTGCCAGAAAGCCAAAACCAAACATCAGCGGCAAGGTCCCAAGGCCAAAAATAAACAATAACTTAGCTCCTTCGAGAGCATCCCCAGTGCCAGCTGCCATCACGTACATCGCCTGCAATGGTCCGCAGGCGATCATCAGGCCGTTAAGCAGACCGATGACAAATGGTTGGGTAGTACGATGGGTCTCCTTACGCACGAACCGAAGCAAAAAGCGCGGCATGGTGAAGCCAACGCGGACTAAGGAAAACACGTGCAGCATATTGAATCCATAGAGGATCAGGAATACTCCTGCCAAAATAGCCGCAATGCCTCGCAGGGTAGGAGTGAAGCTGACGATCGCTCCAAGCAATCCAAAACCTGCTCCCAGCACGGTATAAGACAACAGCTTTCCCACCCCGTATTGGAGGTGAAGCCAATAGGTTTGGATGCCTTGCTGAGCCCCTTTAGCCGTATAACTGAGGACAAACCCACCGCACATGCCCACACAATGAAATCCGGCAATCAGCCCAACGACCAATACTGCCCAATAGCTAAGTTGGACGTTAAGATCAGGCAGCGGCAAACGATCGACGAATCGAGAGCCTCCATGCAGAATGAGCAGTATCCCAACGATCCCAAGCAACAGCCCCAACACGCGGTTAAACAGTTGCTTGCGTTGGACCGTACGGTCGATCAGAGCGCAAGGGTAGCCCTTGCTTTCCACAGTGGCAAAGATTTTTGCCAGTGAAACCCGGGCTGGATCAAAGGTAACCTGAACTACCTGCGAGGCAAAGTTGGACCGGACTTTATCCACGCCAGGCAGTTTACTCAGCGCCAGTTCGATGACTTTCTCACAACTGGTGCAATGCATGCCTTCGGCGCGGAAGGTTACTTGACGCATAGCCATGGATAAATCTGAAGCAATTATTAATTAGACGCCTCAGCCGCCGATTAACTCCCTTCAACCCTGGAAAATTATCCAGTCGCTCAAGGTTTTAAAGGGCTTGGGGTATGCTAACTTTTGAAAAACCTAAGCAGGCTGTTCAAGAACGCTTTGATTTTGTCGAGCAGCGTCTCCTGACCAAAGCCGGTCACCTTGAATCCCTGCTCGACTATGGTCTGTTTTAAAAGGTCCAGGTCCACTTTGTTCTCGTCATAGTCGATTTCGACACACTTAGCTTGGTGATCTGCCTTCACTTCGACTACCCCTGGTTTCTCCATTAGGGCATCATGGATCAGATTTTCACAAGCATCGCATTTCATGCCGCTGACTGATAAGGTCACCTTCGCCATATACACTCCTCCTCTTGTTTGCAAAAAATAGCATACCTCTTTTCCGACTTAAACCTAATTAAGACATAAACGCTTCCATGCTGATCCCAGACTAACACGCCGCCTTAAGAGAGAATGTGATAAAATGCGGGCGAGAAAAAATATACAAAATTAATCTCAACATGAACCATCTGTCATGTGATATTAAGAAACTGCTTAAAAAACTTAAGGTGCTAGAAGACTATGAGGTTGAACGCCTAGTCATCGAGCAATCTTATCAACACCATTATTTAGCTATCATTCAGACTCTGCTTCAACAATTAGCAAAGCTACCTGCGTTTCAGCATGGGGCGCTGCAGAAGCGCGTGGCGTTTCTCGAGACATTAATCGCTCAGTCGCCTTCCTTAAGCGATCTAGAAACCCTGCAACGTGGACTTGAAGAATTACAGGCCATGCTCGGCCCGCTACCTGTTCTCCCTCCAGCTGAGCAAACTATCGGAGATCTACCTGTAGGTCCCCATCTTCTGCCGCAGCTAGAGTCAGACACCTATACCCAGGTAATCCTGGCCGAGAAGATCCAATCGATCCAGCGCAACAACGACTACTTCGCTGAAGCGGTAGAGAAGATCCTGAAGATCATCGAAACTCTTCCAGCAAGCACACCGTTAAACTTGATCCAACAGGATCTAAAAGCGCAAGCGCAACAGCTGATGCAAGGACAGCGCCAACTAGCGCGGCAGTTGACCCAGCTCCAACAGCAACTGGCTGATGCCCAGGCCCAAAACGAGCGCTTAAGCCAAGAATTACAACACGCCCGCACTCTGAGCTTGACCGACGAGTTAACCGGGCTTCCTAACCGGCGCGCGTTTTTACAACGAATAGAGGAGGAAATTGGACGAGTAAAACGCCATCCCTCACCTTTGACTTTAGCGATTATCGATATTGACCATTTCAAGCAAATCAACGATGTTTACGGCCATGCCATCGGCGATGCCGTGCTGCGTGCTTATGCAAGTTGCATTCAATCGGCATTCCGCCGCCATGACCATGTGGCCCGTTTCGGGGGGGAGGAATTTGTGGTTTTACTCCCCAACACAACTATCGAGGAAGCAATCAAAGCCCTAACTAAGATCCACACAGGCATTGCCAGTCATGCCGTTCAGACCGCCTCCGGCACTCTTTCCTTGCCCACTTTCTCAGCTGGAGTTGCCAGCTATCGTGCCGAACAATCCGTTGCTGAATTCATTGAACGCGCCGACCGCGCTCTATCTCGCGCCAAACAGAATGGGCGCAACCGGATCGAAACAGCTGATTAGGCTGAGCGGCGCTGGGCGGGAAGCTGATGATGAAGGCAGGATAAATCCATCTCCAAGCGCTTGAGCAGGATGCCACACCTTACAAAATAGCTACCGGCAGCGAGGATGATTAAGGCGACTGTGCCGAAGGATAAATACGCTAGGGTCTCCAGCCGGATGAAGCGCTCTTGTAGAGCAACCTCTGGCGCAGGCACTAGCTCCTGAGACAAATTCACATAAGAGCGATGTTCATCCCTTGCTGCTATTAAGTTGATATCCTCTTTGATCGATTGGATCAACTCCAAATCTTGAAGACCGACCTGCCCCATTCGGATCCGATCCTCCAGCGCAGCTAGCTTTACACTTAAAGCCCCAGTGACGGCTTTGCCAAGCAGCTGCTTTAAGCGGGTCAATTCTTGATGAAGCTGATCAACCTCAGCAGTTTCCACCCGAGCATCTACCGCTTTAGGCGCGACCGACTGAATATGCACGAAAGAAGATTGCTTAAAATACCAAATCCCTACTAGCCACAGCAGCAACAAAACCGTCAATCCAACCGTCAACCGCCCAACGAACCGCCGCTGTTTTTCAACTTCCAAGCGGGCGAGAAACAACGCCTCTGATTGCCCAGTAGGATCAGTTTGCGCGCTGTAGTTTACGATTTGTTGTTCCATCCAGCCCCCTTATTGATGCTGCATACCACCAGAAAAGCCAGTATGATAAACCGATCAGCACCGGTCAACTTTGCGCTCGGGCTTCCTGCATCAACCGTTTCATTTCCCGCACTGCCTCCGCCAAGCCAGTAAATACTGCGCGGGCAACAATAGCATGCCCGATGTTGAGCTCTACGATTTCCGGGATACGGGCGATCGCTCCCACATTGTGATAGTGGAGGCCATGGCCAGCGTTGACTTGAAGGCCTAAGCGATCTCCCAGTTTAGCTGCCGCTTGTAGCCTAGTCAGTTCCTGCAATCTCTCGCTTCCGCGCGCTTCAGCATAACACCCGGTATGCAGCTCGATCACCGGCGCCCCAGCCTGGCGTGCCGCTTCGACCTGTGCCTCATCGGGATCGATGAACAGCGATACTTCGATGCCGCAAGCTGCCAACTCCTGGCAGGCATCTTTAATGCGATCGAACTGGCCAACCACGTCCAATCCACCCTCAGTGGTTAACTCAGTGCGTTTCTCCGGCACCAAACAGCAGGCATCAGGGCGAATCTCACAGGCGATCGCAATCATCTCATCGGTGACTGCCATCTCCAGATTCAAGCGGGTATGGATTAATTCCCGCAGCAGGCGGATATCACGATCCTGGATATGGCGGCGGTCTTCGCGTAGATGGGCGGTAATTCCATCTGCCCCAGCGGTTTCCGCGATGAGGGCAGCCTGAACTGGCTCAGGGAAAGGCGTCCCACGCACTTGGCGCAAGGTGGCAATGTGGTCGATATTGACCCCTAATAAAATCGGTTTACGGTTCATCATTTCTCATTGCTCTTCGAAACAGCTTACGGCTTTCCAACAGCCGCCCCTCCAACCGGTAATCGATTAATTCACGCAGCAGCCGCTTAGCTTCTCGCCGCACTCTGGAGGAATCTAACCGCCCTTCCCGAAGTGCGAGCAGAGTCTGGCCGTGCAACCACCCCTTTTTATCTAAGACTGGGCCATGCTCAGGATCGTAACGATAGCAGGCAGCCGGGTCAATCGCCGTCTTATATTCTACCTCATGATCCAAAATCAAACCGTAGCCGATCTCCTTTAGAAAATGCATCTCAAATCGCCTCAGGCAAGCCTCAAGATCAGAAGCTTGCGTCAATTCAGACAAGGCCTTTAGATACTCAGCATACAGCCTAGGATGAGGATCACACCGTTTAAGCAAACGGCAGAGCAGTTCGTTCAAGTACAAGCCGCAGTATAAAGCCATGCCTGTCAAAGACAGCACAGGCGGCGAAACTTCAGCTGCAGTCAAGGTTCCTAACTCACCTTTACCGCGCCAACGGATCAACAGCGGCTGAAAAAGTTGCAGCGCGCTTTTAATTCCCCCTTTGGCCCGCCGCCCTCCTTTGGCAAGTAGCGCAACCTTGCCCAGATCGCGAGTGAAAACCTCTAACCAAAGGCTAGTCTCGCGCCAAGGACAGCGGTGTAGAATGACACCCTCATGCCATTCCTCTTTCACCGCTCAATCGACATAACCCAATTGCTTAAGCAAGCTTTCGTTATCGGACCAACTCGGTTTGATTTTGATCCAAAGATTGAGATAAACGTGACGGCCAAGGAACTCCTCCAATTCCAAACGCGCCTGCTGGCCTATTTTTTTCAACAATTCACCGCGCTTACCGATCACGATGCGTTTCTGCCCTTCTCGCTCTACCCAGATGAGGGCATAAATCTGGATGAGATTATCCGTTTCTTTAAGTTCCTCGATCTCCACCGTCAACTGATAAGGTACCTCGTCACCTAGATAATGAAACAATTTCTCGCGAACGATCTCAGCGGCAAAAAAGCGCTGCGGCTTATCGGTCAAACAGTCCTTAGGATAGATCGGTAGCCCTTCTGGAAGATGTTCGATCAACGCGCGCTCCAGCCTATCCAGATTGATGCCCCGCAATCCTGAGATAGGAACGATCTCAATGAACGGATAGCGTTCGTTCGCCTGAGCGATCAAAGGCAACAGGGTGCGTTTATCTTGAACTCGATCCACCTTATTAATAGCTAAGATCGTCTGGACCTTCGCTTCCATTAGCTTCTCGGCCACCAGATGATCATCGTTGCGAAATCCTTTGCCATCGATCAACCATACCGCCACATCCACCCCAACCAGCGCCGAACTTGTCGCTTTATTTAAATAGCGGTTCAACGCCCGCGAAGCCTCCTGATGGATGCCGGGAGTATCCACATAAAGGATCTGAGCTTGGTCGGTGGTCTTGATTCCTAAGATCTGATGGCGGGTGGTCTGGGGTCGGCGCGAGACGATACTGAGCTTTTGTCCGACCAGCTGGTTAAGCAAGGTAGATTTACCTACGTTAGGGCGACCAATCAGAGCCACATAACCGGTTTTCATACCCGTTGTCCGAATGCTTCTAATTTCTCGAGCACCGCCGCGGCAGCTTCTTGTTCAGCGCGCTTGCGCGATGGCCCTCGGCCTAAGCCCGGCTCAGGCAGGAGCTCTATATAGCAAGCGATCTCGAAAGTTTGGTTGTGAGGCGCGCCTTGCTGAGCGATCAGCTCATACCGGGGAAGAGGCAGATTACGCGACTGAACAAACTCCTGCAGGCGGGTTTTAGGATCCTTCGGGTGTTCTCCTGCCATCAAGGCGGCAAATTTCGGTTCAAACAATCTTAAAACCCACTGCCGGCAAGCTTCGATTCCCTGGTCCTCCAACAAAGCACCGATAATCGCCTCGAGAGCGTCGGAAAGAATGGAATCCCGGCGGAAACCACCGCTTTTTAATTCTCCCGGACCCAAAATCAGCTGCTCTCCCAGCCGCAACTCTTGCGCCAAAGCAGCCAAGGACGCCTGGTTGACCAGCATCGCCCGCATCTGGCTCAATTCGCCTTCTTTGGCATGGGGGAATCGACGAAACAACTCATGCGCGACGATGAACCCAAGCACCGCATCGCCTAAAAATTCCAGCCGCTCGTTATTGCAAGCACCTGCACTGCGATGGGTAAGCGCCTCCTTGAGCAGCTTAAGATTTTGAAGCCTAAAGCCAAGCCGCTTACAGAGCGTTTTTAGAGCCTCCTCAAGTTCCGCCCGCTTCGATCTTATCATTGAAATAAACGACCACGCTCAAGTTGCCGACGATTGGCTTTTCCACCGCATAAGCCACTTCCACTCTAGCGATGCCCCCTTGTTTGATTACTCGGATATGTTCCGGGCGTACACTCTCGACCATATTGATATCCAATCGCTTAATTAAGCGGCTACGGATTTCATGCGGGGATTGTTGCGCCAAATCAGAGGTCTTTTTAAGCGATTCCAAAGAACTGATGACTTTGAAATGCTCTAGGTAGATGGGCAGAATTTTTAAAGTCAGTAAAGCAAAGAAAGCGATCAGACCGAGAACGAATATCAGCCCGATCAAGGTCATACCGGATTGACGCTTGCGATTCACGGCATCCTCAATCTAGCAATGTCCCAATGCGTTCGAACACCACGCCAGGATTACTCGGTTCCCAGTGCATCCAGACTAGAAACGCTTTGCCTACCAAATTTGCCTCCGGCACCGGTCCCCAATAACGGCTGTCATTGCTATTGTCGCGGTTGTCACCCATTACAAAGTAGTATCCTTTAGGGACCACGAACTCACCCTCTATCGAAGGTTGACCCTCCATGATCAAGATCCGATGCCCCACCTCGCCTAGCATCTCTTCGTATATCAGGGCTCCATTGTAGTGTTGGTTCTGCCCAACGCCGACATAGGTACCTAAAGGCTTTAGCGGCACCGGTTCACCGTTAATATATAGTCTTTTATTATAGTAAGCGATCCTATCCCCAGGCAGGCCGATGATGCGTTTGATATAGTCCACCGAAGGATCATTCGGATAGCGAAAGACGGCGATATCGCCGCGTTTGGGTTCAGTGATGTCCACTACTTTGGTATGAATGACCGGCAAGCGAATGCCGTAGAGAAACTTGTTCACTAGAATGAAGTCCCCTACCAACAAGGTCGGCATCATCGATCCGGAAGGAATCCTAAACGGTTCCACCAAAAACGAGCGCAACAAGAGGACAATGAGCAAAACAGGAAAAAAAGAATGGGCATACTCGACCAGCATAGGCTCTTTTACCTCGCTGCTCTTATGCACCCATAGCCGCCATCCTCCCCAAATTCCCCCAGACAGCAAAGTACCAAGCAAGAGAAAAAACTCAAAGTCAAAATCCATAAGTGTTCTCTGTTATTCGGATTCCTGACCCACCTTCAGCACCGCTAAAAAGGCCTCTTGCGGAATCTCCACCTTACCGACCTGTTTCATGCGCTTTTTACCAGCCTTCTGCTTTTCTAATAATTTCTTTTTCCGAGTCACGTCGCCGCCATAACATTTGGCAGTCACATTCTTGCGCAAGGCCTTAACGGTAGAGCGAGCGATAATCTTGGAGCCAATCGCTGCTTGAATGGCAACCTCGAACATCTGCCTAGGAATCAACTCCTGCATTTTTTCCACCAACTCGCGGCCGCGAGCCTGGGCCATCTCCCGATGCACGATCAAGGACAAGGCATCGACCCGCTCACCATTGATGAGAATATCGAGCTTGACCATGGGAGCTGGCTGAAACCGCTTGAACTCGTAATCAAACGAGGCAAAGCCACGGCTGACCGATTTGAGCCGGTCAAAAAAATCCAATACGACTTCGCTCAAAGGCAGCTCAAAGGTCAAAGCAACTTGGTCACCCAAAAACTGGAGGTTCTTTTGCACTCCGCGCTTCTCGATACACAATCCGATGACCCCGCCCAAATACTCCTGTGGGACTAAGATATTGGCATCGATGATCGGTTCACGGATTTCCTCAATCTCGTTAGGCGGTGGGAGGTTGGCAGGATTGTCCACGGCGATTACCTCCCCTCTCGTCGTCAGGACTTCATAGACTACGGTCGGAGCGGTAGAGATCAACTCCAACCCATACTCGCGCTCAAGCCGCTCCTGTACGATCTCCATGTGGAGCATACCGAGAAAACCGCAGCGGAAACCAAATCCCAAAGCCTTAGAAGTCTCTGGCTCGAATTGCAGCGCGGCATCGTTTAAGCGCAGTTTATACAACGCCTCGCGCAGATTGCCATAATCGTCGGAACTGACCGGATAAAGGCCGGCAAACACTTTAGGCTGTACTTTCTGGAACCCCGGCAGAGGTTGATTACAAGGATGATCAGCAGAGGTGATCGTGTCTCCCACCGGTGCCCCAAAAATATCTTTGATCCCAGCCACCACGAATCCTACTTCGCCTGCGTGGAGCGATTCCTTAATTTGGCGTTTAGGGGTGAACACGCCGACCTGCTCGATCTGATAGGTCTTGCCAGTAGACATGACGCTAATTCTCTGGCGTTTGGATAAAGTGCCATTGACCACCCGCACCAGCGAGACCACCCCTAGATAATTATCGAACCAAGAATCGATGATCAGGGCCTGCAGGGGAGCATCTACCTCTCCAGACGGAGGTGGAATCTTAGCAATGATCTGTTCTAGGACCTGTTTCACCCCAACCCCGGTCTTGGCGCTGATTTCCAGCGCCTCATCCGCCGGGATGCCAATGATCTCCTCGATCTCGCGCTTGACCCGTTCTGGGTTGGCCGCAGGCAGATCAATCTTGTTGAGTACCGGAACTACTTCTAGCCCTTGCTCAATCGCGGTATAGCAATTCGCGACGGTCTGAGCCTCTACCCCTTGGGCAGCATCCACCACCAACAGCGCTCCCTCACAAGCAGCTAGCGAGCGCGAGACCTCGTAAGAGAAATCCACGTGCCCAGGCGTGTCGATGAAGTTGAGTTGATAAGTTTCGCCGTTCTCGGCAACATAGTTGAGCGTCACACTCTGGGCCTTGATGGTAATCCCGCGTTCGCGCTCGATCTCCATGGAGTCGAGCACCTGTTCAGTCATCTCCCTATCCTCTAGACCGCCGCAAATCTGGATGAAGCGGTCAGCCAAGGTCGACTTGCCATGATCGATATGGGCAATAATGGAAAAGTTTCGAATATGTCTCAAGTCAGTCACGGTCGATTCAGTTCCTTATCGTCCTCTGCCTCTAATTTGAAAGCTAGAAACAAGGAATCTCCTCCCCGCTTTACTAGCACTGCCACCGGTTTACCCTTAGGCAAAGTAGCCAGTTGGCGCTCAAGATCAGCCACCTCACGGATCGGGGCTCTACCCACTCGCAATAGCAAATCTCCTGCGCGAATTCCAGCTTCACGCGCAGGCCCTGCTAATACCTGACGCACGATCACCCCTTCTTTTATTCCTAAATGGAGGCGTTCCTCTGCCGACAGGTTCGCAACCGAAAGCCCTAGCGATTGGAGTTTTACTGCATCTGGCTCTACTTGACCTAGCGGTTGCACTTCCTCGGTTTCCTCTGGAAGCTGGCCGATCTTCACTTTCACAGGAAGCGTCTGACCTTCTCTAAGCACCTTAACCTGAACAACTTTGCCCACCGGCGTTACCCCTACCAATGGTGGCAACATCGAAGAGACCCCAATCGGTTGACCATCGTACTCCACAATGATGTCACCTACTTGCAAACCCGCTTGAAGCGCTGGGCTGTTCGGCGATAGCTGAGCAATCAATGCGCCATAAGGGCGATTCAGACCAAAAGATTCAGCCAACTCCCTAGTGACATCTTGAATCTGTACCCCAAGCCAACCACGAATGACTTTACCATGAGTCTTAAGCTGATCGACCACTTCGAGGGCGACATCGATCGGGATCGCAAACGACAGCCCCATAAAGCCGCCAGTTCGGCTGTAAATCTGAGAGTTGACCCCAACCACCTCGCCGTTCATATTAAACAAAGGGCCGCCGGAATTCCCTGGGTTAATCGCCACATCAGTCTGGATAAATGGAACATAATTATCGCCTGGTAAGCTTCTCCCCTTGGCGCTCACGATACCAGCAGTCACAGAATGGTCAAAACCAAATGGTGAACCGATAGCCACTACCCACTCACCCACCTTCAGCGCTTGCGCCGATCCAGTCCTGACCACCGGCAAGTCCTGCGCTTCTACCTTCAACAGGGCAAGATCGCTGCGGATATCAGATCCTACTAACTTGGCAGCCAGCTCACGCCGGTCCTGCAAGCGGACGAAAATCCGGTCAGCATTCTGCACCACATGATGGTTAGTAATGATGTAGCCATCTGCAGAAATGATAAAACCAGACCCTAGCGAACGGGTTTCCTGCGGCGCCTGCTGGCCGAAAAAGTGTTTGAACAACTCCTCCAACGGAGAGCCTTCTGGGATTTCCATCCCTTCCGGCAATTGCGGTGCTTCTTCTGGTTCGATCTTTTTAGTGGTGCTGATATTGACTACCGCTTGACTTGTTTTTTCCACCAGTTCTGTAAAATCCGGCAGGCTGCTGGCAAAAGCACCCCCGCTCAAAATCCCAAAGCACCACAACCACCAAATAATCCTGTAACGATTCTGTCTCATCAGCTTCCATCACGTGTAATAAACCAAAGCGGGCCAAAGCCCGCCGGGAATATCAAATCACCAAAACGATATAATTTTTATTGGGGCGTCGAGTCAGTCTCAGCGTCACGCACCCCATCACCGATCAAGCGGACAGTTTCAGGCGGAACATCCCCCAATACGGTAATCAGATATCCATTGAGCCAGCGATTGTACACGTTGACCGCACCTAATCGCCGAGTCGCTGCACCTTTTGCTGGCTCTTCGCCCTGCTTGATATAAACGGAGACCGAAGCTAACCCGTCGGTAATGAGAATATGGTCGACTGGCGCTGAATCCACTGGGTCTTGGCGGCGACTGCGTTTGGCCTCAGTAAACCCCTGCGGCAACTCTGTCAATCGCCAGCGCTGATTAGCCGGCATTGCCATGCGGTCAAGCACCTTCCAGGATTCAGACCCTCCATCTGACATGGATGCTAAAGCAGCGGTCTGTTTGGCAGTATCTCCCACGACCAACCCGGTGACCACAAACGCCTCAAGCACGTTACCATCTCGATCCAACAACTCGAGCTGGAGTGGCAACTTAGTCTCTGTATCGATCCAGAGACGACGACCATAACGATAAGTATCTAAAGGTTCGATCGCAATTTCTTGGGCTGAGCGCTCGGCCACATAACCCTGTCGTCCCCTCGCAAAGCGGTAAAACTTGGCCTCTTGCCATTGCGTTGGCCATTCTCGAAACAACGAACGAGATGGGTCGTGGAATTCGATGACCATAGGGCGACGTTCGGGCAGAGAACAAGTTACCTTATTGGCTTCTCGCACCACTTCGCGCAAAGGTTTGTTGAGGGTTTGGAGGCGTTCACGCACCACGCCGTCTCTGACGCTATGCGCAAGACGTAAGATTTGAATCCGATTATCACGACTGTAGGCAAGGGTGGCCTGGTAATCCAGGCGCTGCATGGCGTTTGTCATTTCCTGGAGCCAGCTGACGGGATCTTGCTGCTCGGCAGTTAGCGCCAATATACTCCAACAGGCAAGCAACCAGCTCAATGCCCAGCGTAAATCAGTATGCCCCATCTCACTGTTCACCGCGGCTGACGATACGGGCATAACCAAGCACGTGCTGCGGCCCGGTCAAATCCAAGCTATTTTCACTGTGTACCAACAGGTAATAATCCTCTAACTGGGAATAGCTAGACGCCTGCCTGCTTGGCTTTCCCCCGCCAAAGTGGGGCGTAGGTTTAGCAACCATCAGTGGCGGTGCAGAAGGCAAATTAAAGACCATCCGCTTGCTCATTAAGACGACTACCATAATAACAACTGCAGCCATCGCCAGCGGCACGGTCCAACGGCTAAAGCTAAGGCGCTTTAGATTAACCCTGCGACCTTGCTGAGATAAATCAGAGGACACCGAAAACGTTTCATCCGCAAGAGCTATTCTAACCCGCTCGAGAAAATCTGGATGGAGATGAACCGCTCCATTCCCTTTTAAAGCCTGGCGAATGGTCTGATAACTGTACCATTTCATCAGCAATTCCGAATCGCGATGGATTTGCTCCAACAAGCCGATAGCCTCGCTTGGCTCCAATTCATCATCCAAAAGTAAAGACAATTTCCAATTTACCTCATCCTGCATGGGCTGGTGCCTCTCGTTACTTTTCTGCCGGTTCAAGTTTCTTCACCTGTTTTTTATGCCGCATCCCAGCGCGTAAGGTCCTTAATCTTTTATCGATTGCTTCACGAGCCCGGAAAATTCGAGACCTGACCGTACCTACTGGGCAATTCATAGCTTCAGCGATCTCCTCATAACTCAATCCCTCAAACTCGCGCAAAATGATGGCAGTGCGTAACTCCTCCGGCAAATCCTCAATTGCTTGCCGCACCGCTTCGGCAATTTCTTCACTTAGCAAAATACCTTCTGGCGTCTCTTGGTCTTTTAGACGAATGGCGGTTTCGAATTGTTCCGCCGTATCTAGCTCAATTTCCGAATCCGAGGGGCGCCGCGCACGCGCAGCGATATGATTTTTGGCAGTATTGATAGCAATCCGGTAGAGCCAAGTGTAAAAAGCGCTCTCACCGCGAAAGTTGGGCAGCGCCCGGTAGGCTTTAATAAATACTTCTTGGGCGACGTCTAAGGCTTCCGAGGGATCTTTAATATAGCGCGTAATCAGTTGGATAATTTTAGCCTGGTATTTGAGCACCAATAGGTCAAATGCTTTTTTGTCGCCTTGCTTGACTCGCTCGACCAGCTCTTGGTCAACCTGAACTGCCACCCGGCTTTCTCCTTTCAATCCCATTTCTCCGCGATTTGACGATGATCTAGCTTCCAGCCATGATGAACACAATGAACCGCCCAAGCTTTTAGGCCGTCAAATTAATTGTTACATTATCCCCGTTTCCCCTATCCCCTTCAATGTGCTCTGTAAATCTATCTGCGGTAAATCCACCATGCAAAACCATTTTGCTTACGATGTCCTGATCATCGGCAATGGCGCCGCGGGCCTAGGGGTGGCACTGCGCATCGCCGACTTCGCCAAAGTCGCCGTGATCTCCAAAACCGAGCTTGCCGAATGTAGCACCTTCTATGCCCAAGGAGGAATCTCAGCCGTGCTCGACGCCCGCGACTCGATCGAATCTCACATTCAAGATACTTTAGACGCAGGCGCAGGCTTATGCGATCCAGACATCGTCAAGCTCGTAGTCTCTCAAGGCAAAGATTGCATCCAATGGCTGTTGGACAAAGGCGTCGTTTTTACCGAGGTAGAATCAGAAGACGGCGGCAGGCAGCTCCATCTTACCCGCGAGGGAGGTCACAGCCACCGCCGCGTCGTCCATGCAGCCGATGCCACCGGCAAAGCCGTGGAGACCTCGCTCTTAAGCCATGCCCGCGCGCACCCGAATATCGATCTATTTGAATTTCATAACGCCATCGACTTGATCACTGCCGCTAAACTCAAGCGCTCTCCGCAACGGGTGCTAGGCGCCTACGTGCTCGACCGTACTACCCAAAAGGTCAAAGTATTTAGCGCCAAAGCAGCCGTATTAGCCACTGGTGGGGCGGCCAAGGCTTATCTTTATACCAGTAATCCAGATACTGCTACCGGTGACGGCATCGCCATGGCCTGGCGCGCCGGCTGCCGGATCGCCAATATGGAATTCATGCAGTTTCACCCGACCTGCCTTTATCATCCTCAAGCGCGATCTTTTCTCATTTCCGAAGCCCTGCGAGGAGAAGGCGCCAAGCTACTTCTGCCCAACGGCGAAGCGTTCATGCACCGCTTCGACAAGCGTGCAGAGCTTGCCCCGCGCGATATCGTCGCCCGCGCGATTGACCATGAAATGAAGCGCTTAGGGATAGATTGCGTCTATCTGGATATTTCCCACCGCAGCGCCGATTTCATCCAAAGCCATTTCCCCACCATCTATGCGCGCTGTCTAGAGTTTGGCTTCGACATCACGCGCGAACCGATTCCCGTGGTCCCTGCCGCCCACTACACTTGCGGTGGCATCCTCACCGATGCGTTCGGGCGCACCGACATCCCTGGCTTGTATGCGGTGGGAGAAACCGCTTGTACCGGACTCCACGGCGCCAATCGCATGGCCAGCAACTCGTTGCTCGAATGCCTGGTGTTCGCCAAGCAAGTTGCCCTTGATCTTTCGCAAAGGCTGGCGGAGTTTCCCCCGCCTCCCTCTTTGCCTGACTGGGACGAGTCTCAAGTCACCGATTCCGATGAAGAGGTCGTCGTCAGCCACAACTGGGACGAAATCCGCCGCTTCATGTGGAACTACGTAGGCATCGTGCGCACCGACAAACGCCTGCAGCGGGCGTTGCGGCGGATCGAACTGCTCAAACAGGAAATTGCCGAGTATTATGGCAACTTTCGGGTAACCAGCGATTTGTTAGAACTGCGCAACCTGATCATCGTCGCCGAGCTGATCGTCAAAAGTGCCATACAGCGCAAGGAAAGCAGAGGGTTGCACTACACCTTGGATTATCCGCAGCCAAAGCCTTTAGCTGCCAATACGATTCTCGATCCAAACCGACTGAGCTAGAAACAGGCTTTAGACCTGAGCAAATTTAGCGATGTCTACCGGGTATCGTTTTGCCCCCCAGTTGCCGGGTACGCTCTCAAATACTCCAGCCAACGGCGTTTGGCATTGCTGACACCGACCATCGGGCGTCAGATTCCAACGCCAAAGCTGGTACCAATCGCGGCCGATGAGTAACTCCCCGCATTGATGGCAGAAAGTGCTGTCGCCTTCACGATAGTGGACATTGCCGGTATACACATAGCGCAGACCGTTTTTAAGCGCGATCTGGCGAGCCCGGATCAAAGTCGCCAAAGGCGTAGGGGGATGATCCAGCATCTTCCAGTCAGGATGAAAAGCCGTGAAATGATGCGGCACCTCAGGGCCTAGCTTCTCCACCACCCAGCGGGTCATGGCGTCGATTTCTTGGTCAGAATCGTTCTCGCCTGGAATCAACAAGGTGGTAATCTCTAACCAGCAGTTAGTCTCATGCTTGATGTACTCCAAAGTCTCCAGGACCGGCTGCAAATGGCCGCCGCAGATTTTGCGGTAGAACTCCTCCGTAAAGGCTTTTAAATCCACATTCGCAGCGTCCATGTACTGGTAAAACTCGCAGCGCGGTTCTGCCGTCACATAGCCTGCGGTCACCGCGACTGACTTGATGCCGTATTTGCGGCATTCCTTGGCGGTATCGATGGCGTACTCGTGAAAGATTACCGGGTCGTTGTAAGTGTAGGCTACGCTCTTTACACCCAGAGCTTTGGCAGCGCGCGCAATCGCCTCCGGCATAGCCGTCTCGGTTAAGGTATCGAACTGGCGCGATTTGCTGATGTCCCAATTTTGGCAGAACTTGCAAGCTAAATTGCACCCGGCAGTGCCGAAGGAAAGCACTGGCGTCCCAGGTAAAAAGTGATATAAAGGCTTTTTCTCGATCGGATCGATGCAAAAGCCGCTTGCGCGGCCATAGGTAGTCAAGACGATTTGGCCGTTCTGACAAGCGCGCACGAAGCACAGGCCACGCTGGCCTTCATGCAGCTTGCAAAAGCGTGGGCATAGATCGCACTGGATTTTACCGTCTGGCAATGCGTGCCAGTACTTTGTCGGAACTATGTGCTTGGAGGCGGTCAAGGTGCTCATGGCCTCTCCCTCTTGGGTTTAGGATGATAAGACCATATATAGCTACCAGCAGACGATTTCAAGGAGGTCCTCATGACCGGCGTACGTTATCCAGCTGTCGCTGGCCTGTTTTATCCGGACGATGCCGTGGAACTGGACGAAATGGTGCGCCAGTTATTGGCTGCTGCCACCACCCAGGCACCTCCCCCTAAAGCGATCATCGCGCCTCATGCCGGCTACGTGTATTCCGGGCCAGTCGCCGCTAGCGCTTACCAGCTCTTACTCCCGGCGCGAGATCAAATCAAACGCGTCGTCCTGGTTGGACCGGCGCATCGCGTGGCGTTTCGGGGACTGGCAGTCCCCAGCGTAGAGGCTTTTGTCACCCCTCTCGGGAAAGTGGCGGTAGACCGCGAAGCGCTCGCCCAAATCGCTGCCATGCCCGGCGTGGTGCAGTTCGATGCCGCCCATGCCCCTGAGCACAGCCTAGAGGTTCACTTGCCCTTCCTGCAAGAAGTCCTCGCCGACTTCAAGCTGGTGCCGATCCTTGTCGGCTTGACTGAGCCTGAGACTGTGGCAGCCGTCCTAGAGCGCTTGTGGGATGGGCCGGAAACCTTAATCGTAGTAAGCTCGGATTTAAGCCACTATCTTGACTACCAAACTGCCAAACGAATCGATGCGGCTACCTCGCAAGCGATCGAGCACCTAGATCCCTCCCAGCTTAACCCGGACTCGGCCTGTGGCTGGCTTGCGGTCTCTGGCCTGTTGCTTGCCGCTAAGCGCCATGGGCTAACTGCCAAAACGCTAGACCTTAGGAACTCAGGAGATACCACCGCCCCCCGCGAACAAGTGGTAGGATATGGCGCATATGGCTTTTTCTGAAGCAGAGCGTGAGTTACTCCTTAAGCTCGCGCGGAAATCGATCGCTTTCGGTGCCCGGCACGGGCAACTACTTAAAATCGATCTGGTCAGCCTGCCGGCTACGCTTCAGCTGCCGCGCGCCAGCTTCGTCACGCTAAAGCAGCAAAGTCAGCTTCGGGGCTGCATCGGCTCTTTAATCCCCCGCCGTCCGCTCGCCGAAGATGTGCTTTGCAACGCCTTCGCTGCTGCCTTTGCCGACCCGCGATTTCCACCGGTGGCTTTAGCCGAGGTAGAGACCTTAAGCGTCCATCTGTCAGTCTTAAGCCCACTGGAGGAGATTCCTTGCCGATCAGAACAAGAGTTATTGGCCCAAATCCGCCCCGGCATCGACGGCTTGGTGCTAGAGGAATGGTATCGTCGCGGCACGTTTTTACCTTCGGTGTGGGCCTCTTTGCCCGCCAAAGAGGAGTTTCTAACCCACCTTAAAATCAAGGCCGGCTTTCCTCCAACTTACTGGTCCAAAGCGCTTAAAGCGTATCGGTATACGGTAGAAAGCATCGCCTCGCTTCCAACAACGCCTTAAACCGCCGCGCGTCCGCAGCCATGGAAGCGTTATTGAATAAAACGAAAACCGTCCCTTGCGTAGGCAGCATCTTGACGAGCTGTTCTAAATCTTCGGCGGTATACCGATAGCCATAGGCATAAGCTGGCCGACCATGGAGGCGAAAATAATGAAAATCCTCGCTGAGCGAAGGCGCAAGGAACGGATCTGTGCCATGGATTAAATCCAATTCCCAAAGCAAAGGCTTAAGCACCTTCGCATCCCATCCTTCACCTCTAGGTTCGAATACGATCCTCCAAGGTCCCCGCGGAACTTCGCGAAAAAACTGGCGCATCCGTTCAAGGTTAGCCGGCTCAGGATGAAAGCTCGGCGGGGTCTGGCAGACTACCGCTTTTGCCCTAAGCGTCTTAGCAATTTCAGAAGTGCGTCGCCAAGCCCACCAGGTCAGTTCGTTGAGCTGAAAGCCGCCGCAGCAGGCGCGCTGGGTCGGCGTCAAGGGTTCGCGCAAGCGCCGGTAGGTCGGGCTGCTAGCTGCATGGGTGATCAGCTGCCAGGCTTTGAGGGTAAACAGGAATGCGGGCGGCGCTTCTTGCCGCCAGCGCTTTGCGGTTTCTAGCTGGGGTGGCTGATAAAAGGTCTGCTGCACTTCCAACACGTCGAATGCCTGAAACAGCCGCTTTCGAGCCTCTGCAAAACCGCACGTCCCGACATAAATCCGCGCAGCCAAGGTTCAGGCCCGACCGTAGAGGTGGACTAAGTGCTTGAGCCGCTCGCCATGCTCCGGCCTGAGCTGCTCCCAGGCAAAACGCCAGCGCCAGTTGCCAGAAACGGTGCCTGGCGTATTCATCCGGTGGCCGCGCCCTAACCCCAGCACGTCCTGCATCGGCACGATTGCCACCTTGGCAACCGAGGCAAACGCAGCGCGCATCAGCGCCCACGGCATCGCTTCCCGCGCCTGACCTAAGTACTCATACACGTAAGCCTGGTGACCAGCATCCAAGGACTCGAACCAGCCTAGCGTCACCTCGTTATCGTGGGTGCCGGTGTAGACGACGTTGTCAGCAGTATGGTTATGCGGCAAATAGGGATTGTTAGGTCCACCGTCAAAAGCAAACTGCAAAACCAGCATGCCGGGCAGATTGAATTTCTTGCGCAGCGCCTCCACTGCCGGCGTAATGACGCCGAGATTTTCAGCTGCCAACGGGAGCAGGCCAAACCTTGCCTGGATCGCTTCAAGCAACGCTTCCCCTGGGACTTCCGCCCACCACCCATTAGCGGCTGTCTCGGATTCAGCCGGAATCTGCCAGCAAGCCTCAAAACCGCGGAAGTGATCGATGCGAATCCAATCTACGAGCTCCAGTTGCGTGTGCATACGCTCGAGCCACCAAGAAAATCCGTCTTTTCTCAGCGCCTCCCAGTCATAGTGCGGATTCCCCCAGCGCTGACCGGTGGCAGAGAAATAATCCGGCGGCACGCCCGCCACGACCGTCGGCAGTCCATCCCGATTCAGCAGAAAGTATTGGGGCTTGGCCCACACATCGGCGCTATCTGCAGCTACGAAAATCGGCATATCCCCAAACAGCAGTATTCCATGCCGGTGCGCATAACTGCGAAGTTCTCGCCACTGCTGAAAAAACACAAATTGCTCAAATCGCACCTGGTCGATTTCCCCGGCAAGCTTTGCCTGGATCCGAGCTAGGCTCTCGCGGTCGCGGTGACGATACTTGAGCGGCCACTCCCACCACGGCTGGCCGTTAAATTTGTACTTGAGCACTACAAACAGCGCATAATCCTCCAGCCAGTAAGCATGGAGGCGGACAAACTTGGAAAACTCTTCTGCCAGTTCTCCGCCTTCCGCTTGGAACTTCCGGTAAGCGCTGGCAAGCAATTCCTGCGCTGGGCAGCCCCCTTGTTCTACCTTTTCCTGCGCTAACCAGCCGCGCGCGACTAACCATTGCCAATCGATCAAAGCGGGATTTCCCGCATGGGCTGAAAAACTCTGATAAGGCGAGCCATCTGCATGGGTTGGCCCAAGCGGCAGCACTTGCCAAACCGAGAGCTTACAAGCGGCCAAGAATTCGATAAAACGCCGCGCATCTGCACCTAAAGTAGCGCTTGGAAGCGAGGTAAGATGAAGCAAAATTCCAGCTCGGCGCCGGTGGAGGACGCCCGTATCTTCCGCCTGCGTCATAAGCGATCAGCGGGCAAAATGAATTTTTTGGCCGAGCATATCTGGGGTGACAGTGACGATGCCACTTTCGCTGACGTCAAAGCGCTTTTTATCTTCTTCTAGATCGTAGCCGATTTCCATTCCCGGCGGGATCTCACAGCCGCGATCGATGATCGCACGCCGGATTTTAGCGTATCTACCGATATTGACATCGGGCATGATCACCGAATCCTCAACCAAGGCCCAGGAATTCACCCTCACATTGGTCGACAGGATGGAATGGCGCACCGTCGCGCCGGAGATAATCACCCCATCGCAGACCATGGAGTCGAACGCTTGCCCGACTCGACCGTGGGCTTTGTCCTCGAATACGAACTTGGCCGGCGGCAGATGCCGCTGGTAGGTCCAGATAGGCCAATCCTGATCATACAGGTTGAGTTCCGGATCGACGCCGATTAGCTCCATGTTAGCCGCCCAATAGGCATCGATGGTTCCCACGTCGCGCCAATAGCTTTGCACCCCAGTCTGCATGTTTAGGAACGGATAGGCAAACACGCGGTATCTTTTGATCACCTCAGGGATAATATCTTTGCCGAAATCGTGGCTCGACTTTGGGTTGTCGGCGTCCTTGATTAGCTGCTCATACAAGAACTTGGCATTGAACACGTAGATCCCCATCGAGGCTAAGGCTACCTCTGGCCGCCCAGGCAGGCTGGGTGGGTAGGCGGGTTTTTCTATGAAATCGATCACCCGACTGCTGTCGTCTACGTGCATGACCCCGAAAGCGCTTGCATCCTTAAGCGGCACCTCGACGCAACCGACGGTCAAATCGGCCTGACTGTCCACGTGATAGGCCAGCATCGCACCGTAATCCATTTTGTAGACATGATCGCCAGCTAAGATCAGCACATATTCCGGCGCGTAGAACCGCAGAATGTCCAAGTTTTGATACACCGCATCTGCGGTGCCTAAATACCAACAGTCATTAAGCCGCTGTTGCGCCGGAAGAAGGTCGATGAACTCACCCAATTCGCCGCGTAGGAATCCCCAACCCTTGTAGATGTGACGGATCAATGAGTCAGCCTTATACTGAGTCAGAACACCGATGCGGCGGATCCCGGAGTTTAAGCAATTGGACAGGGGAAAATCGATGATGCGGTATTTGCCACCGAAGTGGACCGCCGGTTTCGCGCGCCATTCGGTCAGTTTTCTCAGACGGCTGCCGCGCCCGCCAGCGAGGATCAAAGCCACCGTCCGGCGGGTCAGAAGACTGACAAAACGTTGGTGGTGATTCGACTTAGACATAATCATCTCCTTGGCCTGGCGTAATTTGCTACTATAGCAAGTAAAAGCAACCTCATTATCCAGGGATCGCCAAAGTGAACTCAAACTTTTCTTCTGACCGAACGCTGGCCCTAGAACCTGCCTTGGCGATGATCATCGAGGCGCGCCACCACGATCCTTTTTCGGTTCTAGGGCGGCACCACGAGGCGGGTGACGAGCTGGTGCGGGTATTTCTGCCCCACGCTCAGCAAGTGAGTATCGAGAACGGCCCCGAGCTGACCCGAATCGAGGGAACAGACCTATTCCAAGGATCGATCAAAGGATGGGATATTCCCCTTCACTATGTCTTGCTCTGGACCGATACTGAGGGGCAGCAGCATCGCACTATCGATCCGTATTCTTTCGCCCCGCAGATCCCTGACTTTGATCTGTATCTGTTCAATACCGGCAAACACTGGCATATCTACCGCATCCTAGGGGCGCATCTCCATACCGTAGATGGCATCGAGGGTACCCTGTTTGCCGTCTGGGCGCCGAATGCTGAACGGGTCAGCGTGGTCGGCGATTTCAATCGCTGGGATGGACGCTGCCATCCGATGCGCTGCCGCTACACTTCCGGCGTTTGGGAGCTGTTTATCCCAGGGCTGGGAGAAGGTACCCTGTACAAATTCGAGATCCGCAATCGGCAGCATGGAACCGTGTTCGTCAAAACCGACCCTTACGGCCGGTTTTTCGAGCTTAGGCCAAACACGGCGGCTATCGTTGTCCGCGACGGCCAATACACCTGGCATGACCAGGACTGGCTGAAAAAACGCTCCCAGTGGGACTGGCAACACCAGCCGATGTCCGTCTACGAGGTCCACCTTGGATCTTGGCGTCGCAAGCCAGACGGAAGCTTTTTAAATTATCGCGAACTAGCCGAACAGCTGGTCGCTTATGTCAAGGAACAGGGATTTACCCACCTTGAACTGCTCCCCATTACTAACCATCCCTTAGATGCCTCGTGGGGATATCAGACTACTGGGTATTACGCCCCCACCAGCCGCTTTGGCTGCCCCGATGATTTTCGTTGGTTTGTAGATTATTGCCACCAAAACGGCATCGGCGTGATACTCGACTGGGTACCCGCGCATTTTCCCAAAGACGCCTGGGCCTTGGCCTGGTTTGACGGTACGCCGCTTTATGAACACGCCGACCCACGTCGCGGCGAGCATCGCGACTGGGGGACTTTGATTTACGATTACGGCCGCTACGAAGTGAAGAACTTTCTCCTCGGCAGCGCGATGTACTGGCTGGAAGAGTTTCATGTAGATGGGCTGCGCGTGGATGCGGTCGCATCGATGTTATACCTGGATTACTCGCGCCAACCGGGGGATTGGGTTCCAAATCAATATGGCGGCAACGAAAACCTAGAGGCCATCGAGTTTTTGCGCGAGCTTAACAGCGTCACTCAGCACCAACATCCAGGTTGCGTCATCATCGCTGAAGAATCCACTTCCTGGCCGCAAGTCACCCGTCCGCCCTGGGTAGGCGGCTTAGGATTTGCGATGAAGTGGAACATGGGCTGGATGCACGATACTTTGCACTACTTTTCCAAAGACCCGATATTTCGCAAATACCATCACGACCAGCTTACCTTTGGCTTGCTCTATGTCTTTAGCGAAAACTTCGTACTGCCTTTCTCGCACGACGAGGTCGTCCATGGCAAGGGGTCGATGCTGGGCAAGATGCCGGGCGACGAATGGCAACGGTTTGCCAACCTGCGCCTGCTTTACACCTACATGTTCACCTATCCGGGCAAAAAGCTTTTGTTTATGGGCAACGAGTTTGCCCAAGTGCCAGAATGGGACTACGCCCGGGAATTGGAGTGGTTTGTCCTCCAATACTCTTACCACCGAGGCGTACAAAGCCTGGTGGCGGATTTAAACCGGCTCTACGTAAACCGCCCGGAGCTACATCGCTACGATTTCCAGCCGCAAGGCTTTGAATGGATCGATTGCCACGATTCTTTACAGTCTACTTTGAGCTACTTACGCAAAAGCGATGATGACTTCTTGGTCGTTGCACTCAATTTCACCCCGGTACCGCGCCACGATTATCGCTTAGGCGTACCGAAAGCAGGTAGCTACCAAGAAATCTTCAATTCTGACTCGGCATTTTACGGCGGTAGCAACCTCGGCAACGGCTGGATCGAAGCTGAACCCATCCCTTGGATGGGACGCCCCTATTCGATCAGCATTACCCTGCCGCCACTGGCAGGCGTGATCTTCTGTCACCACTCTGAATCTGAAGAAGAACAACTATCGTGAACATCCTGTTTCTTGCTAGCGAACTGTATCCGCTTGTCAAAACCGGTGGGCTTGCCGACGTCGCTGGCAGCTTGCCCAAAGCCTTACGAGAACTTGGCCAAGACGTGCGCGTGCTGTTACCGGCCTACCCGGAGGCTAAGGAGCGCTGTCAGAACTTAAAGCCAGTGGCGGAATTGTCCTTGCTCGAACGCCCTGCGGCTTTGCTGGAAACCACCGTCCCGGAAACCGATCTCCCTTTGTGGTTGCTGGACGCCCCAGGCTGGTATGACCGTCCTGGTGATCCCTATTCGATGCCTGACGGGAATCCCTGGCCGGATAATGCCGAACGCTTCGGTGCTCTGTGCTGGGCCGGATTTCATCTTGCCTTGAATCGAGCCGGGCTCAACTGGCAGCCGGATATCGTCCACTGCAACGACTGGCAGACTGGCCTGGTACCTGCGCTCCTTTCGCTCGAGGCGACCCGGCCTGCCACCGTGTTCACTATTCACAACCTGGCCTATCAAGGTATTTTTTCGGCTCAAATCTTTGCCCAGCTTAAGCTCCCGCAAACTTTGTGGCGCGTGGATGGCTTGGAGTTTCACGGCCAGCTGTCGTTTATCAAGGGGGGCCTGATGTACGCCGACCGGATCAATACGGTCAGTCCCACTTATGCCAAGGAAATCCAAACGCCAGCTTTCGGTTGTGGCCTCGAAGGGGTGCTCAAGCGGCGTAGCCAACACTTGTCTGGGATTCTGAACGGGATCGACGTAGAACAATGGAATCCTGCCACCGACCCGTGGATTGCGCAAACTTACGACTTGAAATCGCTGCCGCGTAAACAAGCCAACAAGCTTGCCTTGCAGGGCAGGTTTAACCTCCCTACCCACGCCGAAATCCCGCTTTTGGCTTTTATCGGCCGGCTGGTAACGCAAAAAGGGATCGATTTGATCCTTCAGTCACTGCCTAGCCTGATCCAGTACCCGCTCCAGTTTCTCTTCCTCGGCTCCGGTGAAAGCGACTTCGAACACGGGCTGTGGTACTGGGCGCGCCGCCATCCAAGTCAAATCGCAGTCTATATCGGTTATGACGAGGCCTTATCGCACCTGGTCGAAGCCGGTGCCGATTTGCTTCTGATGCCATCGCGATTCGAGCCCTGCGGGCTCACTCAGATGTACAGCCAGCGCTATGGCACCGTGCCGATCGTCCATCGCACCGGTGGGCTAGCAGATACCGTGGTAGACGCCACCCCCGACCAACTGGCCAGCCAGGCTGCCACCGGCGTCAGCTTCGAGCATCCGGTCGCTGGCGCTTTGCAGGAGGCGATCAAGCGCGCTTGGCTGCTGTACAGTCAGCCAAATCTCTGGCAGCGCTTGCAACGGGCTGGCATGATCCGCGACTTCTCCTGGCGAAGAAGCGCCGCTGAATATTGCTGGCTCTACCAGCAAGCTCTGGCAGATCGCAGCGCACATTCTCCTACTTTTCGCCAAAGCTTGCCCCAATACTAACTAAACTAAATTCCCAACGCTTGGGGCAACTCCTTGATCGAGCCGATGACTAGATCGGGTCGGATGCTGGAAGCGCGAACATAATTTTCTCGGTATTTACCGGTTTTGACCAAAATTCCAACTAGCCCTGCCGCTTGGCCGCCACCGATGTCGACCTCGATGTCGTCGCCGACGATCGCCACCTGTTCTGGCGCAAGCTGCATGTCCTGAAGAGCTAAGCGGAAAAAATCGGGCGCCGGCTTGCCAAGGATTTTGGCCTCCTTGGCGCTAGCATATTCCAAAGCCGCCACAAACCCGCCAAGATCCATCTTGAGCCCTTCCTCAGTCTGCCAAAACCGGTTTTTGTGCACTGCGATCAATTCCGCCCTTGCAAACAACAACCGAAAGGCCCGGTTGAGGACAGCGTAACTCCAGCTCTCGCCGAGGTCGCCTGCGACCACATAATCAGCTTGGACATCGGATTGGCGAAGCAAGGTAAAGTCGCGCTTGACATCTTCAGCAAGGAGTAGGTGGCAGATAGGATCCCCCTTGGATTTGAGATAGCTCAACACCGCCTGGGGAGCGCTGAAAATCTCCTCTTTAGGAATGGCAAACCCCAAACCTTGGAGCTTGCGCTCAAGCGAGGTAATAGATAAAGTGCTGGTGTTGGTGATGAAGCGGCAAATATAGCGGTGACGGATTTTCTCGAGCGCCTCGCAGGCACCTTCGATGGGTTGCCTTCCTACGTATAATACCCCATCAAGATCGAACAACAATCCTTGAATGGGTTTTAAAACCATACTCATGCTGTCCAAAACAAAGTTTAGCATGCCTAACTAGGACGCTATAATAAGTGTTTTTTTCATCACCACAAGGGGAATTTAAATGGCCAATCTCAATGTTCCGATTTTCAAGACTGGGGAAGCGACCGTGTTCGCTAGCCAAGATCAGGGAACCGATGCAATGCCGGAGGTAGTTTTAGGGGCAGTTAACGGTCCAGTGGGGACCGCCTTTGCTACCCTGATGGGGCAGACGGCAGGTCACACTCGCCTCTTTGCCATCCGCGCCTGCAACCAGCAGGTCAAGCCGGCTACCCTGATGGTGCCCAAAGTGACCATGAAAAGCAGCAAATACATCTCGCTGTTCTTCAGCGTGCTGCAATCGGCCGTTGCCGATGCGGTGCTAGACAGCGTGATCGAAGGCGTCATTCCCAAAGAGTGGGTTAACGAGATCTGCCTGATCGTCAACGTATGGCTAGACCCCTCCTGCGCCGCTCAGGAAAATCCGGATAAGAAAGACCTATACCGCACTAACTACGAGGCAACCAAGCTGGCGATCAAGCGCGCTTTAAACGATGAACCCTCGATCGAGGAGCTGATCGCCAACCGACACAAGATTCATCATGAGATGTACGACCCGGTCACCGACAAATCCAAATGGGAGTAACCGCCAAGGGCCGCATCCCAGCGGCCCGCTTGTTCTAATCTACCCAAAGAGAAGCGCACTATGTATCGGATTACGCTCATCCCCGGCGATGGCATCGGTCCAGAAATCACCCGCGCCGCTGTGCAGGTCATCGAAGCTGCAGGCGTTCCCATCGAATGGGATCACCAACTCGCCGGTATCGCTGCGGTAGAAACCTACGGCACGCCTTTGCCCGAGCAGACGCTCGCCTCGCTGCGCCAAACTCGAATCGCCTTGAAGGGGCCTTTGACTACTCCTGTCGGGGGAGGCTTTCGCAGCGTCAATGTCGCCTTGCGCCAAGAATTCGACCTATTCGCTAATGTCCGCCCAGCAACCTCCTTTATCGGCACCCAGGTCCCGTATCAAAACGTCGATCTGGTCATCGTGCGCGAAAATACCGAAGGGCTCTATGCAGGCGTCGAGCACTTCATCAAAACCGAAGGCAAACCTATTGCGGCTGAAAGCATCGCGGTGGTCACCAAAAGCGGTTGCGAACGCATCATCGATTACGCCTTCGGCTATGCCAGAAAACATCGGCGCCGCAAAGTGACGGTAGTACATAAAGCCAACATCCTCAAGTGTACCTCCGGATTATTCTTGGAAACCGGTCGCGAAGTAGCGGCAAGATATCCAGAGATCCAATTCGAGGATCGCATCGTCGATGCTTGCGCTATGCAGATGGTGATGCATCCTGAGCAATTCGACGTGCTGGTCACCACGAATCTATTTGGCGACATCCTCTCGGACTTGGCCGCAGGCCTGGTAGGCGGCCTTGGCCTCACCGCCGGCGCCAACATCGGCCGCGATTGCGCTATTTTCGAGCCGGTGCACGGCAGTGCCCCAGACATCGCCGGCCGCGGCATCGCTAACCCCACGGCGATGCTCATGGCAAGCGTCATGCTGCTCGACTACCTAGGTGAGACGGGCTCTGCGCGCCGGATCGAGCAGGCGGTGCGGGCGGTGATCCAGGAAGGGGTTTGTGTAACTCCCGACCTGAAACCTGGATCTACCTGTACCACCGCCCAGATGGCTGAAGCGATCGCTGCTAAACTCAAATAAAACGGAAAGCAGCCTAAACTGCTATCAAGAAAGTGCACAGACTCTGCCGCAGCGCTGCCGTTACCGGACAAACTTGCCACGGGTAGGGCAGTTGCTTGCCAGCCGTTTTAAGGCTCATCATGCCTTCCATGAGCACGATAAAACACCTTACTGAATACCAGAGTCAAGCTCCTTATAGCACCACGATCAAGCTGGTGCCGGAAACTTCCACCGGCTTGCGCCACTCAGCGGAAATCCGCTCGGCGCAAGCGCGTGCCCGCTCAGGATCGTCGAAGTAAGCGGTGATCATGCCAGCTACCTCGTACGCATATCCTTGAAACGAACGAATTAGATCTTGGATGCGGCGATTCATGGTCAAATCCTCCTCTGACGTCACGAGTTTATTGTTATACAAGCATTGTCTATGCCAATAACTAAAAACTTGGCAAATCAATCAATTGGCCAGGTTGCAGTCCATCCGTTGTTCAAGAGCGACTATTTTTGTCAAAAAAGCTGACAAATTTCAACACCTGACTGATTTCCTATCCCTATAAGACGTACCTCGATGCCGGTATAATCTCGGTCATGTTTCAAGCGCGCGACTTTATCCTCACCGGTGAAGGTCTAGCCTTTGCCGTCACTTTAAGCGGTATCGAGGACGGACGCGTCATCGCCTGTTTGCGTTACGTTCAGACTGAGCACAAGACCTGGCGTAAGGTAAACACTAAAGAAGCCGAAGCGATCCTCAACCGCCGCTATCCCAGCTATCTCCATTACTCTCCGCGGCGCGCCAGCCTAGTCCAAGCCGTCCCCGTAGAAGCCATCGCGATTCACCTCAAGCCCCGTCCGCGCTTGCAGGAACTCATCGCGCAGACCTCCCCACCTCTCCTGATCTTGCGGCTCAAATCCCTGGTCGCTCAGCTGAAAGCGCAGGGGCTTGCCAGCGAATGCTTGGGAATCACTGGTTCCTTGCTGCTTGGACAATACCGTGAAAACTCCGACCTGGACCTAGTGGTCTACGGACGCCAGGCGTTTTCTCGCGCTCGCCTAGCGGTGCGCCAGGCTATCGCTTTGGGCTATCTACAGGACTTAGACTCTACCTTGTGGCAGGAGAGCTACTTACGCCGCGGCTGTGCTTTGAGCTTTGAGGAATACTTATGGCACGAGCGCCGCAAACATACCAAAGGCGCTATCGATGGGACTAAATTCGACTTACTCCTAGTCGAGGAGGAACACCCTGCCCCAGACCCTAGAGTTTGGCGCAAGCTTGGACGTACGGTGTTGCGTGCGCAAGTTTTGGACGCGGCCGAAGCCTTCTCCATCCCAGCCCGCTACCTGCTCGATCATCCCACGATCGGCTGTGCCTTGAGCTTTTCTGCCACCTACGTCGGCCAGGCTGAGGCTGGCGAATGGGTAGAGATCTCAGGCCATCTCGAGCAAGCCGACGACGGTGAAAAACGGATTGTGGTTGGCACCAGCCGCGAGGCGCCAGGGGAATATATCAAAGTTATTCAGCCCAATGAGGTACACAGCCATGTTGAAAAAGCTTGAAGACTTATACCCTCCATTTCTCAGACTATGGCAGGAAGGGGTTGAAGTCAAAGCCGTGCGGCCGCAAGCTGATGGCGTCATCGACCCGGCCACCGCCGATGCGATTGAAATCGAGGCGCTGTTTGCTGCCATCGACTACACCCGCACGCAGATCGGTCGAGCGACTTTGTACCGCTCCTTGATCTGCCCGCTGACCGATATCGAGTTGATCTGCGCCAAACAAGCGGCAGTGCATGAACTCAACGCCAATCAAGCGCTGCGAGCGGGATTAGAACAACTGATCGCCAATGCCGCCCGCCCCGACCGCGAGGCTGAATTTTACAAACTGCTCTACTGCTTTTTTTTAGGCACGGTAGGCACGCCGGTCAGCCCTAAGGAAGTGAGAGGATTCGGTTACCAAGAATACCTCAACGGTACCCGTTTCGTGGTAGAAACAGTCGAGCAGGCCCGCAAACTGCCTTCCCCTCAAAGCCCTTATCTCCAAGATCTGATCAAAACCCTCACCAGTTTTGCTACTACCCGCAGCTATGCTCTGATGCAAGGCCCGGTCTACCGCACGGAAAAGCGCTTGCTGACGCGCCAGGAAAAGGGATGGTTACCAGCGATCAGGTTTCGCCCCGCGCTGTTCAAACCAGGACTGATCGGCGTTGGGATTGCAGGCTTGATCGGCGCCTGGATGGCGCTGCCTGCCCTGTTAAATTTGTCTGCGCCGGCTGTTGGGTTACTCTGGTTATTTTTACTTCCCTTGGGCGTGGCCTATCCTCCCTTGGTAGGTGGCTTTGACCGAGACCGATTCATCTATCCTCTGCGTAAGCTGTTTCGGGAAGCCGCAGAAGTCCAAAACTTTGTCCAGGCGTTAGGCTACTTGGACGAACTGTTAAGCTTCCTGGGCTTTGCCCAAGCATTCGGCCATCCTACCTGCCTGCCCGACATCCAGGCCTTAGAGCACCACTGTTTCATCGCCAGTGAGCTGCGCAACCCCATTTTGGGTAAGGGCAATCCTGCTTACGTTCCCAATGCTATCGAGCTTACCCAGCGGCTCACCTTTATCACTGGCCCTAACAGCGGCGGCAAAACTGCTTTTTGTAAAACCTTAGCGCAATCCCAGCTTTTGGCTCAAATCGGCTGCTATATCCCGGCTCGATCCGCACGCCTGACAGTGGCTGATCGGATTTTTTACCAAGTCCCGGAGGTCAGCCACCTGGCCGACCGAGAAGGGCGATTTGCAACCGAACTCAAGCACACCAAACGGATTTTCTTAAGTGCCACCCCCAACAGCCTGGTCATTTTAGATGAGTTAGCCGAAGGGACCACGTATGAGGAACGCTTGCAGATTTCCTATGACATCCTGCAGGGTTTCTACCGCAAGGGGTGTACTACCGTGCTCGTCACCCATAACCACGAATTGGTGGACAAGTTCCAAGCCGAAGGCATCGGTCAAGCCAAACAAGTAGAATTTATCGGCGACCGTCCCAGCTTCCGCCTGATCGACGGCATCTCGCGGGTCAGCCACGCCGACCGGGTGGCGCGGGAAGTAGGTTTTGCTAAAGAAGACATCGAGCGCTATTTAAAGGAGGAAAAACCATGAGCACTCCTTTTAAGCTATTCCGGCTCTTAAGCTGCGGCGTCTATGTCATCGGCGTGACCGACGGCAATCAGTACAACGCCTTTACCGCCGCTTGGGTGATTCAGGTCTCTTTTCAGCCCTTGCTGTTGGCTTTGAGCATCAACCCTCACCACCGCTCCTATGCGATGCTCAAAGCCGGCGGAAGCTTTACCGTCAACGTCCTCAGCCGTGAGCAGCTAGCGTTGGCGCGCCATTTTGCTGCTCCGATCGCGGATCGACTCGCCAAGCTTCCCTGGCGTCCTGGCAAAACCGGCGCCCCGATCCTGTCCCAAGCGCTGGCCTACTTAGAATGCTACCTAGAGGAAAATTACCCCGCCGGCGACCATCGCCTGATCTTGGGGCGCGCGGTAGGCGGCGCCCTGCTCAACCCCGGCGAGCCGCTCCTGTATCGCGATACTGACGACATGGATGGGGCTAGCCGCCTGTTTCCCGATCACTTCTGATGCTGCCTCCTTGCCGCGCTGTGATCCTAGACATAGACGGCCTGCTCTTGGACACCGAGCCGGGGTATCGCCGCGCCTGGCAACAGGCAGCTTGGGCGCTGGGATTTAGACTGGAAGAAGCGTGGCTTGAAGAGCTTTCCGGCCTTTCCATAGACGCTGTGGAACAAGCCTTGTGCCAAACCCTAGGGGCAGGCTTTGATCTGAACGCCTTTCGAGCCTTAAGCGCCAAGATTTGGCAAGCGCAAGTGGCGCGTGATGGCATCCCGGTCAAACCCGGCTATGCTTATCTCCTTTCTGCCTTGCGCCAGCTTAAGCTACCTTACGCGCTGGCGACCAACAGCCACCGCCCCTACGCAGAAAAATGCTTGCAGCTAGCTGGGATTGACCGAGATTTCCCTCATCTTGTGACCCGCAGCGAGGTCAACGCCGGCAAACCCGACCCTGATGTCTTCCTGGCAGCGGCCAAGAAGCTGGCTTGCCCGCCAGCAGCTTGTCTGGCGGTAGAAGATTCAGCAGTAGGGCTGATCGCTGCCCACCGAGCTGGCATGCAACCGGTCTGGATTACCCCAGCGGCTTCGGAAACGGCGCACCCGCTTGCGGTCGCCCAGTTTTCCTCGCTTGCTCAACTAGCGCAGGCGCTGCAAGCCCCTTAAAACGCCCACCCAAGCTGCTTGCTAGGTGGGCAAAAGATCAGCCTTTCAAGGCAGCCAGCACTTTCTCCAAGCTATCTTTGGCGTCCCCGAACAGCATTCTGGTGTTATCGCGGAAAAACAGCGGATTGTCCACTCCAGCATAGCCGGTCGCCATGCTGCGCTTCAAGACGATGCAGGTCTTGGCCTTCCAGACCTCCAACACGGGCATACCGGCGATGGGGCTAGTTGGGTCTTCCTGCGCTGCCGGGTTGACGATGTCGTTGGCGCCGATCACCACCGCCACATCGGTCTCCGGGAAATCTTCATTGATCTCGTCCATCTCGAACACGATGTCATAGGGTACCTTGGCCTCCGCCAGCAGCACGTTCATATGACCAGGCATGCGGCCTGCGACCGGATGGATACCAAACCGCACGTTGACACCTTTAGCCTGCAGGGTCTTGACGATCTCAGCCACTACGTGCTGAGCTTGGGCGACTGCCATGCCATAGCCAGGCACGATGATGACGTTCTTAGCTTCGCTTAGAAGGCTTGCGGCTTCTTCCGGATCGATCGCCTCCACCTCGCCTGTCACCCCGGCTGCAGGCGCCCCTCCCTCGGTGCCAAAACCGCCGGCAATGACGCTGATGAAATTGCGGTTCATCGCCCGGCACATAATATAGCTTAGGATCGCGCCGGAGGAACCGACTAGCGCCCCGGTGACGATCAACAGATCGTTGGCGAGCATAAAGCCAGTCGCCGATGCCGCCCAGCCTGAGTAGCTGTTGAGCATCGAGATCACTACCGGCATATCGGCCCCACCGATGGCCATCACCATATGCACCCCGAAGGCGAACGCGGTCAAGGTCATCAAAGCCAGGGGGATCATTCCGATACCGATGCTTTCGACGTTCAGGAACCACTTCCCCAATAGCACTGCCGCCACCAGCATGCCCAGATTGATCCAGTGGCGGCCAGGGAGCAACAGCGGCTTGCCGGAAATCTTGCCGCATAACTTGCCAAAGGCAACGACCGACCCGGTAAACGTCACCGCGCCGATCAGAACGCCCAAATAGATCTCCAGTTCGTGAATGGTTTTGGCAACGCCGGTGAAGCTTGCGGTAGGATCGATGTAGTTAGCAAACCCGATCAGCACGGCTGCCAGCCCTACCAGGCTATGCAAGATCGCCACCAGCTCTGGCATCTGGGTCATCTGGACGCGCCGGGCGACGGTGACGCCGATCACGCCACCGATGGCCATGGCTGAAATCACCAGGCCATAGGTAGTCACCCGCTCCGACAAAACGGTCGCTAAAATCGCCAAGGTCATCCCGACGATGCCGTAGAGATTCCCTGGCCGGGCGGTCTCCGGATGGCTCAAGCCGCGCAGGGCTAGGATGAACAAAACGGTCGCGGCAATATACGAAACGCTAATGATTCCTCCTGGCATGTCATCCCCCTTGTGATTGCTGTTTCCTGAACATGCCGAGCATGCGCTGGGTCACCCAGAAACCGCCGAAGATGTTGACGCTGGCGATCAGCACCGCTACCCAAGCGAGTAGCTTCAGCATTACCCCAGGCGAGGAAATCTGGATCAAGGCGCCTAGGACGATGATTCCAGAAATCGCATTGGTGACACTCATCAAGGGCGTATGCAATGCCGGCGTGACGTTCCAGATCACCATGTAGCCGACAAAACATGCCAGCACAAATACCGTAAAGTGGGACAAAAACTCAGCTGGGGCGACCGCACCGATGCCATACAACCCCAAGCCAGAAAGCAGCATGAGGGCAGCGGTCACCCAAGCAGAAGGTAGCTTGCGCTTGGCCTTTTTCTCTTCAACCGGCGGTGCCGCCACCGCACCGGCAGGTTTTTCTTCTTTGGAGACCGGAATCGGGGGCGGCGGCCAGGTGATTTTGCCTTCCTTGACCACGGTGGCCGCGCGAATCACCACATCGTCCATATTAATATGAATGATGCCGTCTTTTTCCGGACACAAGTCGGCCAACAGGTGGCGCAGATTGGTCGCATACAACTGGCTGGCAGTGGTCGGCATTCGGCTCGGGAGATCGGTGTAGCCGATGATGGTCGTCCCGTATTTTTTCACTACTTTACCCGGTTCGGTCAGCTCGCAGTTCCCTCCCTGCTCGGCCGCCAGGTCCACGATCACGCTGCCTGCCTTCATGGTTTCCACCATCGCTGCGGTGATCAGCTTGGGCGCAGGTTTGCCAGGAATCAGGGCAGTCGTGATGATGATGTCTACCTCCATCGCTTGGCGAGCAAACAGCTCAAGCTCGCGGCGGACGAATTCCTCGGTCACTTCTTTAGCATAGCCGCCCTCGGTTTTGACCGCGCCTTCGGGCATCTCGACTTGCAAAAACTCAGCCCCTAGGCTTTCGACTTGATCGCGCACCTCAGGGCGCACGTCGAAGGCGCGCACGATTGCCCCCAAGCTCACCGCCGCACCGATCGCTGCCAACCCTGCCACCCCGGCGCCGATGACCAATACCTTAGCCGGCGGAATCTTCCCCGCAGCGGTCACCTGTCCGGTAAAGAAACTGCCGAAATGCTCGGCTGCTTCGATCACCGCCCGATACCCAGCGCAGTTGGCCATAGAGCTTAGAGCGTCCATCTTCTGGGCGCGTGAAAGCCGGGGGATACAATCGATCGCCAACACGGTCGCCTGTTTGGCTGCCAGTTTTTCTAGTAACTCAGGATGCTGAGCCGGCCATAGGAAGCTGATCAAAGTTCCCCCTTCGCGCAACAGATAAACCTCTTCGCCGCAGAAAGGGTGAATCTCCGGCGGGCGGACTTTGAGAACGATGTCTGCTTCCGCCCACAGGCGGCGAGCATCGGGGATGATCTCCACGCCTGCCTCGCGATAGGCGTCGTCAGTAAAATTGGCCTCGGCGCCAGCCCCCGCCTCGACCGCTACCGTAAACCCAAGTTTCTTTAGCTGCTCGGCCACCTGAGGCGTGACCGCCACCCGGCGCTCGCCTGGATGGACTTCTTTAGGTACCCCAATTTTCATTGTCTTTTCTCCCCTTTATTATTTACTTTCTCACCAGCGCCTTGCACCAACGATCGTCCGCCGTCATCCTAAGCAGATAACCAGCTGCGGTCAAGCGCCTCAAAGAAGGTACACCAACTAGCCTTAAAGCTAAGAGAAGGCAGGGTTCATTTCCCTTGAAGAGCGGGCAGCCGCAAACGTTTGCGTCTCCTTCCCGAACAAGGATCTGACCCGGGCCACTGCTCGGCTCATATCTGCAGAAACATCAGGAGCAAGGGCAGGGATAGGTTCACCCAACCACACTGCCAGGCGCTCGGCAATTAGCCGCTCATGCACCCGAGTCAAATCCCGCGTCAGACGCTTAGGTGCCCAACCCATGGCGATATGATAGATAAACGCGCGCAAGTGCTCTAAGGTCAAGCAGTCGCGCCATCGTCTCGCGACCTGGCCGAGATCGAAAATATGCACCGGTTTGCCAGTAGCGCACGCTTCGGTGAGCATGGAAACGCTATCTCCGCTGACTACGATTTGATCCGCCAAAGCCAGATATGCGTAATAAGGGTTTGCTTGATCTGCGCCAGCCCAGCTAAACAAGTAGGCGGGGACAGTGACTGCCGCTGCAAACGCCTCCAGAATTCCCGCCGAGGTCCGGGCGCTGGTGGTCACCAGCAGCGATCCTCCTAGCTTGCCAGCTAAAGCGCTGGCCTTAGCAGCCAGTGCCTGCGCAGCGCACCGATCCAAAACATAAGGACCGCTTGAACCACCGATCAACACGGCAATATAAGGTCGCGGCAGATGAGCCAACTTGGGCTGCCAAGCCTTAGCTTCTTGCGCTAGGCGGGCTGGGGTGACCCGATGTAAGGTCGTGCCGTTGTGCAGGACGTTGGGCCGCTGAGGCAGCCGATACTGGGGGGTAGTGATGACCAGGTCAAAACGCTCCAGGCGCTTCCAAGGCCGGCCGATATGCACCAGCCGCACCCGCTTTCCAGCTTTGGCAGCCTGCTTTTGGATCCAAAAGCAGATCGGCTCGTTGCGGGCTGAGGCGGAGATGATCAGATCTGGCCAAGGCGGGGTCAGCGCATCGGACCGGTGGCGGATAATACCGGCCAAAGATGTTCCTAAAAACAAATAAGGCGCATATCGGCGATAAGCAAAGCGTTTGAGTTCAAACGGCCAGCTCAGAGCTTCAGCCAGCGCTACCACCTGGGCGTTCTCACCGGCCCGATGATTCAGCAGTACCCAGACATGCGGCACGGTCTTTTGACCTAGCCAGTTATTCATGAATTACTCCTGCTCAGCTTAATCCGAACGATAGCAGACAAAAAGCAACAAATTGTATTTTTGATGCAAATCTACTACAGTTTATTTCTCAAAACAAGCTGCTTAAAATAGCCCTAGAAACTCCAAACCGCCTTCCGGATTAGTCGATGTACATTTTGTGGAAAAAAATTTCTCGCTATCTGGTCCTGACCGCCGCCTCCCCGTTTCTTTCTAAATCGCGCCTAATCGCTTTAGAGCGCTATTTGCGCGGGATGGAAGAGGCGCGTAAGCTGGCCCGTTGCGATGCGGTGATCGTCTCTTACGGCAAAAGCGGCCGCACTTGGCTGAGATTGATGCTGTCGCGCTTTTATCAGGTCAAACACGGCCTGCGCACCCGCCAGTTGTTGGGTTTTGACAACTATCACCGCAAGCACCCTGCCATCCCCAAGTTGTTCTTTACCCATGACAATTATCTAAAGGACTATACTGGCCACCGCGACTCCAAGGTCGACTACCTCGGTCACAAGGTTGTGCTCCTAGTCCGCGACCCGCGAGACATTGCAGTTTCTCAGTTTTTCCAGTGGAAATTTAGGATGCGCCCGGGCAAGAAAGACCTAAATCAATACCCTCCCCATGGGGCAGAAATCTCCCTGTTTGATTTCGTGCGCTGTGAAACCTGCGGGCTGCCTAAAATCGTCGAGTTTCTTAACCTGTGGGCGCAGGAAATGCCTAAACTCGACCAACTGCTCCTCGTCCGCTACGAGGATCTACGCGCCGATACTCCGAAAGAACTCAAGCGGATTGTCGAGTTTCTGGGAACCCCAGGTACCCAGGCAGAGATCGAAGACGCGGTCGCCTACGCTTCGGTCGAGAACATGCGCAAACTTGAACAGGAAAAGAAGTTTTGGCTCAGCGGCAGCCGCCTGGTACCCAAAGACCGATCCAACCCGGATTCCTATAAAGTGCGCCGCGCCAAAGTGGGCGGCTGGCGCGACTATTTCGACGAGGACCAGGCCGCTGCGCTCGATGCGTTCGTCAACGAGCGCTTAAGTCCAGTGTTCGGTTACACCCAACCCACCCAACAGGTAGCCAACCTATGAGCGACTATTGCGTCTTTATCCACACCAACCACAAGCAATACTTAGGGGCCTTGGTGTCGCAATACTCGATGCGGCGCCAATCGGCTCATCCCGACCGGTTTGAGGTACGCATCATCCACCACAAAGACTATCCGTTTTTCCAAGAGATGGAAGGCAAGCCCTTCCTGCGCGATGGCGTCAAGCGCCTGTGGCGCAACGAGGATTTGCAGTCCTTTACGCCGCTGCGCTTCATGCCGCCTGAGTTGATGGGCTATCGGGGCCGAGCGGTGGTGGTCGATCCCGACATTTTCGCCCTCGGCGACGTTTGGGAGCTCCTCTCGCGCGACATGCAGGGCAACGCCATCCTGTGCCGCCGGCGCGCTGGCCCCAAGTGGTGGCTAGACCGCTGCTATGCCTCAAGCGTGATGCTGCTAGACTGCGCCAAGCTCACCCACTGGCGCTGTGAGGAGCAGTTCCGGGCGATGTTCGAGTTCAAGCTGGATTACATGGACTGGATCGGGCTGCGTACCGAGACTGCCCCCATCGGCCTTCTAGAACAGGAATGGAACGATTTCGACCGGCTGACTCCGACGACTAAACTGCTGCACAATACCAGAAGGCTCACCCAACCGTGGAAGGCAGGGCTTCCCATCGACTGGACGCCCAACGACCGCTTTCGCCTGTTCCCTCCCATCGGTTGGCTGATGCGCGCCAGAAGGCGGTTGTTCGGCGACTACGCCCTGCTCGGTACCTACAAACGCCATCCGGACCGCAATCAGGAGCGGCTGTTCTTCGGCCTCTTGAAAGAGTGCTTGGAGCAAGGCCTAGTCACTGAGGAGATGCTCAAAGAGGAGATGCGCCAAAACCACCTGCGCCACGACGCCTTACAGGTGCTGGCGCAAACCCCGTCCTTAGGGCCACCGGGTGACCCCCTCAACCTGGGCTGGGAAAGACAAGCGGCTTAAAGCGCCTCGAGCGGGGCTGGCCGGCCAAACAGATAGCCTTGCGCTAGCTCGCACCCAAGCGCTTTGAGCTTGGCCAGCTGGGCGGTCGTTTCCACCCCTTCGGCGATGACTTTAAGCCTTAAGGCTTGGCTCAAGGCGATGATGCTTTCTATCACCGCTAGATTATCCGGGTCTTCAAGCATGCCGCAGACGAATGTGCGGTCGATCTTTAAGCCTTGGACAGGCAGCCGGCTCAGGTAGCTGAGCGAAGAATAGCCGGTGCCGAAGTCATCGAGCGCTACTTCTATCCCAAGGGAATTAAGCTGCACCAAAATCTCAATCGCCGCGGGGTTGGCCATCGCTGCCGATTCCGTCAGTTCTAGCACCAGCCAAGAAAGACTAAGGCCCTGCGCCAGCAGTTGTTGAATCAAGGCGATCAGGCGATCGTTTAGCTGGTGCGCCGCAATATTCACCGCTACTTTAAGCCCACCGCCAAACTTTGCCTGAAGCTTGGGATAGTCCGCCCTAACCTGGCCCAGCTCCCATTCCCCTATAGCTTCGATCCAGCCGGTTTCCTCAAGCAGCGGGATGAACTCGGCTGGGATCATTTGGCCCAACTCCGGCGGCTGCCAGCGCAATAGCGCCTCCAGCCTGACGACTTGGCCGCTTGCTATCTCCACCTGGGGCTGGTAATGAAGCACAAATTTCCCCCTATCGAGCGCGCCTGCAAGCGCGTTTTCTACGCTTCAGCCGGTGCTTGAGCTGGGCATCGAGGCTAGAGTGGTACCGGCAATAGCAGTTAAATCCCAAGCGTTTGGCGCGATACAGGGCAAGATCGGCATGATGGATCAGCTCATCTATGCTCTCGCCATCACCGGGATAGACAGCAATTCCACAGCTTGCCGTAAGCTTGCGCTCCCATTCCCTAAGCTGAAAAGGCTCGGCAAAACATTCCAGCACTTTTTTCGCCGCGCTCTCGGCCGCTTCAGGAGCATCCAAATCGTTCAAGATGATGCCAAACTCATCCCCCGCCAGCCGCGCCACCACATCGCCGATGCGCGGCGCCTCTTGCTTGCGCAAGCGGCTTTTAAGCCGCCGGGCGACTTGTTGCAGCAAAGCATCGCCGAACCGATGCCCCAAACTGTCGTTGATCGCCTTGAACCGATCCAGGTCGAGCATGAGCAAGGCGGTGAATTTGCCGTTGAAATGGACACGCCGCATGGCCTGGCTTAATTCGGCACGGAACGCCACCCGATTGGGCAGGCCGGTCAAGTGATCCAAGTGCGCTAGTTTCGCTAGGCCTTTATGCTCCAGACTCGGTACCGACGATAGGTCGTATACGGCTGCCACATAGTGGCTCACCTGTCCCTTATCATCGATAAGCGCGGTAATCTTAAGCCATTCCGGATACACCTCTCCATTCTTGCGCCGATTCCAGATCTCCCCTTGCCACTGGCCAGTCTCTTTAAGGCTCTGCCACATCGCCTGATAAAATTTTTTGTCCTGATGCCCAGACTGAAATAGCCTGGGGGTCTTGCCGATCAGTTCTTCCTCCCGATAGCCGGTGATGTTGGTCAAAGACTGGTTAACCCACAAGATCCGCTCGTCGGCGTCGGTGATCAACATCCCCTCGTTGGCCTGCTCGAATAGTCTGGCTAAAAGTTTAAGCTTTAACTCCAACGCCTGCTTTTGCCGCCGTTCGAACAGGCTCAAAGCGAACAGATCGGCGACCTGCTTGAGTTTTAATTCATCCTCGGCGGAAAACGGCTCCCCATCGCAGCGGTCACACAGATACACGCGCCCCAGCACGCTTCCCTGGTAGGCGATCTGGGCCGCCACAAGCTGCCGCATCGGCGGATGGCCTGCGGGGAATCCAGAATGCTGAGGATGCTCGGTCAGATTTTCCAGGCGCAGCGTCCCTTGTTTTCCCAGCACGTTCGGCCCAAGCGATCCGCTTCCTTCCGGCAAGCGGCCGATTTTGGCCGCTGCCTCCGCTTCCATCCCATAGAACCAGAACCTTGTGGTCTGCCCCTGCTCGTCCGCTTCTACCAACACCCCATAGCGGGCTTGCAGCAGCGCGCATAAAAGCTCCAAGGCGGTTTGGAACAAGGCATCATCGGCCTGAGTCAAGGCGGCTTCGAGCAAGCGCATGCCTGTTTCGTACCAGCCTTGCATTTCGCCCAAAGTCGCCTTGAGCCGCTCGCACTCTTGGCGGCAGCGCTCCAGCGACGCCCAGCCTTGCTGCCGCAGGCGGGTTTCCTTTTGCACCAAAGCCTTCAGCAAGCTCACTAAGGTAACCGCGCCGATAAACCGGCAGCCCTCATCCACCACCGCAAGCGCCCCGACCCGTTCGCTCTCCAGGCGGCAAAGGGCAGTTTCCACCAGAGTATCTGGCTTAAGCGCAGGCGGAGCAGGGCGCACCAAAAGGTCGGCCAAGATCCGGCTCGGATGGGTAGCCACTTGCTCGGCAGTCACCAGACCCAAAAACATCTCCCGATGATTTATCGTCTCAAACACCGCAAATATGGTCTCATCCGGCAAGCGTTCTAGCACTAGCCGATCCTCCGCAAAGCAGCGCTTGACTTTATCGCTCAATGCCTCGCGCACGCATAGCGGCCGAACCAAAGTGAAAAAATCGTTTTGCCAGTCCATCAATACCATTCCCCGTTCGTCAAACTTTACTTTTTTTAGGGTAATTATGAGTTTGGGGGATGGTGTTTTTGCTATAAGAAAAATTAGCGATCAGGCCGCACTGGACCGCGAGCAAGGTCAAGTGGACCGCATTGGGTAAGTTAAGCTTGCGCAAGATGCGGGTCTGATGGACCCCGACCGTTGGGCTAAGGTGCAAGAGCTTGGCAATCTCGGCCACCGAGCGGCCGCTAGCTAAGAGCTGGAATATTTCGAATTCGCGCGGCGTGAGACATTCCAGCGGCGCTTTGGGAGAGCAAGCAAGCGCATTATAACGTTGGCTCCACAAACCGCTCCCCCTGCCTTATCTTCTGCAGCGCTTCAACGAGCAGCTTAGGACTGGAGCCTTTGCTAAGATACCCCAACGCGCCGATAGCCAGAGCTCTTTCCAATAATAGGGGATTGGCATGGATGGTAAAGACGAGCACCTTGGCGCTAGGATCACGCCGGCAAATCCGCCGCAGCACCTCCAGCCCGTTGCCATCCGGCAGGCTCAAATCGAGTACGATGACCTCAGGCTGAAAGTGCCTCACTGCCCAAAGCGCCTCCTGGGCGTTGCCAGCCTCGGCGACGACTACAGCCACGCTGGCGGCTTCCAAATAGCGCTTATACCCTTGGCGCACGACTGGATGGTCGTCCACCAACAGCAGCCGCATCGGTGTCATGGCCTAAAGCGGTAGTTTAACCATCACGCACGTTCCTTGGTTGGGCTGACGACTGGCAACAGAGAAAGTTCCCCCGAGCGCCTCAACCCGCTCGCGTATCCCGCGCAAGCCGAAACCGCACCTAAACGCTTGCGGCCTAATCCCCCGGCCGTCGTCGCACACCGAAAGGTAAACCGCTCGGCTCTCTGACTGGAAATACCGCCGGCAGGCGCCTTGCGGGAAACGGTTCAAGCACACCGTCACTTGGGTAGCACAAGCGTGGCGTACCACATTGGTCAACGCTTCCTGCACGACCCGGTATAAGCATAGCGCTACCTCCCCTGCTACCTCTTTAAAACCCTCGCCTAGCTTAAGCTCGAACTTCAACTGCGGATGACGGCGGCGGTATTCTTCGAGCAACTCCTGTAAAGCTGCCGCAAGGCCAAGTTGATCCAATAGCTCTGGACGCAAGCGGTGCATTGTCTTGCGCAACACCTGGCAAAGCGCCTCTACCGTCTGCCCCATGGCTTCAATCTGGCAGGCAAGCGCTTCCCCACCCACAAGCGCCAGGCGTTCGAGGTCTGCGCGCAAGGCCACTAAGGACTGGCCCAGCTCATCGTGTAACTCGCGGCAAATCCGCCGGTGCTCTTCCTCTTGCAAGGTAAACAAATCCCGGGTCAAGCGCCGGTTTTCTGTAAGCAAGGCCTCTAACAGGCTAGTGCGGGTGATCGCCCCCAAGAAATCTCCGCGCTCATCCACGACTGCAGCATATTCCCGCCCTTCCTGCTCCAGGTGGCGGAAGACCTGATCCAGGGGCATCTCCCAGGTCACCTGGAGCTGCGGCTTGACGATCAAGTCAGCGAAAATCCGCTGTGGATTGGCCGCGATCTCCCTCACTGATACCAGTCCTAGGAACGCTTGCGGCGCCTCGGCGGCAAACACCGCATACAGAGTATCGGGGCTGTGGCTCAGCTTAGGCCGCGCCTCAGCAGCCACACGCACTAGATTGGACGTTAAGGCATCGTGAGCAAGCAGAACCATCTGTGCATTTAATCGGCTGGGTCCTGGCAGATGAGGCGGACATCCAGAAATACTTCGGTGTCGATCTCCAGTTCTAAGATTTTCTCTTCCCCCATCAGCGGTTTGACTTGCTCCAGCGCAAAAGCGATGAGCTTTTCGCGCGGAAACCGCCTCAGCACTGCCTCACACACGAGCAGATCCGAGATCACCTCGTCTTCCAGCTCAAGATGCACAAACGGCGTGGCTATGAGCAAATGCAGCGCCTTGCGCAGCGCCTGACAGCCAACTTGCGCTTTGCGCCCTAAGATCAGGCCGTGGCGGACGAAAGGCAAGCGAAACTCCCTGAGCTTGACGCGCGCTTGGCACACCTCTGTAAGGATCTGCTCGCTGTCTTGGAATTTAGTTTTCTCCACGCCATCCCTCGCGTGCAAGCAGATTTAACAGCTCAGGGTCTAAAGGCGCTTTCAACTCAAGCCAGGTGCCGCTGACCGGGTGGCAAAAAGACATCCGCCAGGCGTGCAAGAACAAGCGCTTAAGCCCGCGCACATGAAAGCTGCGGTTGGCTTGTTCGTCTCCGTAGCGGGGATCTCCTACCACGGGATGACCCAAATAGGCGGCATGGACGCGGATCTGATGGGTGCGCCCAGTCAAAAGCCTAGCCTCTACTAAGGTTGCCCCCGCCAAGTGCGCCAGCTGTTTAAATTCGGTCTGCGCCGGCTTTCCTTCCGGATCTACGCGCACGAACCGCTCCCCTCCCTGGAGCACAAACTTGCGCAAAGGCGCTTCTACCCGCTCGTGCCGGCCCAACCAGACCCCAGCGAGCAGCGCCAGATAACGCTTGTCCACTTGACCTTCGCGCAGCGCCTGGTGCAAGCTCCTAAGCACCTGCTTGCGCTTGGCGATCAGCAGACAACCTGAGGTATCCTTGTCGAGGCGATGAACCAGCTCCCAGCTCTCGGCTTCAGGATAGACTAGCCGCAATCCTTCGATCACCCCACCGCTTAAGCCGCTACCGCCGTGAACGGGCATCCCGGCCGGTTTACTGACCACCAACAGCCAGTCGTCCTGGTAGAGGAAGTGCTTTTCCAAACGGCGCCCCATCGCTCGCGCTGCCGTTGTCTTTGTTTCTTCCACTGCCGGTAACGCCAACGGCGGGATGCGGACTAAATCCCCTGCGCTTAAGCGGTACTGGGCTTTGACTCGGCCTTTGTTGACCCGCACCTGTCCGGTGCGCAGCAAGCGATAAACACAGCTTTTGGGCACTCCCTTAAGATGGGAAAGCAGGAAGTTGTCGATCCGCTGGCCAGCGTTGGCAGCGCCGATTTCGATCCATTTTGGTTCAATTTTACTAGGTTTTTCAATCACTTGAGATTCATAGATTTTATTTAGTGACAACGCTATAATGACATCTCTGATCTGATATTGATTCCTTGCCAGCTCTGCGTATGCTGGATTTCACCCGATACGATAACAACGCAGCATCGAACAAAACGCCAATCCTAAGGTCATAGGAAAATAAAGCCCTTAGCAAGAGGCAAATTTCAATATTTTTATTTAAATCAATCTCTGGATAAACCTGCAAATTACGAATGAAAGTCATCTCTCGGAAGGGGGCAAAGTAAAGTATGTCTATGCTATCTCATGGTTCGAGCGCGCCTTGGACAGCGCTCATCTTGCCCGCTTCCTCCTCATTCGCTTGGACGCCACAGGAAGATCAGAATGAAAAGAATGCTCATCAACGCTACGCAGCCTGAGGAGCTGCGCGTCGCTTTGGTAGATGGCCAAAAACTCTATGACTTTGACATCGAGGTTCCCGCACGCGAACAAAAAAAAGCTAACATCTATAAAGGCATTATCACTCGGATCGAGCCCAGCCTGGAAGCTGCGTTCGTCAACTATGGTGCAGAGCGCCACGGCTTTCTGCCGTTTAAAGAGATCGCTCCTACTTACTTCTCCCATCCGCTGGAACCGGATCAAAGCCGCTCCGAGATCAAGGACCTGATTCACGAAGGTCAAGAGGTCATCGTTCAGATCGAAAAAGAAGAACGCGGTAATAAAGGCGCGGCGCTGACGACTTTCATCGCCTTGGCTGGAAGCTATCTGGTGCTGATGCCCAACAATCCCCGCGCCGGCGGCATCTCGCGCCGTATCGAGGGAGAAGCCCGCGGCGATCTGAAAGAAATCATCGCCTCTCTCGATCTCCCCGAAGGAATGGGGCTGATCGTGCGCACCGCTGCCAGCGGCAAGACCGCTGAGGAATTGCAGTGGGACCTCAATTACCTGTTGCAGCTGTGGGAGGCGATCGAACGCTCGGCGAATTCGAAACCGGCGCCATTTTTGATCTTCCAGGAAAGCAATGTCATCATCCGCGCGCTGCGCGACCATCTGCGCGCCGACATCGACGAGATCTTGGTCGACAATCCCGCTACCTACCGCATGGTGCGCAACTTCCTCCAGCAGGTCATGCCGCACTTTATCAGCAAGGCCAAGCTGTACGAAGACCCCGTCCCTCTGTTCAGCCGATTCCAGATCGAAAGCCAGATCGAGCTGGCCTATCAGCGCGAGGTGCCGCTACCCTCGGGCGGCGCGATCGTCATCGACCACGCCGAGGCCTTGACTGCCATAGACATCAACTCTGCCCGGGCCACCAAAGGCGGCGACATCGAAGAAACCGCCCTGATCACCAACCTCGAGGCCGCCGAGGAGATCGCCCGGCAACTGCGCCTTCGGGATCTAGGCGGGTTGTTTGTGATCGATTTCATCGACATGGCCTCACCGCGCAATCAACGCGCGGTAGAGCAGAAGCTTAAGGAAGCCGTTAAAAACGACCGCGCTAAAATCCAAATCGGGGGCATTTCGCGCTTTGGCTTGCTAGAGATGTCGCGCCAAAGGCTTAGGCCCTCGCTTGGGGAATCCAGCCTCATCCCCTGCCCCCGCTGCCAGGGCCGCGGTGCAATCCGCAGCACCGAATCGCTAGCGCTGGCGATCCTGCGCATCATCGAGGAGGAAGCGCTTAAACCTGCTACTTCGCGGGTGATTGTCCACTTGCCATTGGAACCGGCTACGTATCTCCTCAATGAGAAACGGCAAGCACTAGAGCAGATCGAAAAACGCCACGAGGTAAGCATCGTCATCATTCCTTCCAAGCACTTGGAAATCCCAGCTTACGAGATCCAGCGTGTGCGCGAAAGTGCTGAAACAGCCCCTCCCAGCTATACCCAGATTCCTCCAGAGAAGAGCGAGGTTCCGGCTTTCGCTACGGAGACACGCAAGATAGAGCAAGCAGCGATCAAGGACTTCTTCCCCACCACCCCAGCGCCGACTCGGAGTAAGACGTCTACCGCCGAGCTGATCAGGCGTTTCTGGCAGAAGCTCATCGGGGGCGCTAGACGCGCAGGACCGCTCACTGCCAAGACTGCACCCAAAGCAGCCCTGCCGCCGCCTGAGTCGGCTAGCGCTGAAACTCATTCGGGCAGCAACCACCCTAGCTGCGACAAGCCTCCGGTTCAGGAAACGCCGGCGTACGCTTTGAGTCCAGAAGCCCCAGCTGTGCCTACGCCAATGCCCATCGGCGAAGGCGAAGGCAAAACGCCAGCAGAGGAAGCTTTAGCTATCCCATCAACGCCCCGCAAACGATTCGGAAGTCGGCGCGGTGCCTCTCGACGCCGCCGCGGCGGCCGCCGTTCACCCCCTGCGGCAGCAGCGGAATCTAGTCAGGAGGCTATCTCTGCGCAGACCGTAGAGGTTGGCGATTCTCCTCAAGCCGAACCACAGGCAACCTCGGCACCAACTGCAAGCGAGCTTGCTCGACCAATGCTGCCAGCTTTGCCAGCACCTAAGGAAGTAAGCCCCGATCCGATCCAACCAGTATAGGAATCGAAGCTAAATTAGCCATGCTAAGCGATCAGGCATAGAGACTCAACAGGCGCCTACCGATGGTCATGCTAGGCTGCCTGTTCTCTTGCCCTAGCTCTTCTTTCTCCTCGGGGTTGGCCGAGTAATCCTGAGCAAAAGCGAATGGTTCACGGCGCGCATGGGAATGGGATCGATCCGGCAAGGATTGCTGGGCGACTTCCACTTGGGTCAGCGGCAACTGGCGGGCTTCGAAGAGATCTTTCAGCCGTGGCAAAGCCGCCTCGATAGCATCGCGCACCGCTGCATGAGGGGAAGCAAACTGGACGCTGGTTTGGTCGTCGTGCACCTGGATCCTGACCGAAACTGGCCCTAACTCCGGCGGATTAAGATGGAGTTCGGCGGCCCGGATCGATTTCCCGTGCATCCAAACAAGCCGCTGGCCTAACTCGTCGGCCCATGCTGGATGGCCAAACGGCGTTGGCAATGCAAGGACTGCTTTCTCCCCACCCTGAGGTGAAGACGGCGTCAAAGAACCGGCGATCTCGGCGAGCAGCGAAACAGGCGGCTGTCCCATCATAGCGTCGCCCTTCGGACTTGGTTTAAGGCTAGGTGCTTGTAGATTCGGCTGGGATGAGCCTTCGACAGCTACCGTTTTTAGCATCGTACTTAAGGGGGCAAACGCTTCAGCTTCTGCTGGCTTTGGAGCCTCTACGGGCGCAGGCAATGCTTGGGGCTCAGACATCCTAAGCGTTGCCGGTTCAAGTGTCTGGTCCATCGCGGTCACTGCCACCTGGGCCGCTCGATCAATTCCAGTGTCTGGCAGAGATGGCGCAAGCTGCGCTTCCGCGGCGGGGAAGATCGTTTTTTCCGCTGCCACCTGAGGCGCTGCGACATCGACTGCTTGCCCAGCCGATGGGTACTCAGGCGGCAGAGCGACCTCTGTCCTCGCAGATTCACCGTCCGGTCCCTCGGTGTCGGGTCGGAGCAGCTGACCTAGCGGAAATACTGCCTCAGCTAGCTGGAACGCTGCGCTTGCCTTATCTTCTCCGGCAGCCGATCGTCCTTGCTCGGCTGAAACTTGGGTAGACAATGCCGCTTCTACCCGCTCGCGCAAGGTCTTCAGATCCTTGAGGATCTCACCGCTCAGATTCTCCTCTTCTAAAGGCAATTGCGTTTGGTTCTCCTCTGCCTGCAAGCTTTGCAGGATTGCCCCTAGACGTTGGCGCCACCTGATTAGATTCTTGCGCAGATCTCCGCTATCTCCCAGCTGAAGTTGCTCGACCTGCTCAAATCCAGCATCGGCCTCGAGCAAATCTTGCCCGATTTCTCCCATCTCCACTTGCAGGTCCTGAAGGGCAGCCTCCAGCGGTTGGCGCACAGCTTTTAAGCCTGCTAGGATTTCCCCCTTGTCCACCGGACTAGGCTCCTGCCCGCCTAGGGCTGGTGATGCCAGCAGCGCAGGAGAATCCCATGACCTCTGGCGAGGAGATTCCTCAAAGGCTGCCTGGAACCTTGTCAACACTTGCTTAAACGCCGACTCCAACGTCCCGGCGCTGGGAGCAGGCGTATTTCCCTCACTGGAGGCTAACGCTGTCAAAATCGATGCCAAGCTGCTATTGATCTGTAACGGCATACCAGTCTCCCAACCCGCTCGTTCAAAATTAAGCAAATATCACACCATTACTTTTTGATCTTACGCGCCCTGTGCTTAGCCGCAGCGCGATCGTCTAACTCGCCTTGCTGTCGCCGTTCTATTTCGGCTTGCTGCCGGCGCAAGCGATCGGCGCGGATCTTATCTATCCCCTGTCGGCGGCAATAAGCCCGTTGCCAGGCCGCCTGTAAGGCGGCAATTTCTTGCCGCAACTTTTGCAGCACTGCTTCCTGTTCTGCAATCGCACTACCCAATCGGTTCAGAAAAGCACGCAACTGCTGGAACTGGAGTGCAGTCACGGCTGCCCCATCCTGCTGCATCCGGGAAAGGTATTCGGCGCGAAACCGATATAACGCCTCCAACTGGGTATTTGCCTCCTGCAACTTTGAAGTTGCCATGGCTAACGCCTGGGCTGCCTTTTTCTCCCGCTCTGCAGCCCATTTTGCCACCTGTTCAAAACGCTCGGCGTAGTTCATGAATCAGGCGGAAGCAAAGCTTGCAAAGCAGCCACGCTCTCCTCCAAACTGACCGCTTCATGCATCCCTTGCTGGAGAAATTCCTCGATCTTCGGTTGCAGGAGGATAGCCTGATCGATGCACGGATCAGAACCGCGCTGGTAAGCTCCCAAAGCGATCAAATCTCGATGCTGCTGATACAGGGAATAATGCTTTTTCAGCCGCCGGGCAGTCTCAAGCTGAGACGCCGGGACAATATCGGCCATTACCCGGCTGATCGAGGCCTCGATGTCGATGGCCGGGTAATGTCCAGCCTCAGCCAAGCGCCGCGTCAACACGATGTGGCCGTCCAAAATCCCGCGCGCCGCATCCGCAATCGGATCGTTGGTGTCATCTCCTTCCGTCAGCACCGTGTAGAAAGCGGTAATCGAGCCGGTGCCTTTCTCCCCGCAACCGGCACGCTCTAGCAGGCGCGGCAGTTTGGCAAATACAGATGGGGGATAGCCTTTAGTCGCCGGCGGTTCATCGATGGCCAGCGCGATCTCACGCTGGGCCTGGGCAAAGCGGGTTAGAGAATCCATCAGCAGCAAAACATTCAAGCCTTGATCGCGAAAATACTCAGCCACTGCGGTCGCATACAGCGCCCCATGTAAACGCATCAGCGGTGGTTGATCAGCAGGCGCGGCCACAACTACCGCGCGGGCAAGCCCATCTGGGCCTAGGATCTTGCGCACGAAATCGTTGACTTCGCGCCCCCGTTCACCGATCAGCCCTACCACGACTATATCTGCCGACGTAAACCGAGTCATCATCCCAAGCAGGACGCTTTTGCCTACCCCGGTACCGGCAAACAACCCCAAGCGCTGACCGCGCCCCACTGTCAGCAGGGCGTTGATGGCTCGCACCCCGACGTCGAGCGGCTCTACCACCGGTTGACGCAACAGCGGATTGAGCGGTCGACCTTGAAGCGGACGGGTAGTCTCATAGCGCAACGGTCCTTGGCCATCGAGGGAATTGCCCGCCCCATCCAGCACCCGGCCGAGCAATCCCATACCCACCTTGGCGCTACTTGGGCGACTGCTCGGAATTACCCGGCAGCCGGGCTTTAAGCCGTATACCTCGCCCACCGGCATCAGGTACAAACGCTCGTCGGCAAATCCCACGACCTCAGCGTCGATCTGATCTCGATAAGCAGTCTCTACCAAGCAGCGCCCCCCTACCGGTGCCTGACAGCCTACGGCTTCCAAAGTCAAGCCCACCATACGCGACAGCTTGCCCTCCACGACTAGGGGTAAAGGCCGTCTAAGGCGCTGTCTGATTCCACGCAAATGTTGACTCCACCGCGCGCCCCGCTGGCAGGAGGGTACTTCCCCCTGGATCTCGGTTTGCCCAGATGCGTTTCCAGGATCACCGAGTCGATCAGGATGTAGGCTCATGGCCTTCCTCCAAATCTTCACTGCGCTCTCCGCCCAACGCCGCAGCGATCACCGCCGCAAGGCGGGTCTCTACCGTGGCATCGATGCGGGACACTTCGGTCTCCACGCGAAGGCCACCGCGGCTTAAGGTGGGGTCTTCGACAATCTGCCAAGGTACCTTAGCCTGATCTAGATCTAGCGCGGACCGAACCAACTGCGCATCTTTAGGATGCAAACTCAAAGTGACATTGCGCTGCGAGGCTGGCAACAGCGCCAACGCCTCGCGCACTACTGCAACGATTTGGCCTGGATCGGTCTTCAATTCGCGCCAGACCAAGTGCCTGGCAACGGTCATCGCAAGCGCGACGAGCTCCTGCTCAACTTGCTCATCTACCTGTTCCAGCGGCCCGGCTAACGCCGCCATCAACTGCCTAAGATAGCCCACCTCGGCTGCCAAGGCTTGGTGAGCACAAGCGCGGCCTTCCGCTTCGCCTTTTTCCCTTCCCTCCCGATAGCCTTGCTGAAAACCCCTGTCGTAACCTTCCTTATAGCCTTCTTGACTCCCCTTGGCGTACCCTTCGCGGTAACCGAGCTCACGTCCGTCTTTGGCTGCTTCCTCAAACGCCTGTTTCTGCATCGCCTCCAGCGCTTCAGCAGTCATCATTGGTACCGGATCGGATGCCTCTACCAGCTCATCCAAATCCTGCTGCAGGGCTTCGGAGAAAACATCCTTAAGGGTCATCTCCGGCCACCGCCAGGGTGCAACCGATGCGAGCTCTTCAGGTGCGAAGCGGTCTTGTTTATTAGATGAACTCATCCCCACCTCCGGCTAACGCGATCTCGCCTGCATCGGCGAGACGTTTGGCAACCTGGAGAATTTCCTTTTGCGCTGCCTCCACATCGCTGAGTTTAGCTGGCGGGGCAGCCTCCAGGTCATCGCGCAGCATTTCCGCTGCCCGCCGCGACATATTGCCGAAAATCTTTTGCCGAAGCGCCTCATCGGTACCCCGCAGAGCCAGCAGCAAGGTATCGGTAGAAATCTCGCGCAGGAGAGTTTGAATGCTGCGGTCGTCGAGCCGGATCAGATCCTCGAACACAAACATCTTGTCTTGAATCTGCTGGGCCAGATCAGGTGCCATTTCCGTCAGTTTTTCCATGATCTCAGCTTCAAGGCCGCTACCTGCCATGTTGAGGATTTCGGCAGCTTTTTCCACCCCACCGATATTGGAGGATTTAAGATTAGTTTTGCCCATCAACTGCTCTTCCATGATCGCATCTAGTTCTTTCAAGGCATCCGGTTGTACTGTCTCCAGATTAGCGATCCGCATCACAACGTCATGGCGCATCATCGGCGGCAGGTGTCCCAATACCGCCGCAGACTGGTTCGGTTCCAGCAATGACATTAAAATCGCCACAATCTGAGGATGCTCTATCCGCAATAACTCGGCGATAGCGCGCGGTTCCATCCACTTGAGCTGTTCAATCCCGCGGCTGTTGCGATTGAGCAGAATCCGATCGATCAAGGTTTCGGCTTCCTCTTCCCCGAGCGCTTCGATGAGGACATTGCGAACGTATTCTCCCGTGCGCACTCCGAAAGAGGTCTGACCACGAATGTGCTTCAAAAACATCGCTACGACTTCCTCGACCATCTCGGCCCGGATGTTTTCCAATCGCGCCATCGCCATCCCGACGAGCTGGACATCCCTGGCGCTTAAGCGCTTGAGCACCTGCGCAGCACGCCTCTGCCCAACGGCTAGCAGCAGCAGCCCGGCCCGATCAACTCCAGTTAACTTGTCACTTTCGGCCATCTTCGAGGATCCAATTTTTAATCACTTGCGCGACTCGGTCCGGATCTTGGTCGATCAGACGGTGAACGAACTCAAGGCGCTTTTCATAACTTTGAGGGCCAGTCAGTTTTAACAGTTCTTCGCTTTCCTGTTCCAGCGACAGCGGCTCGGACTGGGCTTCCATCTCAGCCGCAACACTGGCTTCGCTTGGGATCATGGCTACCTCAGCGACAGGCTCTTGCGCTTTCGGCAACAGCGCCCGCAGCAACGGTCTAAACACCGCAAAGATCAACACCAACACTACCAGCAGCGCCCCAAGTTGCCTTCCTAGATTCCAAACCCATGCCTGCTGCCAGATGGGAAGCTCCGGCAGAGCGATTTCCTCATTCCCCCGGAAGGCTACATTCGTCACCGTGACCTGATCCCCGCGGCTAGCATCGTATCCGACTGCTTGCTTGACCAAAGCGATCAGGTTATTGAGCTCTTCTTGGGTATAAGGGCGGGTGATGACCGTGCCATCTGGCTGGGGCAGCTTGAGGTAATCTACTGCTACCGCTACCGTCAGCCGCCGGATGCCGCCGCTAGCTTGGCGGATATGACTGATGGTTCGGTCCAGTTCATAGTTGCGGACCAGCTTTTTATGCGCTTCGACCGGTGTGCCGTTGCCATTTGCTTCCTTATTGTTGGCCACCTCAGGGGCAGTGCCAGCGGCTGGCGGTTGATTGGTGAGGGCGCCTGGCACGCCTTGGGCGACCTCCTGCCGGCTTTCCTTTTGCTCCTGCTGCTCGCTGCGCAAAGCTGGAAGATCCGGATTGTAGAGCTCTTCGGTCCGCTCCACTGCAGTGAAATCGATGTCTGCTGCCACTTGAGTGCGCAGCGCATCGCGTCCTACTAAAGGAACTAACAAAGTCTCGATGCGCTCGACTAAGTGGTCCTCGACTTTCTTCTTATATTCGAACTGCTTGTCGGTCAGGGATAACTCATCCCGATCTTGGCCGACCGAGTTGAGTAAATGGCCGTATTGATCGACGACCGTGACCTTATCCGGTGCCAGCTTCGGCACGCTGGAAGCGACCAGATGGACGATCGCTTGCACCTGTTCGCGCCGGATTTCATAGCCAGGCATCAGTTGCAACACTACCGACGCGCTCGGTGGCTTGCGCTGGCGCACAAACACTGACTCCTTGGGCAAGGCTAGATGCACCCGCGCCGTCTTGACCCCTTCTAAGGTGATGATGGAGCGGGCAATCTCTCCTTCTAGAGCGTGCTGATAGCGCGCCTGCTCCAAGGCCTGGCTGGCGCCGAATCCGGGTTCTTTTTCCAGGATCTCATAACCGCTCTCGTTCTGCTTGGGATAACCTAAAGCCGCCAACCGCAGCCTAAGCTCATAGACTGCCTCAGCTGGCACTAAGATAGCGCCGCTTTTGCGGTCGATCTTATAATCTGCCTTCAGCTTGTCCAAAGCTGACAGGATTTCACCTGCTTGGCTTTCGCTCAGATCGAGAAACAACGGTTTATATTCTGGCGTCTGCGCCCATAACATCACCGCTATCCCCAACGCCAGCCCTAAAGCGATGACAAAAAGCACCCCTAGCCTGCGCTCCCAAGACAGCTCGCGCCAAGTCTCGAGCCACGCGTTGACCTGCCCAGTTCCTTTAAGCTGCGCCAATGCTTTCCCTGCGGGCGCAGCTATTTCCTGCTCTCCCGCTGGCACTGGCACGCCGGTATCGGTTTCGGCCAACTTCTCCCCCTATGCTTACATCTGCATGTTCATGATGTCTTTATAGGCTTCCACCAACTTATTGCGAACTTGGACCATCGCTTGGAACGAAACCCTCGCCTTCTGCAGCGACACCATGACTTCCGCCAAAGGCACTTCCTCCCCCTGCTCAAACGCCTCGGCCAAACTGGCAGCTTGCTGCTGTTTGGTATTGACCGCATCGATGGAACGCTCAAGCAAGGCTGCAAAATCTACCGTCGACTCTGCGCTTGGCGGTTTTTGAACGAGTTGGCTCTGCAGCGCGCGCATCTGAGCCAGCACAGCATCGATATTTATGTTGCTCATCGCTTTATCCCTCTTTGGGTTTCTCCAATTAGCATGGAACCGAAATTCCGGCTTCGCGCATCTTGGCAAGCTTGTAGCGCAAGGTTCTAGGGCTGATCCCTAACCGCTTGGCCGTAGAAATCCGGCTGCCGTTTTCCTCCTTAAGCGTTGCCAGAATGATCTGTTCTTCAACAGACCGCACCCCTTGCTCAAGTTTGACAGACTGGCACAGCCTACCCGCCGAACCCGGCTCAGCGCTAACATTGGGGGCTGGATCGAAAATCAAAGCTTCAGGGCCGATCCATTCCTCTTGGCATAAGATCAGAGCGCGCCGGATGACGTTTTCGAGCTCGCGCACATTCCCTGGCCAATGATAGGACTTAAGCTTGCGTATGGCCTCGGCAGACAGCTTAGGTTGACGACTGCCGGCATGCCGCTTGAGCAAAGCTTGCGCCAAAGGCACGATATCTTGCGGGCGTTCGCGTAACGGCGGCAAATACAGCGGAAACACGTTGATGCGGTAGAACAGATCCTCGCGGAACCGGCCCGCAGCCACTTCTTCCCGTAGGTTGCGGTTGGAGGTGGCGATCACGCGCACGTCCAGTTTCAGGAGTTGGCGCCCTCCGATTCGCTCCACTTCCCGCTCCTGAAGTACCCGAAGCAGCTTGGCCTGAAGCTGCGGAGTCATCTCCGAGATCTCATCGAGCAGCAAAGACCCCCCTTGAGCTAGCTCGAACTTCCCCGGCGTAGACCTTAAAGCGCCGCTAAACGCGCCTTTTTCATAACCAAATAGCTCTGCCTCTAGCAAGGAGTCAGGAATCGCCGCGCAGTTGATCGCGATGAAAGGTCCCTTGCGCCCGGAGTGCTGGTGCAAATAACGCGCAAGCACTTCTTTACCGGTACCCGACTCACCCAAAATCAGCACGTTCGCATCGGTAGGCGCCACTCGCCTAGCCAGTTCGTACACTTGCTGCATCGCTGGATCGACGACCGTTTCACCAGCGTCGCCGTCAGGCCAAATGAGAAAATGCCTAACCTGCTTCAAGAGTACCTCAGCGGGGAACGGCTTGACCAAATAATCGCAGGCCCCAGCTCGAATCGCTTGCACTGCCTGTTCGATTGTGCCATAGGCAGTCATCATCAACACCGGCAGCTCCGGAAAGCTGAGTTTGATGTGCTTTAGGAGGGTTTGGCCATCCATGGGCACCATCTTGACATCGCTGAGTACCAGCCCCACCCGGTGCCTATTCAATTTGGCCAACGCCTCATCTCCGTTAGCGGCGCAGCATACCCGATAGCCAGCTAACGCTAAGGTATCGCAGAGCGCCTCCCGGAACGCGGGATCATCCTCCACCACCAAAATCTCTGCCTCCAGCATCGAGACAACCTCCTTAAACTGCCACCAATCCATCACCGCACTTAAGGCGCTGCCGGTATCCGCCCGGCAGCGGAACACTCCCAGCTGGCGGCAGATAAATGTAAAACGCTGATCCCTGACCCGGTGCAGTTTCGCAGCGTATAAAGCCACCGTGCGCTTTGACGATACTGTCTACTACTGCCAATCCCAATCCTGTGCCGTTGGGACGGGTAGTAAAGAACGGCTCAAACATACGCTGGCGCACCGCCTCATCCATCCCTGGCCCGTCATCGATCACGCTCAGGCAGAGCAGACCCTCCTCCCACGCAGCTTTAACCTCGATCTGGCCTTGCCCGGCCATCGCTTCCAAAGCGTTGTCGAGCAGATTCAGGAATGCTCCTTCTAGCGCTTCTAAATTCCCTTCGAATACTGCCCCGCCAGTCAGATCGAGGCAACGCAGAGTGACCGAAGTATTCACTAGCCTCGGCGAGGTAGCCTCTTCAAGCCGCCTTAGGAAAGCTGCTACAGAAATGGTCTCCCTCCCACCATATCCTTGGCGGGAAAACGCTAGCATGTCGTTGACCTGGCGCTCCAAATGCTGGAGGCGTTCCATGACTTTCGCAGTGAAACTGCGGCGCTGATCCTCGTTAAGGCGCCCGCTTTCCAGTTGCGCCACATACAGCATGGCGGCTGCCAAAGGGGTACGTACCTGATGCGCCAGCTTCGCCACCATTTCTCCCATCGCCGAGAGGCGTTGGCGCTGATCGACCAATGCCTGCAGGGCACGCATCTCGCTGACGTCTGCCAGTAACAGAATCTGGCCCGGCTCATTCCCCAGCGGGCGCGCCGAAATGCTGACGATCTTACTATTGTTCAGACACAGTTCATGGGGATTGTCGCCCTGGGGAACCATGCTGCGCCGGCTGACCTCAGCCCAAGATTGACCCACCAAAGGCTCTCCCAACAACTCCGCCGCCGCTGGGTTACACTCGACGATGCGGCCTTCGCCATCGAGCACGATCACCCCTCCTGGCAATATCTCCAGCAGGCGCTCCAACCTGCTGGCCAGTTTTTCCTTTTCCACCAATACTCGAAGGCGCTCGCTTCGGGCGGCAGCCAGTTCCCGATTGAGGCGGGCGACCTGACTCTCCAGCTCCCGGTAAGCCTCTATCAGCGTTTGGGAGAGTTGGTTGAAAATCTCAAAGGCATGCTGGAGAGTGTCTACTTCGAAGCGCTTTACATCAGAGTTGCCCAACGGCTGCAGCTCTACCATTGCCTGCTTGCTCGTTCGTTTTTCTTAACGAACGCTAGCAAAGCTAATGCCAAAAATTGGCTTCTTTTACATCAAGGGTTTAAATACAAGAAGTCAAAGATTTGACGTATCCTCGGCGCGCAGGCCGTACTTGCGCAGTTTTTCCACCAAGGTGGTGCGGCGCATCTTCAGGCGCTGGGCAGCATGGGCGACCACGCCTTGGGACTCCTCTAAGGCACGGCGGATCAGTTCTTTTTCTAGATTACTCAGGTGTTCTTTTAGGTCCAGGCCGCCTTCCGGTAGCTTCACCTCCTCTGTCGAGAGCAGATCAGTTACCTCCAGCTTATTCCTAGAAACATCAGACTGGTTCCCAATCCGGCGCAGGACCTTTTCCGGCAGGTCAGAGACATCGACTACTCCGTAAGGATACAGCACCGCCAGGCGCTCGATCAGGTTGGCCAACTCGCGCACGTTGCCAGGCCAATCGTAGCGCTTGAGCGCTTCTAAAGCAGCGGCGGTCAGACGCACTGAACCGCGCTTTTCGTTCTCGATCCGCGCGATCAGGTCTGCGACCAGCGCAGGGATGTCCTCACGCCGCTCGCGCAGGGCAGGAACTTCAATCGGAAACACGTTGAGACGATAATACAAATCCTCACGGAACCGCCCTGCTGCGATCTCCTCCTCCAGGTTACGGTGGGTAGCGGCGATCACGCGCACATCGCAATAAATGGTTCGATTGCTGCCAACCCGCTCGAAGCTGCGCTCCTGCAGGACTCTGAGCAGCTTGACCTGCATTGCAAGCGGCATGTCGCCGATCTCGTCTAAAAATAGCGTCCCACCTTCGGCCAGCTCGAACCGACCCTGGCGGGCAGTAAACGCGCCGGTAAAAGCTCCTTTTTCGTGGCCGAATAACTCGCTCTCCAACAGCTCCGCCGGAATCGCGCCGCAGTTGACTGGGACAAACGGCCGGTGGCGGCGCGAGGAACGGTAATGCAAGTTGCGCGCGACCACCTCCTTGCCGGTGCCGGATTCTCCTAAGATCAAAACCGTCACATCGGTGTCAGCCACCTGCTCGATCAGCTTGCGGGTTCTTTGGATGGCAAAACTACTGCCACTTAGACTGCGAAACAGCTCCAGCGAACGGCGCGGCTTCCTGTCGCTGCGTTCGTTGATCAGGCGCTGGATCAATCCGGTCAAGATCGGGTAAGTAGTCGGCCAATCCAAAACGGCGCTGATTTCACTCTCTACGGCTGACGGCAGCGGCATCCTATCCTCACGCGGCCTAAGCAGCATCAGCGGCATATTGGGCGCGGCCTGGCGCAGAGTCCGCACGCTTGACGCCAAACCCTGGGTGCCTGCCAAAACTGCGGCTCGAAAACCAGACCTACTGGCAAGCACAGCTTCGAGCCCTTCGGGCAGAGCCACCACAACCGAATATTCGCTATACTCCAAGATAGCTTGGATCTGGCGTTGTTCTTCCCCCTCTGGAGCGATAAGTAGAATCGGCTGTGATTCTAGCATGCAAAAGCTGTATCTCGCATTTAAAAACAAAAAAGTAAATTACCGTTGATTGGATGTCAAAATTTTGTCACTCCGCCTTCCACTGAGGCCAACTTGACAGCCTCTCCCGTAAGCCTTAGAAATTCATTATTCCCAACCAACGGAGTAGCTTCCCCTTTGAACGATATTCCGCTCAGCGCATTGTTTGGGGCATTGGCCGCTTTGATTTTGCTGTCAGCTTTCTTTTCCGGTTCAGAGACCGCCTTGATGGCGATCAACCGCTACCGGCTTCAACACCTCGTCAAGCAAAGACACCCTCGCGCCATTCGCGTGCATAAGCTTCTGGAGCGTCCAGATCGGTTGATCGGCCTGATCCTCTTGGGTAACAACTTTGTCAATATCCTCGCTTCCTCTTTAGCCACCATCATCGCCTTACGCCTCTATGGCGAGGCAGGCATTGCTGCTGCAGCCGCCATTCTAACCCTAATAGTCCTGATTTTCGGCGAGGTGGCCCCCAAAACTTTAGCTGCGATCTACCCGGAAAAAGTCGCCTTTACCGCAGCGTGGATTTTGCCGCCTTTGCTGCGGATATTTTACCCCTTGGTCTGGCTGATCAACCTGCTCGCCAACTGCGTCCTCTTCCTCTTTGGCGTGCGCTTCAAACAGCCAGCTGGCACTCTCCTGTCGGCTGAAGAACTGCGCACAGTGGTGGCAGAAGCCAGCGCCCTCCTACCAGAACGCTTTCGCAACATGCTCTTGACCATCCTCGATCTAGAAAGCGCCACAGTGGAGGACGTGATGGTCCCACGTCAGAACATCCAAGGCATAGACCTAGACGATCCCATCGAAACGATTATCGAGCAGATCAAAGCCAGCCCTCACATGCGCCTGCCGGTATTCAAACAGAATCTCGATCATGTCATCGGCGTGTTATCCATCTGCAAGCTTTTCCCTTTGCTTGCGAAAGATTCCTTATCTAAGGAAACCCTATGTCAAGCGCTTGAGGAAATCTATTTTGTGCCCGAAAATATGCCGTTGCATCAGGCGTTAATGGACTTCAAGCAAAACCACAAACACCTCGCCCTAGTGGTGGATGAATACGGCGATGTCCACGGCCTGGTGACCCTAGAAGACATCCTGCAGGAATTGGTAGGGGAGTTGACTGGCCATCCAAGCCAAGTCCAAAAACAGGCCGATGGAAGCTATCTCGTCAATGCCGGGATTTCCTTGCGAGAACTCAACCGGATCACCGGTTGGCAGCTGCCCACGCACGGGCCAAAAACCTTAAACGGTCTTATCATGGAACATCTGGAAACCATTCCAAGTCCAGGGACGAGCTTGAAACTCAACGGTTTCCTGATAGAGATCCTAGAGATGGAAGGCAACGCGGTCAAACAAGCCCGGATTTATCCTATTAAATCTTAAATCCAGCCGTGGGACGTAAGCCTTTTCGTCTACACTTTTTTAAGGAAAAACGCTAACAAAGAGGCGCCTATGGTGCAATTGACGGTAAGCTGCAAAGGCAAGCTGCTCAACACTCATCGGTTCGATGGCAGCATCGTCACCATCGGACGGGACTCCAACAACACTATCTGCCTCGACGACCCAAGCCTTGCTCCCAAACACGTCACTATCGATCTCGATCACCCTAAAGGTCCGCAGCTGATACGGGAAGATGGACGTTTTCCAGTAGAGGTCAACGGGCGTCCGACCGACTGCCATGTGCTTGCCCACGGCGACACCATCCACCTTGGCGAATATATACTCCGCTTCGCTGATGACCGCATCCTCCCAGCGATCCAAACTCCGGCCGAAGTTTTGCAGGCCAGCTTGCAGATCTTGAACGGCAAACACATCGGCCGGATCATCCCTTTAAAACACGCGCTGACTCGGCTTGGCAACCACGGCAGCGTAGCAGTCATCGCGCGCCGCAAAAACGGTTATTTTCTGTCCTCCTTGACCGGCGGCGAGAACATCAAAGTCAACGGCCATCCGCTTGGGGGTCAGACCATTCAGCTCAACAGTGGCGACAAGCTGGAAATCGACCACTGCCAGTTTCTGTTCCATCGCTGACCGCCGCTTTGCTAACGCCAGACCGCTTCAAGATACTGCGCAAGCATCAGCCTGGCTCAATACCCTGCAAGCGACGCTTCTCCGCCGCTACCGCCTGGATGCGGGCTTGGCGCAACGCCTCACCTAGCGCTTGACCACTCAACCCCTTGGCCAGAAGCGGTGCAACCTTGACCGCCATAGCGGCGCGCCGCAACGCCCGCCACCAGTCTGCCTGGGGATAAGGTTGATTCTCCAGCCCCTTGCGCCCTCGGGCATCGGCCATACTAACCAGCAAAAATTGCTCGAAGCTTGTCTCATCGCGTAGGGCATCGAGGGCATATAGGATCTCCACGATGGTGCTTGGGCACAGCGCATCCACCCTGTGGCAACAGCCGTGATAGCGCATCACTTTTTCTGCCAGCCGATGATATGCCCTTGGCGCCTTCAGGCGCAGGCATAATTCAGCCAGCGGGATGAGGCCGCAGATCTCGTGGCCGCGGTGGTGTGGCCATTCCTCAGGCGGCGTCAACCCCTTGCCTAAATCGTGGGTCAGGACAGCAAACCGAACCAGGGGATCGGGGGTCAATTTGGCAGCTTGAGCCAAGGCCATCAGGGTATGTACCCCGGTGTCGATTTCCGGGTGCCACTTCGCCGGCTGGGGGACCCCAAACAGCCGCTCGATTTCCGGAAATAGGCGCGCATTTGCTCCGCACTCCCTAAGGACTTCGAAAAACGCGGTCGGAGTATACTCAGCTAAAGCCTTGATTAGTTCCTGCCAAACCCGTTCTGGTGTCAGCGCGTCTACTTCCCCAGCCTCGACCATCTGCCCCATCAGACTCAAGGTTTCCGGAGCGACGGTAAATCCTAAATGAGCGAGCTTAGCGGCAAAGCGAGCCACGCGCAAAATGCGCAAAGGGTCCTCGGCAAAGCTTGGGGATACGTGGCGCAAAATACGCTGCTGTAAATCCTTTAGGCCGCCGTAAGGGTCGATCAAATGCCCTTCGGTGTCCATGGCCATCGCGTTGATGGTCAGATCGCGCCGCTGCAAATCCTCCTCTAAGGTCACGCTGGGATCAGCGTGGACGACAAACCCGCGGTGACCGAGGGCCACCTTGCGTTCAGTACGCGCCAAAGCGTATTCTTCGTGGGTCTTTGGATGCAAAAATACTGGAAAATCTTTGCCGACGCGCTTAAATCCCCGGCGCTCCATGGATTCGGGAGTCTCCCCTACGACTACCCAATCGCGCTCTTTGACAGGAAGACCCAACAAGCGATCGCGCACCGCTCCACCCACTAGATAAGCTTTCACCGCGTTTCCTAGAACTGGTCTTTAGATTAGAATATTTTAGTTTCCTTGCCCATCCGAGCTCCATGCAGTAGATTGACTGCGCTAACGCACATAGCGTCTGCTGTCAAGGCGGCATCATTTCCCTAATAGTTAGAAGACAATCAGGCCGGTTACCGTTGATTGTTCAATCTCTTTCCTGATGGCAGTTTGGCGATGGGTGGCGCTATTGGCCATCGCCGGTTGGAACTGCTTTCTGGTTGCCGAAGAGCTCAAACCAGACATCCGCATCGAAGGGGTGAAAGGGGAAGTACGCCGTAACATTCAGGCTCAGTTGGCGCTTGCCGAGGAAAGCTGTTCCTCTCCCCGTTGGCAGGTGCAGGAGGCTTTGGCCGGCTCCGAGCGCGACATCCGCCAGGCGCTGCGGGCGCTGGGTTACTACCACCCAACGATTCACCGCCAGTTCGCTTTCACCCTAGAATGTTGGCAGGCGAGTTTCTCGATCGAACCAGGGCCGCAGGTCAAGCTTTCCCAAGTGGAGGTCCAGATTTTCGGCAAGGCCGCAGACGATCCTGAGTTTAAAGCATTGCTTCAAGACCTGCCAATCAAACCAGGCGACTTCCTCCACCATGGTCGCTACGAGGAGCTAAAAAGTCGCCTATTGAATCTAGCTGAACAGCGAGGTTTCTTCGACGCCCGCCTGGTCAAACACGAACTGCGCGTTAACCTCAAGCAAAACCTTGCCTGGATTCGGCTTCACTTAGACTCAGGCCAGCGCTATGCATTTGGCAGCATCCATCTTCAGCAGGATATCTTAGAGCCAGAATTTATGCGCCGCTACCTCCCTTTTAAATCGGGAGATCCTTACGCCGCCGGTCTTGTCAACGAAGCTTATCGGGTATTGGTGGACAGCGGCTATTTCCAAGACGTAGCCATCCGGCCGCAATGGGAACAGAAAAGCGATCGCAAAATACCGCTAGACATCCAGCTGTCCCCACGCAAGCGGCATTTGTTCAAACTGGGCATCGGCTTTGACACCAATACCGGGCCTAGGCTCTCTTTGGGATATGAAAACCGCTACCTCAACCGCCGCGGCCACCGGCTGCAGCTAAGTGGGCAGGCTTCGCCGGTGCGCTCGGAACTCAGCAGCCAGTATCTGATCCCCTGGCACGATCCCGATCGAGAAGCCTTAAGCTTTCCGGCCGGTTATCTGCATGAAGTCACCGACACCCTGCGTTCCAATAGTGCGGCCCTAGGCGTTCGTTTCCTCCATCCCCGCAAGGATTGGGGCGAAACCTTAGGTTTAGACCTCAAATACGAAAGCTCGCGCATCAAAGGCGCCGAAGCGCAAGCAGCCGTGCTGCTAATCCCGTCAGTACAATGGACTAGGATCCACGCCGACGATCGGCTACGGCCGAAACGGGGTTTAAAAAGCGACTTGACCTTCAAAGGCGGGGCTACCCTCCTGGGCGATCCAGTCCGTTTTCTCCAGGCTCAAGCCTATGCCAAGGGCGTCTATCAACTGCCCTGGCAAGGGAGGATCGTTTCTCGGATCGAAGTCGGAGGCACCTGGACCGATCGCTTTGCCAACCTGCCTGCCAGCCTTAGATTTTTTGTCGGTGGCGACACCAGCATCCGCGGTTACGGTTACAAACGCCTAGGTCCCAAAAACCAAGCTGGCAAAGTAGTAGGCGGGCGTTACTTGGGCGTGGCCAGCTTAGAATATGAACAGCCGTTGCTGCAAAACTTCGGCGCGGCGCTGTTTGTGGATGCTGGCAACGCTTTTACAACTTTGAGCGAACCGGTGCAAATCGGTGCCGGCCTCGGCGTCCGCTGGTATTCTCCAGTCGGCCCGGTTCGCTTGGACCTAGCCGTTCCAGTCAACCAGGGGAGCTTTGGACTGAAGGTGCACGTTTCCATGGGACCTGAATTGTGAGGCGCCTGATTTATTCCATCCTCACCCTGTCTTTGGGAATCGCCCTGACGCTTGCGGGCCTGTTGGGACTTACCGCCACCGAATCTGGTACCCGCTGGCTGGCAACCCTAGCCGCGTATTTCACTCCCGGCGAACTCCGTATCGGCCAGACCCACGGCACTCTGCTGCGCCGCTTCGAATTGGAGCAGGTTTGCTATCGCCTCCCCCCCTATCAGTTTGAGTTCGCCCATCTGACCTTGGCCTGGCAGCCGAAGGCGCTAGTTGCCAAGCAGCTTAGGATCGAGGCAATCGCCGCCCAAGGCCTTCGTTACCGAGGACCGGCCACAGCAGCCGGGCCGATTACCTTGCCTAGGATGCGCCTGCCGCTCGCTGTGACGATCGAACATGCTGAATTGACCGATCTGACTATCGCCCAAGGAGAGGCACGCACCCACCTCGAGCACGTTTGGCTGCACGCTGAGCTGAGCGAAGACCGATTAACGCTTCATGGACTGCAGGCGCTCATCCAACCTTGGTCTCTGAGCATCGCCGGTGAAATTAAGCTCCAAGGCGACTATCCTCTGAAGCTGACCCTTAACTGGCGCGGCCAAGCCAAAGGCCTTCTCCTTACCGGACAGGGAAATCTTAGCGGCGATCTGCGCAGGTTGCACATCAACCATCGCCTGACGGCGCCGTTTCAGGCCACCACCCTCGGCGCGCTAAACGCCTTGGACCCCGATCTTCCAGTCGATCTCCATGGCAGCTGGCAAGACCTGCACTGGCCACCGGTGATTGCCGATTACCTAAGCCCTCAGGGCAGCTATCGCGTGCTCGGCAACCTCCATGCGTATCAGCTTACGCTCGATGCGCATCTTGCCGGCAAAACCATGCCAGCGCTTCAAGTCCATCTCAGCGGCCACGGCGATACCGAATCCTTCATCCTAGCGCCGCTGACGGTGCATCCCCCTGAAGGGCAATTGATTGTCACCGGCAAAGTGCGCTGGGCTCCTGCATTCACCTGGGAGCTCGCCCTGGAAGGGCGCGACCTCAACCCTCAAGCCGTCGCCCCTGCTTGGCCCGGGCGCCTGGAACTGGCGGCATCGAGCCGCGGCCAATGGGATAAACGGAAGCGTTGGCTGCATCTTAAGATCGACCGGCTGCGCGGCAGCTTGCGACAGCAACCGGTAGATGCTGCCGGAAGCTTAGAACTCAACGACGGCCAGTGGCAAAGCGATGGACTGGACCTTCGTAGCGGGGCCAACCGGCTCCAACTCAAAGGCCGCTACGGCAAGCGCATCGACTTGGCTTTTTTCATCGATGGGCGGCGCTTGAGCGACCTTTGGCCAGATCTTCACGGCACCCTCCAAGCACAAGGGAAGCTGACAGGAGACCCTAATTGGCCGCAGCTTCAGGTCGATGCCCAAGGTCGGGAACTCGCCTGGCGCGCAAACCGCCTCGAAGCGTTTCAGCTTAAGCTGCGCTTTGCCCCCAATGATCCGACTTCCCGCAGCGAGCTTAAGCTAAGCCAGCTTAACCTGTCGGGCCTTAGGGTCGAACACCTCGCGCTCGGCGCCCGCGGCGGCTTCGGCCTACACCGGCTGGAACTCGACTGCAAGACCTCCCAAGCTCGCCTGCTTACCGCTTTAACCGGCAGCTACCGCGCCAAAGTTTGGCAGGCGCGCATCGAGCAACTGACCCTTAATACCCCTGCCGGGCAGCTCGCCTTTCCTGGCGACGGAAAGCTAGCCGTTGCCGCCAGCCTGGACTTCAATACCCGCCCGCTCACGCTTGCCGGCGACCTTAAGCTAGTAATCCCCAATCTTGCCCGGCTAGCCCCTTGGCTGCCGCAACTTAATCAACCTGAAGGGCAGCTCCAGCTGTCCCTGCGCGCAGCTGGCCCGCTCACCCAGCCCACGTTCGAAGGCCGGCTCAAGCTGAGCCAGGGAGCGGTGGGCATCCGACCCGCTGGCATTCGCCTTACTGCGATTGAAGTCTCCCTGGCTGGAACTCAAGGGCACTTCGATCTGACCGGCAGCTTGCGCTCAGGCGAAGGGCGCCTGGACTTCTCCGGCTGGGCTGAACTCCCTGGAAAACTGCACCTGACCCTGAAAGGCAACGATCTGGAGGTAGTCAGGCAAGCCCAGGCCCAAGTCACCGCTTCCCCGAATCTGGTCTTTGAACTTAGCGATCGGACTGCCCAGCTGACAGGCCAGATCCTACTCCCTGAGGCAGACATCCGGCTTAAAGAACGCCCCCAAGGCAGCGTGACCGTCTCTGAGGATGAAATCATTGTCGGGGCTGAGGCCAAACCTAAAGAGCCGCCGTTTCAACTCATCAGCCAGGTGGAGCTGACCCTGGAAGACCAAGTACGCTGGCAAGGGTTTGGTCTGACCGCCCGCTTGATCGGCCAACTAGCGATCCGAAGCTTAAACCGCCAAGCAAGTGCCCACGGAGTAATCGATTTGAAGCAAGGCGTCTACAAAGCCTATGGGCAGAATCTAAAGATCGAGACTGGGCGTTTGATCTTCACCGGTCCGCTAGCTCAACCTGAGCTGGAGATCAAAGCGGTCCGCACGATCGAGCGCGACGGTGTCACTGCTGTCCTGGAAGTGCGGGGACCGGCTCAAAAACCCGTGCTTCAGGTCAAAAGCCAGCCGCCCTTGCCGGAAACCGAGGCGCTTGCCTACCTTTTGACCGGCCGCTCCTTCAAAAGCAGCGGTGCTGCCGCTCAGACTGAAGTCGCCAAAGCTGCCTTGTCCATGGGTATGGAGCTGGCTTTGCCTTGGATCAGAAAACTAGGGCTAGAAGAGGTTGCAATGAAAACCGGCATCCGCTATGAAGAATCTTCCCTGACCTTAGGAAAATACTTAATGCCTGATCTTTATGTAGGCTATGCTGTCAGTTTGTTCAATGGGGTTGGGAAAGCGCTTTTGCGCTACCAGCTCAATCGTTTCTTTACGATCGAAGCAGGTGCCGGGGCCAGCCAGAGCGTCGATCTCTTCTATATCATTGAAACCGATTGAGGTGGCTGTTATTTTTTCGCTGTGAGCGTGCAAGTTGCGCGAACTTTGGAAGTCACTAGCCGGAACGATCGATGGAATTTAAGGATTACTATCAAATTCTAGGCGTCCCCCGCAATGCCACTCAAGATGAGATCAAGCGCGCCTACCGCAAACTGGCACGCAAATACCATCCTGATGTCAGTAAGAAACCCAACGCCGAGGAGAAATTTAAGGAAGTTGCCGAAGCCTATGAAGTCCTCAAAGATCCGGAGAAGCGCAAAGCCTACGATCAATTGGGCAGCGCCTGGCGTGCAGGAGAAGGATTTCGCCCGCCTCCGGACTGGGAAGAACGCTTCGGGTTCGGCCGCAGGGAACATGCCCGGACTGGTTTTGGAGATTTCAGCGAATTTTTCGAGGCCCTGTTTGGCAGCGGTTTTCACCCTCGTAGCGGTTTCCGCATGCGCGGGGAAGACCTGCACGCACCAGTCTATATTGACCTAGAAGAAGCTCACCGCGGCACCACCCAGACCTTAAATTTAACTGTCCCAGAGCTGGACCCAGCTAGCGGCCGCCTAGTGAATCGGACCAAACAGCTGAAAGTCAAGATTCCAGCTGGCGTCTTAGAAGGCCAAAAGATCCGCTTGGCCGGCCAGGGGGCACCGGGGTCAGGCGGGGGACCAGCCGGAGACCTGTATCTGGAGATCCATTTCAAACCCCATCGGTTTTTCAAAGTGGAAGGCAAAGACCTGTATTTAGACCTGCCGATCACGCCTTGGGAAGCTGCCTTAGGCGCTAAAGTTCAGGTTCCAACTCTAGACGGTAAAGTGGAACTCAAGCTTCCACCCGGCTCCCACACTGACCAAAAGCTGCGCCTTAAAGGCAAAGGGTTAGGCGCCCCGCCAGGGGACCTGTACGTGGTCTTAAAAATTCACACCCCGCCGGCGGACACTGACGCCAAAAAGCGTCTCTACCAAGAAATGGCCAAGCGGATGCCGATGAATCCCCGCCAAGGGATGGGAGGATAAGCCATGCACGAGCGCGAGATCTTATCCGGCACTTTATTAGATGAACACTTCCGCCTAAGCTTGGTAGAAGTGTGCCAGATCTGCGAAGTGAGCGCTGAGGAAGTCATCACTTTGGTCAACGAAGGCGTGCTCGAAGCCGAAGAGGAAGAGCCTGCCAGTTGGCGTTTCACCGCCTCTGCTTTCGAGCGCCTGCGCATCGCCCTGCGCCTGAAACGCGACCTTGGGATCAACTTCGAAAGCGCAGCGCTGATCCTCGACCTGTTGGAAGAACGGAATCGGCGGCAGGGCAGCGTCTCTTAAACTCGAAACTGGCCGACGAGTTCAGCCATCTTGACAGCCTGCGCGTGGAACTTGGCGACTGCTTGGTGGATCTCCTCCAATTTGGCCAGGGCAGCATCCACTCCAGCGTTGACGTGCGCCACGCTTTGGTTGATCTCCCCGCTGACCACGCTCTGCTCTTCCACCGCGCTGGCGATCTGGGCATTCATTTCCTTGAGCTCATCGATCATGCGGTTGATGTTGTCCAGCACCTTATTGACGGCATAAGCTTCGGCGATGCTCGCTTGAGCTTGTTCTTTGCTCTTGGAGATCACCTCCACCGCCTGGCGCGCACGGCTGCGCAGGCGCTCGATGGTCTGCTGGATCTCGGCGGTAGATTCTTGGGTGCGCGAAGCGAGCGTTCTGACCTCTTCCGCCACCACTGCAAACCCGCGCCCCTGCTCGCCTGCACGCGCAGCCTCGATCGCCGCGTTGAGGGCGAGCAGATTGGTCTGATCGGCGATGTCGCCGATGATCTTGAGCACCTCGCCGATACTGTCGCTGTCGCTTTCCAATTCCCGCAACACTTGGGCAGCCTGGTCTACCTCTGAGGCAAGCCGGTCGATCTTGCCGATCGCAGCTTGAACCACTGCTTGGCCTGCTTTGACCTCGGCATCGGTGGCTTGGGAGGCATCGGCCGCTTTGGTAGTACTGTGCGCGATCTCCTGCACCGCCACTGTCATCTGCTGCATGGTCACCGCCACCTGCGCTAGTTCACTGCGCTCGCTAGCAGCCTCTGTTTCGGTGCCCTGCACTAAACGCTCCAGGTGGCCAGCCTCTTGAAACAGCGCTTGACTGCTGTCCTTCACTGTCAATACCAGGCTGCGCAATTGTTTCACGAACTGATTGAAGCTATGCACCACCCAGGCAAACTCGGTCTTACCTTTGGCCTTCAAGCGCACGCTGAGATCGCCTGCCCCTTGAGCGATGTCCTGCAGGTTTAGCCCCAACTCGGTCAAAGGTTCAACAACTAAGAGTTTGGTGGCTAACCATAGCCCTAGCGCCACGCCTAAGGTAACCAGCACGATCAAACTGCCGCCCTTGGCCACGTTGGCGCTGATGAACGCTTCGGCTTGATCCAACGGCGCGATGATCTCAAACGCCCCGTGCAGATCCCCTACCCGTTTGCCTTCCATCGGATAGCCCAGTACATCCCGGCCGTCGGTGCGCCCCCACAGGCTCTCGGAAGTCTTGGGATCGCCATGGCAGATCAGGCACTGCTCGCCTAGCCGGACCGGACGAAAATAGCGCAAGGCATTGCGCGCTGGATCGACGACCTGGTATTCGCTCGCCTGTGGATGACGGGCAAAATAGTCGAGCGCTTCGGCTTCTAGAGCATCTGGGGCATTGTTGGGGTTGCGTGGGCTTTGGCGCGGCGTCTTAAGTTCGTAACCGTTCTCTTGCGCTTTGAACTTGATCAAGTCAAACGAAATCCCAACTGGCACCGCCGCCAGAATCTTCTCCCGTACTTGGCTTTCTGGAAGCTTCGCCAATTCGCGCAGCTTATCCGGCGAGAAAATCCCAAGCTCCCATTGCTTGTCAGTCTGCTCGCGCACTGCCTCGGCGACTATGAGCACGTTCTTGGCCCGGGCCACTTCGGCCACAAGCACCACGTGCTTTTGCTGGCGCGCGTATAACCCAAGCAGCACGAAAGCGCTAACGGCCAAAAGCCCAACCACCACCAACACCAAACGCATACCGACCGAATGCCGATTCATCCACACCTCCCTCGACTGAATTAACTTTCAACTAATAAAAATAGCCCAAATTTGGAATTTAACCACCTGATTGCTTGCGGGCGATCTCCAAAAATTCTCGGTAATAAGCTAAGCGGCTATCTGCCTCGCGCAGCGCTGCATACAGCGTCCCTTTAACAGGCTTCGGTCCCAACGGCCGAGCAGTGACATAGCCGCGCGCCAGATACTCGGCCAAGGCCCAATCGGGCAGCGCGCACACGCCGCGGCGGCTAGCCACCAGCTGTAGCATCACCGCAGTCAGCGCGCAGGTCCTATGACCGGCTGGTTTGACGTCGGCCGGGTCGAGGAACTTGCAAAACACATCCAGCCGCTCCCGTTCTACTGGATAGGTGAGGAGCACCTGGTCACACAGGTCCTCAGGCTCGATCCAGCGCTTGGCAGTCAAAGGATGGTCGTTAGCCATCGCCAGCAGGACCTGAAACTCGAACAAAGGTGCATAGGCGATCCCGGCGAGGGGTTTGGGGTCTGAGGTGATCACCACATCCACCTCTGTCCGCACCAGTGCCGGCAAAGGATCGAAGCTGTACCCCAAGGTCAGATCCATTTCCACTTCTGGCCAGACCTCGCGGTAAGCATCCATGGTCGGCAGCAGCCACTCGACACAGCTGTGGCACTCGACCACTAGATACAACCTCCCTGCTCGTCCCTCCTTAAGGCGGGCCAGATCGCGCTCGGCTGCTTGAACCGCAGGCAGCACCTGCTCCGCCAAAGCCAATAAGCGCTCGCCGGTCGGCGTGAAACTGACGGGGCGAGTGCTGCGCAGCACCAAAGGAATGCCTAAATATGCCTCAAGCGCTTTCAGTTGATGCGACACTGCCGACTGAGTCAAATGCAGCTTGCTAGCGGCAGCGACTAGGCTTCCAGTCTGATGTAAGGCACTTAAGGTGCGCAAATGCTTAAGTTCTAGGTACATAAATTTCCTTCAAGATAATTTGAAAAATTATCAATTGAATTCACTAATTTAGCCGCCATACTTTGGTTGTCAAATCAAATCGGGAGAACGACGATGATTCTGGTTCACAACCTGGGCTTTCCCCGTATCGGCTTGCAGCGGGAGCTAAAAAAGGCGGTAGAAAGCTACTGGCAAGGCGCGATCGACCGCAAGCAGCTAGAGCAAACCGGCCGTGAGCTGCGCCGGCGCCACTGGGAAATCCAAGCCCAAGCCGGGCTAGACTTGATCCCGGTGGGGGATTTTTCCTGGTACGATCATGTGCTAGACACCACTTGCCTGCTCGGGGCAATCCCTAAACGCTTTGGCCACCCGGGCGGCTTAGTGGATCTGGACACCTATTTCCGCATGGCCCGTGGCCGCGCTCCGAGCGGGAAACCGCAGCCGGCGTGCGAGCTGACCAAATGGTTCGATACCAACTACCACTACCTTGTCCCGGAGTTGACGCAAGACCTGGTGTTTTCTATCGCCTCGGAGAAATTATTCGCCGAAGTGGAAGAGTCCCGCCAGATCCTTGCCGATAAGGCCAAACCGGTGCTGCTTGGCCCCTTATCGTGGCTGTACCTAGGCAAATGCCAAGATAAATTCGATAAGCTTACCCTGCTGCCGCGCCTGATCGAGGTCTATGGACAAATCCTGGCGCGCTTGGCTGAGCAAGCTGTCAACTGGGTGCAGATCGATGAGCCGATTTTGGCCCTGGACCTTGCGCCTAACTGGCGCGCAGCGTTTGAGAGCACCTACCACCAGCTGCAGGTCAAGCGTTTAAACGTCTTGCTTGCGGTTTATTTTGGTCCGCTTGCAGACAATCTCAAACTCGCCTGCGAACTGCCGGTCGCCGGGCTACATGTCGATGCAGTGCGAGCGCCTGCCGAGCTTACTCTGGTCCACGACTGGCTACCAGCGCACAAAGTCCTCTCGGTCGGGATCATCGACGGGCGCAATGTCTGGCGCACCGACTTAGAACAGGCCTGGCAAAAGCTCAAGCCGCTGCGTCAGCGTCAACATCTGTGGCTCGCGCCTTCTTGCTCGCTGCTTCACGTCCCCATCGATTTGCGCGCCGAAACCGACTTAGACGAAGAATTGAAAAGCTGGCTAGCGTTTGCAGTCCAGAAGCTAGACGAATTGGTCTTGCTCAAACAAGCGCTCGAGCTGGGCCCTGCCATCCAAACCTTTGCGGAAAACCGGCAGGCGCTCAGCCGCCGGCAGACCTCCCCGCGCGTGGTCAATCCCCAAGTGCGCCAACGGCTCCAGGCGCTTACCCCGGCTATGGAGCAGCGCGCCAATCCTTATCCTATCCGCCGCCAAGCCCAGCGCGAGAAGTTCAAATTACCGCTTTTGCCTACGACTACCATCGGCTCGTTCCCTCAAACTGCAGACATCCGCGCCAAACGCCGCGCGTTCCAAAACGGAGAGCTTGGCGCCTCCGAGTATGATACTTTCATCCAAGAACAGATCGCTTCGATCGTGGCCAAGCAGGAAGCTTACGGTCTGGATGTGTTGGTCCACGGCGAGCCGGAACGCAGCGACATGGTCGAATATTTTGCCGAGCAACTGCAAGGCTTTGCTATCACTCACAACGGTTGGGTCCAATCGTATGGCTCAAGATGCGTCCGACCGCCGATCATCTACGGCGATGTCTGGCGCCCTGCGCCGATGACGGTCCGTTGGGCCAAGTACGCCCAATCCTTAACGCCCAAACCGATGAAAGGCATGTTGACTGGACCGGTGACCATGCTCAAGTGGTCGTTTGCGCGCGACGACCAACCGCTGCGCGACACCTGCTTTCAGATCGCGCTCGCCCTGCGCGACGAAGTCCTAGACTTAGAACAAGCAGGGATCGGGGTGATCCAGATCGACGAGCCTGCCCTGCGCGAGGGCTTGCCTTTAAGGCGTTCGGCCTGGCCTGAATATCTTGCCTGGGCGGTGACCGCTTTTCGCCTGGCAGCAGCAGGCGTGCGCGACGAGACGCAAATCCACACTCATATGTGCTACGCCGAATTCAACGATATTCTGGAGGCGATTGCTGCGTTGGACGCCGACGTTCTTACGATCGAGACGGCACGCTCGAACATGGAGATCCTCAACGCGTTCGCCGACTTCCACTATCCCAACGAGATCGGCCCGGGCGTCTACGACATCCACTCCCCTAACATCCCCAGCGTCGAAGCGATCGTGGCCCTGCTCGAGCAGGCAGCGCAAAAGATCCCCGTAGAGCGCCTATGGGTCAACCCCGACTGCGGCCTCAAAACCCGCCAATGGCCGGAGGTGGACGCTGCGCTGACCAACCTCGTGGCCGCCGCCAGACAGCTGCGCTGGCGCTACGCCCGTTGATCTAAAGTAGCAGGGAGAGGGCTTACTCTCCCTGCTGCCGATACCACTCGATCAGCTCCCTCATCGCCTGCCAGCCAGCATAGATCACCACCGGGGTGATTAAGGCTTCTTGCCATCCCACCCAACCTGGGGTCTCGTCGGTGAGCACGATGAGGACCCAGCTCGCCACCAGCAGCACCAAAGAAGACAACAACCGCCAAAACACTGCGCTACCTCTTCCCCACGCGATCGCTTAGGGATTGACTTGGAAATATTTAGGACTAAAATAGTCCTATAAATAGATTTCGCAGAATCTAATGTTACGCTTAAGCAAATTGGCCGACTACGCCATCGTGATCGCTTGCCACAGCGCTCGCCAGCCGCAGCATACCCACACGGCAGTGGAAATCGCCGCCAGCGTCAAGATCGCGTTGCCGACTGTGCAGAAACTGCTCAAGCGCCTAAGCCAGGCTGGAATTTTCTACTCCGAGCGCGGCCCCCATGGCGGTTATCGGCTAGCACGGCAACCGGAACAAATCAGTATCGCCCAAATTATCGCTGCGCTGGAAGGACCCATCGGCCTGACCGAATGCAGTTTGGCAGACAACCACTGCCAACAAGCGCCAGGCTGCCACTTGCGCAGCAACTGGACGCTGATCAGCCGGGCGATAAAAGTGGCTTTAGACACCGTTACCCTGGTGGATATGGTCAAACCCATGCCGCATGAGGTGCCGATTTCCTTAGCAGGTCTTAATACCCATCTGCGTTAAATTCTGTGAGAGCATCGCCATGGTAGCAAACCGAGAAGAATTAGAACAGCTGATCGCCCGCCAGTACGCCGCAGGCTTCGTCACCGAGGTGGAGGAAGACCGCCTGCCGCCAGGGCTGAATGAAGAGATCATCTGCACCCTATCGGCCAAAAAAGGCGAACCTGCCTGGATGACCGAGTGGCGTCTGAACGCCTTCCGTCATTGGCTGAAGATGGAAGAGCCGCACTGGGCGCACATCCGATATCAGCCCATCGACTACCAAGCCTTAAGCTACTACGCAGCCCCCAAGTCGAAGAAAAGCCCCAAAAGCCTAGAAGAAGTCGACCCCAAGCTGCTGGAAACCTTTGCTAAGCTCGGCATCCCACTACACGAACAGGCGCGTCTGGCAGGTGTGGCGGTAGATGCGGTATTCGACAGCGTCTCGGTGGCGACCACTTTTCGGGAAACTTTGGCTAAAGCGGGGGTCATCTTCTGTCCGATCTCGGAAGCGATCCGGGACTATCCGGACCTAGTGCGCCAGTATTTAGGCTCGGTGGTCCCTCCTAACGACAATTTCTTTGCCGCGTTGAATTCGGCAGTGTTTTCCGACGGCTCCTTCGTCTATGTCCCCAAAGGCGTGCGCTGCCCGATGGAGCTGTCTACTTACTTCCGCATCAACGCGGCCAAGACTGGCCAGTTTGAACGAACTTTGATCCTCGCCGAGGAGAAAGCGTATGTGAGCTACCTTGAGGGTTGCACTGCCCCCATGCGCTCCGAGCACCAACTGCACGCGGCGGTCGTGGAGCTGATCGCCATGGAGGATGCCCATATCAAGTACTCCACGGTGCAGAACTGGTACCCAGGCGATGCTCAAGGGCGCGGTGGGATTTACAACTTCGTCACCAAACGCGGCGAATGCCGGGGCGATCGGGCTAAGATCTCCTGGACCCAGATCGAGATCGGCTCAGCCATCACTTGGAAGTATCCAAGCTGCATCCTGCGCGGCGAAGGCTCAGTGGGAGAATTCTATTCAGTGGCGGTCACCAACCACTTCCAACAGGCCGACACCGGCACCAAGATGATCCACATCGGCAAACACACCAAAAGCACCATCATCTCCAAAGGCATCTCCGCCGGCAAGGCGCAAAACAGCTACCGCGGCTTAGTGAAGGTGTTAAAAAGCGCGGTCGGGGCGCGCAACTACACCCAGTGCGACTCGCTCTTGATCGGCTCGCAGTGCGGCGCCCATACCTTCCCCTACATCGAGGTCAAGCAACCTACGGCGATCGTAGAGCACGAGGCCACCACCTCTAAGATCAGCGCTGATCAGCTATTCTACTGCCAACAGCGCGGTATTGCGCCGGAAGATGCCATCTCGATGATCGTCAACGGTTTCTGCAAAGAAGTTCTTAAAGAGCTGCCGATGGAATTTGCAGTGGAAGCCCAAAAACTCTTGGGAATCAGCTTAGAAGGCAGCGTAGGGTAAACGCATGAGCAACGTTTTATTGACCATTGAAAATCTCTGGGTTGAGGTCGAAGGCAAACCCATCCTCAAGGGCATCGATCTCGCCTTAGACTACGGCCAGGTCCATGCCATCATGGGTCCTAACGGTTCGGGCAAAAGCACGCTGGCAAACGTCTTAGCTGGACGCGAAGGTTACTGCGTGGCGCACGGTCGAGTCCTTTACCAAGGCCAGGATTTGTTGGCCATGGCTCCCCAGGAGCGCGCTTGCGCGGGGTTATTTTTAGGCTTTCAGTACCCGGTGGAGATTCCAGGCGTGAGCAACATTTATTTTCTCAAGGCAGCCCTCAACGCCATCCGCAAGCACCGAGGTGAACCGGAAGTAGACGCGCTGGAGTTTCTCCGCTTGATCAAAGAGAAAGTCCAGCTGATCGGCCTGGAAGAAAAATTCTTATACCGTGCCCTCAACGAAGGCTTCTCCGGCGGTGAGAAAAAGCGCAATGAAATCCTGCAGATGCTGGTGCTCGAACCTACCTTGTGCATCCTGGATGAGATCGACTCAGGACTAGACATCGATGCGCTCAAAATCATCGCCCAGGGGATCAATGCGCTTAAGTCGCCAAAGCGCTCTTTCTTGCTCATCACTCACTACCAACGCCTGCTCGATTACGTGACTCCAGATGCCGTCCACGTGCTAGCAGGCGGGCGCCTGGTCAAATCGGGAGGCCCAGAACTGGCACAGGAGCTAGAAGCTAAAGGGTATGGTTGGATCGAGCCTATCCAAGAGGCAATTCATGGCTGAGGCAGTAAGCGTCTATCAAAAAAGCGCTGAACACCTTGTGCGCCACAGTCCCCTTTGGCTAGCTGACATACGGCAGCAGGCAGCGTTGCGGTTTTTTAGCGCAGGTTTTCCTTCTCCGCGCGAGGAGGAATGGCGATATACAAATATCGCCCCCATCGCGCAAGGTTTTCCCCTTCCTGATCGCCCCGCGGTGCAAGACGCTGCTTGGATACGTTCCAAGCTCTTCGCCGACTGCTGGCATCTAGTCCTGATCGACGGCCAAGTAGCAAGAGAATTTTGCCACCTCCCCAACTCAGACAAGCTTTGCATTTGCGATCTTAGCACTGCCCTGCAAAAGACTCCTCAGTGGGTTGCGCAAAGTTTAGGCCAAGCCGTGGACGCAAAGCACGGCTTGATCGACTTTAACACTGCCCTGTTTGAAGATGGCGCGTGGATTTACCTTCCCTCCCAAGCCAGGCTTTCGCAGCCGCTTCAGATCCTGCACGTTCAAACACAGGCTGCGGCAGTTCCCACCCGCCACCTGATCGTGCTAGAAGAAGGCGCTTGCGCCACCGTGATCGAGACCTATGCCGGCACTGGGGCAGGATTGACAGTCCATGTCAGCGAAGCGCTGCTTGGCCCAAACAGCCGTCTGGATCACTTCAAAGTCCAACAAGCGCCAGACAATGCTTTCCATTTCAGCGGTCTGTACGTCAAGCAAGGGTCTGGTTCTTGCTTGAATCAGATGCAATTCGCTTTAGGTAGCTTGTTAGCCCGCAGTGAAATCCACGCCCGCCTTTCCGAACACAGCCGCTGTGAACTCAAAGGCTTGCATTGGGCCAACGGCCGCCGCCACCTAGACAGCCATCTCTTAATCGTCCACGCGGAGAGATCGGCCACCTCCCGGCAAACTTATCAGGCGGTTGCCGAGGAGGCAGGCAGAAGCGTCTTCCGAGGTCGGATCTTAGTGCAGCCTGGCGCGCAACAAACCGACGCTGCCATGGAGAACAAGAATCTGCTCTTGGCGGAAACTGCCGAGGTGGACAGCAAGCCGCAACTGGAGATCTATGCCGACGATGTGCAATGCCGCCATGGCGTCAGCATAGGCCAGCTCGATCAGGAAGCTTTGTTCTACCTCCAAACCCGCGGCATAGAACCTCAAGCAGCGCGCGAACTATTGATCTATGGCTTTGTCAACGCTTTGATCGCGCAAGTGGAGCTTGCCTCTTTACGCGCGCTCCTGCACCAGGCAGTAGACAGGCGTTTTGCTTTACTCGACCTATCCCTTATATGAGACAGACTGCTTTGCGCCCGACAGTTTATCCGATAGAATCGATCCGAGCCGACTTCCCCGCCCTGCATCAAACCGTGCACGGTATGCCGCTGGCCTATCTAGACAACGCTGCCAGCGCGCAGAAGCCGCGCCAGGTGATCGAGACCCTGGCGGAATTCTACCGGTACGACTACGCCAATGTTCACCGCGGCGTCCACACCTTAAGTGAGCGCGCTACCTCTCGCTTTGAAGCGGCACGCGCTAAGGTGCAGCGCTTTCTCAACGCCAAATCGCCTGAAGAAATCGTATTCGTACGTGGGACTACCGAGGCGATCAACCTGGTCGCGCAAAGTTACTGTCGCCCGATTTTGGCACCTGGCGATGAGATCTTGATCAGCGCCATGGAACACCACTCCAACATCGTCCCATGGCAGCTGGTCTGCCAGCAGACCGGCGCGTACCTGAAAGTCGCCCCGATCAACGAACGCGGCGAGCTCCTGCTGGAAGCATTCGAACAGCGGTTAGGACCGCGGACTAAACTGGTCGCTATCACTCATATGGCCAATGCCTTAGGCACTCTCAACCCGATTCAAGAGATCGTCGCCTTGGCTCATAGCCGTAACATCCCAGTGCTGGTAGACGGCGCTCAAGCGGTACCGCATCTGAAAGTGGACGTCCAAGCTTTGGACTGCGATTTTTATGCTTTCTCCGGTCACAAGCTATACGGTCCTACCGGCATCGGGGTGCTGTATGGCAAGCGCGAGCGCTTGGAAGCTATGCCGCCTTGGCAAGGCGGCGGGGAGATGATCCGCAAGGTCACCTTCGAAGCGAGCGAGTACAATACTCTGCCTTACAAGTTCGAGGCCGGAACGCCAGCGATTACCGAAGCGGTCGGTCTGGGTGCGGCGATCGATTACCTAGAAGGCATCGGGCTAGAGACGATCTTGGCCTACGAACACGAACTGATCGAATACGCAACGCACGAGGCCCTCAAAATCCAAGGCCTACGGCTGATCGGTACCGCCTCTCGGAAGGGAGCGATTCTGTCCTTTGTTCTCGAAGGCATTCATCCCCACGACATCGGAACGTTCTTAGATCACTATGGGATTGCGGTCCGCGCCGGCCACCATTGCGCCATGCCCGTGATGGACTTCTTTAAAGTCCCGGCCACCGTGCGGGCGTCGTTTGCGTGCTACAACACGTTTGAGGAAATCGACCGCCTGATGGCGGCCCTCAAGGAAATCATCAAGGTGTTTGGCTGATGTTGGACAACTTAAGAGAACTGTATCAAGAAGTAGTCTTCGACCATAATCGCAACCCGCGTAACTTCCGCGCGCTCGAAGACGCCGACCGTAAAATCGAAGGTTTCAATCCGTTATGCGGCGACCGCATCACGCTGTATCTGAAACTAGCTGGGGACTCTATCGCCGATATCAGTTTTCAGGGTCAGGGCTGCGCTATCTCTACCGCTTCCGCCTCGCTCATGACTGAGCTCGTCAAGGGCAAAACGCTCGCTGAGGCAGAGAGGCTGTTCCAGGTTTTCCACCGCATCGTCACCGGCCAGGAGGCTGCGGTCAAACTGGAGGAATTTGGGAAACTAGCGGTATTGGCTTGGGTGCGGCAGTATCCGGCGCGGATCAAATGCGCTACCCTGCCCTGGCATTCCCTAGAAGCGGCGATCAAAGGTGAGGAAACTCCTGTCAGTACCGAGTAACCCTATGTCCGATTGGATCGATGTCATACCCGCTAGAGAATTACCGCCGGGCCAACACGTGGTGGTGGATCTTGAGGGGACAGAAGTGGCTGTGTTCAACCTAAACGGCGAATTCTACGCGCTCGAGGACCGCTGCACCCACGACGGCGCGGAGATCGCCAGCGGCGAACTGCACGGAGATGCCATCGTCTGTCCTCGGCACGGCGCCCGATTCTGCCTCAAAACCGGAAAAGTGCTTTCGCCGCCTGCCTACGAAGATCTGCACGTATTCCCAGTCCGAGTAAAAAACGGTATGATCCAAGTCTACGACGACCGTTGGGATTAAGCGGAGAAACTTCCTTGCCCTGAATTCGTCTGTTTGAATGCGTTTCCTGAGGAAACCTTAAATGGAAGCATTGGAGATCAATTCCCTGACGCGCAAGATCGATGACCTCAAACGCCGAACCTCGGCGTTAAGGGGGTACCTTTGACTACGACCGAAAGCGGGAAAGGTTAGAAGAAATCTTAAGGGAACTGGAAAACCCAGCGATCTGGAATCACCCTGAGCGGGCTCAAGCCCTAGGTAAAGAGCGGGTCCTGCTAGAAGAAACTGTCCAGACCTTAAACCATCTGCTGCAAGGGATCCAAGACGCTGAGGAACTGCTAGAGCTTGCCTTAGAAGAAGGCGACGAGGATACCATCGCCAGCATCGCTGCCGAGCTGGAAAACTACGAGAAAACCGTTTTCGACTTAGAGTTTCGGCGCATGTTTTCCAACCCGATGGATCCCAACAATGCCTTCTTGGATATTCAGGCAGGTTCCGGCGGTACCGAAGCCCAAGATTGGGCTGAAATGCTCCTGCGCATGTATCTACGCTGGGCCGAGCGCAAGGGATTCAAAACGGAGATCATTGAGCTCTCGCCGGGAGAGGTTGCTGGCATTAAAAGCGCCACCGTCAAAGTCGAGGGTCCTTACGTTTACGGCTGGCTGCGGACTGAGACCGGCGTCCACCGCCTGGTGCGTAAATCCCCTTTCGATTCTGGTCATCGCCGCCACACTTCGTTTGCAGCGGTGTTCGTCGCGCCTGAAATCGAAGACGACGTCGAGATCGAAATCAACCCGGCGGACCTGCGCATCGACGTATATCGGGCTTCGGGGGCCGGTGGCCAGCACGTCAACCGGACCGAGTCAGCCGTGCGCATCACTCATCTGCCAACTGGGATCGTCGTTCAATGCCAAAACGATCGCTCTCAACATAAGAACCGAGCGACTGCCATGCAGCAGCTCCGAGCCAAACTCTACGAACTGGAGATGCAGAAAAAGCGTGCCCAGCAGCAGCAACTGGAGGAGTCTAAAACGGATATCGGCTGGGGCAATCAGATCCGCTCCTACGTATTGGATCAGTCCCGGATCAAAGACCTGCGCACCGGAGTAGAGGTTGGCAACCCTCAAGCGGTTTTAGACGGCGACCTTGACCCGTTTATCGAAGCTAGCCTTAAAAGTGGGCTATAACCTAAGCAATCGGAACCGATCGTGACCAACGACCAAGCTAGCCAAGCTCTCATCGCTCAACGCAAAGCCAAACTCGCGGCGCTCAAAGCTGCAGGCATCGCTTATCCGACTGACTTCAGGCGCGATAGCATCGCCTCTGAACTCCATGCTCGCTATGGCGATCAGCCTGCTGAGTTTTTCGACCAACAGCCGATCCGGGTGCGCGTCGCTGGGCGCATAATGGCCCGACGGATCATGGGAAAGGCGAGTTTCTGCCATATTCAAGATTACTCTGGTCGGATCCAGCTCTATCTCACCCGCGATGAGCTCAAAGAGCAGTACGAGCACTTCAAGCGCTTTGACTTCGGCGACATTTTAGGCGCGGAGGGGGTACTGTTCAAAACCAAAACCGGCGAACTCTCGGTCAAGGTGGATGCGATCCGTTTACTGGTCAAAGCGCTGCGCCCTCTGCCGGAGAAGTACCACGGTCTGACCGACCAGGAGACTCGCTATCGCCAGCGGTACCTGGACTTAATCATGAACGAAGTCACGCGGCGTACATTCCAGATCCGCTCGAAAATCGTCCAGGAAATCCGCCAATTCCTGATCGAGCGCGACTTCTTAGAAGTAGAGACGCCGATGATGCAGGCTCTCCCAGGAGGTGCAGCGGCCCGCCCGTTCGTGACCTACCACCATGCCCTGGACATGCAGCTGTTTTTACGCATCGCCCCGGAGCTGTACTTGAAACGACTGGTTGTGGGCGGTTTTGAGCGAGTCTTCGAGATTAACCGCAACTTCCGCAACGAAGGGCTCTCCACCCAGCACAACCCGGAATTTACCATGCTGGAATTCTACCAAGCCTATGCTGAATACCAGGATCTGATGGATCTTACCGAGGAGATGCTGCGAGAGCTGGCGCAAAAGGTACTCGGGACGACTTCCATCACGTATCAAGGTTGGCCGATCGACTTTAGCAAGCCGTTTAAGCGTTTTACCCTGTTTGAATCCCTGGTGCGCTTCAACCCAGACCTTGCTGCCGAAGACATAGATAACTTGGAATCTGCTCGGCGCGTGGCAGAAAAGTTGGAGATTCCGATCCTGCCAAGCTATGGTCTGGGTAAAATCCAAACCGAGATCTTTGAAAAAACCGTAGAACCCAAGCTGTTAGACCCTACCTTCATTACCCAATATCCAGTCGAGGTCTCTCCCCTCGCGCGCCGCAACGACCAAAACCTTTTGGTCACGGATCGCTTTGAGCTGTTCATTGCCGGGCGCGAAATCGCCAACGGCTTTACCGAACTCAACGACCCTGAAGAACAAGCCGAGCGCTTCCGCGCCCAGCTTGAAGCGCGCGCTCTAGGCGATGAGGAAGCTATGCATTTCGACGAGGACTATATCATCGCCTTAGAGCACGGCATGCCGCCCACCGCCGGCGAAGGCATCGGCATCGACCGGCTGGTGATGCTGTTTACCGACTCCCCTTCGATCCGCGATGTGATCTTGTTTCCGCACCTTAGACCGAAATCTCAGGCCAGTTAAACGACAGCCGCCTGGCAGGCTAGACTTAAAGTACCTGTAGCCACCTAAGTATCGCTATGTCAGCAGCGGCCGGTTCGGCTACGCCGGATCAAGCAAACCGTTTTCTCCAGCACTGTGTCCAAGCGCTTCGAGAAAACCGGTTGGTTTTGCCCACGCTTCCCGAGATCTCGCTCAAAATCCGCAGAGCGATCAACGACCCTAAAGCCAACAACTACAATATCGCTAAGGTAGTACAGATCGATCCGGTCATTACCGCACGCTTGATCCAGATCGCCAACAGTCCTTTATATCGTGGCCGGCGCCGGATCGAAAGCTGTCCAGAAGCCCTCACCCGTCTAGGGCTAAAAGTCGCCCAGTATCTAATCACCAGCTTGGCGCTTAAAACCGTATTCCAGGCTAGAACTCGCGTTATCCAAAAACGCATGCAGGAATTGTGGCAGCACAGCAGCTACGTGGCTGCGATCTGCGCCGTGCTGGCGCATAAGACTTTAGGGTTTGATCCAGACCGAGCCATGCTTGCAGGATTAGTTCACGACATCGGCGCCGTGCCGGTACTGACCTTTGCCGACCGCCACCTGGACCTGATCGCCCAACCCCAAGACCTCACGCACGCCATCGCTAAACTGCGCGGCCCGCTAGGGGCGGCGATCATGCGCGCCTGGCATTTCCCAGAAGACTTTGAAGCGGTAGTCCTGGAAGCTGAAAACTGGTTTCGGGACCCGGCAGCCGAACCGGACTATGTAGACCTGGTGCTGGTATCGCAACTGCACAGTTTCGTCGGCACCCCAGCCATTCATCATTATCCGCGCATCGATGAGATCCCAGCCTACCGCAAGCTGCTGGCGGGACGCTTAGATACCGCCCTTAGCTTGAACATCTTGGAAACTGCTAAAGAAGAAATCTGGCAGATTCAAAACCTGCTAGGATTATAGGCGTGGACATCCGTTTTTTGCTTTTTCCCCTGACCTCTCTGCTGGAACGCAGCGCTCTCTCTGCCGGCAAGTCGCAGTTGCCGTTGACGCTGACTCCAGGCCAATTGCTTGCTGCTCGGGTGTTGGCGCAAATTACCCCTGGGCGGATCCTACTCGAGACAAGCGGCAGGCAACTGGTGGCTGCCACTGACCTAGCCCTGCAAGCTGGAGATCAGTTGCAACTTAAAGTAGTCGAGAGCGGCCCCCAACCGCAACTGCAAGTCATCGCGCGCCTGCCTGCTTCGACTCCAACGCTGGTGCTGCGCTCCGCATTGCCCAAGCAAATCCCGCTCGAGCAGGCGTTTGAGAACCTGAAAGCTGCGCTCGACCAACCCAACCTTGCCCCGCCGGTGCGTGCCCAGATCGAAGCCTTGCTGAACTCCTTGCCTAAGCCAAGCGCCCTCGTTCAATCAGACAAACTCCAAGCGGCTATCGAGCAAAGCGGTCTATTTGCCGAAACTCAGGCGGCACGCTCAGCGCAAGCTATCCAAGCGGATTTAAAAACCCGCCTGCTCGAGCTTGCCGCCAGCATCGAATCGCCCCGGGCCCATTCCGCTACCTTTGTCCCAACCCCTCGCGCTGGCCTTGACGATCCTCTCGAATCGGCGTTCCGAGCCGACACTTCCCGGTCGCAGCCTTTACTGGACCTGGCGCAAAAGGTCTCGGGGGCGTTAGCGCGCATCGTCCTAGATCAACTGGCCTCGCTGCCTAAACCGGACACTCAGCTCTTTGCCTGGCATCTGGAGATCCCCTTCAGCGAAGGCGAGCGTTTTAAAACCCTGCGCTTGACCATTACCGGTGAGGGCAACCCAAACAAAAGGAGCTCTGTTACCCCTCGACCCTGGACAGTCGATCTGGAAATAGCACCGCCTGGACTGGGCCGAATTCGCGCCAAGCTAGTGCTCCAAGGCAACCAAATCAGCAGCTACTTCGAGGGTGAAACGGAAGCGACTGTCTCCTTGATCGAACATCACCTAAACGCTTTGGCTGCTCGCCTGCAAGCAGCTGGCCTAGAGCCAAACTGTTTACAGGTCTGCGGCAAACTGCAAGCGCTTACCCCTGAGATAACTACTGCAGGTCCGCTGCTAGACGAGCAAGTATGAGCTCCAAACGCCCTATCGATCCTCCTCCCCTCGCGGTGGCGCTTCATTACGACGGCATCTCAGCGCCGCGGGTAGTGGCCAAGGGCCAGGGGGAGTTAGCCAAGCGCATTATGGCCAAAGCGCGCGCGCACGACGTCCCGCTGCACCGTGATCCTAACCTAGTCAAGGTGCTGGCCAACGTTCCCTTAGGTGAAGAGATCCCGCGCGAGCTCTACGTGGCCGTCGCGGAAGTGATCGCGTTTGCCTATTGGCTCAGCGGCAAAAATCCCGCTCAAGATTCCCAATGATGTCTGCCGCCTAATCTTAGGCTGTGCATGCGAATTAAGAGAGCTGCCTCCTCGCGGCTTAAGTGCAAGCTCTCCACGAGTTCTTCTACATCAGCCCCGCGGCGAATCCGTTCGACGGCAGCTTGATAAACTGGCTCCTCACCGCTTGCTAACTCCTCACGCTCTTTAAGCCAAGCCCCCAACTTCTCGAGCTTGGATACCACCTCATCGAGCTGTTCTTCGGCTTGGGCCGATAAGGTGCGAAACTCGGTAAGATCGCTTCCTAAACGGGTAAGCGCCTGATGGTATTCCTGAAATTGACGCTCCAGTCGGCTGACCATGCGCCATAGCCAGAGCAGGAGTATTGCCATTGAGCCTAGCGCTAAAGCTACCCCTGCTAGAGCCAGATACCAATAGACAACCATTAAGCAAACTCATCCAAGTGGGGGGGGTCACCGTCTGCTTGATCTGGCAAATCGTGCGCCTCTTGGGGGTTTGGCGTCTTCGGCAGAGGCTTGCGATCCCGATGATCGCGCCGGTGGGGATCGATCGGTTGGAGTGGGAAGGTTTTCTCCAGCGGATTGACCGAAGACATCGATCAAATCACTTGCATGCTCAACTTCCCTCCATCTTAGCAATTTCCTCCTCTGTCAGGAATTTATTCAGATCCACCAAAATCAGAAGCATGCCGTCGCGGCTGGTAACGCCCTGAATATACCGGGCGCTGTCCTCGTTGCCAACACTTGGCGTTGCTTCGATTTCAGTCGGTTGGAGCTCCACCACCTCAGCGACCCCATCTACCAGCATGCCCAGTACTTGCCCTGCCGCTTCGACGATCACGATGCGCGAAGCGCTATCGGGTTCCTTAGGAGGCAGACCGAAACGGCGGCGCGTATCTACCACGGTCACCACGTTGCCGCGCAGATTGATGATCCCGAGTACGTAATCAGGTGCCCCTGGCACCGGGGCGATTTCGCTGACCCTAAGCACCTCCTGCACCTGCATCACGTTGATGCCATAAGTTTCGTTGCCGAGCCGGAAAGTCACCCATTGCAGAGGGTGGTTGGAATTGGTTTTTGCTATTGCTTGCACTGCTTCTCCTCCGTTTCATTCAAGCGAAGATCCTGCACTAGGCAGTCTAGATCGATTAAGGGACAAGGCGGATCTCCTTGCATCCCGAGCAGCCAGGGTCGACTACTCCTTTCCTTGCGCCAGCGCACGTTATCTGACTTCCACCAACCCGGCGCTTCTACCTGATGGCAGAGCAAGATCAATTGGCTCTTCCTAGGCAGCACCCCCCAAGCAAGGTCTATGCTGGCATTGCCAGGCGTAGAGATCGACCTCGGCAAGACCAGTTCGGCCAAGCTGACTGCCCAAAGCTGCCGACCTTGGGCATTCACTTGCCCCACTGCCCACCGAGGCTGATCCGGCCGGCGAGCGATTTCGCCTTCCAAGGCAAACGCCCCAACCAAGTGCTCCTCCAGCACCGCAAAACCCAGCTTTCCAAGCCAGACTCTTCGGACCTGAAACTTTTCCCTTGTCCAGACAGGGTCCTCAGGAACCTGCGGGCGGATATTTAAATCCGGCGCAGCGGATTCCTCCGGGTGCAAGAGATGTTCAAAATAGCTCGCCAGTACTGGATCCTCAGGCAATGAATCTCCATTCATGCTGACACCGCCACGGCAGGAATCTTCTTTTGTTGCCCTAAGCCCAATAGAGCTTCCAATAGCTCAGCATAGGCCAACGCTGCCCGACAATCAGGCCGATACAAGCAGACTGGCAAATGGACCTGGCTGGCTTCACGCAGCTTGGTATCGAGGGGAATTACTCCTGACCACAAGCGATCGCCATAGCGTTCTTTAAGCATCTTCAAACTATCGGCTGAAACGCGCGGCCTGCGGTCATACAAAGTGGGAACGATGGTGTAAGGCAACTCCCGTTTGCGCGCGCGACAGACCATCCCCAAGGTATGCAGCATCCGCTCTAGCCCTTGAAGCGACAGAAAATCGGCTACCACCGGAATGATTAAATGGTCGCACGCCGCCAAGGCATTGACCATCAGCACTCCCAACATCGGCGGGCTATCGAGGATCACGTAGGCATATCGATCCTTAAAACAGCGCACCGCATGCTGGATGACCAGTCCTAACCCCTCCACTGTGCCTGCCTGGCGCTCAACCGTAGCCAGAGCCATCGTGGCAGGCAAAAGATCCAAGCCATCTACCGAGGTAGCACAAAGATTACGCTCAGGGTCGAGCAGGTGACGTTCAAGCTTGGCGCGGAACAGCTCATAGACTCCACTTACTACCGCTTCCGGCTGAAAACCAAAATAACTGCTCAAGGAAGCGTGCGGATCTAGGTCTATCAACAATGTGCGTTCACCTCGACTAGCTAGCAGCCCTCCCAAATTGGCGGCAGTCGTGGTTTTACCTACCCCACCTTTTTGATTGCAGATCGACCACACCTGCATCGCTCTACCGCTCGAACTGATAACGGGATGCGTGGCTAGCCTGGAGCACCAGCACGACCCGTCGGTTACGATCGCGTCCGGCGGCAGTCGAATTATCGGCCACCGGATGATATTCCCCATATCCCACCGCCGCTAGCCGAGCAGGGTTGATCCCAAGCTGGATCAGCCGCCGCACTACGCTGGCAGCACGCGCTGCCGACAACTCCCAATTGGAAGGAAATACTTGCGTCTGAATCGGGACGTTGTCGGTATGCCCTTCGAGGTAAATGGGATTATCTGGTAGCTCACGTACGATCTCGGCCAGCTTGGTCAGAATAGGATCAGCCTCAGGGGTCAGTTCAGCGCTGCCACTGGGGAACAAGATCCCGCTTTTTATCTCCACTGCGATCCAGAACTCATTGCGCTCTACGGCGACCTGTTCCGCATCGATATAGGGCGCCAGTACTTCCTCGATCCGGTCAGCCGCTTTTGCCAATCGCTTAGCCTCTTGGGCTGCTTCTAAGAGAGGCGGCTCAAGGGTGCGCGGGACTTCTCCCACCTGAATCGGCTCCAATACTTTTGCTGCCTCCTCAGGCTGTTTGAATACCTTTTCCAGCGACTTTGACAACACCTTGTAATTGCCGGTATTGACGATGGAAATGGCGTACATGACCACAAAGAAGGCAAACAGCAAGGTGATAAAATCTGCATACGAGACCAACCACCGCTCGTGTTTGTCTGTCTCCTCTTGCAGCCGCCGCCGGCGTAAGTTTTGCCTTTTCACTCCAAAAATCCGCTCAGTTTAAGCTCGACGTTGCGCGGATTTTCCCCTTCGGCAATCGCGATGATGCCTTCGATCGCCAACTCCCGGGCGAGCGTCACTGCTCGAATATGCGCCTTGAGCTTGCCTGCAATCGGCAGAAATATTAGATTTGCCATTCCTACCCCGTAAATAGTCGCGACAAAAGCGGTCGCAATCCCATGACCTAATCGCTCTGGATCGGTCAAATTCTGCATCACTTGAATCAGTCCCAACACCGCCCCCAAGATCCCCAAAGTAGGGGCATAGCCACCCATCGCTTCAAATACTTTGGCTACATTGAGGTCTTGCCGTTCTCTGACATTTATTTCCAGCTCTAAGCAATCGCGGATAACCTCAGTCTCATTGCCATCTACCAACAATTGCAGCCCCTTGCGCACAAAGTCATCCGGTTCCAGCTCCAGTTCTGCTTCTAATCCCAACAGTCCCTCCTTGCGCGCTAAGGTGCTCCAGCGCACGATCTTGTCGATCCGTTGCTGAATATCGATTTTGGGAGGCACCCCCACCTGGCGCAAACTTTTAAGAGCGTTCAAAAACAGCTGCGGCGGAGTCTGCAGCAGCACCGCTCCCAGCGTTCCCCCAAACACGATGACAAACGCCGGTCCGTTGATCAGAAAAGCTGGATTTCCACCTTCCAGCAGATTGCCGCCTAAAATAGCAAGCAATCCCAAGAAGAATCCGGCTAAACTGAGTAGATCCACAAGCTACAGTGCTCCAAAACAAGTTGCAATTCCATCCAAAGACAAGATACGATCGGCAAGCCCTGCTTCAGCAACCGCTTTAGGCATCCCGTAGATGACTGAGCTCGCTTCATCCTGGACCCAAATTTCAGCGTTGGCTGCCTTCAAACGCTCGACTCCCAGCCTCCCGTCAGCCCCCATCCCGGTCATTACCACCCCTAATACCCGTCCGCGAAAATGCTCGGCCACCGAGGTAAACGTGACATCAGCGCTAGGCTGATAGATTTCACCGGGACGGCTAGCGCGGATCAGAATCCGGTTGCCAGCAGTCAGCTCCATCTGCTTGCCACCTGGAGCCAAAAGCGCCACTCCGGGCCGCAAAACATCGCCATCGACCGCTTCCAGCACCTCGATCGCACACAACCGGTGCAAGCGCTCGGCAAAACTAGGCGTAAAATGTCCCGGCATGTGCTGCACGAGCAATACAGAAAATTTCACCGTGGCTGAAAGCTTCGACAGAACTTTCTGAAGTGCCGACGGCCCCCCGGTAGAAGCAGCGATGACCAGAAGCTGAATCGGTTTAGTCAGGGTTATGTTGGGCGCCGGCGCAGGTTTAGGCTTCTCGATGCAAGGCAAAATCCTTCTTGCCAAGGCCAACGCCCGTACCCGTTGTCTGAGCTCAAACTTGGCTGCCTCCCGATCGCAGTGGATGTCCTCTAAGCGCTTGGGAATAAAATCCATCGCGCCTGCTTCCAAAGCGGCAAGCGTCGCTGCCGCGCCAGCTCGAGTCAGGGCCGAGAGCATCAAAATTGGCACGGGACCGCGCCGCATGATCTCCCTGACGGCAGAAATCCCATCCATCCCCGGCATCTCGACGTCCATCGTGATCACATCCGGACGCATCAAAACCGCTTTGCGTACAGCTTCAAAACCATCGCAGGCGCTGTCCACCACCTCGATGTCTGGATCTTCCTCTAGGATCTCAGCAATGCGCTTGCGCATGAAAGCCGAATCATCTACGACCAAGACTTTCACCGGCATAAGCTTCTTCGCCTTAAGCTGCATATTTTTTCATCAGGCCAGGCACATCTAAGATCAGAGCGATTTTCCCATCGCCGGTGATGGTCGCCCCTGCCAAACCCTCCAAGCCGTTCAGCTTGGCTCCCAACGCCTTGATCACTACTTCTTCTTGACCGATCAGATGGTCGACTACGAAGCCGACATAGCGCCCACCCACGTTTACGACCACGATATGCCCGCGGTTTTCCGTTCTTCCAGATTTACCTTGGATCAGCCAATCCTTGAGATAAAACAAAGGTAAAGCGCGATCCCTAACGAGCACCACCTGTTGCCCATCCACGATATTGGTTCGGCTAAGATCTAGATCCAAAATCTCGACTACGCTCGACAGGGGCAAAGCAAAAGCCTGATTTTCCAGTTTGATCATTAAGGTTGGCATGATCGCCAGCGTGAGTGGAACCTTGATGGTGATCTTAGTTCCTTTACCCCGGACCGAGTCTACCTCTACGGTACCGTTCATTTGGGTAATGCGGGTCTTGACCACATCCATCCCCACCCCGCGCCCAGAAACGTCAGAGATTTCGTCTTTAGTAGAAAAGCCAGGCATGAAAATCAATTGGAAACACTCGCGATCGTCAAGGCGAGCAGCACTCTCCTCGTCCAGGAGACCTTTCTCCACTGCCTTGCGGCGCAGGATCTCTGGGTCCATACCTTTGCCATCATCCTCGATGATCAGTTCGATCCGGTCTCCTTCTTGGGCAGCGCTCAAGATCACCACGCCTTCTCGAGGTTTGCCAGCTCGTTCACGCTCAGCGGGCAGCTCGATGCCGTGGTCCACCGCATTACGCACCAAGTGAACTAAGGGATCGGCGAGAGCCTCGACTAAGTTCTTGTCCAGGTCAGTCTCCTCGCCCCGGGTCTCCAACCGAACCTCCTTGTTAAGGCTGCGGGCCAGATCCCGCACCACGCGCGGAAACCGCCCAAACACCTTCTTGATCGGCTGCATGCGGGTTTTCATCACCGCCAGTTGCAGGTCCGAGGTGATCACGTCCAGGTTTGCTACCGCTTTGGCCATCTCTTCGTCATCTAAGGCGGCCTTCAAGCTCTTGAAGCGGTTGCGTACTAAGACCAACTCGCCGACCATATTCATGATCTCGTCCAGCCGCTGGGTGTCGACCCGCACAGTGGATTCAGCAGCTTCGGATTTTTTCGGCACCGCCTGCGCTGGACTTGAGGAAGCCGTCGCTTCTTTACTCTGGCTGGCAGATACCTTGGGGGCTAAATTTTGCGCTGGAACGCCTCGATGTTTACCCGGGCCATGCAGTTGATCGAGTAACGCCTCGAATTCCTCCTCGGTGATTTCGTCGGCCTTCAGCGTTTGCGAGCCTTCAGCTTTTTTAGCCCCAGGTGCTTGCTTGGGGCCGTACAGGGTATCCAACAGCTGTTCGAACTCTTCCTCGGTAATAAAATCTTCGCTGGTTTCTGATCCAACTTGCGGTTCTTCTGCGACTCCTTGCGTCAGGAAGGTCTCAAACTCTTGTTCAACTGGGTCTGGCACTGCTTGCGGCGGTGGATCTTCTGGCAACGGCGTTTCAGCAGCAAGCGCCTTAGGCACTGCAAACGCGCTCAGCGCTGCTAGCAAAGCTGGAGAGGCAGGCTCTGGCTCTTGCCCTGAACGCAGGCTGGCAAGCATGGTATTGATGGTATCTAAGGCCTTAAGTACCGCATCCATCAACGCCGGCTCTACCGTACGTTCCCCCTGGCGTAAAACGTTGAATACATCTTCAGCTCGGTGGCAGAGTTCCACAAGCGGGGTAATGTTTAAGAAACCGGCTCCGCCTTTGACGGTATGAAAACCCCGAAAAATGGCATTGAGCAAGTCAATATCCTGAGGTGCCTGCTCTAGCTCGACTAACTGCTCACCCAGCTGTTCTAGGATCTCAGTGGCTTCAATCAGAAAGTCCTGCAGAATTTCGTCGTTGAAGTCGATAGCCATAGCTCAAAGCGATCCTAAAATCCGAAACTGGAGAGCAAATCATCTACTTCGTCTTGGCTTGCGACTGCAGCCTGTTCCAGCCCTGGAACTGGCGGCCCTGCAGCGGCTATCTCTCCTGACCGATCGGCTCGACCAGAGGCAGGATCGCGCTGAACTCTACCGCGCTGGCTAGAGAGACGGATCAGTTCGATCAGGCTGTCCTCGGTTTGCTGGACCAGATCGATCACCCGACGGATGATCTGGCCAGTTAGATCCTGGAAACTCTGCGCCATCAGGACTTCGTTGAGCTGTCCATGGAGCAAATTTATTTCCTGGTTTAGATTTTCCAAGAATACGGTGATGGCGCAGCTTAATTCTTTAAATTCCTGGTACGGTATCTGCCGCTGTAAAAACCTTTCCCATTGTGCAGTCAAGCGCTCAAGTCTCACATTTAACGCGGTTATCCGCGGTAAGATCGTTTCCACTGCGTTCAGCGTCGTAGTGGCTGCTTGTTCGGTCAACGTGATGACGTAGCGCAAACGCTCGCGGGCATCGGGGATGTCGTTTTCAGCCAACTCGACTAACTTGGAATCGGCCATAAAACCAACCAGCGCATCGTGCAACTGGCGCGTAATTCGGCACAGTTCTTGGAATAACTGGTGCTCGCGCGCACGCCCGATTTCGTCTAGAATGCGATCTGCTTCTGCTTCATCCCCTCGCTCTAGCGCAGCCACGATGGCGCGGGCTTGAACTAGGCGCGCTGTCAGTTGGGTATTGGGTTCTACCATCGCCTCCTCCTTAGCCTTGCAAACGGGCAAAGATTTTTTCTAACTTTTCCTTCAGCGTCGCAGCGGTGAAGGGTTTGATGATATAGCCGTTGACCCCAGCTTGAGCGGCCGCAATGATCTGGTCTCGGCGGGCTTCGGCGGTAACCATCAGGACGGGGAGGCTGGCCAGTTTCTCGTCCGTCCGTACCGCCCGGAGCAGATCGATACCGCTCATACCAGGCATGTTCCAGTCAGTGATCAAAAGATCGAAATCTCCCGCCTTCAGCTTAGGCAAGGCTGTCTGACCATCGTCAGCTTCAGCGATATGGGTGAACCCCAACTCGCGCAAGAGATTTTTGATGATCCGTCGCATGGTGGCAAAATCGTCCACCACTAAGATTTTCATATTCTTGTCCAAGATTAACCCCCTACAAACCAGTTGCGTTGGGTATTTACTTCTTAAAGTATAGACCTGATCAGACGACCAACCAGTCGCGCATCCTGGCTCGAAGACGCAGCATTGCCTGACTGTGGATCTGACAGACCCGCGACTCCCCAACGCCCAAGACCTCGCCGATCTCGCGCAGATTCATCTCTTCCTCATAATAGAGCGAGATCACCAAACGCTCGCGTTCCGGTAGGCCAGCGATAGCGTTGGCCAGGGCCTCTTTGAACTGCTCCTGAGTCAAAAGCTCGACCGATCCTCCCGTCTTACTACCGCATTCCTCTAACCAGGCATCGCCTTGCTCGGCCAGCTCCTCAACGCTAAACAGGCGGCATCCAACCACATCTTGCAAGGCCCGGTGGTAGTCTTCTAGGCTCATCCCCAGCTCCGCCGCTACTTCGGTATCGCGTGCATCGCGGCCGGTACGGTGTTCGATCCGGTACATGGCCCTGGAAATCTCCCGCGCTTTGCGGTGTACCAAGCGTGGTGTCCAATCATAGCGGCGCACTTCGTCGAGCATCGCACCGCGGATTCGAATCGCAGCATAGGTCTTAAAACTAGCTCCTTGACTGGCATCATACTGGCGCGCTGCTTCCAGGAGCCCTACCATCCCAGCCTGGATGAGATCATCGAGCAGCACGTTTGCAGGCAGCCGCCCCTTGAGATGATGCGCAATGCGGTGGACTAGCGGCGCATGCTGCTCGACGATTTGGTCGAAATCGATAGTTTTAACGGCGGCATAGGCAGCTACCCTATTCATGCCCCTTGTTCCGCGCTGTAGTGAATCATCCGCTCGACAAAAAACTCCAACCGCCCCGATGGGGCATCTGCGATCGGCCATTGCTCTATCTTGCGCGCCAAAGACTTCAGCGCTAAAGCCGCTGGGCTAGTCGGAAAGGCGCTGACCACCGGCTGCTGCATCTGCACAGCTTTCATCACCGCTTCGTCTTTTGGCACTGAACCGAAATAATCGAGCGTTACATCCAGATAGCGGTCAGTCACCCGGCACAGGTTCTCGTATAACTGGCGGCCCTGGCTAGCCGTTTTGACCTGGTTGCACAAAATCTGGAACCGGAACAACCGATATTCGCGGTGGAGCAGCTTGATCAAGGCATAGGCATCCGCCAGGGAGGTCGGCTCGTCGCACACCACGACGATGACCTCCTGACACGCCCGGGCAAAATTGACGACCGTGCTGGAGATGCCTGCAGCAGTGTCGACGATCAGCACTTCCAGCGGCAGGCGCAACTCACTGAAAGCTCGGATCAGACCAGCTTGTTGAGCTGCTGCTAGATCCGCCATCTGCTGAATGCCGGAAGCTGCCGGCACGATCTTCAGACCCGCTGGCCCCTCTACCAGAATTTCCTCCAGCGTACAGGTCCCATTGATGACGTGGGACAGATTGTATCTGGGATGCAATCCGAGCAGGATGTCGACGTTGGCCAACCCCATGTCAGCATCGAGCAAGGCAGTCATCCGCCCTTGCTGCGCCAGCGCCACCCCCAGGTTGACGGCGATATTGGTTTTCCCCACCCCACCCTTGCCGCTGGCAACTGCAAATACCAGCACCGGTCGAGGCAAATGCATGCGCCGGATTCCGGCAGCTTGATCCGAATTCGAATTAGGCGCTGGCATGGGCGATCCAATCCTCAAGATCAAACTCCGCTTCAACTGCCTTAGAGACCAGTTCGGCATCGAAGCAGCGTTGGATTAACACCTCGGACCGAGCCAGGTGCAAATCCTCTGGTACCTGTTGGCCGTCGGTAAAAAACGCAATTCCAAGTTCCCGCTCGATCAAAGCCGACAGCGCCGGCCCAAGCCGGCCTGCTTCATCGAGCTTAGTCAAAATCGCGGCCTTTGGATGACAACCGGAAAACGCCTCGATGGCTTCATACAGGCTGTGCAGCTGGGTACTGGCTGCCAACACCAAATAGGTCGTAATAGCGATCCCGCTGTTGCGCAATAGATCAAACTGTTCAGCCAGGCGCACATCCCTAGGACTCATCCCCGCGGTATCGATCAAGATCAGCCTTCTATCCAGCAAGCTGTGCAAGATCACCTTAAGTTCCTCTGGGTCGCTAGCCACCCGCATCGGTACCCCGAGAATACGAGCATACGTGCCGAGCTGTTCACAGGCAGCGATGCGGTAATTATCAGTCGTCACCAAGGCAATCTGACGCGGACCATGCTTGAGGCGGAAACCAGCCGCCAATTTGGCGATCGTAGTCGTCTTGCCAACGCCTGTCGGTCCGACCAGGGCGACGATACCGCCTGAATCTAGATCGGCATCGTAAACGCTTATTTGTTCGGTCAGCCTCTGGCGGACTTGGCGCAAGGCATTGCCAAAATCCTGGTAGGCGCCTGCCCGCTGGGCTAGCGCTAACGCCAACTGCCTCGCAAACCCAAGCTCATTTAAGACCCTAAGCAGATCTAGCCGGATCGGGGAATCGCGCATGACGTCACGCCGGTTCTGCTGCGACAGATGCCGGTCTAACAGATGCCGCATTTCCTGCAATTCCTGCCGCAAAGAAGCTAATGCGTCTGGGCGCTGTGGTTCGGAAGTGACTGCTGCAGCAGGCGCCTGGGTGGGTTTGACGATCGGTGCAGAAGGCCTAGGCTTTTTAACCTCTGCTTTAGGCTTGCCGGCAAACTCAGCAACTGTACTGTAACTGCGGGCAGAAAAAGCTGGTCTGGGAACCACTTCTGGCTTCGGCGGCGGCTTAGCCTCCGACTCTGGCCTAGAAGCAAGCGGCTTATTAGACGCTACTTCGCTCGCTTCAGGCGGTTGAGGCGTTGACTTGGGAGGCACCACTGTCTCTAGATCGAAATCGCACGTTGCGATGATTTCTACGCCTTGTTCAGTTTTGCGGTTGGACAGGATCACCGCCTCTTCACCTAGGGTCTCTTTGACCTGTTGCAACGCCTGACGGATGTCAGGTGCGAGAAAACGCTTGATTTTCATTCCATTTCTCCGTCCCAACGATTGTCTATCCCCTTACTTTCTTCAAGCCCGCTGACCGACGACACCGACCACCTTGATCTGCTGGTTCTCCGGCACTTCGTTGTAAGCTAATACGTGTAGCCCCGGAATCGTATGGCGGACAAACCGCGCAAACCACCCGCGCAACGCCTGAGACACCAGCAGTACCGCTGGTTTGCCAGCTGCTTCCAGCTTTTGGGTCTGCTGTTCCAACAGCTGGTGGATGCGTTGCGCCAGCCTAGGTTCAATCCCCACTCCCTCTAAGGCAGACCCTTGCAAAGTTTTTTGCAACAATTGTTCCAACTCTGGATCCAAGGTAATCACCGGCAACTCATTGGTTAACCCGTTGATTTTCTCGACAATCGCCCGCCCCAATGCCGCCCTGACCGCTGCCGTGAGCGCGTCGGGATCCTGACTTCCGCTACCGTGTTCCGCCAAAGTTTCGGCAATGGTGATCATATCCCGGATGGGAATTTTCTCCTTAAGCAAACGTTGCAGCACTTTTACCAATAAAGTCAGCGGGATGATCTGGGGTACCAACAGCTCTGCCAGCTTGGGCGCTACCTTGGCCAAACTGTCAAGCCACTTTTGCGCTTCCTCGTGACCGAACAAGAGGTAAGCGTGATCCTGGAGAACCTGGCTTAAGTGAGTAGCGATGACTGTCGCTGGATCGACCACAGTGTAACCTAGGGCTTGGGCGTGATCCCTACGCGCCGGCTCAATCCATACCGCATCCAGTCCAAACGCTGGATCCCTGGCCTCGATCCCGGTAATCGAGCCGAACACCTGGCCTGGGTTGATGGCCATCTCCCGATCTGGATAAATCGTCGCCTCTCCTACTGTGACACCGAGGATCTGCAAACGGTAAGCGTTGGGAGGGAGATCGAGATTGTCCCGGATGTGGACTGGTGGAATCAAAAATCCTAGCTCCTGGGACAGCTTTCTCCGTACCCCTTTGATCCGGCTCATCAGCTCCCCACCTTGTTGCCTGTCCACCAGCGGAATCAACCGATAGCCGACCTGAAGGCCGATGCGGTCCAGTGGCACCACGTCGTCCCAACTCAATTCCCGGACTTCAGGCGTTTTAGGCGCAGCCTCAGCGGTCACCGCTTCCTGTGCTTGAATCTGGCGGCGTTTAGTCAACAGCCAAACACCCCCTCCTAACCCGGAGGCTAGGAGCAAAAACGGTAAGTTCGGCATGCCAGGAATCAGTCCGAGCAGACCGATCACTGCTGCACTGATGGCCAATACGCGCGGATAGTTGAGAAACTGCTCGCTGAATTGTTGCCCCACGTCCTCCTCTGAGCCGGATACCCGCGTGACTAGCATGGCCGAGGCGACCGACAACAACAGCGAGGGAATCTGCGCCACCAAACCATCCCCGATGGCGAGCAGAACATAGCGCTCGACCGCTTCGTGCCACGCCATGCCGTGCTGGCCGATACCGACCGCAAGCCCCCCGATGATATTGATAAATAAGATTAAAATTCCGGCGATCGCATCGCCGCGTACAAACTTGCTCGCCCCATCCATGGCGCCGTAAAAGTCAGCCTCTCTGCTGACCTCAGCGCGCCTAGCGCGAGCTTCTTCCTGGGAGATCAGACCAGCGTTGAGATCGGCGTCGATCGCCATCTGCTTGCCGGGCATAGCGTCCAAAGTAAAGCGCGCGCTCACTTCCGAGACCCTGCCTGCCCCTTTGGTGATCACTACGAAGTTGATAATCACCAGAATCAGAAATACCACCAACCCCACGGTGAAATTGCCCCCGATCACAAAGGCGCCGAACGCCTCGATCACTTTGCCGGCCGCATCGGGGCTCTCGTGGCCCTCCAGCAACACCACCCGAGTCGAAGCCACGTTCAAGCTCAACCGAAACAGCGTCGCGACCAATAGCACGACTGGGAACACCGCAAAGTCCAAAGGCCTTGCGGTATAGATCACGACCAACAGGATGATGAGCGATAAGGCGATGTTGAAGGTAAAGAACAAATCGAGCACAAATGCCGGCAGCGGTAGGACCAAAAGCATCAAAAGCAGCAATACCAACACTGGCGCACCTAACCCTTGGCCGCCAAGCTGCTTGATGTTGGCTAAAATTGCAGCGAGGTTCATACCTCCTCCTTTTTTCTGCTAAGCCTTAGCGGCGTAGATATTCTTCCGGCACCGGCAAGTCTTCAGGCGGAGACGGCCACTCCTTGGGGCTACGCGCTGCCTTGAGCTGGTACACATACGCCAGAACTTGGGCCACTGCCAGATACAATCCCTGGGGGATTTCCTGTCCCAACTCAGTGCTGTAATACAAGGCACGTGCCAACGGCGGTGCCGTCACCAACGGGACACCAGCGGCAATTGCACGGGCACGGATTTGAACCGCGACGCGATCGACTCCCTTAGCTACCACCCGGGGCGCTCTGCCTTTAGCCTGGTCATATTTGAGAGCGACTGCAAAATGAGTCGGGTTGGTCACCACGACGTCGGCTTTTGGAATCTCCTCCATCATCCGCCGTTGGGCGCGCTCGCGTTGCAACTGGCGGATTTTCGCCTTAACTTCAGGCCGACCTTCCGACTCTTTTATCTCGTCCTTAATCTCTTGTCGGGTCATCCTGAGCTTTAGGCGGTGATCCCAAAGCTGGTATGGCACATCGATGGCAGCTACCACCGCCAGCGAGAGGCTTAACCAGACGCTTGCTCGCCACAAAACCCCCAAACCATCGGCTAACGCCGGTTTGAGATCCTTGCCCCAAAGCTGCTCCAGATCGGCCATAAACATCTTCAACACCATCAGTGCAACAAGGGCGATCAACGCGACTTTGAGCACCGACTTGACCAGCTCCACCAAACTCCGCAGGGCAAATATCCGCTTGAATCCTTCCAAAGGATTGAGCCGATCAAACTTCGGCACTAGGCCGTCCAAGTTAAATATCCAGCCTCCGAGCATGACCGGTGCAGCTAGGGAAGCGATGACTATGACTAAAAGCAAAGGCGCCAGTAAGGATAAACTGGCAAACAAAGCCGCAGCGCTATGCTCGAGTATCACTTGGGCGTCGAGGGCTTCACCCTGCGTCAGGTGAAAATTCGCGGTCATGATCTTAGCCAAGCCCTCTCCTAGCGAGCGGCTAAATACCCCGCATCCGACTACCCCAGCTACCAAGACGACCAATGTGTTGAGCTCGCGTGAACGCGGAATTTGCCCCTTCCGGCGCGCGTCTTCCAAGCGCTTTTGGGTAGGCTCTTCAGTGCGTTCTTGCCCGCTCTCTTCCGCCATCGCGCTAGAGCTTAAGCAGCTTCCGGATCAGTTCATACGCAGCCGGCAAAGTTCCGGCAAATCCCCCCATCACGAGCGGGAAAGAAAGCCAAATCAGCGCCAGTCCCAAGCCTAAAGTGACGGGAAAACCTACGGAAAAGATATTGAGCTGAGGAGCGGCTCGGGTTGCGACCCCCAACGCGAGGTTGAGGAACAAGAGGGCAAGGACGATAGGCAAAGACAGCAGTACCCCACCGGCGAATACGCTGCTGCTCCAGCGAACAAGCGTCCATATATCCTCCCGGTTAATTCCTGCCAGCGCCACTGGTAAGGTATTAAAACTCCCTGCAATCAGCTCGATCAGGAGCAAATGGCCGTCCATGCCTAAAAACCACAAGGTTGCAAACAACAGATATAACTGCGAAACCAGCGGCACCTGCACACCCAACTGAGGATCGATCAGCGCGGCAAACCCCAACCCCATACTGTAAGCGATGCTCTGCCCAGCAAAGACTAAAGCCGCAAAGACCAGTTGCACCACCAATCCAACGGTAATTCCGATCAGGATCTCCCGCAGCGCAATCAACACTGTCTCAAGGCCGATGGATTCCAGGCGTGGCACCGAAGAAAAGGTCGGCATCACTGCCGCAGCAAGAGTCGCCGCTAGGGCAACCCGCACCCGCACTGGGACGGCGTGGCCGCTCCAAACTGGAAAAGTCATGCAAAACGCGCCGATGCGCAACAGCAGCCATACGAAACGGGGCAAGAAATCCAACAGCTGAGCTAAGTCCTGCATGTCAGCCGATCAGGGCAGGAATACGTTCAAATAATTGTTGGGTATATTCGGTCAGCAAGCGCAGCATCCAGTGCCCTGCCGCCACCAGGACCAGGACAACGACGATCAGTTTGGGCACAAAACTCAAAGTCATCTCGTTGATCTGAGTGGCGGCCTGGAACATCGCGATGATGAGCCCGACTACCAAGATTGAAAGCAGAATCGGCGCCGCTAGTTTCAGAGTCACCCAGAGCATATCGTGCGCAAGGGTCATGACAGCATCGGCGTCCATAGCCTCCTCCATTCAAAGCGTATAAAAACTCGCCGCCAGGGTTTCCATGACCAATGCCCAACCGTCCACGAGCACGAACAACATCAGCTTAAACGGCAGTGAGATGATGATCGGCGAGAGCATCATCATCCCCATCGACATCAATACGCTAGCTACTACCAAATCGATGATTAAAAACGGCAGGAACAAGAGGAACCCAATCTGAAACGCGGTTTTAAGCTCCGAAGTCATAAAAGCCGGCACCAATAACGCCAGCGGCACATCTTCCATCGACTCCAGATCCTCTCGCCCCGACAGCCTGACAAACAAAGCCAAATCAGCCTCGCGGGTCTGACGTAACATGAATTGGCGCAGCGGCATCAGGGAACGCTTAAGCGCCTCGCCGGCTTCGATTTTCTCCTCCAGGTACGGGGCTACTCCGTCTTGGTAGACCTTGTCGAATACCGGTAACATGACAAATCCGGTTAGAAACAAGGAGATTCCAAGCAGGATCTGATTGTTAGGGGTCTGGCCGGTGCCTAAAGCCTGGCGCAGGATCGCCAAAACTACCAAGATACGAGTGAAAGCGGTCATCGATAAAAGCAGCGCCGGCAAAACCGTCAGCGCGGTCATCAGGGCTAGCACCTGAACGCTGACGGTATAAGTTTTACCGCCATCTGGGGCTACGCTGACCTGGACTGCCTCCAAGCCCGGTGCGGCGGTAGCCACAAAAGGCAACAGCCAGGCAAACAAACCGAATCCGATCTTCATTCTCCCCTCCTTCGCTCCGCCAAAACCTGCCTCAAGTGCTGACCAAAGCTAGTTACCTCCGGTTTTAAGCGCAATTCCCCCTCTAATACGTGTAAGGTTTGGACTCGCCCGGGCGCCACCCCTAGGATCAACTGGATCTGCCCCACCTCGACAACCAATAACCTTTCTCGACTGCCTAAGGACAATCCTCCCACCATCCGAATATGGCCGGAGGCAGTGCGCTCCCAACGGCTTAAGCGTTGCAGCAGCCATAGGCACCCTACCATCAGGACCAGCACTAACCCTAGACCTGCCAGCCATTGGCCAGCCAGGGATGCATTCAAACCCTGAGAGGCGGCCCAACTGGGAGAGGCCATCGCGCTTACCAACATCCAACTTATCCGCCTCATTTCAACCTACGCACCCGCTCTGCTGGGCTGATGATGTCGGTCAACCGAATGCCGAATTTATCGTTGACTACGACTACTTCGCCGCGGGCGATCAGCGTACCGTTGACCATCACATCCATCGGCTCGCCTGCCAGCCGATCCAGCTCCACCACTGATCCCTGGTTAAGCTGAAGTAAATTGCGGATACTGATGCGAGTACGACCGATTTCCATCGAGAGGGTCACCGGCACATCCAGGATAATGTCCAGGTTGATGTCTTCTGGAGGCGGGGGCTTGGCTGAGTCTTCCCGCTCGAAACGATCATAAGCTGCCGGGGTAAACCCTTGGTTTGCTATCCTGTCCTCGCGCTGCTCTGCCAAGGCAGCCTCCCAGTCGTCTGTATCGGCTTCCCCGTTAACGCCTGAAGGGATCTCCTCGGACAGGTCTGCGGTCGAGGGTTGGGATGTTAACTCTTCGTTATCACTCATCGATCTCTCCTTCGGCTTGCTCATGTTCGATCACCAAAGCGGCGGGTTTCAGATCTGGTCCCCGCTCAGCTTTCTTTTCTATCTTGATCCCATACCTCCCATTGATAATCCCAACTCGCCCATAAAACAGTGGGATTTCCTCTGCATAGAGCGTCGCCTGAGATGGGATCTCTACCGGGATGATATCCCCAGGCTGGAGATCGAGTATCTGCGCCAGCGTCATCTCCTTTTCTAGCAGCATGGCATAGATCTCCACCTGACTTGTCATGACCTCATAATGCAGCGCTTTGCGCCAGCGTTCATCGATATCGCCGCGATCGCTTTGAATGCTGTCCAAAAGATCGCGGATCGGCTCGATCATGGCATAGGGCAATGCAATATGAAGATCCCCCCCCCGCCTTCCAACTCGATGTGGACGGTGGCATTGATCACGATATCAGAAGGACTGACGATATTGGCAAACTGGGGATTCACTTCAGAGTGAATATATTCCGGGTGGATCTCCATCACCGGCTTCCAGGCCTCGCGCAAATCTTTAAACGCCAGCTCCAACAGGATTCGGATCACCCGCATTTCCATCGGGGTGAACTCTCGTCCTTCTATTTTGTTGTAAAACCGCCCGCTGCCGCCGAAATAGTTATCCACCGCTGTAAACACCAAAGTCGGATCCATGACGATCAGTGCTCGGCCACGCAGCGGTTTGAAACGGATCAGATTCAAATTCGTGGGGACAAATTGACTACGGATAAACTCAGAAAACTTGAGCACTTGAGTCCCAACGATGGCCACTTCTGCCGTCCGCCTAAGCAGATTAAACAAGCTGATTCGGAAATACCGGGCAAACCGCTCGTTGATCATATCCAACGTCGGCATCCGACCCCGAACGATGCGATCTTGGCTAGAAAAATCGTAGGATCGGATATCCCCTTCAGGAAGCGGATAGTCGCCTCCTGTTTCTACTTTCCCTTCATCGACGCCATGGAGGAGAGCGTCAATCTCCTCCTGCGAGAGCAAATCATCGAAGGCCATGGTCTATTGCATTACAAATTGGGTAAAAAACACCGCCTCGATGGTGCTACCTTGCACCTGACCATCCAGTACCTTTTGAATTTGGCTAGCGATTGCCTGACGCAATGCTTCCTTGCCTTGACCAGATTGCAGGTCTTCCGGTTTGTATCCACCGAGCAACAGCAATAGGCTGTTGCGAATCATAGGCGCATGTTTCCCAAGCGCCTCTATGGTCTTTTCGTCGTAAGTCAGAACGCTGAAATTAATCTGGAGCAAGCGGGCGCTTTCGCCGTGGGGAAAATTGATGAGAAACGGCTCAAACTCATAAAAATGCGGCACTTTGGCAATAGTGTGGGTCTCCTTATCGGCTTTTCCTTCGGCGCTTGGCACTGCACTTTTGCCGAACGATACCAGGCCGGTAAAATACAGCCCAGCAGCAGCTCCGATCAACAGCACTAAGATCGCGCTTAGGAGGATAATCCATTTGCGCGCCGAGTTTTTTTTACCCTCGCCCAGATCCAATTGGTCTTTTGCTGCCATGTCAAACACCTCCAGCATGCTTTTAGCAACAACTGGACCAAGATTAAAATCTTTCCATATCAATCGGTTAGGTATCAGTATGGCAGCGCCAAGGCTGAATGACGCAAACTGACGTCAAAAATTCGACATCTAGCTTGCTTTGGGAAGGGAGATAAACAGCCCTATCGATGGCTGCAGCGATGAAACTTAGGGCGACAGGTCAGGGAAACGTCGAAGCGCCCCGAATTTAGGAGATCAAGCCCAGTTTATCTAACAGGATTTTAGCTTCCTGCTTTTGTTTCTCGTTGCCGCGCGAGAAGACTTCCGCCAAGATTTCCCTAGCTGCATCCATGTCTTCCATGTCTACATAAGCACGGGCCAGATCCAGTTTGGTATCCAGCTCATCCATGTCGCTCAGATCGAAATTCTCATCAGCGCTCGCTGGCCTGGACTCTTCCTGATCCAGCGCTTGCAGGTCAAAAGAAAACTCAATTCCCTGCTCGTCTTTCTCGACTGCCTGTGGATAATCGGCCTCTTTTTTAGACGCCTTCAGATCAAAATCGCCCAGATCAAAGTCTAAAGTACAAATATCTTCTCCAGGTCTGTCTTCGTCGGATAAAGCCGAGACTAAATCTTGCTCAGAGCTTGCCTGTATTTCATCACTTGCAAACAGCGGTGACTGAGAACATAGCTCTCGCCCCATGTCGACGACTTTCTCCCAGAAGCCTGGATCTTGGTCAGCCCCTTGAGCTTTAAGTTCTTTGGCATAGCTCTCAAACGCCGCCGGGTCTTCCTTGGCATAAAAGATTTCGAGCAGCTTCAGACGCAACTCCGGGCGTTTGGGGTCTTCAGCCAAGGCCTGTCTAATTAACTCCTCAGCTTGTTGGTATCGCCCATAAGCCAGATAGACATCGGCCTCTACGAGCGGATCTACCACTTCGCCTTCTCCTTCCAAGAGATCGAAGTCAGTAGGAGTGAACTCGCTTAGGAAGGCGCTCTCGGCCACCTCGACGTTGCCTACCTCCACCGGCGGCGATGTTTCTGGTGGCGTTGTGTTAACCGCTTTATTAACCTTCCAATCAGCGTGCTGATCCATCTCTATCAGTAAACTATCGGCTTGTTCTGCTGCCGCCTGCCGCCGGCGCCAAATCATCCAGCCAGCGGTTACTAACAGGATCAGACTTACCCCTCTTAGGCTCAGATAGAGCGGTTCATCGAGTGCTGCCTTAAGCAGCGATGACTCCTCCGAGGAAGGATGCTGTGCTACAGGGTTGGGCTTAGGCTTTTCTACTGGTTCTGCCACATCAGGTCGCAGAGAAGCTTGCGCCACTGGCTCTGCGGCGGGATTTGGCACAGGGGCAGGCTTAGGTTCTGGTTCCTCCACAGGTTTCACTACTTCAGGTTGCGAAGAGGCTTGCGCCACTTGCGCTGTCTCCTCAGCCGGAGCAGGGACTGTTTCTGCCTCAGCGCTGCCAGGAAGGGGGCTTTGGGCACCTGCTTGCACTGCCGCCAGCTTGGTCTGCTTGAGCTCGATCAGCGCCGCTACTTGCTTTTCCAAGGCCTCAAGCCGAGCCTTAAGGGTCTCGTTTTCCCGTTTGAGAGCTTCAATGGTAGCTAAAGTCTCAAGATCACTTTGAGCGGAGCTTGCTGTCAGCTCTGCCTGACTAGGTGGCTCTAGTTTGAGCTGCGCCTGCTCTGGCGCTTCCTGAGCCTTTTGTCCCATCCCAGCAGCAGATTGGGATGCAGGCTCAGCTCGCTTTGCTAGCCAAATTTGATAGTGCTGTTGAAATTCCCGCCTGGCCTGACTAGGAGAGAGCGCGATCAACGCCTCTCGGGGAGGAATCGTTAGGCTGACGCCGGTTTTCAGGGCATTTAGATTGGCGCCTGAAAAAGCGTGCGGATTTGCCTTGAACAAAGCCAGCGCCATTTGTTCGGTCGTGATGGCAGGCGGTCTTAGTCTCTCTGCAATCGTCCACAGCGTTTCGCCGCGGCGGACCGGCCCATATTGGGTTTCAGCAATCGTGCCAACATCGCTGGATTCAATCGGTGCCGAAGTCGTTTCAGGCGTTTCCTGAGCAACCTGGGTCACCTCGGCAACCATGCTCGGGGGATCGAGCAATACCGTAAATTCGCGCAGCATCCGCCCCTGCGGCCAGTCTAGCTCCAGCAAAAAGTCCAAAAACGGTTCGCGGATGACCTCACTGGAGGTGACTTGAATAACGACTGAACCGTCTGCCCTTTGGATCGGCTTAAAGCGCAAACTCGACAGGTAATAAGGTCGAGCTAGACCTGCTTTGGCAAAAGCTTGAGCCGGGGCTAAATTCACTCGAAGCTGGGAAATATCCTCGCCGGGGGAAACCAGGATCGGGATCTCCGCCAACAGTCTTTGATTGAGCGCCGAGTGCAGCTTCATCTCGCCTACACCCAGGGCGCTTACACCAGCCGGCGTGATCGCGCCTACCACCGCTAGGGCTTTCGCGAACTTACGCACTTTGGATCTCCTTTCGAACTAATCTTGCCTTCCCTGTTAAGAATAGTTCAAATATATTTTTTGACTAGGAGTTCCGCAATTTGAATGCTGTTCAGCGCTGCCCCTTTGCGCACGTTGTCAGCTACTATCCAAAGATTTAAGCCGCGCGGATGCGAGATATCCTCGCGGATTCTGCCTACATAGACTGGATCTCTTCCTGCAGCCTCAGTCACCGCAGTGGGATAACCCCAAGCTTCGCGCCGATCCAGCACCACTACGCCAGGCGCCTGCTCCAGCAGTCGGCGCGCCTCATCCGCGCTGATTGGCTTGCCGGTCTCAATATGCACCGCCTCGCTGTGACCGTAAAACACCGGTACCCGAACCGCAGTCGGATTGACCTTGATGTTTGGATCCCCCAGGATCTTGCGGGTCTCCCATACCATCTTCATCTCTTCTTTGGTGTAGCCATTGTCGAGAAATTGATCGATATGGGGCAAGACGTTGAAAGCGATCTGTTTCGGATAGACCTTAGGTTCAATCGGCTTACCATTGAGGAGTTGGGCAGTTTGCATGGCCAGCTCTTCAATTGCTTCCTTGCCAGAACCGGAAACCGATTGATAGGTGCAGACGTTAATCCGCTCGATACCGACGGCATCGTAAATGGGTTTCAACACCACCACCATCTGGATAGTAGAACAGTTGGGGTTGGCGATGATACCACGGTTACTAAAAGCGCTCAGATCTTGAGGGTTGACTTCCGGCACCACTAACGGAATATCGTCGTCGTAGCGGAATTGAGAAGTGTTGTCGATCACCACACAGCCTGCCGCCGCAGCTTTAGGAGCATATTCAGCGGAGATGGCAGCGCCGGCGGAAAACAATCCGATTTGGACCTTACGGAAATCGAATTTGGCTAAGTTTTGAACTCTCAAAGTACGATCGCCGAAGCGCACCCGTTCGCCCTCAGAGCGCTCGCTGGCTAAAGCATACACTTCCCCAACCGGGAAGTTACGCTCAGCTAGGATTTCCAACATCGCCTCTCCGACTGCCCCAGTGGCCCCTACTACTGCAACGTTATAAGTCGCCATCTTTTTCCTCCTTCAGCTGGATTGGGAGCGCAAATACGCGACCACGATATCCCCCATCTCCGAAGTGCTGACCTTGCGCGTGCCGGGGGAATAAATGTCAGCAGTCCGCGCCCCAGAGTTAAGCGCCGCATCCACCGCTCGCTCGATTCTAGAGGCGGTAGCCTCGTCGCCAAAGGTATACCGGAACAACATCGAGAGCGACAAAATAGTCGCCAACGGATTAGCCACATTTTTCCCGGCAATATCGGGTGCGCTGCCGTGGATCGGCTCGTACATACCTTTGCCGTGCTCATTTAAAGACGCCGACGGCAGCATGCCGATGGAACCGGTAAGCATGGCCGCGCAATCTGACAGGATGTCCCCAAACAAATTCGTGGTCAAGATCACGTCGAACTGCTTAGGCGCACGCACCAACTGCATCGCAGCGTTGTCCACGTACATGTGCGTTAAGGTTACCTCAGGGTACTCTCTCCCGACTTCGGTGACCACTTGGCGCCATAACTCCATGCTTTCGAGCACGTTAGCTTTGTCTACCGAACACACCTTACCCCGGCGCCGCCTTGCAATTTCGAACGCTACCTGAGCAATGCGGCGGATTTCCGCCTCACGGTAGACCATCGTGTTGATCCCCAAGCGCTGGCCGTTTTCTAACGTCCTGACTCCGCGCGGTTTGCCGAAATAGACATCGCCGGTCAACTCGCGCACGATCAGCATGTCTAAACCTTCGATCACCTCCGGCTTCAAGGTCGAGGCTTCGACCAGTTGAGGATGTAGCACCGCAGGGCGAAGATTAGCAAACAGGCCTAACTCCGAACGCAGACCCAACAAAGCCCGCTCTGGTCGCAAAGAGTAATCTAAAGACTCCCAGCGCGGACCACCTACAGCACCCAGTAGGACGGCATCGGCAACTTTGGCAAGCTCTAGCGTCTCCTGGGGTAATGGATGCCCTACTGCCTCATAAGCTGCCCCTCCCACAAGCGCTTGTTCAGTCTCCACCGCCACGCCGAAATCACAGCGCAGGCAGTTAAGGACTTTCATCGCCTCCTTAACGATCTCGGACCCAATCCCGTCCCCCGGCAATACTGCAATCTTTTTCATTTGCGGCATAAATCCTCAATACGTAAGCTTTAACTAGAAACATACAGCCAAGGTGCCTCTTTTCGCCGGCGCTCTTCAAAAGCGCAGATAGCAGCGACATGCTGCAAGGTTAAGGCGATATCGTCTAGGCCTTCTAACAGGCGCTGCTTGGAGGACGGATCGATAGCGAAATGAAGCACGGTGCCATCGGGTTTAGTGACAGTCTGGGCTGCAAGATCCACGCACAACTCGTAGCCTGGACCGACTTCCTGAAACAGCCGATCTACTTCCGCCTCATCCAATACGATTGGCAACAAGCCATTTTTGCAGCAATTGTTGTAGAAAATATCGGCAAAGCTCAGCGCGATGATCACCCGGATACCGTAGTCGTACAGCGCCCACGGGGCATGCTCGCGGGAGGAACCGCAACCGAAATTCTCGCGTGTCAGCAGGATTTGGGCGCCTTCATATTCGGGGCGATTTAAGACGAAGTCTGGATTTTTCGGCCGCCGGCTACAATCCATATCCGGTTCGCCGCGATCGAGATACCGCCATTCGTCGAATAGGAACGGTCCAAATCCCGTGCGGCGGATGGACTTTAAAAACTGCTTGGGGATAATCGCATCCGTATCGACATTGGCTCGATCCAACGGAATCACTTTGGAAGTAAGGCGCTTAAACGCTTGCATTAGAAATTCCTCACATCGACAAAATGACCGGCGATAGCCGCTGCCGCTGCCATCGCTGGACTGACCAAATGGGTACGGCCGCCGAAACCTTGGCGACCTTCGAAATTGCGGTTAGAAGTAGAAGCGCAGCGTTCGCCAGGTTCCAACCGATCGGCGTTCATCGCCAAACACATCGAACAACCCGGATCACGCCATTCAAACCCAGCCTCGCGGAAAATTTTATCCAGGCCCTCTGCCTCCGCTTGAGCTTTGACTTGTCCAGAACCCGGCACCACCATCGCCAGCTTGATCGACTCAGCGACTTTACGGCCCTTGATAATAGAAGCTGCGGCGCGCAAGTCTTCGATCCTAGAATTGGTGCAGGAACCGATGAAGACCTTGTCCAGATAGATCTCCTGAATCGGGGTACCGGGCTTGAGATCCATGTATTGCAGCGCGCGCTCCATCCCTTTTCTTCGCGTCGGATCAGGCTCTTTCGCCGGATCCGGCACAACCCCAGTGATCGGAACTACCATCTCCGGCGAAGTCCCCCACGTTACTTGAGGTTCGATCATTCTGGCGTCTATTTCTACTACCCGATCGAAGCGAGCGCCCTCGTCACTTCGCAAGCTCTGCCATGCGGCTACCGCACGATCCCAAAGCTCTCCCCTGGGCGCCAGCGGCCGTCCTGCCAGATACTCAATCGTGGTATCGTCGACGGCGATGAGCCCTGCGCGCGCGCCGGCCTCGATGGCCATATTGCATACCGTCATCCGCCCCTCGATCGAAAGCGCGGCAATGGCCTCGCCTGCAAACTCGATCGTGTAACCGGTACCGCCGGCAGTGCCGATTTTGCCGATGATCGCCAGCACCAGATCTTTGGCAGTCACGCCGGTTCCCAGTCGGCCATTGACTCGGATTTGCATATTCTTAGCCTTCTTCATCCACAGGCACTGAGTCGCCAGGACGTGTTCGACCTCGGAAGTACCGATACCAAACGCCAACGCGCCCAAAGCACCATGGGTAGAAGTGTGAGAGTCACCGCAGACCAAGGTGATACCGGGTAGGGTGAACCCCTGTTCCGGCCCGACCACGTGGACAATCCCCTGGCGGGCATCGGCCATCGAAAACACCGGGATACCAAATTCAGCGCAGTTTTTCTCCAAGGTTTCCACTTGGAGGCGAGAGATCGGATCGGCAATACCGCGGCCCCTATCCTTGGTGGGAACATTGTGGTCAGCCACAGCTAGGTTAGCCTGCGGACGCCACGGCCTGCGCCCGGCCAATCGCAAGCCTTCAAACGCTTGCGGCGAGGTGACTTCGTGAATCAATTGGCGGTCGATGTAAAGAAGCGCCGTACCGTCTTTTGCCGTCAGAATAACGTGCGCATCCCAGATTTTGTCGTAGAGCGTCTTCTCCATTTGCTAGCCTTACGTTTAAAAGCTGCGATTATTGTAGGGCCGAAAACCTTGCCTCACAATCGAAGGCAGAAGCTTTGCCTCGGTTGCAAGGAGGAAGTTGCGCCTTTCAAGCTGCGGAAGCTGGATCAGCGCCCTCCAAGATCTGCAAGATTCGAGCGCGAATCGCCTCCACCCTGCCAACTCCTGAAACAGTCGCAAACTTGACTTTGCCTCCTTTTGCCCGCAGGCGGTAGAAATCTACCAACTGTGCAGTCTGGCAGCGGTAGATCTCTAGCCGCTTACGTACCGTTTCCTCCCGGTCGTCGGCACGCTGAATCAAGGGTTCACCGGTGATATCATCTTTGCAATCTTGCTTGGGTGGATTGTACAGGAGGTGATACACCCGTCCTGAACCTGGATGGACACGCCGACCGCTCAGGCGTTTGACGATCTCCTCGTCAGGCACCCCGATTTCGATGACATAATCTAAGTTCACGCCCATTTTTTCCAAGCCTTCTGCCTGGGCTATCGTGCGTGGAAAACCGTCGAGCAAGAACCCAGCGGCACAGTCGGGCTGAGCGATACGCTCCCGGATCAGCGCTAAGATGAGCTCATCGGGTACCAACTCCCCAGCATCCATGATCGCCTTGGCTTTTTTCCCAAGCTCGGTGCCAGCCTGGACAGCTGCCCGCAGCATGTCTCCGGTCGAGATCTGGACAATGCCATAACGCTCACAGATAAACCGCGCCTGTGTTCCCTTACCAGAACCCGGTGCCCCCAATAATACAATTTTCATCGCCACTCCTCTAAATCTTGACCCATAGGCTACACTCTCAGGCAAGCACCTGCATGCCTCCCAGATAAGGCTGTAGCGCTTGCGGGATCCGGATCGTACCGTCGGCCTGTTGATAATTCTCCAATATAGCAACCAGCGTCCTACCTACTGCCAACCCAGAGCCGTTTAAGGTATGCACCAGTTCAGGCTTACCGGTCTTGGGATTCCGCCATCTGGCTTGCATGCGCCGAGCCTGAAAATCGCGGAAATTGCTACAAGAAGAAACTTCCCGAAAGCGCCCTTGGCCTGGCAGCCAAACTTCCAGGTCATAGGTTTTGGCTGCGGCAAAGCCAGTGTCGCCAGCGCAAAGGAGCATCTTGCGATACGGCAACCCTAAGCGCCTTAAAATCGCCTCCGCATGCCCGGTCAACTCCTCAAGCGCCGTGCTGGAATGCTCCGGTTGCGTAATCTGCACCAGCTCCACTTTCTCGAACTGGTGTTGGCGAATCATACCGCGTACATCCTTGCCATAAGAGCCAGCTTCGGAGCGAAAGCAAGGCGTATGCGCGACAAATTTAAGCGGCAAGCTAGCAGCAGGTGAAATCTCCTCGCGGATTAAGTTGGTCACTGGCACCTCAGCGGTGGGAATGAGGTACCATGGCGGTTCTCGATCGACTTTGAATAAATCTTCCTCGAATTTGGGCAATTGGCCAGTCCCCAGGAGCGCTTGGCGATTGACCAAATAGGGCACATAAACCTCACAATAGCCGTGCTCTTGGATATGCACATCCAGCATGAGCTGAATCAACGCCCGATGTAGGCGCGCTAGCGGACCTTTCATGACGACAAAGCGAGCGCCGGCAAGTTTAGCTGCAGCATCAAAATCTAAGTAACCAAGCGCAGCCCCTAGGTCAACGTGATCGCGAGGTTGAAAGTCAAACTGGGGTAACTCGCCAAACCGGCCAACTTCGACGTTCTGCTCTTCCCCGCTACCCTCTGGGACGTCCGGATCTAGGATATTGGGTAGCCCGAGCAGAAATCGATTCAACTGGTTCTCAACTTCGGCCAACGCCTGCTCACACTGCTTGAGCGTCTCTCCCAAACGGCCGACGTCGGCTAACAATGGCGCAATATCCTCACCTCGCGCTTTGGCCTGACCAATCGCCTTGGAACGCGCATTGCGCTCATTCTGTAGATTCTGAACCTGAATCTTGAGTGCCTTGCGTCTTTCCTCTAGGGCCAAATAGGTTGCTTTGTCAAGCTGAACGCCCCGCCGCGCTAACTGGCGCTCGACCTCATCCAATGCCTGGCGCAATCGATGCGGATCTAACATAACCGTCTTGTGCCTTTGCCTGATTCAATCTTTGAGCGAAGGATTGGTGCCTGTATTGACCCGCTCGCGCAAATCCTTACCCGCTTTAAAGTGAGGCACACGCCTGGGCGGCAAAGCGACCGGATCGCCAGTGCGGGGATTACGCCCGATTCTGGGACGGCGATAGCGCAGGCTAAAACTACCAAAACCGCGGATTTCTATCCGCTGGCCCTCGGCTAGCGCATCGCTCAAATATTGGATAATGTTCCTGACTGCCAATTCAACATCTTTGACATTCAATTCAATCCGCTTTTCCTTGGCCAGATGTTCAACTAGGGTTTCAATCAAGACAGATTTATTCATAGGCCGCCCTCCTGAAAGCAAGAGGGGGCCAAACGCCCCCTCGCCGTTTAACTTCAGAGAGAATTACTCTTTTTCTTCCATCTGCTCCTTAAATAAATCCCCCAACGTCGGAGCCCCTCCCGACTGCTGGGCGTAATCCTTCAGGGCAACCTTTTCCTCTTCCTCTTCCTTGGCTTTGATGGACAACAAGATCATCTTAGTCTTTTTATCCACCCCGATGAACTTCGCTTCGACGGTATCGCCCTCCTTAAGCAAAGTCCTGGCATCTTCCACTTTGTCGCGTCTGATCTCAGATGAGCGCAAGTATCCCAATACGCCTTCGGCTAACTCGATGACCGCCCCCTTGGCATCCACTTCCTTGACTGCTCCGGTGACGATGCTGCCGCGCTCATGCGAAGCTAAAAAGGCCTGGAAGGGATCCTGTTCAAGCTGCTTGAGACCTAAAGAGATTCGCTCGCGCTCGGGATCGATCGCGAGGATCACCGCTTCGATCTCATCCCCCTTCTTAAACTTGCGGATCGCTTCCTCACCGGGCTCACTCCAGGAAACATCCGAAAGATGGATCAAGCCGTCAATCCCTCCTTCCAACCCAACAAAAATGCCGAAGTCGGTGATCGATTTGATCGTTCCTTTGATTTTCTCGCCTTTTTTATGCAACGCCGCGAACTCTTCCCACGGGTTGGGCTTACACTGCTTCATTCCTAAGGAGATGCGACGGCGTTCTTCATCGATGTCGAGTACCATCACTTCGACTTCATCGCCGACTTGGACTAGCTTGGCTGGATTGACGTTCTTGTTGGTCCAATCCATTTCCGAAACATGGACCAAACCTTCGACGCCATCCTCAAGCTCCACGAAACAGCCGTAGTCGGTCAGGTTGGTCACCTTGCCGATCAGCCGGGTACCAGGAGGATAGCAGCGCGCAATGTCCTGCCACGGATCCTCGCTCAACTGCTTAAGCCCTAACGAGACGCGCTGTTTTTCCTCGTCGAACTTAAGCACTTTGACTTCAATCTCATCCCCTATCCGAACCACTTCAGAGGGGTGGCGGACCCGCTTCCAAGCCATGTCGGTAATGTGCAGCAAACCGTCAATACCGCCCAAATCGATAAACGCGCCATAGTCGGTAATGTTTTTGACCACGCCTTTGACTACGCCTTCTTCCCTAAGTTTTCTCAGCAGCTCTTCACGCTCGGCGCTGTGTTCCTGCTCTACTGCTGAACGGCGCGATAACACGATATTGTTGCGCTTAGGATCCAGCTTGATGACTTTAAACTCTAGCTCCTGGCCTTCCAAGTGGCTGGTATCCCGCAGCGGCCGCACATCCACCAAAGACCCAGGTAAAAAAGCCCGTACAGGTCCGATGTCTACAGTAAAGCCACCGCGTACCTTGCCGGTAATTCGGCCTTTGATGATCTCACCCTTCTCATAGGCCTCTTCCAGCTTCTCCCACGCACGCAAGCGCTTGGCCTTTTCGCGCGACAGCAGGGTTGCTCCCATACCGTCTTCTACCAGATCTAAGGCAACTTCCACTTCGTCGCCGACCTGGACTTCCAATTGGCCGCGCTCATCTAAGAATTGCCATTTAGGAATGATGCCTTCAGACTTCAGTCCGGCATCTACAATGACTGCATCCGGGGTGATATCTACTACCTCGGCTTTAAGCAAGGTACCCGGACGCATCTCGGTTTTCGCTAGACTTTCTTCAAATAATGCTGCAAAGCTTTCGCTCATGTCGTTTCAATCCACTCCCAGCCAAAGCCGGGCAATAAAAACCTAAGTTTTTCTAGTTGAACCCCACTGCCTATCGGCAGCACCTCTTGCCAATATCCGGCGGTAACAATGCTAGAATGCGGGCAACGACCTCCGCTACCGAAAGATCAGAAGAGTCAATGATCACCGCATCCTTGGCCGGCACCAATGGCGCTTCCTTGCGCTCCAAGTCGCGCCGGTCCCTTTCTTCCAAGTCCTTGATTATTTGGTCAAGGTTAACATCTAAACCCTGCGCTTTCAACTGCAGAAAGCGGCGCCGCGCACGTTCTTCCAAGGCAGCGGTTAAAAATATCTTATATGGGGCATCCGGGAACACTACCGTTCCCATATCGCGCCCATCGGCCACTAGCCCCGGCAATCGTCGAAACGCGCGCTGCTTTAAGAGAAGCGCTTGCCGCACCTTCGGATAGGCGGCAATCTTCGAGGCCACTTGGCCGCATTCCTCAGTAATGAGGAAGTCGGTCACATCCTTACCGTCAACCACGACCTGGACGTGCTCGTTTGAGATAAATTCCAGCGCCATCTCTGCCGCCGCTTGCGCGACTGCCTCCTCATCTTCGGGAGATATCCCACGCGCTAGGACACTAAAAGCCAATGCCCGATAAATCGCGCCGCTATCGAGGAAATGCCAACCCAAGTATTTAGCCAAGGCGCGGCTGACTGTCCCCTTGCCTGACCCGCTCGGCCCGTCGATGGTCAATACTGGAACCGATTCAGGCACGCGGTACCACCTCTATCTCTAGCCCCAACCGCCGGGCCAGATCGGCAAAGCCTGGAAAGGAAGTATTGACATTTGCGCAATCCTCGATTTCGATCGGACCCTGGGCACAAAGCGCAGCGATGGCAAACGCCATCGCGATCCGATGATCACCGTGAGAATTCACCCGGCCGCTGCCGATCTGACCACCGCGCACGATCATGCCATCCGGGATTGGCTGAGCATCGATTCCCAACGCCCAAAGCCCCTCTGCCATCACTTGAATGCGGTCGCTTTCCTTAACCCGAAGCTCTTCTGCACCAGTCAAAACTGTCTCCCCTTCAGCGCAGGCAGCCGCTATGAACAACACTGGAAACTCATCGATGGCAAGCGGGACGAGCGCTTCAGGAATCCGAATTCCCCGCAAAGGCGCATAAGCCACCCTAAGATCGGCGACGGGTTCTCCCCCGACTAGGCGTGGATTGAGCACTTCGATGTCGGCTCCCATCAAGCGCAGAATCTCGATTACCCCGGTACGGGTCGGATTGATACCTACGTGCTCAAGCAGCACCTCTGACTGCGGCGCAATGCTGGCTCCAACTAAGAAAAACGCGGCTGAGGAAATATCGGCCGGCACATCCAAATCGACCGCAGTCAGTCCACCGCCACCCTTAAGGCATATCCGATTGCCCTCCCGGCGCAGAGGGTAACCGAATCCAGTCAGCATCCTCTCCGTGTGATCTCGGGTCGGGGCCGGCTCCACCACGCAAGTTTCTCCTTCTGCGTACAGGCCAGCCAGAAGTAGCGCTGATTTGACCTGCGCGCTTGCGACCGGCATGGGGTAATAGATCCCATGCCGCTTGCGACCGCCAAAAATCCGGATCGGCGCAGTACCTTGCGGGGTCGTCTCAATCGCTGCTCCCATCTGCTTGAGCGGTTCGGTCACCCGTCGCATCGGGCGGCGCGACAGGGAAGCATCGCCGACCAGCACCGAATCGAACGGCTGGCCGCAAAGCAGGCCGCACAAAAGCCGCATAGAAGTGCCGGAATTGCCTAGATCCAAAGGCGCAGAGGGCGCTTTTAGGCCATCTTTCCCCACTCCATGGATGATCAGCCGCCCTTCTACCGGTCCTTCGACGACCACTCCCATCTGCCGAAATGCCTGTAAAGTAGCCAGCGCATCCTCGGCTTCTAAAAATCCCTTAACTTCGGTGATCCCCTCAGCGATCGAGCCTAACATGACCGCTCGATGGGAGATAGACTTATCGCCAGGTACCCGTATCCGGCCCCGCAGCGACCCTCCCGGAGCTACTACATAATCGATCCTCACTGGCATGACTTTTCCTTGCATTGATACTGATCTAAAAAACGCTGCCGAGCAGCCCTTGCCGCGCTTAAATAAGCGCGCACCGCTTGCCGGTCGCCCCGCGCAATCAATTCCCCAACCGCCTTAAGCTCCTTAGCAAACTGCTCTAGCAAAGGCAAAATCTCTGCCGCGTTGGCCAAACAAATATCTGTCCACATCTCAGGATCGCTAGAGGCAATCCGAGTAAAATCCTTAAACCCACCGGCAGCATATTGAAAGATCTCATCCTTTTCGTCCTTGCGGCCGAGCAAGTGAGTCAGCGCATAGGCGACCACATGGGGCAGATGGCTGGTAGCGGCGAGCACGTGGTCGTGATGAGCGGCGCTCATGAGGTGAACCTCAGCTCCCAGTCGCTGCCAAAACGCTCGCACTCGCTCCAGAAATTGATCTGCGGTCTCCGGAAGCGGGGTCAGGATCACCCGTTTGCCTTGGAATAAATCCAAGGCCGCTGCGCCGACACCGCTTAGCTCCCGGCCAGCAATGGGGTGGGCTGGAACAAAATTCCCCGGAATCCGCCTTAATCCGGCCCGAAGAGCCTCGATCATGTTGGCTTTAGTGCTTCCTACATCGGTATAGAAAGCCTGCTCTGACCATACCGGGGCCAAGGCCTCAAACACCGCTTGCATGCTCCCGACGGGAACGGCGATCACGACGCCCTCTGCTCCTTGGGCTCCCTCAGCGACAGCCATATAACCTGCATCGATGACTCCTAACGCCTGCGCCTGGCGCAAAGCCTCAGGACTTAAGTCGACTCCGACGATTTCCCGCGCCAACCCAAACGCACGCGCAGCTCGCGCGACCGAACCGCCGATCAACCCTACACCGATGACGCATAAACGCTCAAGCACTGAAGAGTACCCGCCTCAACGCCGCGATAAAGCGTTCGTTCTCTTCCCAAGTGCCCACCGATACCCGCAGATGGTTGGGAAGCCCGTAATTGGCTATCGGGCGCACGATGATCCCTGCTTTCAGCAAGGCGGCAAACACCGGGCTAGCCTCCCGGCCTAGATCCACGGTGATGAAATTTCCCACTGAGGGGATAAAGTCCAGCCCAAGCATCTTAAAAGCTTCCGCCAGTTGCGCAAGCCCTGCCCGATTCAATGCGCGAGAGGCTGCAAGGTGCTCCTCATCGTCCAAGGCAGCGCTCGCTGCCAAAAGCGCCAAGCTGTTGACGTTAAAAGGCTGCCTGACCCGATTCAAGCGCTCAGCTATCTGCGGGCTGGACACCGCATAGCCGACCCGAAGCCCTGCCAGACCATAGGCTTTGGAAAACGTTCGACAGACGATCAGGTTAGGAAATTCCTCCAACCACTCAAGCGCGTTGGGATAGTCTTCAAGTTCGATATATTCGCAGTAAGCTTCATCTACCACCGCGATCACTCGCCTCGGCAGCGCCTTGAGGAATTCCCAAAGCTCTTGCCGGCTGACCCAGGTGCCGGTGGGATTGTTGGGATTGGCGAGAAAGACTACCGCGGTATCCTCCGCCACCTGATCGAGCATTGCCCCAAGATCATGGCCGTAACGAGGTCCGCGGCTGCCATCGTGAGCTGGGGCAATACGCGCAGTTGCTCCGACTGCCTGCGTAGCCAGCGGATAGACGGCAAAAGCATACTGCGCAAACACTGCGCTGCGCCCAGGCCCTAGAAAGACTCGAGCGATCAGGTCCAATACATCGTTGGAGCCGTTACCGAGGGTGATCTGCTCTCTCCTTACCCCTAACTTGCTCGCTAGCTTTGCCTTCAGCTGAAAGCCATTCCCGTCAGGATAGCGGGCGATCTCCGTCAACGCCCCCTGGATCGCTGCCACCGCTTTCGGGCTTGGACCCAACGGATTCTCGTTAGAGGCCAGCTTGATGATCGCCTGCGGATCCAGACCCAACTCGCGCGCCACCTCTTCAATCGGCTTGCCAGGCTGATAAGGCGCCAGGCTTTCGATCTGCGGCATCGGGTACAAATCGCACGTATTCACGTTTACAACACCGCTTTTGGATAAGAACCGAGCCATTTCACCATCCGCGCGCGCTGCTCTAAGGCTGCTAGCGCTTCGGCTACAGGCGGGTCGTCCTTGTGGCCTTCGAGGTCGATGAAGAACACATAATCCCACATCCCGCGCCGGCTGGGACGGGATTCGATCTTGCTTAGGCTGATGCCGTGCTCGGCGAACGGCTCGAGCAGGCGATACAACGCGCCAGGCGCGTTGTCGGTGGAAACCAGAAGCGAGGTCTTATCATCGCCGGTACGGCCGACCGTCTGTTTGCCGATGATCAAAAAACGGGTTGTGTTGTCCGGCTCATCCTCGATATTACGCTCTAGGATCTTAAGGTCGTACAATTGGGCCGCCACTTCCCCAGCAATGGCAGCGCTCTTTGGGACAATCGCTGCAAGCCTTGCCCCTTCGGCGTTGCTACTGACCGCCGTGCGCTTACAACCGGGCAAAAAGCGGTCGAGCCACTCGCGACACTGAGCGAGGGACTGCTGGTGGGAAAACACCTCTTCGATGTCAGCGAGCTGCTGGCAGCGGCTCAGCAGATTATGGTGGATGCGCAGCACCACCTCGCCGGAAATGCGCAAAGAGGTATTGAGGAAACTGTCTAGGGTATGAGTGACTACTCCCTCGGTGGAATTCTCCACCGGCACCACCCCAAAATTACAAGCATCGCCCGCCACTGCCCGAAAGACCTCGTCGATGGCCGGAAACGGTACGACCTCGATGGCATGCCCGAAGTGTTTGTAGGCTGCCTGTTGGGTAAAAGTCCCTTCTGGTCCTAAAAACGCCACTTTTAGAGGCTTCTCCAGCGCCAGGCAGGCAGACATGATCTCGCGGAAGATCCGCACCAGCGTCTCGTTTTCCAGGGGACCTGGGTTGGCAGCACAAACCCGCCGCAATATTTCAGCCTCCCGTTCTGGCCGGTAAAAACTTTCGCGTTCCCCGCCGGCCGTTTTGACTTTGGCGACCCCTAAAGCAAGCTCAGCGCGCTGACCGATCAAACGCACCAGCTCAGCATCGATGAGGTCGATCCGGCGGCGCAATTCCCCCAATTTGTCTTCCATCTCAGATCCAGAATTACCCTACCAGGCGTGCTGATAGGACGCCTGGAATCGCCTTGATCCGATCCAGGACCTCATGGTGTACAGGCCCATCCGCGTCGATCAAGGTATAAGCCACCTCTCCCTTAGACTTATTCAAGAGTTCCTGGATGTTGATCCCAACTTCCCCAAGACAGGCCGAGATCTTGCTGACCATAGCCGGGACGTTAGCGTGGGGAATGGCGATCCGCGTCGTGCCAGGCACGCGCGGTAGGATCACCTCAGGAAAGTTGACCGAATGGCGGATATTGCCGTTTTCCAGAAAATCCCGGACCTGCTCGGCCACCATTATCGCGCAGTTTTCCTCCGCTTCGCGGGTGGAGGCGCCGATATGGGGCAAGGCGATGACTTTGGGATGGTTCCTGAACGCTGCAGCGGGGAAATCGGTCACATAGGCGTGCAGCCCCCCTGCTTCTAGGGCTTCAAGCACGGCTTGATTGTCCACCAACTCGCCGCGAGAAAAGTTGAGCAACACCGCCCCTGGTTTCATCCTCTGCAAACGCTCGGCATTGATGCAACGATGGGTCTGATCTGTCAGCGGCATGTGCAGGGTGACGAAGTCGCAGATCGAAAGCAATTCCTCCAGGCTAGAGGCTTGAATCACCGACGCGGATAACTGCCAAGCCCGCTCGACGGTCACATAAGGATCATAGCCGCTGACGTTCATTCCCAAAGCGAGCGCCTTGTTGGCGACCCGAACGCCAATCGCCCCTAGGCCAACCACGCCAAGCATCTTGCCGCCCAATTCAAATCCCTGAAACCGCTTTTTTTCTGACTCTATCTGCCGGTGAATCACCTCGTCTGGACCTTCTAACCTACGGACGTAATCCCATGCCTGGCAGATATTGCGGCAAACGAGCAACATCCCTGCCAACACCAGCTCTTTGACTGCATTCGCATTCGCCCCTGGGGTGTTAAACACCACGATTCCACGGCAGGTACATTCGTCCACCGGAATGTTGTTGACTCCTGCCCCGGCGCGACCGATGGCTTTGAGGGTATCTGGCAAAGGCTCACCGTGGAGTTTATGCGAGCGCAAGATGATCGCATCCGGGTGTTGAATTTCAGAGGCTATCTCGTATTTTTCCCGCGGAAAGCGTTCCAGCCCAGCCACGGAAATATTGTCGTAAGTGCTGATCTTGAAAATCTGATTAGCCATAACGTCGCTCGAACTCCTGCATGAAATCCACCAATGCCTTGACCCCCTCAACGGGCATGGCGTTGTAAATGCTAGCCCGCATCCCGCCTACCGAGCGGTGGCCTTTGAGGTTGACCAAGCCCTGAGCTTCGGCCTCTTTTAGGAAAACCGCATCCAAACTGGGATCAGCCAGGGTAAAGGGCACGTTCATCCGCGAACGGTAACGAGGATCGACCGGGTTGTGATAAAAATCGGATTCATCGATTGCTTGATAGAGCAGCTTAGCTTTTTCCAGATTGCGCTTTTCGATCGCCGCCACTCCCCCTTGCTCGCGCAGCCATTCCAGCACTAATCCAAGCAGATACCAATTATAGGTCGGAGGCGTATTGAGCATAGACCCTTCTTTGGCCTGCAGGCGGTAATCCCAGATCGACTGGGTATAAGGCAAGGGATCGCGCACTAAATCCTTCCGCACGATGACCACGCAGATCCCAGCTGGCCCCATGTTTTTCTGCGCTCCTGCATAGATCAATCCGAACCGGCTCACATCTAAGGGGCGCGACAACAGGTTAGAAGACATATCTGTCACCAGCGGCAAATCCGTCTGCGGTACAAACGGAAACTCTACCCCTTCGATGGTCTCGTTGGCAGTGTAATGGAGATAGGCAGCCTCAGGATCTATCTGCCAGGTCGCCGGATCCGGAATCGTGGTAAACTTGTCCTGTTCGCTGGTGGCGGCAACCTGAACCTCGCCATAGCGCTTGGCTTCGGCCAGTGCCTTCTTGGACCAGGAACCGGTGACCAAATAGCTCATCTTGCGCCGGCTGCCGAGCAAATTCATCGGAATCGCAGCGAATTGACCGGTCGCTCCGCCTTGCAAGAACAAACAGTAATAGTCCTCAGAAATCCCTAAAAGCTCGCGCAGGGCAGCCTCGCATTCCTGGGCGATTTGACCAAAATGGGAACCGCGGTGACTCATTTCCATCACCGACATGCCGCTTCCCCGCCAATCTAACATCTCCTCGCGCGCCCGCACGAGCACAGGCTCTGGCAGCATCGAGGGTCCAGCGCTAAAGTTATACACTCGCATCGATCTTAGGCTTCCTCCGGTAAATTTTCGATTCGGTCCACTCCTACCAGCTTCTCACCCTTATCCAGCCGGATAATCCGCACTCCCTGGGTGTTACGCCCCAGCACCGGGATCTCACTGACCCTCGTGCGCACTAAGGTCCCGCCGGTAGTAATCAACATGATCTCATCTTCCTCTTGAACCCGCACCGCCCCTACCAGGGCACCATTGCGCTCTGAAGTCTGCATCGCGATGACCCCCTGACCCCCCCGGCCATGGCGAGGAAATCCCGCCACCGGGGTACGTTTTCCATAACCGTTTTCGGTCACGGTCAACACGGTACCCTCAGTACCGATGATCAAGGCGATCACCCGTTGGCCTTCCGGCAACTTCATCCCCCGCACCCCACCTGCGGTCCGCCCCATGGGGCGTACTTCGGCTTCGTTAAAGCAGATCGCCCGGCCGGCGCTGGAAAACAGCATGACATCCTGCTTACCATCGGTTAAGGCCGCTTTCACCAGGGCATCCCCAGGCCTAAGGTCGATGGCGATCTTGCCATTGGCGCGCAAGGTTTCAAATTCACGCAACGGGGTTTTCTTCACTACCCCCGAAGCGGTGACCAAAAATACAAAACCACCGGTCGTAAAGTCACGCACCGGCAACACGGTGTTGATCCTCTCCCCTTCCTCCAACGGCAACAGGTTAACAATAGGCTTGCCGCGCGAGATCCGGCTAGCCATGGGCAGCTCGTAAACCTTCAATCCATAGACTTTGCCTAGGCTGGAGAAACATAACAAGGTGTCGTGCGTGTTGGCAATCAAAAGCGCTTCGACAAAGTCTTCTTCCTTGGTAGTGGCTGCCGCTTTGCCCTTGCCACCGCGGCGCTGAGCTTGGTAGACAGACAGCGGTTGGGTTTTAACGTAACCGGCGTGGGTCAAGGTGACCACGACGTCCTCATCGGAGACTAAATCCTCAACCGACAAGCTACGCTGCTCTTTTAGGATCTCCGTCCGCCGTTCGTCCCCAAACTGATTGCGCAGCTCGATCAGCTCAGCTTGGATCACTTCCAGCAAACGCTGATCGCTGCCTAAGATAGCCAACAGTTCGTCGATCTGCGTTAAAAGGGCCTGGTATTCCTCGACGATTTTGCCTTGCTCTAGCCCGGTCAGACGGTGCAAGCGCAAGTCCAAGATCGCTTGCGCCTGAATCGGCGACAAACGGTAGCCGTCCGGCCCTAACCCATAGCCAGGGTCTAAATCTTCAGGCCGAGTGCGCGCCGCATCTGAGCGGGCCAAATAAGACTCAACGACCCCAGGACGCCAGACTCGGGCAAGCAACTGCGCTTTAGCTTCCTGTGGAGAAGGTGCAGCCTTGATCAACTCGATCACCGCATCGACGTTCGCTAAGGCAACCGCCAATCCCTCCAGCACATGTACCCGCTCGCGCGCTTTGCGCAACTCGTAGAGGGTGCGGCGGGTGACTACTTCGCGGCGATGGTCCAAAAACGCCTCTAGGATCTCCTTCAGGTTCAAACACCGCGGCCGCCCATCTACCAGCGCCACCATATTGATCCCAAACACGCTTTGCAGCTGGGTGTGCTGATATAGGTTATTGAGGATCACCTCTGGCTGTTCACCGCGCTTGAGTTCGATCACCATCCGCATGCCATCCTTGTCGGATTCATCCCGCAACGCGGCGATGCCAGAGAGCTTATCTTCTTTGACCAGTTCAGCGATCTTCTCGATCAGACGGGCTTTATTGACCTGATAAGGCAGCTCGGTCACGACGATGCTCTGGCGGCCACCATCCTTGCTCGTCTCGATGTGAGAACAAGCACGCAGGTAGATCCGGCCACGCCCAGTGGCATAAGCCTGGTAGATGCCTTCTGCGCCGTTGATCACTGCGCCGGTGGGAAAATCCGGTCCGGGAATATAGCGCATCAAGTCCTCGATGGTAATATCCGGTTGCTTGATCAAGGCGAGGATCCCATTGATGACCTCGGTCAAATTATGCGGGGGGATATTCGTCGCCATGCCCACGGCGATCCCAGCCGAGCCGTTGACTAAGAGGTTGGGGAGTTTCGCCGGCAGCACCTCAGGTTCCATTTCGGATTCGTCGTAATTGGGAGCAAAGTCGACCGTATCCTTGTCGATGTCGGCAAGCAGCTCATGGGCGATGCGGCTCATACGTACCTCTGTGTAGCGCATCGCTGCTGGTGGGTCACCGTCGATCGAGCCGAAATTGCCCTGACCGTCGATCAGCACGTAACGCATCGAGAACGGCTGAGCCATGCGCACAATGGTCTCATACACTGCTGCATCGCCGTGGGGATGGTATTTACCGATGACATCTCCCACCACCCTTGCCGATTTTTTATAGGGCTTGTTCCAATCGTTGCCCAACTCGCGCATGGAGTACAGTACCCGCCGGTGGACCGGTTTGAGACCATCGCGCACGTCAGGCAAAGCGCGTCCTACGATTACGCTCATAGCGTAATCGAGGTAGGACTGTTTCATCTCCTCTTCGAGCGTGACGGGAAGGACTTCTTTAGCGAACTCAGACATGGCTAAAAACTAGCAAAGCCACAATTTTACCTTAAATTCGTTTAGATCGCCGCTACCGATTAGTTTCAGTCAATAGCGGATAAAATTTTCCCGATAGTACCTAAGCTCCTCGATGGACTCGAGGATATCCGCCAAAGCCTGGTGAGCGTTTTTCTTTTTAAATCCTTCCTGAAGCCTAGGGGCCCAGCGTCTGGCCAATTCTTTGAGGGTAGAGACATCTAAATTGCGGTAATGAAAATACGCTTCTAGCTTAGGCATCCTACGGTATAAGAAACGCCGATCTTGACAAATACTATTGCCGCACATGGGAGAGGCGCCGGGAGGAACCCACTGCTTTAGAAACTCCAACGTTCGAGCTTCAGCTTCTGGCTCGCTTACCCCAACGCTGCGCACCCGTTCAAGCAAACCCGACTCAGTGTGATGTTTGCGATTCCAGTCATCCATGGTTGCCAACAAGCTTTCCGGTTGCCGGATCGCCAATACTGGGCCAGTCGCCAATAGATTTAAGTCTTGGTCAGTAACGACCGTTGCGATCTCCAAAATCGCATCCCGATCTGGATCAAGACCAGTCATTTCTAAGTCAATCCAGATTAGGTTATTTTTATCCACCATAAGTCTAAAGCTTAAGTTGTCAGAAATAGCAGCAAAGGCTAAGCTGTTTAATCGGTTTTTGCAAAGTGAATTATGAATACCTTTACCTTTGGCTTTCTGCTCGCTTTGGCAGTTTCCTTTGGCATCGAGTTCGGGCTTGCGCGCCGCCACGCAGCCCATGTACTGGCCCACCGCGACCGGGTGCCGGAGGCATTTCAAGACACCATCTCCCTGGCTGCACACCAGAAAGCAGCCGATTACACCTTAGCTAAACTCAAGGTGCAGGAATGGGCGCGCTTGCTGCACCTTATCGCCTTGTTGGTCTTTACCTTAGGCGGCGGTATCGACGCCCTAGATCGGGCTTTAGACCGGTTCGAATTCGGCCCGATTGCCCATGGCACTGTATTGATCCTGGCGGCGATGTTTTTGCTTGGGCTATGGGAGCTGCCGCTGTCGATCTATGAGACTTTTGGAGTAGAAGAAAAATTCGGCTTTAACCGCACGACCGTCACCCAATTTATCAAAGACCTAGCTCTTCAGGCAGCGCTGGCGTTGAGCCTGGGGGCGCCGCTTTTGGCATTGATCTTGTGGATCATGGCCAGCGCCGGGCAAACATGGTGGCTGATCGCTTGGGCGGTAATGATGGGCTTTTCGCTGTTTATGACCTGGGCTTATCCGACGTTGATCGCACCGCTGTTTAACCGCTTCACCCAGCTGGAAGATGAGCACCTCAAAAACCGGATCCAAAAACTGCTAGAGCGCTGTAGCTTTCACAGCAAAGGGATTTTCGTTATGGACGGCTCGCGCCGTAGCGGACACGGTAATGCTTACTTCACCGGTCTAGGCAACCAAAAGCGGATCGTGTTCTTCGATACCTTAATCGCCGCCCTGGAACCTGAGGAACTAGAGGCAGTGCTGGCCCATGAACTGGGTCATTTCAAGCGCCGTCACGTGATCAAGATGCTGGCTGCAAGCGCCAGTATTAGTCTCATCAGCTTTGCGGTGCTCGGTTTCTTAGCTAAGCAGCCGTGGTTTTATGCAGGGCTGGGCGTGTCGCGACCTTCTGAAGCTGCGGCGGTGCTATTATTTATGCTGACTGCCCCCGTGTTCGGTTCCTTCCTGAAGCCTTTGCTAGCTGCCATCCAACGCAGATATGAATTCGAAGCGGATGCCTTTGCCGCCTCTTTGACTCAACCTGAGGCCTTGATCCGATCGCTGGTAAAACTTTACCGCGACAACGCTGCCACCCTCACCCCAGACCCCCTTTACGCCGCTTTCCACTACAGCCATCCTCCAGCGGCGATCAGGATTGAACACTTACAGCGGGTGTTCCAACAATGAACCCTGTTTGCCGCGGCCGAGTCGTCGCCCATTTCGGTAAAGCGTGGGCGATTGAGGATGAAAACGGCCGCTTGTTTCTCGGTTACCCTTCACATCACTGCGGCTTACCTTGCGTCGGCGATTGGATCGAATGGGAGCCCACCGATGCCCAACACGGCCGAATCCTTTCAACGCTACCCCGCAAAACCCTCCTGACTCGCCCGGGGCGCAGCAGCCAGCTACGCCCAGTAGCCGCCAATGTTGACCAAGTGTTGGTAGTGATTGCGCCTGTCCCCGAGTACGACCTGCTGCTCGTGGATCAATACCTAGTTGTCGCCGAAAATCGAGCCATCGGCGCCTGTTTAATCGTCAACAAGGCAGACCTGCTTTCTCCAGAGGACTGCCAGCGCTTGCTGACCGGAGAGCTTGCCCCTTATCGGGACCTCTATCCAGTTCTATTCCTGAGCGCTAAAACCGGTGCAGGGATGGACGCCCTGCGCGCGGCCCTCAAAGGCAAAGTTTCCATGTTTGCAGGCCAGTCTGGGGTAGGCAAATCCTCGCTCTTGAAATCCCTGGTCCAAGATCAAACCATCCAGATCGGTGAGCTGTCTGCCAGGCGCGTAGGACGCCATACGACCACCAGCGCGAGGTTGTACCATTTGCCTGAAGGCGGCGACCTGATCGATACCCCAGGGGTGTCGGTCTTTGGCTTAGCCGGCATCACCCCAAGAGAACTGGCTTTTGGTTACCGCGAGTTTCGCCGGTTTAGCCCGCTTTGCCGCTTCAACGACTGCCACCACCAGGACGAACCCGACTGCGCCGTGCGGCAAGCAACTACCCAAGGCAAGATCAGCCTCTCTCGCTATAAGCGTTATCTAAAACTGCTGCAAAAGTTGCCTGAGCTTGCCTAAAACGCATCCTGAACTTTCCCGCATATGTTCTTGCGCCTCCCTTGCAGTGGCAAATTGGACCTGTGGATCTCCATCGCTATCCTGTTCGACTAGAACCTGTTTTAACTCCAGGCATTTTCCTTCCAAGGTCCGGAAAGCTGCAAAACTCTCTTTGCCTTTTACCTGCACGGAAAAAGCTCCTGGCGGCATTCCCTTGGGAAACAGGAATACAGAGTCTCGATAGAACTTGACGCTTTGAACTTCCATCACCAAATCTATGCGCTTTCCTATGTCACTCCGTCTAAGCTGGCCTACCCAAACTGACTCGCGCGGCAAAAACCCCACAGCCCCAGCAAGTACTACTGCGAGGCCAAGCGCAGCAACTCCCCACCGCTTCAGTCGCTGGCCTAGGCTGGACGCCTGGTTGAGCTCCCTCGATGCCTCAATTCCCAATCGGTTCAGCCGCTGTTCCTGAAGTTGATCCACGCGGGCTGGTTGCAGCCCAAGCAACTTAGCCAACTTTTGGACCTCTAATGCTCCAAGCGTAATCCCGAGCCGACTTCGCCAAGACGGATCGAGCAATCGACTTGGCAACTCGTCTATTCCTATTACCTCTCCTAAGTAAGGGCAAAGGCGGCTTTCTCCCTCCAATACCAAGCGCGACTTAGGATGTTTGCAAGGATACAGCGCGATGAATTTTTTAATGTCTTTAAAACCATTTTGCAGGCTGTTAATTTGATTGGCAGATAAAAATTTAGCCTGGTTTTTCTCTAACCAAGCACGCAACTGACGATACTGATGGATGATCTGATCTACGGGATTTGCAGGAAAGCTAACTCCATCCGCTCGCTGCCAGGTGCCGTTTAATCCCCCAAAGACAGGCAACCCTCGGCTGTTCTTGACATCGACCAAATAAATGCCAAATTCCGAAATAATCAAAAGATCGATCTGCGCGTTCGGCAGGCAAAAATTAGCTAACACAAAAAATTGTTCTGCTAACGGCGCTAGCACCTTAACGAGGTACTGCAAGGCCTGATGTTCGGATGGGTGATCATACGGGCGCTCAGCCCACCACAGCTTAACTGTCATTTAAATACGCCTGCGCCCCTCGAAAGCATATACCAACGTGTGGGCGTCTAGATATTCCAACTCTCCGCCTACCGGCACGCCATAAGCGATGCGGCTGACTGACACGCCAGCACGGCGAGCCAGTTCGGCGATGTAATGGGCAGTCGCCTCACCTTCTACCGTGGAATTGGTGGCTAAAATCAACTCCTTAAGCTCACCTTCAAGCAAACGCCGTTCCAAATCATCCAGTCCCAGATCCTCCGGGCCGATACCATCTAACGGCGACAGGTGACCGTGGAGGATGAAAAACCTACCTTTGAACACCCCAGTCTGTTCGATCGCTAGCGCATCAGCTGGGGTTTCTACCACGCACAGCTTGGATCGCTCGCGGTCTAGGTCCAGGCAGATCGGGCAGATCGGCATTTCGGTGAAATTGCGACAAGACTGGCAGCGGCGGATTTTTTCTAGCGCTTCGTTCAAGCACTCGGCTAACTGGCGTGCACCTTGGCGGTCGTACTGTAGCAAGTGGAAGGCCATCCTCTGGGCAGATTTAGGCCCCACTCCGGGCAAACACCTAAGCGCTTGGATCAGGCGTTGGAGCGGATCGCTGCGGCGGATCATGCACTAGAACAGCAACTTCATTCCACCTGGCAATTGGAAGCCACCAGCTAATCCAGCCATCTTCTCTTCTTTAAGCTTAGCCACTTTGTGCACCGCATCGTTGACCGCCGCAGCCACTAAATCCTCAAGGATTTCCTTGTCTTCTTCCTTAAACAGGCTGAGATCGATCGTCAACCGCAACACTTCGCGCTGTCCATTCATGACGACTTTCACCAGGCCGCCGCCCGCCTCGCCCTGCACCTCGGCTTTGGCCAACTCTTCCTGAAGTTGCTTGAATTTCTCCTGCATTTCCTGAGCCTGCTGCAGCAAGGCTCCCAGTGGGTTTCTCATCCGCTTATCCTCATCGTCTGTTTCACTCTATCGGTTTAACCGATCCTGGCACAATTTGCGCATCGAAGGTTTCCATCAATGCCCGAACAGTCGTATCTTCAGCGATCGCTTTCGCCGCCGCGGCTAGTTTCTCTTGTTGGCGGCGCTGACGCAAACTGGCTGGCGTCTCCACGTCGCTTGGCTCAACTCGGATCACCACTTTCACCGGCCGTCCAAGCGCAGCGACCAACGCTTGCTGCAGTCGTTCCCGCCAACGGTCATTGCAAAGGTGCGCAAACTGTTCATCCAAGACCAATTCGCACCGGTGCTCGTCCAAATGCGCTAGGGTACAATGCTGGGCCAGCTCCCTGGTCATCCCAGAAAGCTGCATTCGCTCCAGCAAGCCCACCCATTCCTCTACCGCTGAATCTCGTTGTACCTCCTCATCGACTGCAGAGAGAGGCGCTGGCTGTCTGCCCGTCACCGGGGCAGATTCGGCTTGACTGTGCCCCGTTGTTCCCAGCGGTCGAAACGCCAACATCCGAAGCAATACCATCTCCAAGCCAGTACGCGGCTCAGGCGCTAAAGGCAAATCCCGCTGTCCCATCAAGCCAATCTGATAATACAATTGCACATCTTCAGGGGACAAGGCATCAGCTTGAGCTAGAACCCAGTCTCGCTCCTCGTCCTGCTCGGCAGTCTCCGGCAACTGCTGGGCCAAGGCAATCCGATGGAGCACGCTCAACAGCTCTCTCAATACCTCAGCGCAATCTGCCCCCGCATCCACCAGCCGTGCCACTTCTGCCATCACGCCTCTACCGTCGGGCTTTGCCAGCGCTTCTACCAATCCTTTAAGGGAATGCCGCGCTACTCCCCCCAGCATGGCTTCCACCTCCGTTGCTCTCACTTGACCGCTGCCATAGACGATGGCCTGATCTAGCAAGCTTAAGGCATCCCGCAGGCTACCGTCGGCGGCGCGCGCCAGCAGCCTTAAGGCCTGCGGTTCGCAAGCGATCCCTTCTGCCTCAAGAATCTGCTGAAGGCGCGCTTCGATTTGACTCGGCGCCAACTTCTTCAGGCCGAACTGCAGGCAGCGCGACAACACTGTCACCGGGATCTTCTGGGGATCGGTAGTAGCAAGCAAAAATTTAACGTGGGGGGGCGGCTCCTCCAGCGTCTTGAGCAGGGCATTGAAACTATGCCCGGAGAGCATATGCACCTCATCGATCAGATAGATCTTGTAGCGGCCGCGGCTAGGCGCGTATTGCGCATTTTCCAAAAGCTTTTGGGTATCTTCCAGGCGGGTGCGGGAAGCGGCATCGACCTCGATCAGATCGACAAACCTGCCTTCGTCCACCGCCAAACAGCTCTCGCACCGACAACAAGGCTCCCCGTCCTGAAGCTGCTCGCAGTTGAGCGCTTTGGCCAGGATCCTGGCGATGGTAGTCTTGCCCACGCCGCGGCTGCCAGTGAACAGATAGGCATGGTGGATACGCCCGTAGATCAAGGCATTGCGGAGCGTACGGACGACATGGGATTGCCCCGTGATCTCAGAAAAGCAGCGCGGTCGCCACTTGCGGGCCAGGGCTTGATAACTCATGGGGGATCTCTCAAGTTAAGGCGGTAGACTGCGCCAGCCGCATCCCGGCACGCGCATCAGCTGCTACCGTTGCTCCTTTCCAGGCCTGGCGGGGTTCACAGCCTAGCGCTGCGAGAGGACCGACACAGTCCACCATCAATCTAGCTTCTCAGCATAAAGCTAAGAAACTAAAGATTATCTTATTCTAAATCCTAGATTGCAAGGTTTGGAGGGCTTAAGGGAGATGATTTCCACAGACCAAGCTCTAGCCAACCCACCACTTAACTGTAGATAGCTGCCCCCACTGAAAGCGCAAATATCGGCAGATTAATGTAAACGTGATATAAAATTATTTCCCCAATCATCTAAACAAGGAGGAGTCTCATGGCCCTTTTGACGTTGTCTTTGGCAGTTTTTACCCTAGTTGCATTGCTCGGGGCTTTAATCGCATACGATCTATTCCGCAATGTTCCAGTGGATCGCACGCTGATTCTCACTCACGCCGGTCTGGCGGTGTTAGGCGCTGCCCTAGCCATCGGCGCAGCTGCGCTAGGAGATACCCGCGTTTATACTAATATCGCGCTGGTGGTTGTGATCGCGTTGCTAGGATTTACCGCGGCTACGCGCCGCTATAAAACCGGTCAACTGCAAAAACCTTTGATTCTGGCCCATGCTAGCCTTGCTGTGGTGTGTTATTTAATCCTGGCGGCGATCGTATTTGGAGTCAATCTAGGCTGATCATACCCTTTGGGTTGAAACCCGGCCTTGGTGGCCGGGTTTTTATTCTTCTTTTTTTTCCTCATGGGGCAGATGACCACCACGCCAAATTGAGATCAGAAGCCATATCCCGCCAACCCCAGCACCGGCAAAGCCTAACACGCCCAGCATCGGCAACCCCCACAGGGTAGGTCCTGCGGGAACAGTCATCACGATCGCCGAACCAATGATGAGCGACGAAGTCACCATCCCCACAGTCAGGCGGCTAGCAGCCCGGTCGAGGATCCAGCCAAAGTAATTGAGCTGATTGAGATCGACATTAAAGCGCAAGCTTCCGGTCTTGACCGCTTTGATCAGGCGACGCATGTCATAAGGGAATGCGGCGATGATCTCGAGCATCTCGCTTGCAGTACGCCAGCCGCGCTTGAGCACGATGTCTGGCCGATAGCGACGCATGAGCGCACGGCGCACGTGTGGCGTAGCCGCCACGATCAGATCGAAGTCTGGATCTACTTGCCGCCCCATTCCGTCCAAGGTGAGTAAGGCTTTGAACAAAAGCGCCAGATCCGGCGGCAACACCAGGTGATAGGTACGCATCAAAGCAGTCAGATCGCTGAAGATGTTAACGAGCTTGAGTTGTTTTAACGACAGGCCATGATAGGTGTCGATAAAAATGTCCACATCGGTCAGCAGGGCGTCCATATCTACCTGGACCTCACCTGCCCAGTCGAGAAGCACGTGCGCTGCGCTTCTGGCATCGCGATCGATCATCGCTGCCAGCAAGTCCACGATCTGATGGCGGCGCGTCTCAGACAAGCGCCCGACCATGCCGAAATCAAGAAAAGCTAGCCGGTTGCCAGGCAAAAAAATAAGATTGCCGGGATGGGGATCGGCGTGGAAAAAACCATCGATCAGAATCATTTTCAGCACTGCATCAGTCCCACGCCGAGCCAGGATCTTACGGTTGAGACCAGACGCTTCCGCTAATTGAAGGTTGCGCGCTGGGATCCCCTCGATATAGGATTGAACGTTGAGGCGCTCAGAACAGAAATCCCAATATATTTTAGGGATCACGATCCAGGGGTCATGGGCAAAGTTGGCCGCCATGCGCTCGGCGTTGTGCGCTTCGTTTTCAAGATCCATCTCGCGCCGCAAAGAGGCAGCGAATTGGTGCACGATGTCTACCGGACGGTAACGGAGTAGCTCTTTGACCTCGCTTTCGGCAACCCGGACTAAGCGCTCAAGCAGCCTAAGATCGGCCTCTACGACTTCCTCGATGCCAGGCCTGCGGATCTTGACGATCACTCGCTCGCCACTGAACAGACGCGCTCGGTGGACCTGCGCAATCGAAGCAGCTGCCATCGCCTTGGTCTCAAACTCGGCAAATACCTGCTCTACTTTAGCGCCTAAGTCCTCTTCCAGCTGCGGTCTGAGCACCTCGAAGGGCAACGGCGGCACCTGGTCCTGGAGTTTCTCGAACTCAGCGATCCAGTCGGGAGGAAACAAATCCACCCGAGTAGCCAAGATCTGGCCCAACTTAATAAAAGTAGGTCCCATTTCCTCCAAGGCCCGCCGAATCCGTTGCGCCGGATTGAGCTGAACAAGCTCCTCTACGGCTTTCCAATGCAACGCCTTGCCCGCCTGCTCGAACACATGGGCTAACCCTAGACGGCGCACGAATCCGGTAAAGCCGTAGCGAATCAGGATGAGGCTTAGATCATAGAGGCGGCCAAGGTCGTGGATCGCGCTGACAGCTTCCCACAGCATCAGCCTTGATCAGGCTTATCCGGTTGGCCTTGCTTGGTCTTGGCTTGCCGATCGAGCGCCTCGGCGATTCCCGCTAGAAAGCCGCTCGTGATCGCTGCCAGCTGTGCTCCTGCAGTGCGAGCGGTCGTCAGGCCTGCTTTCAGCCCCCACTGGCCAGCCTCTTGGAGTTTGAGCGGCAGGGTCTGCATGACCTCAGCTAAGTATTCACCAACTGCGGTGCCGCTATTGCGCGCGTGCCTGATTAAATCAGTTAGGATTTCATTGGATTGCGCACTGCCTTTTTTAGCTACCTCAGCTAACGTGTCAAGGTAAAGCTTTTCCAGCTCGACCAGCTGATAGAACGCACTTTTGACTTCCTGTTCTGTAAATTCACTCGCGCGGCTTGCCGCCTCTTCCAACGCCAATTTCAACGCTTCTGCAGCTTTGACCAGACCTTCTTCCAGCCCTTTAAGCGCTTCTTCTAGGGCCCGACGTGCTCGGCTCCCATGAGTCTCAACACCTACGCTGGCAGCTTGCACGACCGCCTCGATGATCGCTTTCACTTGGCCAGCATCTAATTTGCCTTCGGCCAGGGCCTCTACCGTCAGCTGGCGCACCTTTTCACGGATGGCTTCGCTGCCTGCTACCGCTTCTTGAATCGATGCTTTCAGCTGTTCAACCGCCGTTTGAGCCCCGTTTAAGGCGCCTGGAGCGTCCGTTTTCGGCCCGGCTTCATCGCCTGCAGTCTGGCCTTGATTAGAATCATTAGAATGTAAATCGCCTTGCATACCTCTCCTCCGGATAAAACGCTTGCTGCTTTCACGCTATGGTGGCTAAAACTAGAACAAACTGCAAGCGTAACAGATGCCAAGCCTAGTCAATCAGGATACAATAGCGCTACCTACGTTAATTTAAGACTTCTCATGCTGAAACATACCCAGCGCCGGCGTATCCTAGGTGCTACTTTGATCGTTTTCGGTGCCCTGTTGATGTGGCTGGCTCCGGAGAGCCTGGCCGGCGTCATCGTCGTTTTGATCGCCGTCGCGCTGGAGGTCCTCGGCATTGCGTTAGAACACCGAGAACGCCGCCAGTAGGCAGCTTGTTTAAGCTTACGGTCGAATGACAATTTCAGTATAACAGTATAAGCGCCGATGATTGATCCTAGACAATATCCTTTACTCAGCCGCATCGACTCTGCCGATGATCTACGCCAGTTAGACGAAAAAGAGCTGAAGCGTTTGGCAGATGAGGTCCGCCACTACTTGCTCGAGAGCGTCAGCCGCTCGGGCGGACATTTAGCGGCAGGACTAGGCACAGTAGAACTGACCATTGCCCTGCATTATGTGTTCAACACGCCCTACGACCGTTTAGTCTGGGATGTCGGCCATCAGGCTTATCCGCACAAGATTCTCACCGGCCGTAGGGATCTCCTCCCTACCATTCGCAAACGCGGAGGACTGGCCCCTTTCCCAAAACGCGCCGAAAGCCCTTATGACGCCTTCGGCGTCGGTCATTCCAGTACCTCGATTTCCGCTGCCTTAGGGATGGCTATCGCTGCCTCTTTGGAAGGGCGCGATCAACGAGCCGTCGCGATCATCGGCGACGGTGGGCTGACCGGTGGGATGGCGTTTGAAGCCCTCAACCACGCTGGCGCCCTGGATGCTAACCTGCTCGTCGTCTTGAACGACAACGAGATGTCTATCTCCCCCAACGTAGGTGCGCTGACCAACTATCTAGCCAAGATCCTCTCTAGCAAGCTTTATGCTACAGTGCGCGAGGGCAGCAAGCTTATTCTCAAGCGCATCCCGGAAGTTTGGGAGCTGGCTCGCCGTGCTGAAGAGCACGTCAAAGGGATGGTTGCGCCTGGGACCTTATTTGAAGAGCTGGGTTTCAACTACATCGGCCCCATCGATGGCCACGATCTCGATACCCTGATCGCTACCCTCAAAAACCTAAGAGAGCTCAAGGGGCCTCAGTTCCTACACGTGATCACCAAAAAGGGCAAAGGATATCTGCCAGCCGAACGCGATCCGGTCACTTATCACGGCGTTTCTCCGTTCGATCCCAGTCAGGAAACCCTGGCGAAGTCCCCTGCGAAAGGCATAACCTACACCCAGGTATTTGGCCAATGGCTGTGTGATATGGCCGAACATGAGCCCAAACTCATCGGTATCACCCCCGCCATGCGCGAGGGTTCAGGGCTAGTGGAATTCTCCGAACGCTTTCCAGAGCGCTACTTCGACGTCGGGATCGCCGAACAGCATGCCGTCACCCTGGCTGCAGGACTGGCCTGCGAAGGCTATAAACCGGTGGTAGCGATCTATTCCACCTTTCTACAGCGGGGCTACGATCAATTGATCCACGATGTAGCGCTGCAAAACCTGCCTGTGCTGTTTGCCATCGATCGCGCCGGCCTAGTAGGCCCGGACGGCCCCACCCACGCAGGTAGCTTCGATCTGAGCTTTTTGCGCTGTATCCCTAACCTGGTGATCATGGCACCGGCGGACGAGAATGAATGCCGCCAGATGCTGACCACTGGGATCAAATACGGTGGGCCGGCTGCAGTCCGGTATCCGCGCGGTACTGGCCCTGGCGCTAAGGTGGAGCGAGAGCTGACTACTTTGCCTATCGGCAAAGGAGAAATTCGCCGCCGCGGCGAAAAAGTGGCCATCTTAGCCTTTGGCTCTATGGTGGCGCCAGCCCTGGAGGTTGCAGAAGCGCTGAATGCTACCGTGGCCAATATGCGTTTTGTCAAACCGCTCGACGAAGCGTTAGTGCTAGACCTGGCTAGAGAACACGATTATCTAGTCACGGTAGAAGAAAACACTGTCCTGGGAGGGGCAGGCAGCGCTGTGCTTGAATGCCTGGCAGCGCACCGCTGTCTGGTGCCGGTACTGAACTTGGGATTGCCAGATCGTTTCCTCGAGCACGGCAGCCGAGAAGAACTTTTGGCTGAGGCAGGCTTGGATGCCGCAAGTATCCGCCGCCGGATCGAGCGCTTCCTTCAGCATCACCAACTCAAGGTCATCGCGTGAACTATTTCGACTGGCAATCCCGGCTTGCAGAAAAAATCCGCACTATTCCAGATTTTCCAAGACCTGGAATTCAGTTCAAAGACATCACCCCATTGGTGCGGGATCCTACGGCGTTGCGGTTGGCGATTCACCAACTGATCCACCCATTTATCGGCGCGCCTATCACGGCGGTCGCTGGCATGGAAGCGCGCGGCTTCATTTTTGGAAGCTTGGCAGCCTGGGAGCTTGGCGTGGGGTTTGTCCCTCTGCGTAAACCCGGCAAGCTTCCCTACGACGTCCAAAGCGTCTCTTATACGCTAGAGTACGGCGAAAACACGCTAGAAGCCCACATCGATGCGCTAGGTCCAGGCGATCTGGTCTTATTAGTCGATGATCTTCTCGCCACTGGCGGCACCGCCCGTGCCAGCTGCGAGCTGGTAGAAAGCTTAGGCGCTAAGGTCTTTGCCTTGGCTTTTGTGATCGAGCTTAAAGCGCTCCAAGGCCGAGAACGACTCTCCAGCTATTTCGTCCACAGCCTGCTTGCCTTCTAGGCCGGTTGAGATCGTCTGCCGGCGATACACTCGGCCTTTCCAGCGGCTGCGCTCACCGCAAAAGTAGCGCCAGGACGAATCCCAGGTCATCATTAGATACAGCGTACCGATCGCTGGCAAAGCCAGGCCAAAGACCCACGAGAGCTGATAAAAACTCAGCATAGGCCGGTAAGAGAGCACCATCATCCCCAGGCTCACTCCACCAAGCCACTGAAATTCAGGCAGCATCAGCGCCATCACCGGCATCCAGGCCATCAGCCCAACCATCCCGGTACACAAAGCCAACAGCAAGGGAGAATAACGCAGTTGGGTAAACGCAGTGCGCGCTACCATGTCCCAGATGGGAGTTAGGCCCTCATAGCTCCGCTGGCTGACTACCCCTTGCGAAAGCCCGATCCAGATCCGGTAACCTTGCCGTTTTACGAGTTTAGCCAAGGTGCAATCGTCAATCAGCGCGTCCTTGAGGCTGGCAAATGCCCCGCACTGCCTAAGCACTTCGGTTCTAGTCAAGATACACCCGCCGGCAGCAGCGGCCACCCAGCTCGCTCTAGAATTGGCCAAGGAAAACGGATACAGCAATTTAAAAAAATAGACAAATGCCGGCAACAGCAGCTTTTCCCAAAAGCCTTCCGTTCTGAGCCTGGCCATAATCGAGACAAAGTCTGCCTCGCCGCGCGTCAGCTTGGCTAGCAACCCAGCCAGCATACCTGGCTCAAGCCGGATATCCGCATCGAGCAATAACACCTTGTCTGTTCTCACCGCCGCAAGCCCCTGTTCCAGCGCCCAAAGCTTACCGCTCCAACCTTCTGGAAGCGGGCTACCGGGAATCACAGTCAAGTCCAGCAGCTTTACTTGTCTGGCCACCAACGCAGTATCGTCCTCGGAATTGTCATCGACCACAATCACTTTAAGCCCTGGGGCTTGACTTGCTAGGGCGTCTAAAGTGGAGGCGATGACTTCGGCCTCGTTGCGAGCCGGGATCAGGACAGTCAAATCGTGATAGGGAAAAACTGGGTTGCCTAAAGGTTCTAGGATTTCACGGTTACGCCACGGTTGCCACGGCAAGGCCAATAAAACGCCCCACAGGCAGGCAGCTCCGACGACCAATATTCCCAACCAATCCATGGTGCGGCGAGAGTTTACTTGATGGCCTCGACCGCCTCAGATAGAGGCTGCTTGCTCTGAAGGTAGGCTGGCAGCGGTTCTGGCGCCATCGGCCCCGAGGTGCGCGGTCCAAACCATGCCACCCAAGCTGCCTCAAGCGGATGAGCCAAGGTATCTGCCACTGCCGTTGGTTCATAACCGCAATGCGCCATGCAATTAGCGCACTTGGGATGGTTCGCCATGCCGTATTTTTCCCACGGGGTCGTTTCCATCAGCTCCTTAAAGCTTTTAGCGTAGCCCTCGTCAGCTAGGAAATAGCAGGGCTTCTGCCAACCGAAGACGTTGCGGGTCGGATTCCCCCAAGGCGTGCAGGCATACGCCCGGTTGCCAGCCAGGAAATCTAAATAAAAACTGGAGTGATTCAAGCGCCATTTCTTGCCTTGTTGTTTGCCGAGCTGAAACAAGCGCCGGAACAAGCTCTTGGTCTCTGGATTGCGGATAAAAACATCCTGGCGCGGTGCCCGTTCATATTGGAACCCTGGCGAGATGGTCACTGCCTCCACGCCAAGATCCATGCAAAAATCCAAAAACTCTGCAATTTCTTCAGCGCTCTCCCCCTGGAACAGGGTACAGTTGACCGTCACCCGAAACCCCTTAGCCAAGGCCTCACGGATCGCTTCCACCGCCCGTTCGAACACTCCCTCCTGACAGACCGAAGCATCATGGCGCGCTTTCAGACCGTCTAAATGGACCGAGAAAGTTAGATAGGGGGAAGGGGTATAATCCTTCAACCGCTTTTTTAAAAGCAGTGCATTGGTGCACAAATAGACGAATTTCTTACGCTGGACGATTCCTTCCACGATCTTGGGCATATCCTTGTGAAGCAGCGGTTCGCCGCCAGGAATAGAAACCACCGGCGCCCCGCATTCATCTACTGCCTGCAGGCATTCCTCCACGCTCAGCCGCCGCTTTAAGACCTCTTCTGGATGGTCGATCTTACCGCAGCCGGCACAAGCTAGGTTGCACTGGAATAAAGGCTCTAGCATTAGCACTAGCGGATAGCGGCGCTCCCCTTTAAGTTTTTTAAGTAGAAGATAACGGGCAATGGCAAATTTCTGCCTGAAAGGAATGCTCATAATGAATTCTCCCTGGTATCATCCAGCTTATTCCCGACTATTTAGCTATGTTTGCTCACTGAAAGCAACTATTTATTTTGAAAGCAACTTAAATTGTTGGCAAAAAACAACCAATGTTTTAGTACCATCAGGAGAAACCCTGCCAGTAGTTTAACCAGACTAGGCGAAAATACAACAATCTCTTGACGATAAGTCCAAAATTTATAGAATGGACCAAATTTAGCATCACCGCAACCATGGGTAACTCCGTTTACCCGACGCAAGAAGCTTGGAGAAAAATCTTTTGCCTATGAACGGAAGCCTAGTCTCCGCTGCCTCTGGGGATCTTTACCTGCTGCCTGATGCGGATTTCCAAGCTTATCTCCTCAAAGGTGTTTCGCGCACCTTTGCCCTGACCATCCCCCAGCTACCAGAGCCCATTCACCAAGTCGTTGCTAACGGCTACCTTTTATGTCGGATCGTCGACACCATCGAGGACGAAGCCACCTTAGACTGGCGGACCAAACGCTATTTCTGTGAACGTTTCGTCGCTGTGGTGCAAGGCAGCCAAGATGCAAGTGCATTTTCCCGTGATTTAGCCGTTCGGCTCTCTGAGCGCACCCCTGAAGCTGAGCGCGAATTGATTCAGCTTATTCCGCGGGTCATCGCTATCACCCACCGGTTTTCTCCTGCTGATCGCAAGGCGCTGGGCCGTTGTGTAGCCATCATGAGCCATGGCATGGCCGATTTTCAAGAGCAAGATTTGCGCGGTGGACTGGCGACCTTAATGGAGATGAACCGTTACTGTTACTACGTGGCGGGGGTGGTCGGGGAAATGCTGACTCAAGTGTTCTGCAACCACTTAAAATGCCTAGAAAAACAGCAAGATCGCATGCTTAAGCTTGTAGTCTCCTTTGGACAGGGGCTGCAGATGACCAACATTCTCAAAGATATTTGGGATGATCTCGAGCGTGGAGTGTGCTGGCTACCTCGCGATGTCTTTGCTGCCCACGGCTACGATCTCAATCATCTCCATCCAGGCGATCGGCATGCAGGTTTCGCTGCTGGCTTACGGGAGTTAATCGCGATTGCCCATGGCCACCTGCGCAATGCATTAGAGTACACTTTGTTGATCCCTGCCTACGAAACCGGCCTACGCGATTTCTGCCTGTGGGCGTTAGGGATGGCGGTCTTGACCCTGCGTAAAATTAACCGCCTGCCCTATTTTAGCTGTTCCAGCGAGGTCAAAATTCGACGCACAAGTGTCAAAGCCACGGTGTTAGCCAGTCGCCTATGCCATCGCCACGACACCTTACTGCAGTGGTTGTTTGCGGTTGTCAGCCGCAGCTTGCCAGGGCCGGCTCCGGCAGAAAAACTTGCGCTTAGCCCGCCACCTCACATCGCTACTCAATCTTTCTCTTTATAAACAACTACATTGAAGAGGCCAACTCGATGACTCAGCCATCCGTACTGCAACGAAATTCAGCCTTTGAGCTCCCAAGTCGGTTGGATCGCGCCATCGCCAAGGCCCGCAGCGCCTTGCTTGAGCTCCAACACCCAGACGGCTATTGGGTGTTCGAACTCGAAGCCGACTGCACCATTACAGCTGAATATATCCTGATGATGCACTATGTAGATGAAATAGATGAAATCTTGCAGGCCAAACTGGCCAATTATCTGCGTGCCAAACAACAGGAAGACGGGAGCTGGCCGCTTTACACCGGTGGACGCGGTAATCTGAGCTGTTCGGTCAAGGCCTATTATGCCCTTAAGCTGGCTGGTGATAGTCCATCTGCCCCTCACATGCAAAAAGCCAGGCAGTTTATCCTCTCCCAGGGAGGAGCGGCTAAAGCGAATGTGTTTACGCGTATCCTGCTGGCCTTGTATCAGCAAATTCCTTGGCGCGGTGTACCGTTCATTCCGGTAGAAATCATGCTTTTGCCCAAGTGGTTCCCCTTCCACTTGGATAAAGTCGCCTACTGGTCGCGCACCGTGATGGTCCCCTTGTTTATCCTGTGCTCGCTTAAAGTCAAAGCCAAAAACCCTAAGAACATTAACATCCGTGAACTCTTCGTCACGCCGCCCGAAGCAGAAACAGGTTATTTTGCGCACGTCAAAACCCCATTGGGCAAACTTATTCTGGCGTTAGAACGCTTGGGGTCAAAGCTGGAGCCTTGGATCCCGACGTCGGTCCGCCAGCGCGCTATAGAAAAAGCCCTGGCTTGGTCTTTAGAACGCCTCAACGGCGAGGATGGTTTAGGCGGTATCTTCCCGGCGATGGTTAATGCCTACGAGGCGATGGATGCTTTAGGGTTTCCGCCTGAAGATCCGCGCCGGCAAACAGCAAAGCGAGCATTGCAGAAACTTTTATTGCACCGGGATCACGAATCCTATTGTCAGCCCTGCCTATCGCCAGTATGGGATACGGGCTTGAGCCTATTGGCCTTGCAGGAAACCCAACGCGGTGAGAACGATCCAGAGACGGCGCGTGCCATCGACCGCGCTTTGGATTGGTTAGTGAGCAAACAGCTGCGCGATGAGCCTGGCGACTGGCAGATTCGCAGACCTCACTTAGAAGGCGGTGGTTGGGCGTTCCAATTCAACAACCCCTACTACCCAGATGTAGACGATACCGCTGTAGTTGCCTACAACCTGCTCCAAAGCGACCGCACGCACCATCGCGAAGCGGCTTTCCGGGCAGCCCGTTGGATCGCCGGTATGCAGTCTAAAAACGGCGGTTGGGGTGCTTTCGACCCAGACAACACTTATTATTATCTGAACCACATTCCCTTTGCCGACCACGGCGCTCTGCTCGATCCTCCGGAAGCCGATGTCAGCGCTCGCTGCGTCATGTTGCTCGCCGCCGCTGGTGCCGACATCCCCTCTTTCCGCCAGGCAATAGAACGTGGCCTTAGGTTCCTCTGGCGCGAGCAAGAAAAAGACGGTAGCTGGTTTGGACGCTGGGGCACAAATTACATCTATGGCACCTGGTCGGTCCTAATCGGGCTGGAACAGTGTGGTATCCCGAAGGATGACCCACACATCCGCAAAGCGGTCGCTTGGCTTAAAAGTATCCAACGCGACGATGGCGGCTGGGGAGAAAGCAACGACATCTACGAAGACCGCCATGATCCTGCCATCCGTGGTCGCTTCCACACCAGCCTTGCCTGCCAAACCGCGTGGGCGATTTTAGCCCTGATGGCAGCCGGTGAAACTAAAAGCGAAGCTGTGCAGCGCGGGGTCGAATACATCCTGCGTACCCAGCAGGAAAACGGTCTGTGGCGAGATGAATATTTCAACGCCCCTGGTTTTCCACGGGTCTTTTATCTGAAGTATCACGGCTACGACAAATTCTTTCCGCTGTGGGCGCTGGCTCGCTACCGCAACGAAACCAGGCGCCAGTGCTAGGCATTGTGGTTGCCCTCCCAGCCGAATGCCGAAGCCTGACCAGACAGCGTGTGCAGATCGGCCAAATGTGCCAACTAGCCCCCGGGATCCTGCTCCAAGCCGCCGGAGTAGGATCTGCTCGGGCGCTAGCTGCTGCCGAGACGCTGCTTAAAGTTGGTGCCTGCGCTCTCCTCAGTTGGGGGTGTGCGGCAGCGCTCGCACCCGGATTGGCTACAGGAACCTTGCTGCTGCCCCGAAGTTTCGTTACTCCCCAGGGTTTTGAAGCGACTGCCGATCCCTCTTGGTGGTCGAGGCTGTCTCAGGTGTTAGCCGACTCCCTACCCCTCATCACGGCGCCTTTAGCTGGCAGCGCCAGCGTACTCGCCACCCCTGCTCAAAAACAGGCGCTTTATCAGACCAGCGGTGCCGCAGCGGCGGATATGGAAAGCGCTTTTCTAGCGCGCTGGGCAGCTGAACGGCGGCTGCCTTTCGCTGCCTTGCGGGCAATCGCAGATACCGCCATGACCGCCATCCCAGCGTCTGTATTAGCTGCCGAGGATGGGCAAGGTGGGATCTCTTTGCCACGCCTGCTGGGGCGCTTGCTGTATTGCCCTGGCCAGCTCGGGGAGCTGATCGCTCTAGGGCGCCAATTCCGTGCTGCCCACTTCTGCCTTAAGCAGGCTGCTGACCTGCTCAGCGCTCACCGCTTTTGTCTGCCATGACAGTGCTACACCACCTGGCAGCAAGTCTCACCCGCTGGCCTCTCGTCCATCCGCTCTGGACCCTGCTGGGATTGATACTGGGGGCAGCGCTCAGCGTCTACTATGCCGCAGGTCACCTGAGCGTGGACACCAGCACCGAAAATATGTTGGACCCCGATCTGCCGTTCATCCAAAAGCGCCATCAAGTAGAACGGCTCTTTCCCCAAGACAAAAACGCGATCCTACTGATCGTGGAATCGGCTGTCCCGGAAGTTAGCGAGGCTGCAACCTATCGCCTGAAAACGCTGCTTATTCAGCATCCAGAGGCAATCCAGGCAGTATATCTGCCGCTGCTGCATCCGTTCTTGGACCGCCAAGGACTGTTGTATCTGAAAACGGAGGAACTAGAGCGTCTTACTAGTGACTTTGCCAAAGCTCAGCCTTTCATCGCGCGGCTTTACGAGGACTTTAGCTTGGCGAGCCTGTTGGCGCTGCTTACTCAGGCACTGCGTTATGAAGACCGGCTTCCGGTGGCGCTCGATCCTGTAGCGGTCAAGATCTACCAAGCCCTCGATGCGATCGCTGCTGACCGGGATTATCTCCTCTCTTGGCGAGATCTTTTATTCACGCCTAAGCAGGCAATCGGGCATACCGTACAATTCGTAATCGTCTCGCCGGCATTAGATCCTACCCAAATGCTCCCAGCAGAAAAGGCGATTACTGCCATCCGCAACGCCATCGATCAGGTCAAAATCATCGATGGTATACCAGTCAGTGCCAAAATGACTGGCGAACCGGTGTTGGAATACGAGGAAATGCTCAGCATCCGCCACGGAACTGAGCTTGCTGGCGCTGCCTCCTTGCTGCTAGTGTGCCTGGCACTTCTGGTCGGTTTCCGCTCCCTAAAGCTCACCTGGATTACCCTCCTCACCCTGGCTTTAGGACTGGCTTACTCGGTCGGCTTTGCGGCACTGGCAGTCGGTTCTCTGAACCTCATCTCCATTGCATTTGCTGTACTTTATATCGGCATGGGGGTAGACTATGCTACCTATTTAGTACTTCGTTACCGCGAGCTTCTACTCGATGGCCTCCCTCCCAGAGAAGCCTTGAAGCAAAGCTTGCGCGTCATCTCTCCCGCCTTATTTTTATGCGCGCTGACTACCGCTTTAGGCATGTACGCGTTCATCCCTACCGCTTATCGGGGGGTTTCCGAATTAGGGATCATCGCTGGTTCGAGCATGTTCATCGTCGTCTTAGTGACGCTGACTTTGATACCTGCACTGTTGACCCTGACGCCCAAGCTAACTCTGCCGCAAACGTGGCAGAAACGCCGTACCCTATTTCTGCCCAAGGCCTGGGCAGAATTTCCCTACCGTCACTGGCAGGGCATCAAACGCCTGACTTTTTTCCTGAGCCTGGCCGCTTTAGGGGGATTGTGCGGCATTGAGGTGGACTTCAATCCAGTCAACCTGCGCGATCCAAACAGCGAATCCGTACAAGCTTTCAAAGAACTCCTGCGCCTTCAGGAAGCCTCTCCTATGTTTCTGACCGTGCTCGCAGAAGGGGAATCAGAGGCCAAGCGACTCAAAGCCCGTCTTGCGCAATTGGAAACAGTAAAAGCAGCAGTCTCGGTCTTCGATCTAGTCCCTCAAGATCAGGAAGACAAGCTTGCGATCATCGAGGAAATGGCGCTCTTGCTTGGCCCTGACCATCCCCTTGAACTCCAACCTGGTAGCACGAGTCTGGCCGATCTTGCCGCATTTCGCCAGGCACTGGCCCAAACGAACGCTTCTGCTTTCTCCCCCCAGGTCTACACCCACCTCACCGGGGCTTTGGACCGCTTCATCGAGCGCTGCCGCAGCTTACCCCATCCCCAGTGCCAAACCTTGATCGACCGGCTCCAATTCAGCCTTCTGGCTACCTTCCCCAAAGCGATGGCAAAATTGCGCCAAGGGCTTGAGGCTACCCCCTTTGAGGTGGCAGATCTGCCAGAAGATCTGCGCGAACGCTGGGTCGCCGCCCCAGACATCTACCGTATCGACCTGCTGCCGGCGAAAGACATGAACGTGCTCGACCACGTGCGGGAATTCGTCCAAGAAGTGCGCAAGATTTATCCTGATGTGACCGGACTGCCGTTGATCTACATCGAATCGATGCAGGTCATCCTCGAAGCATTCCTACAGGCGTTTGCCTTGGCCGTGATTCTGATCACTTTGCTTTTGCTCTTCCTGCTGCGCAGCATTAGGGATACTTTCCTCGTCCTGCTCCCGTTAGTGACGGGTTCGATCCTCACCGGTGCAAGCACCGCATGGATCAAACTGCCGTTCAATTATGCTAACGTGATTGCCTTGCCCTTGCTGTTTGGTCTAGGGGTAAACTATGGGATCCACATGGTCCACCGCCTTCACCAATTACCGCCCAATCGTTCAGTATTGACCACCGCCACCGCCCGCGGCATATTTTTCAGCGCCCTGACTACTCTGTGCAGCTTTGCCAGCTTAGGTCTGGTCTCCCATGTCGGCATCGCCAGTATGGGGAAACTATTAGGTTTAGGTCTAAGCTGGATATTATTGTGCACCTTCTTGATTTTGCCGGCATTCGCCGTCACCTCGATTTATCCTCGGAAACCGATGCCATGACACTATCTATCGCTGAACTGATCGAAACTCAACGTGGAAAAAATTTTTCCCTCCACGACCAATTTCTCAACCCCCAGATGGTGCGGGTCCTAAAGACCATCGGTTATGATCGGATCTACACCAAAGCCGAAGGCCCTTATCTTTACGACGACCAGGGTAACCAGTATCTGGATCTCTTAAGCGGTTTTGGCGTATTTGCCCTAGGCCGTAATCATCCGACGGTTAAAGCGGCGTTGCAGGAAGTGTTAACCGGGGACCTGCCGGATCTGGTCCAGATGGATGTCTCTTTGCTGGCTGGCTTGCTTGCCGCAAAGTTAGTCAAAACCACGCCTGAGCCGCTCACCCGGGTATTTTTCTGCAACTCCGGCGCTGAAGCGGTGGAAGCGGCGATTAAATTCGCCCGCTATACCACCGGTCGCAGCCGCATCCTCTACTGCGAGCACGCTTTCCATGGCCTGACCATGGGGGCGCTTTCCTTGAACGGGGAAGAAATCTTCCGCCAGGGCTTTGGGCCTTTGCTTCCCGATTGCGTCCCTATCCCTTTCAACGATCTAGATGCCCTAGAACAGGCACTCAAGGCGCAACCGACGGCCGCGTTTATCGTCGAACCAATCCAAGGCAAAAGGGTCAATCTGCCAGCAGACGCTTACCTCCCAGAAGCTGCCCGTTTATGCCGCAAGTACGGGGCGTTGTTCGTCGCCGATGAAGTCCAAACCGGCTTAGGCCGCACGGGGAAACTGTGGGCGATCGAGCATTGGGGGGTAGAACCGGACATGCTCTTGATCGCTAAAGCCCTGTCCGGAGGCTTTGTCCCGGTGGGGGCAGTGGTAATGACTGCTCGCATTATGGACAAGGTCTTCAACCGCATGGATCGGGCAGTGGTACACGGCTCGACCTTCTCCAAGAACAATTTAGCGATGGCCGCAGGGCTTGCGACTTTGACCGTGCTCGAAGAAGAAAACCTGATCGCCAACGCCGCGCGCCAAGGCCAAGCTCTGCTCGAGGGTCTGGCGGCGCTGGTAGACAAATACGAGTTTTTCCATCAAGCTCGCGGCAAAGGATTGATGCTGGCGCTGGAGTTCGGTAAGCCTCAAAGCTTTAAGCTGAAAACTGCCTGGAACCTCCTGGAGACGGCCAATAAAGGTTTGTTTAGCCAGATGGTCACTATTCCGCTGTTTAAGCGCCATAGAATCTTAAGCCAGGTGGCCGGGCATGGAATGAACGTGGTGAAATTTTTGCCCCCTTTGGTCATCACGGCTAAAGATGTCGACTGGATCGTCAAAGCTTGCGATGAAGTGCTGGCCGATTGCCACCAAGTCCCCGGCGCGATTTGGGACTTGGGCAAAACTTTGGCCAGCCACGCGCTCAAAGCCCGCCAAACCGCTTAACCTAAAGGTACAGGAATGCGCTACCTTTTCCTCCTCATCACCGTGGCACTGACCTCGATGCCAGTCCTCGTGCATGCCCACGCAGTCATCGTGGGTTCTTCCCTCGACACGCATCCTCCTTTGCCTAATCAAGCAGCGGAGGTGTCCTTGCGCTTCAACTCTGCTATCGAAGCAAAACTGTCCCAAGTGCTGTTAGTCACCAAAGGAGACCGTAAACAACCGTTGCCTGCCCGAACAGGCAAGAGGCGGGGTGAAATCATGGTGGATCTTCCCCCCTTGCCGCCGGGAGAATACGCTCTCCAGTTAAAGGTCTTTGCCGCCGATGGCCACTTAACCGAAGCTGTGCATAAATTTTTTATCCAAGAGAGATAGCCATGCCTACCTTAGCTGTTGGAGGTCTTCAGGGACTTGCCAATTTCCTCGATGCCCTGATGGGTGGCATCGGATTGATCAGTTTCTCTCTCGCTTTAGGCGCGTTAGTCTGGGCCTACTTTGTCCTCACTCGGCTGACGCAAGAGGAAGGCAAGGCTCAACTGATCGCTGCTAGCCTACGCTGGCTCTATTGGGGCGCTGTTACGCTGGCGGCCAGTCACGCCATAGGGTTGCTCGCCAAGGCCTGGATCCTTAAAGAAACCCTAGGTTACCTGCCGCTTGCAGCTTATCTTGGTACGATTCAATTCCAGGCGGGTTTGGCGAGGATGCTGCTCTCCTTTAGCCTTGGAATCGCAAGTCGAAACTTGCTCCGGCATCCAAACAACTCCAGCGCTTGGCGTTGGGTCTTCGGCTTGATGGCTGCCGTTACGATCTGTGGGGCCTGGCTGACCCATGCGGTAGGCCGATTCGAGAACCGAGAAATACTGATGCTATGCACCTTGATCCACCAGGTGGCAGGCGCTGTATGGTTTGGAGGGGTAGTGCAATTGATCGTGTTCTGGCGGACCCTCAGCCGCCAACCTGCGCTGCATCCGTTGTGGCCTGACTTAATCAACCGCTTCTCCAGGCTAGGAATTGCAGCGGTCGCTGCTCTTCTCATCAGCGGTCTACCTTTGGCCTTAAGTTATATAGACGGCTTCAGCGCCTTTATCGGCACCGGTTACGGCAGCTTGCTGCTCACTAAGATTGCGCTGCTTGCAACCGCCTTGGGGTTTGCCTGGATGAATCATCAGGCAGGGAAACGCTGGCTTAAGGGACAGCCAGATCCATTCCTTTACCGAACTGTCCCGCACCTCATCGAAGCTGAATCTTTCATCTTGGTGAGCCTATTGTTCGTGGCGGTCACCCTCTCCAGCCAGCCACCGGCAGTGGATATTCCCCACCTGACTGCCTCGCCCAGCGAAGTTTGGCAAATGTTTAAACCCAAGTGGCCCACGTTGACGTCTCCCTCTCATCAAGAGCTTTTGATCGGGGAAGCCCAGCGTGCCACGATCGTCGGCAAAGAACCGCCCGTGGCTGCTTCGCAGTGGTCTAACTTCAACCACAACGTGGCCGGTCTATTTTTGACCGTGATGGCAACAGTGGCGCTGGTCGGCTATGTCTGGCGAGCTAGCTGGCCACACTACTGGCCGGCTGGATTTATCGGCTTGGGGATCTTCCTGTTTTTCCGCTCTGATGCCCAAGCCTGGCCACTTGGTCCGTTAGGATTTTGGGAAAGCACCTTAGGCGATGGCGAAATCCTTCAACATCGGATCGCAACCCTACTGGCCTTCGTTTTGGGTACGCTGGAAATCCGCGCCCGTACTCGAGAGACTACCCGCAACCTGCGCTACCTGTTTCCGCTCCTATGCGCATTTGGCGGTATTCTCCTCCTCACTCACTCCCACGCCGGCTTCGAACTCAAAACCGAGTATCTGATCCAATCCACGCATACGGTGATGGGCCTGCTTGCCGTCATCATGGCTGCAGCGCGGTGGCTAGAATTGAAGCTCGTTGAGCCGGCTGCCCGATGGGCCGGGATCACAGCGATCGGGTCAATGGGACTGATCGGGCTGATCTTGATGTTCTACGACGAGCCTATTTATTAAGCCTTAGCGTTCTTTCTCCACCTTGCCCCTAGCATAATTGGCAATGCGTTCGTCGAGCTTGGCAAGCAAGCGAGCAAATCCTTCTTTGTCCAAAATATTAGAAAATTGCGCCCGCTTCAGCGCCAGATCGCTGACGCCATCGTAGCGCACATCGATGATCTTCCAACCCTCTGCTGCAGGCTTTAAGACGTAAATAAACTGAACGCTTGGCTCTTGGGGCACCTCTAGCACCGCCTTCACCACCCGCATGCGGGTCCTAAACGGTTCCTCGGACAGAATTTTGAACTGCTCACCAGCATAATCGCTGAATTCGGCTGCATAAGCGGCGATACCGAATTCGGTCATCTTTTGGATGAATGCCTTTTTTTCTTCCTCTGGAAGCTGTTTCCAATAGGATCCAAGCACATAGCGGGAAATCGCCTCAAAATCGTAAACTTCCTTAATTACCGGCTCGAGCATCCGGTAACGGCCTGTATATCCCAACTCCTTACCTCGCCGCATCACCTCAAGCAAAGTCTGATTGAGCTTTGCCACTACCGCTGCTACCTCGGTGGCCGGCGGTGCTTGCCCCGTTGGCTCAGCGACTGGCTCGCTCTGAACGGGTTCAGCACTCAACACCCAGGACAGCAACACCCCTGCGATTCCCAGCCATAGCTGCATGAAATCCTCCTCTATTGCTTGTTGATCGTGATCCTACTTTGGATTTGTCTCCCTGCGGTTTGGCGGTATTTTACTAATTCTTACCAAGAATTTGGATTCGACGATGCCATCGCCTTGCCATATCATCGGCTTCGACGATGCTCCTTTTAGCAAGCAACACCGCGGAGACGTCACCGTGGTCGGGGCGATCTTTACCGCCGATCGCTTAGATGGAGTGGTATGTGGGAAGGTGCGCCGAGATGGCGCCAATGCCACTACAAAACTATGTGAATTAATCGCCGGCAGCCGCTTCCATCACCACCTGCAACTCATCATGCTGCAGGGAATTGCCTTGGCTGGATTTAACGTGGTAGACATTCATCGACTACACCGCGAAACCGGTTTGCCTGTGTTGGTGATCAGCCGCAAGCGGCCAAACCTAACCGCCATTGCCCAAGCCTTGCAGACCAAAGTTAGAGGCGGTCAGCGTAAATGGCACCTAATCGAGCTGGCTGGAGAGCCAGAACCGATCGCTGGCGTTTGGGTACAACGCGCTGGAATCGACCCTACTGCCGCTGCCCAGGCCATCATCGGCACCGCTATTCACAGCACTATTCCCGAACCCTTGCGCACCGCTCACATCATCGCTAGCGGCATTACCGCGCTCAAAAGCAAGCACCGGGTTTAATTAGAAAGCTACACTTCTCGGAAATTTGTTTCTGATTAAAAAACTAAATGTTGATAATATATACTATTGTAAACTATAAAGAACAACACAATAATATCACCATCTCCATTGCTCACTGTGAATAGGAGAGCTGCCATGATGACTGCACTAGAATTGTTGTTGCTAGCCGCTCTTGGATCGACCATCGCTTTTAGCGTGTTATTTTGCATCCGCCACTACCGCAATCTGCGGTGACTTCCTGCTTTCTCCTCCTCTTGTGCGTTAAACCTCCTTCACTTGACGCGCTTGACCCACCTTCAGGTGGGTCTTTTTTTTACCTACCCTCTAACTTCTCCGCTAGCTTTCGGAAATACTGCACCTCTGCCAGCAAGCTGCTACCTCGCAATTGCCCTAACCGTTCCAGCAAACCATACAACCGCCGCCGGGCTTGAGCCGCTAATCCGTCATCTGTGCACTGTTTAAGCAATTGACCAAGGTCAGCGATCTCCCGCCGCAAACTCACCTCTTCTGGCACATAACCGGCATTTTTAAGGATCCGATACGCTAGCCGCAACTCCGGCGGCACACCAGGCAAATCGTCTTCGGCAGGTAAAGGTCTGCCCGCACCGGGAAGATGATCGAACTGGCCTCGAGCAATAGCTTCCTCGATTCTACGTTCGGCCAACTGCTCCAAAAATAACACCCGCTATTCTCCCAACGGCGCAATTCCCACCGCTTTCCGAAGCTCGCGCATAAACGGCGTAGCAAATGTACGCGCCTTGGCTGCCCCTGCTTGGAGCGTGCGCTCGATTTCTTGCGGATGTTGTAATAAAGCTTCATAGCGCGCTCGCGCTTCGCTAAAATGTTCGTTTAGGTATTCGAACAAGAATTCCTTCATCTCCCCCCACGCGATTCCCTCGCGGTAACGGCGACGCATTTGTTCTACTTCCTCCGGGCTGGCGAAGGCTTGATAGATGCTAAATAAAGTACAGCTATCGGGATCTTTAGGCGCTCCCGGTGGGAGAGAATTGGTTTTAATTTTCAAGATCAGTTTGCGCAAGGTCTTCTCCGGCGCAAAGATAGGAATCGTATTGTGATAACTTTTGCTCATCTTGCGCCCATCTAGCCCTTTAAGCACAGCGGTCTCTTCCCGTACCACTGCCTCCGGCAGAACAAAGTAATCGCCATAAAGGTGGTTAAACCGCGCTGCGATGTCGCGCGCCATTTCGATATGCTGGACCTGGTCCTTACCCACCGGAATTTTCTGTGCCTTAAACAGCAAAATATCGGCTGCCATCAGGATAGGATAGCAATACAAGCCTATGGTGATGCCCTTATCTGGGTCCTGCTCATCTTTCTCCAGGTTTTCAGCCACCGTAGCCTTGTAAGCATGAGCCCGATTCATCAACCCTTTAGCGGTCACACAGCTCAAAATCCAAGCCAGCTCAGTGACCTCAGGGATATCCGACTGGCGATAGAAAACCGCATGCTCAGTATCTAGCCCTAACGCTAGCCAAGTCGCCGCAATCTCCAAAGTAGATTGCCTGATGCGCGCAGGTTCGTGGCATTTGATCAATGCGTGATAATCGGCCAAAAAATAAAACGCCAGCGCGTTTTCATTCCGGCTGGCTGCAATCGCCGGGCGAATGGCTCCCACATAGTTGCCAAGATGGGGAGTACCGGTGGTGGTGATCCCGGTTAAGATGATTTCTTTATCCATGGATTCCTCATCGCAGAAGACTCAAATCATTATAATAAGACGATTAGCAACGATATACCCTCCATGACCTGGACTATTCATCACGCTAAAGATTGCTACGCTATTCGCCATTGGAGCGATGGTTATTTTGACATCGCTGAAAACGGCCACCTAGTCGCTATTCCGCGCCGGGATCCCAGCCTGGGACAAGTGGATTTGGTCGAGATCGTCGATCGGATCGCTCAAGAAGGACTGGCGTTGCCTATTCTGATCCGCTTTACTGATATCTTGCGCGACCGCGCTGCACGCTTGTACGAAGCTTTTGCCGCCGCGCAAGCGGAATACGCTTACCAAGGGCAGTATACCCCGGTCTATCCGATTAAAGTGAACCAACAGCGCAGCGTCATCGACGCTATCCTCCACAGCGATGTGCCGCGCATTGGGCTAGAATCGGGAAGCAAATCCGAACTTTTGGCGCTACTTGCCCTCGCCCCCCCAGTAACCACCGTGATCTGCAACGGCTACAAAGACCGTGCTTATATCCGGCTGGGACTGATCGGCCAACGGTTAGGGCTCAATGTGTTTATCGTGGTGGAAAAACCCTCGGAACTGACGCTCATCTTGGAAGAAACTGAAACCCTTGGGATAGAACCGCAGTTGGGCGTTCGCCTGCGCCTGGCTTCGGTCAGCGCCGGCAAATGGCAAAATAGCGGCGGTGAAAAGGCCAAATTCGGCCTGACCGCCACCGACGTCTTGCGCCTGGTGCAGACCCTCCACCAAAAGCAACGCCTGAACTGGTTAAAACTGATGCATTTTCACGTCGGCTCTCAAGTTGCCGACATCGACTATCTCAAAGCCGCCCTGCGCGAAGCCAGCCGCTACTATGTAGAACTTAGACGGCTAGGAGCGCCGATTGCGATCGTCGACGCCGGCGGCGGCCTGGGGGTAGATTACGAAGGGACCCATTCGAGCAGTTTTTCCTCTATCAACTACAGCTTAGAAGAATACGCCCATAGCTTAGTACGCGTTTTAGCCGAAATATGTACCGAAACCGGGCTGCCTCATCCGGAGATCATCACTGAATCGGGCCGGGCCTTGACTGCGCATCATGCTGTGCTCATCACCAACGTCATCGAGGTAGAGCGCGCTCATGAGTCTCTTCCCCCTCCGGCTGAAGACGCCCCGCCGGTCCTAGTGGACCTGCGCCGGGCTTTAGAACGGCTAGAGCACGATGGCTTGCTTTCGACTTACCACGACGCCCAGTTCGACCTGCGCGAGGCGCGCGCCTTGTACACCCAAGGCCAACTCTCCCTGGCGCAACTGGCTGAAGCTGAACAGCTCAACACGATTATCTGCCAGTGCATCCGCCAACGCTTGGACGTTCGCCTACGCGCCCACCGCGAGCTGTTGGACGAACTCAACGATCGCTTTGTCGACAAGGTGTTTTGCAACTTTTCCGTCTTCCAGTCGATGCCGGACGCTTGGGCCATCGCTCAGATCTTCCCAGTCCTACCCTTGCAACGCTTAAACGAGCCTCCAACTCGCCGCGGCCGCATCATGGACCTGACCTGCGATTCCGACGGCAGCCTCAAAGCTTACGTCGATCGGCAGAGCATCGAATCTACCCTGCCGTTGCACGCGATCCGCCCCGGTGAGCGTTATTTGATCGGCTTCTTCATGCTTGGCGCCTACCAGGAGATCCTAGGAGATATGCACAACCTGTTTGGCGACACCCATTCGGTGAACGTGACCTTGGACGGCGCAGGCGGCTGGCGCTTGACTTCGCCAGCGCGCGGCGACCATGCCGCCGACCTGTTGCGCTACGTCCACATCTCGCCCGAAAGCCTGCAGCGGGGGTTTCGCAAGAAACTGGCCCAGATCGATCTCTCTCCCGCTCAGCGCAAGCTGTTCGAAAACGAGCTGGTCTCTGGCCTTAACGGATACACTTATCTGGAGGAATAGATGCGCTCTGTCGGCTTTATCGGCCTCGGCGTGATGGGTACCCCGATGGCGCGCAACCTGGCCCGTGCCGGTCTGCTTCACGCTGTCTGGAACCGCACCTTAGAGAAAGCCAATCGGTTTTCCGCCGAGCTGGGCGAGATCCAAGTTCCTGCCACACCGGCCGAACTGGCCAAGCAGTGCCAGATCATTTGCCTGTGCGTTGCAGCAGATGCAGACGTGTTAGCAGTCATCGACGCCTTGCTGCCTGGGATCCAGCCTGGCACAGTCGTTGTCGATCATTCCACCGTTAGCGTCGAGACGGCTAAGCTAGCTGCAGCCAAGCTTGCCGCACAGCAAGCTGAGTTTTTGGATGCGCCGGTTTCCGGTGGGGTCGAAGGCGCGCGCACCGGCACGCTGGTTGCCATGGTAGGCGGCAGCCAAGCCGCTTTTGCCAAAGTTACCCCAGCGCTCAAAGCGGTGGCCAGTACCTTAGTCTACACTGGCCCGGTCGGCAGCGGCCAGGCCACTAAGGCGGTCAACCAAGTGCTATGTGCTGGGATCAACCAAGCGGTGTGCGAGGCTTTGGCGTTTGCCGAAGCGCTTGGCCTAAACCTAGATCAGGTCATCGCGGTGTTGTCCAAAGGGGCCGCTGGCAACTGGTTCCTGGAAAAGCGCGGCCCCACGATGGTGCGCGGCCAGTTTGAACCAGGCTTCAAGCTTGCCCTGCACTGCAAAGATTTAGCCATCTGCTGCAAGCTGGCTGAACAGGCAGGGATCTCTCTCGCGTTAGCAGAGCAAACCTTAGCCGACTACACCCAGCTAATCGCCCAAGGCTTCGGCGAACAGGATATCTCCGCGCTTTACCGGCTCAAGCGGCCTGCCAGAACCCAATGGCAGGCAAGGTTTAAATCAACTTCGCCCACAGGTCGTGGTCGTCGGAAGCGGTGATTTCTACTCGTGCCCACTGGCCTGGGCTAAGCTTTTTCCCCCTTTCCACATAGACTACACCGTCGATCTCCGGGGCATCGCCGTAACTTCTGGCAATCGCCCCGCTACGATCGACCTGGTCGACCAACACTGTCTCTACTTGGCCGATGCGCCTTTTGAGCTTGGCTGCGCTGATTTCCGCTTGCACGGCCATGAATCTCGCCAGCCTTTCCTCTTTAACCTCTGCCGGCACCGGATCGGGCAGGTCGTTGGCTACCGCTCCCTCGACCGGCGAATACTTGAATGCCCCGACCCGATCCAATTGAGCCGCACGCAGAAAACCAAGCAGCTCTTCAAATTCGGCTTCGGTCTCACCGGGAAAACCGACGATAAACGTACTGCGCAGGACGATGGTAGGGCAAATCTTGCGCCAAGCCTCAATCCGCTGCAAAGTGTTTTCGCTATCGGCAGGACGTTTCATGAGCTTTAGAATTCTGGGGCTGGCGTGTTGCAGCGGAATGTCCAGGTACGGCAGAAGTCTTCCTTCGGCCATCAGCGGGATGAGCTCGTCCACGTGCGGATACGGGTAGACGTAATGCAGCCTGACCCACACGCCCAGCTCTCCCAGTCCCCGCGCCAGGTCGATGAGATCGCTGCGCCAGGGCTTGCCGCGCCATTTTCCTTCCCGATAACCAAGGTCTACGCCGTAGGCGCTGGTGTCTTGGGCGATGATCAAAAGTTCTTTGACCCCAGCTTGGACCAAACGCTCAGCTTCGCTGAGCACCCCACCGATGGGGCGGCTGACCAAAGGCCCGCGCAGAGATGGGATGATGCAAAAAGTACAGCGATGATTGCAGCCCTCGGCGACCTTCAGATACGCATAATGGCGCGGCGTGAGCTTGATCCCCGGAGGCGGTATCAGGTCCAAAAAAGGATCGTGGGGCGGCGGCAGATGCTTGTGGATCGCCTCCATCACCCCGGCGTAATCGCGGGCGCCGGTCACTTCCAAGACCTTGGGGAAACGGCGCCTGATCACCTCAGGACGCGTCCCCAGGCAGCCGGTGACGATTACTTTACCGTTCTCGTTTAAAGCCTCGCCGATAGCCTCCAACGACTCAGCCACCGCCTCTTCGATGAAGCCGCAGGTATTGACTACCACCAGCTCTGCCTCTTCATAATTAGGGGCGATCTCATAGCCTTCGGCGCGCAGGCGGGTCAAAATTCGCTCGCTGTCCACCAGCGCCTTAGGGCAGCCTAAGCTGACAAAACCGATTCTAGAAGAAACCGATCTACGCATAGTTGTAATTTATCCCACCTAGCTAAAGAGAGCGGCGCTGCCCAACCCTAGGCTGGCAAGCCCTAGACCGAAGAAAGCCAAAGTAGCAAGTTAAATTATGCAAACAGCTTTTGGATCAATTCTTCCTTCTCCATGCCCAGATAGCCAGCTACCTCCTTGAGAATCTGGTGCAAGGTCCCAGACCGAAGCCGATGACAGGGATGGTGATATAGTGTCCGATGCCCCGAAAAATTTTACTTCACCCAACGCCCACCGACAAAAATGTCAAAATTTTTTGACGATCAGGCTTGTGCCCTGCGCCACGTAACCCCCAGGCCAGCAAGCCCTAAGCCGAACAGGGCCAAGGTGGCAGGTTCGGACACCCCACCTGCAGTCAGTCGAAACGAGTTGATCTCTGGCAGCAAATAGGCAACCCTATCCAAAGCTGAAATCGCCCTCTGTGTCTGACGCTGAGGACTTCTTGCCCGCCTTAAGGCGCTCTTAGCCCAGGGGAAGAAACAATGGATCGGCGGTTGATCGAGCGCAAATTGGGACCGCGCTAAGGAAGGTGAAGGATCACCGCCTCCGGCGCCAGACACCTGTCTTCTCCGCACGCTTGCAGCTCAAGCTGCAAGGCCAAAGGGCCTGTACCTTCCTCCGCCACCCAAGCCTGAATGCGCACTTGGTTGCGATACAGCGCAAGCGGCTGGCTAGCAAATGGCAGATTTACCTGGCTTAAGACAGGGTAGCTGACCTCTTTCAGTTTCCAACCGCGGGCAGGCTCGACCAGACTCAGACGCAGCGGAAGCAGATCGCCGCCGATATGCCAGCCCTCGTTCAGGTGCAAGCTCAGGGTAAGCTGGTTCCGGCAACGCTCGCCCTCGATCTTGACTGCTCCTTGAGCCGCATACTGGCAGGGGCCGGTCTCACCTTGCGTCAGTTCCCTAAACGCTAGCAAAAAATAAGCAAACCCTGAAGGATGCCGAGAGATCACTTCTGCAAAGGCCGCGCCAAGCGCGCTCAGGTAAGATTCATACCGCGCCTTGGGCGCTCGCCGCCAAAGCCTGGCCAATACCCGAGCTGCAACCGCGTTGCCAGACGGACAGGCCCCATCCCATAGCTCTTTGGGGCGCAGGGGCAACCTGTCCTCCTGGCGGTTCATAAAGAATCCCCCTTGGGTTTGATCCCAAAACTCATCCAGCATGGTATCTGTCAAAGCCTGCGCTCGGCTCAACCAGGCTGCGCCGGCGTCGGCATCGTATAGGGCCAGCAACCCTTCAGCTAGGCAGGCATAATCCTCCTGCAACCCTTCCCCGCTTACGCGCCCGGCCAGCGAACTGCGCGCCAACCTTCCGCCTTGCCAATGGGTGCGCCAGAGGAACTCAGCCGCTTGCTTTGCCGCCTCAAGGTAACGCGGCTCTTTCAACCACTGCCCGGCCTCGGCCAACGCGGTGATCATCATCCCGTTCCAAGCGGTGAGGATCTTCTCGTCGCGCACAGGGGGAACACGCTTAGCCCTTGTCGCATACAACTTCTGGCGGATACTGTCCAAGCGCGCCAGCAGCATCTCCAAACTGATTCCCTGGCGGCGGGCAAATTGTTCTAACGGTTCGGCCAAATGCAGGACATTGCGCCCTTCGAAGTTGCCCTGCTCGGTGATTCCAAACAAGCAGATCGCCAATTCCGCCTCTTCCTCGGTGAGCGCCGCGCGGATTTCCGCCGGTGTCCAAACGAAGAATTTTCCCTCCTCGCCTTCGCTGTCGGCATCGGTGGCGCTGTAGAATCCCCCTTCTGGCGAGCTCAGCTCGCCTAAGACGTAATCTAGAGTCTGCCGCGCCACGCGGGCAAATCGCCAATTGCCGGTCAGCCCATAGGCCTGGGCATAGATCCGCGCCAGTTGCGCCTGGTTGTAGAGCATTTTTTCAAAATGCGGCACTTGAAAGCTGGCGTCCACGCTGTAGCGGTGGAAACCGCCACCTAGCTGGTCATAGATTCCCCCTCGGGCCATCGCCGCCAACGTCTGCTCGACCACCGCCAGCACCTTGGGATCAAAGCTGCGCCACAGCTCATCGAGCAACAGCAACAACCACGGTTCGTTGGGAAACTTAGGCGCCTGCCCAAAGCCGCCGTGGCGCAGGTCAAACTGGTCTAGGATGTCTCTAACCGCTTGCTCTGCCAGAGCGACCTCTACCTTTCCTTTCTGCCTGACGGCATCCATGCGAGCTAACGCCTCAGCGAGGCGCTCGGCCTGAGCTTGGATCTCTGGGCGGCGCTTGAGCCAAGCGTCGGCGATCTGCTCAAGCAGTTTTTTGAAAGCCTGCGGTGGGAAATAGGTACCGCCGAAAAAAGGCTTGCCTGCTGGGGTCAAAAATACCGACAGCGGCCAACCACCGTGGCCGGTTAAAAGCTGGACCGCGTGCATGTAAACGCTGTCGACGTCGGGACGCAGCTCGCGATCTAATTTAACCGAAATAAAATAGCGGTTGAGAAGGGCGGCGATCTCTTCCGCTTCGAAGGATTCGGCCTCCATCACGTGGCACCAGTGGCAAGTAGAGTAACCGCTGGAGAGAAAGATGGGCTTGTCTTCGCGCCTGGCCTGCTCGAAGGCCTCCTGGCCCCAGGGGTACCAGTCCACCGGGTTGTGGGCGTGCTGCAGGAGATAGGGAGAATCCTCCAGGATCAGGCGGTTGGTGTATTTGGGGCTACCGTCTGGGTTGAGGTGGTGGGTGCGGGGGCGATAACCTGCCCCTTTGCCGGTCAAAGCGGCTTGTAGTTTTTGCTGCAACGCAGGAGGATGTCTCATCCCCACCTGCGCAAGAGTTTCATGAGTCGTCATCGATTGCCTCCGAGCGGCGATAAAAGGCCAGGAAAGAACTTAAAAACCAACTTACAAAGTCAAGTTTAGCACGCCGCTTTTTCCAGCCCAACCAAACTCAAAAAACAATAAAAAAGAAACAATCAATGGAACAAAATCTTAATTTTATCGTCTATGGAAACGAGTGTTCATTTGAACCTCTTATCTCCTCCTCTTGGGGTGCGCAAGTACCCAACTTGTCCCTGCCTTCGGGCAGGGATTTTTTTTAGCCTGCTGCCAAGATACACTTGGGCTATGACCGCTGAGATCTTAGCCATCGCCTTAGGGGGGGCAGCAGGGGCTTTGCTGCGCTTTGCTGTCTCCAACGCTATCTACCGCTGGCTAGGGCGGGGGTTTCCTTACGGGACGCTGGGAGTTAACCTTATCGGCTCATTTTTGTTTGGGCTATGGGTCGAGACCCTGCCTTGGTCGGCGTTTCTCAGATTGCCTTGGCGGGCTGCGCTTTTGACCGGCTTGCTGGGGGCGTTTACCACCTTTTCCACCTTCGCGCTCGAGACCGTGATCCTGATCGAACAGGGACGACTCTTGCGCGCCTTTGGGAACGTCGCGCTTAGCTTAGGGTTAGGGCTGGTGAGCGTGTGGGCAGGAGTTGAGCTGGGACGGGCGTGGTTGATCGAACAGCCGCTCGCTTTACCGGGCGGCGGTTGGCTGTTTCCCTGGCTGCTCGGCTTGATTGGCAGCGGCGTAGGCGCGTTTGTCTTAGGACTTTTGCTTGAGCTGATCTTCGAACGCCTGCGCCCTACCGCCGAACACCGCCTCTTCTGGACGCTGCTATCGGTCGGGGGCTGGGCAGGGCTGACAGTCCTTTATTGGATTTCGGCGCTCATCCTAGCGCATGCTTTCAAACTGAATATCGAGTTTCTGGTTGGGGCATTTGCGGTCAACTTATGCGTCTGCGTCCTGGGGATGCGGGCCGGATTGACCACCGCCGGCTGGCTGCGCTCCTAAGGCCTCTGCCGGCCAGAGCACGATATTCTTAAACCCTAGGGCTTCCAGTTTAGCCACTGCCTGACGCACGACTGCTTCCTCGGCGATAAACTCTACTATCACCGGTAAGCGCAAAGACAAAGTCAGCAAAGACGAAGTATGGATCTCCTGCGCATCGCCGGTGCCAGCGATGGCGCGAAACGCGTGGACGCTCGCGATACCTTCTTCGCCGTGGAGAAGCTGTAACAGCTGGTCTAAACGGTCATGCCCCTCCAAGGTGTACACCCGCGCGATCCAAACGGTTTTGCCTTGCCTCATCGCCGAACTACCCCAAGTCCTGCCCAGATCCCCAGTACGCACAGAGCTGCGTTCAGCAGCAACAGAGCCAGCGCAAACCGCCCGTGGTATTTGAAGCCGGCGCCGGCTTCGGTGAGAAACCAAGCTAGATAAACCGTCGAAAAAACGATAAATCCTCCAGCCAGCAGCACGGTGACGCTGACCCGCGCTAGCTGCGAGGCCAGCCAAGGCTCCAGCACCGCAAGCGTCAACCCGACTACTACCGCGCCCAGGAAATTGATCAAACCGAAAGCATACGGCACCGGCAGCCCGCTTACAACCACTATCCCCCTCCCATAATAGAACAAGCTACGCCCAGAGAGTAACCCCAGCAACACCGCCACTAGACACAGCCCGTTGCTTAAGGCCAAATTGGCCAGCGCTAGCGGCCATTTCCCTTGTTGGATCAAATACAACGATTCGAAGGTAAAGGTTGAAAACGTGGTCAGCGAGCCAAACAGCCCCACCAAGACCCCGGCGCGGAATGCCACCGCTAGCCCGGCGCGCTCCAACAGCAAAGCCTCGCTCATCAGCCCGATTAAATAAGACCCCAAGACATTGACCACCAACGTGCCGTAAGGAAAACCATGGCCAAGCCACAGGTAGATGCTGTTTGCCAAGACAAAGCGCAGCCAGGACCCGACTGCTCCCCCGATCGCGATCGCCAAAACTTGGATCACGGCGCGTTCTTTAAAATCCTAAAGCTCTAAATCAGCCAATAGGAGACCATCCTGCCCCATCACCACAGGAAGATCGCCACCTGGGCCCGAAGGCCTGGCACCAAGCCAGGTGCAAACGGCAGATCTGCCTCCGCCCTCAGCTTCCCATCGGAATCCAGCACGGCTGCGATACGTGCCAGCTTAGTTTCGAATACCTCGCCGGGCAAAGCGTGGAAGCGCACCCGTACCCTATCGCCGAGGCGCAAATAAGGCGCGATGCGTTCTGGCACCTCGATCACTAACCGCAACTTGTCAGTAGAGATCAGCTCCACGATAGGAGTAGCGGCGTAAACCAAAGCGCCGCTGTGGGCTAGGCGGCGAGTGACGACGCCGTCGAAAGGCGCGCTGACCCGCGCAAACGCAAACCTGGCTTCGAGATTCCTCACTTCCGCCTCAGCCAAGGCGATCTGAGCCTTGAGCACTTCTCGTTTCGCCTCCGCGGCGAGACGTTCATCGTCGGCGCGGTCGATCTCCTCTGCGGGAACTGTCCTTTGCCGCTGCTGCGCTAAATGGTGCAGGCGAGCAGCCAAGCGTGTCTTGAACTGCACAATTTGTTCTTGGCGCGCAAGTTCGGCGCGCGCTTTGGCCAATTGCGCCTGCGCCAAGTGCATCTTAGCCTCAAGTTTAGGGACGCTGAGCTCGGCGATCACTTCCCCCCGGCGCAGCTGATCGCCGAGATCGACATAGATAGCTTTCAGGTAGCCGTTTACCCGTGCCGGCAGCGCCACCTGCCTGAACGGCTCTAGGTGGCCTTGGAGATTGACCACCTGCTGTTCGACGTTGGCCTGGATCTTCGCCAAAGGCAGCTTAAAAGGCGCTGCCCAAAGCGGCAGCGCGATCCCCACCCAACCGGCTAGCCACAGGCAAGCCCTGGCGCTCATGCCAATAAGTTTTCTAACACCGCAGCGTAAACTTCCGTCAACTTAGCCAGATCTTCTACCGCCACCCATTCGTTGACCTGGTGGATAGAAGCGTTCACCGGCCCCAATTCGACCACCTCAGCCCCGGTCGGGGCGATGAAGCGCCCATCGGAGGTACCGCCGCCGGTAGAGAGCGCTGCGCGCTGGCCCACCACGCCCTCCAGTGCAGCCTGGACGGCCTCGATCAAACGCGTGCCTAAGGTCAAAAACGGCTTACCCGACAGACGCCAATCAAGCTCAAAGTCCAAACCATAATGCGCCAAAATCGCTTCTACCCGGCGCTGGATGTCCTCGGCCGTCAATTCGGTCGAGAAGCGAAAATTAAACTGCGCGTCTAACTGCCCCGGGATCACGTTGTCGGCGCCTACGCCGGCCTGAAGGTTGACGATCTGGAAGCTGGTGGGAGGAAAATGCGCATTGCCTAGGTCCCACACTTCCTCGACCAGGTGTTGGAGCGGGCGGGCAAAGGCGTGGATAGGATTGCTCGCCTTCTGCGGATAAGCCACATGCCCTTGCTTGCCGAAGACTCGAAGCCAGCCGGTGAGCGAGCCGCGGCGGCCGATTTTGATCGTATCGCCTAAGCGCTCTTCGCTGGAAGGCTCACCCACCAAGCACCAGTCGATCTTTTCCTCGCGTGCCTGAAGGATTTCTACCACCTTGACCACGCCGTTGAGAGCGCTGCCCTCCTCATCCGAGGTCAAAAGCAGCGCGAGCGAGCCTTGAGGGTTAGGATACTTGGTCAAAAATTGCTGGCAGGCGACCACAAACGCTGCGATCGCCCCTTTCATATCGGCGGCGCCGCGCCCGTAGAGTTTTCCGTCGCGCAGGTGGGGCTCAAACGGTGGAAAGGTCCAGTCTTTCAGCGGACCAGGCGGTACCACGTCGGTGTGGCCTAAAAACACAAACAGGGGAGATGCCGTCCCGCGTCTCAGCCAAAGGTTGGGGGTATCGCCGAAATACAAAAATTCCGGCACAAACCCGAAAGGGGCAAGCTGCTCGATCACCAGCTCCATACAGCCGCCGTCTTCAGGGGTCACCGAGGGCGTTGCAATCAACGCTTGCGCAAGCTTTAAGGCTTCGCTCATAAGTTAACCTTGAGGCATCAGTCCCGCAATAGCTCATTGATCCCCACCTTGCTGCGGGTGCGTTCGTCGACTTGCTTGATGATCACCGCGCAGTACAGGCTATGGCTGCCATCTTTGGCCGGTAGGCTCCCCGGCACCACTACCGACCCGGCGGGGATGCGGCCGTAGCTGATCTCACCGGTCATCCGGTTGTAAATCTTCGTACTCTGGCCGATGTACACCCCCATCGAGATCACCGAGCCTTCCTCTACGATCACCCCCTCGACGATTTCCGAGCGCGCACCGATAAAGCAGTTATCCTCGATGATGGTCGGATTGGCCTGCAGCGGCTCCAGCACCCCACCGATGCCAACCCCGCCGGACAGGTGCACGTTCTTACCTATCTGAGCGCAGGACCCCACCGTCGCCCAAGTATCCACCATGGTCCCAGAATCCACATACGCGCCGATGTTGACATACGACGGCATCAAGATCGCCCCTGGCGCCACGTAAGCCCCGTAGCGCACGTTAGCAAACGGTACCACCCGTACCCCATCGCGGCGGAAGTCTTCGGGTCGGTAGCGAGCGTATTTGAGCTCTACTTTGTCGTAAAAGTTGGTCGGCGCGCCATCCATCATGCGGTTGTCATACACCCGAAACGAAAGCAGCACGGCCTTCTTCAGCCACTGATTGACTATCCACCGGCCGTCTTTTTTTTCCGCCACTCGCGCCTGGCCGGAATCGAGCAAACAAAGGGCTGCTTCGATAGCCTCTTTTAACTGTGCGCTAGCGGTCTGAGGGGTAATCTCAGCTCGCCTTTCGAACGCTTCTTCGATAATAGCTGCCAATGATTCGCTCATGTTCAGTTCCTTGGTATTTTATTTAAACTAACAAGGATACTCACCTTAGCCTGGCATGAGCAACCATCGCGGTGGGGCTTTATGGCGCCGATCCAAATCGGCTTTCGGCTAGCGCTGCTTTGCCTGCTTCTATGCTTGGGCGGTTGCGCTACTTCCCCCTCCCGCCCGGTCAAACCGACCTTGCCCGGCCATCTAGTCGCTCGGGAAGCTACTCGCCTGACCGGCATCCCTTACCGCTACGGCGGCGAGTCCCCACGTGGATTCGATTGCAGCGGGCTGGTGTATTATGTCCATCGGCGCCTGGGGATCATGGTCCCGCGCACCGCTGAGGAACAATGGCAAAAGTGCCGCAAAGTTCGGTCTACCCGACCAGGCGATTTGGTCTTCTTCCGCCCGCCTAAACAAAAAATCCACGTCGGCATCTACCTAGGCCAAGGCCGCTTTGTCCACGCGCCTGCTACTGGCAAGCAAGTGCGGATCGAGCCTTTGAACAGTTACTGGCGGCGCTATTACTTAGGAGCTGGCCGGTTCTGGGATTAATACTCTTTACAGCACGCTACGATTCTTTGCGCGGCTTCCCAACAGGTAGCCAGCGGATGAACCCAGGCGATGCGCACATACCCGTGCCCTGGGTTGATCCCGTTTGCCTCCCGCGCCAGGAAGCTTCCCGGCAGCACGGTGACGTTTTGGGTGGCAAACAGGTGCCTGGCGAATTCGCAGTCGTCGCCTGGCGTCTTCAGCCAAAAATAGAACCCTGCCGGCGGGATCGTGACCTCAGTTGCCTGGGAGAGGATTTCTGCTGCCGCTATCATCCGCGCGCGATAGCTTTGCCGGATCGCTTCTACGTGCGCTTCATCGCGCCATGCGGCGATGCTAGCGTGTTGGACCGGCAGCGACAAAGCGCAACCGTGATAAGTGCGGTACTGAAGATAGCGCGCCAGGAGATCGGCATCGCCGGCGACAAACCCCGAACGCAGCCCCGGTGCGCTGGAGCGCTTAGACAGGCTGTGGAACACGACGCAGCGCGAAAAAGCGAGATTGCCTATCTCTGCGGCTGCCTGCAGCAACCCCGGCGGGGGTGAGTCAGCGTACAGCTCGGCGTAGCATTCATCCGCCGCAATGACAAAATCATACCGGTGTGCTAACTCGATCAGGCATTTTAGCGTCGCAAGCGCTAAGACCTGACCGGTGGGGTTGGCTGGTGAGCAAAGGTAAAGCAGTTGGCACCGTTTCCAAACCGCCTCAGGTACCGCCTCGAAATCGGGCAAAAACCCAGTCTCTTCCGTGGCGTTTAGGTAATACGGCTCAGCCCCCGCCAAGAGCGCTGCCCCTTCGTAAATCTGATAAAACGGGTTGGGCATCAGCACCAAAGGATAGGCGCTTGGGTCGACCACGGCTTGAGCGAAAGAAAAAAGCGCCTCGCGCGTGCCAGCTACCGGCAGAATTTGGCGCTCTGGGTCAATCCCCGGCAATCGAAAGCGCCGCGCCAGCCAGGCAACGATGGCCTCGCGCAGTTCAAGCAGCCCTTTGGTCGTAGGATACCTGCCGAGCAGGGGAAGATGGCGGCTTAGCGTCTCGGCGATGAAAAGCGGCGGTACCCCCTGCGGCTCGCCGATGGAGAGGATGATAGGCGATCGGTCTTGGGGAGGACTGATCCCTTCCTTAAGGCGAGCGAGCTTCTCGAAAGGGTAAGGTTGGAGCTTAGCGAGCGCTGGGTTGATCATGTCGGTAATGCCCTAGGTGAGCGCATATCTACGGTTGGGCAAAAAGCGCTTACTCTTTCAACAATCGCTGCAGATCGGCGCTTAGGTCCTCTACCGAGACGTCCGCGCTGGCTAGCAGGCGGGCATTGCCCTGACGGTCGAAGATAAGCACTCGGCTGCTGTGGATGATATCGGCGTCGGGATTTTTGGCAAAGGACAGAAAATAGCGTTGGGTAAGTTCTTTAAGCTGCTGGGGCGTGCCGGTTAAGCCGACAAACCAAGGACCAAAACCGCGCACATAACGTTCTAGGACGTCTGGAGTATCGCGCTCAGGATCTAAGCTGACAAATAGCACTTGAATACGCGCTTGGCTGCCTGGGATGCCTTGCAGCGCGGTGGCCAAGCGCGCCAAGGTCGTCGGGCATACATCCGGACAATGGGTAAAGCCAGTAAACAGCAGCGTGATGCGGCCGTGAAATTGTTCCCCGTGGCGGAGACGACCTTGAGTGTCGGTGAGGGTAAAGGCTAACGGCGGCAATTTTCCTCTTACATCGGTAGTATGCCAAGCAGGCTGGCTACAGGCAACCAGCAAACTACAGAGCAGCAAAACGATCTGCATGCGGTTCCAACAACTTACGCCTTAGCCCCCCTTGGCGTTGGATGCAGCGGCTAAGGGCTACGCGCAAGACGGTCTCAGGCCCAAAGCATTCTACCTCTTTCCGGGCACGCGTCAAGGCGGTATAAATCAGCTCGCGGCTCAAAACTTCCGAAGGCTTGAGCGGGAGCACCAACAGCACGCCTTCAAATTCCGACCCTTGAGCCTTGTGGACAGTCATGGCAAACACCGTCTCGCAGGCTGGCAGGCGCGCCGGCGAAAACCGCCGCCCGTCCTCGAGCCAGACCTTCAAAACCCCGCCCTCATCGGCTAAGCAAATGCCGATATCGCCGTTGAATAACCCCAAATCGGGAACGTTTTCCTGAATCAACAGTGCCCGTCCCGGATAAAACTTGCCGCCCGCTACCCAGCCGTGCCGGCGCCAGCGGGCCTCCAGCTCTTGATTCAGCCAGTCCGATCCTAAAGGGCCGCGGCGATGGGCGCACAGTACCCTAAACCGGGCAAAAGCCGCATGAACCTCGCGGAAGCTACCCCCCTCGCGCACGGCCTGCCAGTAGCTTCGGTAACCCTCATCGATGGCCTGCCACAAGGCCTGTATGTCTTCAAGGCGCGGCAGCAATTTCAATACTTTCGCGTCATCCTCTTTCACTGCCGCTGCCAGTTCTGCTAGCTCTGACTGGAAGCGGTGGACAGTGGTGAGGCGAAATGTGTGTTCGCTCGCACCGTCGCAGAGATCGGCTAAAATACTGCCCGCCTCGACGGAGGCAAGCTGGTCGCGATCTCCCACGAGCAGCAGGTTTCCCCCTTCCGGCAAGGCATCGACCAATTTAGCCGCCAACGCCAGATCTACCATCGACGCCTCATCCACCACGACCAAATCATAGGGTAAAGGACGGTCCGCCTGGTAACGTATCTGGCTAGTTCCCGGACGCGCCCCGAGCAAGTGATGGAGCGTAGTCACTTCCCGCGGCAAGTGGGACTTTAACGTCTCCGGTAAAGGGAGGGCATCGATCCTCTGCTTAAGGGTCTCGGTCAGGCGCTGGGCGGCTTTGCCAGTCGGGGCAGCGAGGGCGACTTTAAGATCCGGTTGTTGCCACGAGCGCAAAGCAATGAGCTGAAGTACGGTCGTGGTCTTGCCGGTGCCAGGGCCGCCGGTGAGGATGGCAAAGCGCATAGCCGCTGCCCCCACAATCGCTGCCCGTTGGGAAGGATCGAGCGAAGCTGCGCGGGCAAGCAGTTCAAGCTTGTCCTCGTCCACCGACAAGGGTTGGCTGTCTTTAAGGCGCACAATACCTTGCACCAAGCGCTCTTCATACTGCCACAGGCGGCGAAAGTACAAGCGTTCTTCTTCCAGGACCAGCGGCGCACCGCCCTTAGGCAAGTAAAGCTCAGGAAACTTTTCCAAAAGGCGGCGCTGGGATTCTTTGAGGGTCAAACAGACGTGACCGTCCTCCTGAGCCTGAATAAGATCGCTCAGGATCCGCGTCAAAGCCTTGCTCTCCCGACCTAGGCGGCGGTAGAAAAACTCCGCCAATACCAGCGCGTGGGGATGAAGATCGCTATCCAAGCTGCGCCTCCAGCTGCGCGATCCAAGCCAGCTCAGGCCGCAACCCGAAGACCCCCTGGCCGTCGGCTAGGCCGCGCAGAAACAGATAGCGTACCCCACCGAAGTGGGTTAGATAATCGTAGCCCGGCAAGCGCACTTTAAGATAGCGGTGCACCGCTAAGGCATAGAGCAGTGCTTGCAGACCGTAGTCATGCTCGCGCATGGCGAAAGTCAAGTGGGCCTGGTCGTAGGCATCCAGGTCGTTGGATTTATAATCGATCACGTAGAAGCGCCCCTCATATTCTACGACCAAGTCGATAAAACCGCGCAAGAATCCCTTGATTTCTGCAAAGGCCAAAGGCCTAAACCAAGGCTGACTGCCAAGCAGGTCATTGAGCAAGGAAGCTGTCAAAGCGCGCACGGGTAAGAAAAATTCAAGCTCGCGCAGCTGCCGGCTCGGGTCCACTTGGGCGAGGGTAAATTCTGGCAAAGGCGTGGTCACCGCGCGCACAAGCAAGGGAAGCACCGCTTCAAGCTTGAGCTCTTCTCCGAAACCGGATTGCCTTAAGCACTGTTCCCACAGCTTGGGATCTAACTTGCCCTGGGCCAGATCCGCAAACGATGCCTGTTCTAGCAAGCTGTGAAGCAGATTGCCAAAAGCTGCCCCGCGCGGTAGGCTAGCATCAGGAGCGGTCATCTCCTCTTCTAGCAGGCGCTCGATCCAGTCCGAGAGGGAAGTCCGATGGCTGCCGCGCACCAAACTAGAGTAGCTGGCAAGACGCAAGACCTCTTGGTTCAGGTCGCGCAGGATGGGCGGCGGCATCTGAAGGTCAGGCATCATCTTATGAGAATGCCACGGTTGGCCGGCAAGCTCAGACCAAGGGCGGCGGTGGTAGCTAAACGTCTTTGGATAGGTGCGCGCTAGCTGGCTGGCGGCCAGGAAAATATCCCTGCCCCCTAAGAGGTGATGCAAGGCAGAGAAGCTCTCCTGAGGCGTACAGTGCTTTTCCAACAGATATACCCGACAGTGAGCCTTGGCGCGCGTCAATGCCACATAAGCCAAGCGCAAGGACTCTTGGCGTTCGGCTAGCACATGGGCCTTGAAAGCCTGCTCGAACGCCTCGCCGGCGGCTTGGAACACCACCTCTTCCCCCACGACGATGAAATCGTCGGTGTTCTTCCCCTTCTGCTGCGGCGTCCATAAATCAAAACAGAACACTACCTCGTATTCCAATCCTTTAGCGCTGTGCGTGGTCACCAATTGCACTGCATCCTCGTCGCTTTCCAAGCGCAGCTGTTCGGCTTCTCCTGCAGGGCTGGCCAAGCGCCTGCGATACCAAGTCAAAAGCGCCTGCGGCCCAAGACGATCGCGGACCGCTTTTTCCTGCAGCATCTCCAAAAGATGCCTAAGATCTGCCAGCTGGCGTGTACCGTTCGGTAGCTCAGCGATGTGCCGCCACACCCCGAACTTTCCAAACAACCCTTCCAAAGCCACCAATAAGCTCTCGCTGCGCCAGCGCTCGGCTGCCTCCCAAAACGCCTCCAGATACTGCGCGATATCGCCATTCTTCTCCAGCGCAATCAGCGCCTCCCCACCGACCCCAAACCACCCATCTGCCAGCATCCGCCCTACTCGCTTCCAATCCGGCCCTTCCCAAAGCGCGGTCAGCAAGCGGTGCAGTTTTTGAGCAGTCTCGGTCTCGTATACCGAGCGGCGATCGATGAGCACCGCCGGCAGCCGGTATTCGCGCAGCACCTCGCGCACCCTCACCGCAGTCTCATTGTCACGCACCAAAATCGCGATATTGCCAGGATGCAACTTTTTCTCCGTCAGACAAGGGGCCTGTAAGACAGTCGGCTTGCGTTTGGTCACAAGCTGATGCTCGTTGAGCAAAGCGATGAGGTCTTCGGCGACGTGCTGCGCTAAGTGCTCGATCGCTTCGCGCTTGTTCCGGTAACGGTAGGGCGCACCGTCTGCCTCGAATGCTTGCCAATGGAAAGGCGGTAAGCTTTGACCGTTCCGGCGCAGCTCACTCTCTTCCAGGCCGGCAGCATGGACCGGCAGGCAGCAAAGCTCAGGGTGGAGAAAGGCATTTTCTGCTTGAAACAGGATGCCAACTGCCTCAACTAGCCGTGGATGCGAGCGGTAATTGACATCTAGCCGCCAGCGCTGATGGGTAGAATGAGCAGCGTCGAAATAGGTGTTAAGGTCTGCACCGCGGAAGCGGTAAATCGACTGTTTAGGATCGCCGATGAGGAACAAAAATCGTCTGCCGCTCCCGAACAAGTGCGAAAAAATGCGCCACTGGTCACCATCGGTATCCTGAAACTCATCGATGAAAAACACCTTAAAGCGCTGCTTGAGGAAGGTCAAAGGTACCTGCTCGACCACCTGGGCCAGACGCCGAACCACATAATCGTGGGTAAGCAGGCCGTCGGCAGCCAAGCGTCGTACGGCCTGGGTCTGAACGTAGTGCCACGCTTTTTGCAGCCAAGCGATCTTAAACCACTGTTGCTGCCGGCTCAACGCATCGAGCGCCTCAAGCTGGGGCAGAAAGCTGCGATAATCGGGCAGCTGGCTTAAGTCTTTGCGCCTGAGTTTCTTGCCGTTAAGTCCCTGTTCCAGGAAAGCTAACAGATTTTCGCGCAGGATAGGCACCGCAGACTGGCTGACCTCTTTGCGCAGCTTATCCCACCAGGTACAAACGTTTTGGTTGAACCATCCTGCCTGACACAATCCATCCATCCATCGGGCAAAGGCTTGCCATGCTTCCCCCTCAAACAGCGCACTGAGCCTGCCTTCCTCTAAGAGGGGATAGTTAGTCACCTCAGGCACGAAACGCACAGGCGGCTTTAACTTCCTAAGCTTTTTGGCTAGAGCATCCGGCGTTTTAGTACATTCCAAAACGCACCGCCACTGCCAAGGTTGCAGCTTCTGGCAGCGCCAAAAGTCATCGACGATCGTCTGGAAAAACGCGTCCTCTTCTTCCAGCAGCGTTTGCCCCAGCAGCTCTCCCGCCTCCAAAGCATGCTGGCGCAACGCGTGGTGACAAAAACTGTGGATGGTCTGGATCGGCATCAGATCGAGCTTTAACCGCTCGGCTTCAAGGCGCCTTCTCGCTGCCTCGAGGTCGGAAAGCGTGCCGATCCACTCAGCCAGCTTAGGATCATCGATTGCCGCACCTGCTAAAGCATTGCGCACTTCGATCAAACGCCGCTCGATACGCTGGCGAAGCTCAGCAGTCGCCGCGCGGGTAAACGTCACGACCCCCATCTCTTCCACCGAGACGCCTTCCTCGACTACAAAGCGCACGACCAACTGGGCGATGGAGTAGGTCTTACCGGTACCGGCCGAGGCCTCGATCAGGTGGATACCCGGCTCAAACCGGCTAAAGTAGAGATCGAGCGGAATCATGGCAGCTCAAGCAAGCGCCGATATAACGGTAGCACTTGTTGGATGAACTGGGCATCTATTTGCCCAAACAACCAGGTAAACGCTTGCGAGGGCTCCCGCCACTCGCGCAGCCATTTGCTTGCGATTTCCGCTTCCTGTTTGCCCTGGCGCTTAAGCTTCCACCAGTTAAACCCCCATTCCGCTACCCACGGGGAAGGCCGGTTCCAGCAGTCGAGCATATGTTCGACCCAAGGGCTAAGCCATTCCCGCCATCGAGGCTCAGGTTCAAAACGCCAGGTCATCACTTTCTCTTCATCGTCTTCGGCCAGCGCCACCACCAAGGTCGGAGTCAACCCTTGCGACTGCGCGACAAGATGCTGTAGCCATGCCCGAATCCAGCGTTTGCCGTTGAACTTACCCGGCACAATCTCAAGGCAGCCGGATTCAAAGCGCTGCATCAAGCAACCATGGACCATGATAGAAGCCAGCTCCACTTTCACGAGCGCTGGCGGCAGAGGCTTGCCAACGGCACACGCGTTGGCTGCCTCAACTAGGGATCGCGCCTGCGACAGCACGCCAAAAATGAAAGCTTGCCTGCCTGCTTCCCCTTGGGGCCATTCTCCAGCGCGCTGGAGGCGGTGCAACCAAGCCATTGGAGATTCCTGCTTCTGCAACGCCTCGATCAGGCGCCGGCGTAGCCGAAACACCTCAAGACCTGTGGGTTCGAAAGGCTCGCGCGCCTCTGGCAGCTCGGTTTGCGCCAGCCGGGCAAGCTTGAGACGACGCTCCCAAAACCAACTTTGGGCATCGGTGGCAAAGTCCAAGAGCTCGGCAAGCTCTAGCCTTTCAGGTAATGGCTCGTCCAGACAAACATGAGAAGGCCAGAAAGGATCTGTTTTGCCTTCGCTCTTGAGCAAGGCCACGGCGACTTCGAAGTGCTTTGGGTCGCCCCCCGGACAGCGGAAATAGGTAGGATGAAAAGGATGGGAAGGATGATCGAAGACGAAACGATCGCGCGAGATACCGTAGCGATCGAGCACCTCGAGCAATTCGACCACGACCTGGGAAGGCGGGCGCTCCTCGTTTTTCTCCGGCGTCAGCCCTCGGTAAATCAGAATCAGGCGCTCGCGCGTAGAAAGTATCACTTCCAGAAACTGGTAGCGCTGATCCAGGCGCAGGTCTCGATCTCCCAGTCGCGGGTGATAAGCGATCAAGTCAAAGGCAGGCTGAGTCTCAGCTTTTGGCAATTCTCCCTCGTGGAGGCCCACCACCACCGTGAGGCGAAACGGCACCGCCCGCATCGGAAGCATGGTACAGCAGGTAATCCCGAAGCTTAGAAAATCATCGCTGACTGCCTCCTCCACGCGCGAGCGCAGCCAGTCGATGATCACCTTAAGCTCTACTTTACCGCTATAATCATCAGCTGTAGGCAAGGTCTGAAGCAACTCGTGCAGCTGCCGGCGAGCGGCTAGGGTCTCTGGGGTCTCGGCAAACAGCGCCTGGGCGAACGCCCAAAGCTGCTCGCGCCACCAGGAAGGAGGCTGGGGCATCTGAAAGCGGTGCCAAAAGTCCTTTAAGATGCGGAGGAAATCAGCCAGGCGCAGCAGCGCCTCCCCTTCCTGCCCCCCTTCGATCTCCGTGAATGGCACCAATTGGCGCCATTCTTCCAAGCTGCCAGCCATCCATCCCAGCAGCATGCGATCCACGCCTAGCCGCCAGGTGTTGTGTTCACTGGCTGGAAGCTCTAAGGTGCTCCGCTGCGCTCCATCCAACCCCCAGCGAATTGCCGCCGCCTGTACCCACTCTTCCACTTGGGCCAACCAAGTCGGGCTCAGACCAAAGCGCTCGCTTACCTCCCGCCGCCCCAAGAGCTCGAGCACCGCCTCCCACTCGAACCGCGAGGTAAAAAGCTGCAGCGCGCTGACGAGAATCTCTAACAGCGGGTTACACCGCCCTAGGGAGCGGTCGGCAATATGGTGAGGAAGATCGGCGAACACCGCCTCCAGATAAGGCTGGTAAGCCCCGATGTCGGGGGCCATGAGGGCGATTTCCTCCAAACGTAGGCTGGGATCTTCGGCCAAACAGGCCAAGATGCGCCAGCGCGCCACTTCCACCTCGCGCAAAGGGGTATGGCAGCGGTGGAGCTCGATCCCAGGATCGATGTCAGGAGGCGGCGCAGTCATGGTGCCTTCTGCCAAGTCGTTTTGCAGGTGTTGGAGCAGGTTCAAAGGTGGATCGTGGCGGGGAAACACCGAGGATTCCAGAGCAGGCTCCAGGTACTTGAGGAGAAGATGCTGGAACTGCGCCCCGCGCTTTCCCAAGGCAACCAGGAGGGGATGGTGGCCTAAGGATTCCGCTTCCAGCCCCGCTTCCAGCACTGCCTGGGCGCGGCGGCGCTTGCCGGGAAGGTCGGCGAAATAGCCTTCTACCGGCGTCAGCAGAAACCAGTGCACGTCGGTGTGGCGAGAAAGCTGAGCCAGTACCTCCACCATCAAGGGCGGCAAAAAGCTGATGCCGAACACGTATACGGCAGACGGCAAGGAAGCCGCAAGCCGATCCTGACGCAGGCACTCGAGCAACGCTTCCCACAGCTCCCCGCGGTGCCCACCTAGGCGCCGGTAGAGAGCATGCCAAAGCTCTGCCTGCCAACGCTCTACCCCGCGGTCGAGGTCGTCGCTTACCATCCCTCCCTGCTGCCAAGCGGCAAGCCAATCGCGGCGCTGAATCTGGTACTGGTCGAAAAGTTGGGCGAGTTGGCGCGCAAGCTGAAAGCGGCGCAGCTGCGGCTCCGGCCCCTCCAAGTAAAGCTTAAGGGCAGGATCATTGCGGAACCGGGGAGAGCTGAGCAACTCATCGAGCAGCCAGGTCAGGCGATGGCGCTCGAATGCGGCATCGATCAGGCGCAACCCCAACGCTTGCGCTAGCGTCGCAAAAAAGCGGTTAGGGAAATCGAAGCGCGCCAGCGCGAATACTCCCTGCGCCTTAGCTAACTGTAGCTTGAGCCAGCGCTCCATGCCGCGCCCCTGAATCAAGAATTGGAGCGGTTCAAACGGCGCGTAAGAATAGTGGCTGAGCACCGTGACCAACTGCTCGAACAGGATTTCGGTACGGTTGGCAGTATGGAGCGCGAACATCTCTTAGTGGTTAGCAACTAGTGGAAGCCGCTAGTCACTACTGGTCACTATCAGCGGCATCCCGAAGAATCTCTTCCCCTTCACGAGCAGAGGCGAAAACCTTCCCTCCTGGAAAATGCTTGTGGAAGATCGCGGGTCGAGCAAGAGAAAAGCCAATGCGCCTCCAGGTTGGCGAAGATCCAGCACAAGGTCTCCCGGGGTGAGGGTCACTTTCTCTACCGCCTCTTCCAACCTGGCGCTTACCTTACGCCGCGCAACGACGCCATGCAGCCACCGCCTGACCTTGACCTCAGCGACCCGCAGGCGGTAGCCTACCACCGCCTGCGCTTGGGTCACCTGCTGGTAACCAATGCCGTGTCGATCGAGTAAACGAGCGATGACGGCGCGCTGGGCAGTGATCGCATAAGCCTTAGGCAAGACCACCCAGTCTTGGGCTGCAATGCGGCCGCGATACTCAAATTCCCTCACCACCTGTTCGCCGGTGTCCAGCCTGCGCAGGCAGATGGCGATCTTGGGCTGGGAAGGCGACGGCGCATACTCAGTGCGCAACGCCACGATGCGCCTGTCTGGCCGAAATTGCCTGGCTTGCTCGACCCGGTTTAGGACCGCCTGGCGGAAGCGGGTAAACGCCTCCAGAAACGCCAAGAGGCACAGCCGCTGCTTGGCGACTCGGGCCTGAATGTTGCGCGGCGTAGGCCAATCGCCGGGCGGGTCTAAGCGGTTTTCGACCAACCAGGCTAAAGTCCCGCGCATGCCGGCGTAGTTGCGTAGATTCCGCAAGCTGATTCCGCCGTGGGTAATGGGCTGATCGATGGAGACAATCTCGCCGATATAGCGTCGGGCAGAAAGGCCCTTGGTGTTGACTGCCGCCAACAGCTCAGGCAAAAAAACGTACTCGGCAAAAAACTTAAGCTCAGGCGCAATATTGACGTAGTTGGCGTACTCGAACTGGGCCTCAAAATCGGTCAGGTAGCCTTGGGTGCCCAAGGACTTAGGTTTGAGCACCGCCGATTCATGGACGTCCAGCAGCGCATGCGGCTGAAACCGGTTTAACAGCTGCACCAGCCCTAAGCTTTCGGGCTGGGACAGGAGCACGTAATCAGTGCTTAAGTTTATTCCGTTGCTATTTACCCGTCGTTTGAGATCGCGCCCGTCGGGATTGGAATTGGGAACCAGAATCAAATCCAGGTGTACAAGCATTCCCTGTAGGGAACCGACCGCTACCTCCCGGGCCAATACTTGCAGCGCCTCGGTGCCCGAAGGTTCAGTGCCGTGTTGCCCACCGACCAGCATCACCTTAAGCTTGCCCGGCGCTGTCCGCCCGGTGCGGAGAAATTCCGCATCGGAGGATAACAATAAGGCGACCAGTGGGCGGCCGCCGGCTGAGCGGCCGTAGCTCATCACCTTAGCGAACGGAGAACGCGCGGCAAGCTGCTCCAGAAACTGAGCCACCTGCGCAGAATTTGGCAAGGATCGGTAGCCGCTTGCCTCCAGCGGCGTCAACATGCCTGCCTGTGCGGTAGCAACCGCCCACAGCACTAAATAAAACCACAGAAGGAGCTTTATTTTGCTCGTCGTCAGGCGCACCATCTGCCTTGCTCGCGCAAACAAAATCATGGCCACGAAATTTTGGCGCTTTCCAGCGGTGGCTTTCGCGCCGCCGCGAGGCAGTCTCTGGGGGATCTATCACCGCCGCGTTGTATTACCTCCACCTCAAGCGCTTGCTGGAGTCAAAACCGGATGAGGAGATCACAGGCTAAGATTATATCGCCCTGGTGGAAACCTTGGTGAGAGATTTTCTCCAGGCGACAGAATGCAATTTCCGCAAACCTTTGCTAGTTTGGCTGCCAACTGGAAGATGCGCCGGCCGGATTATTCCAGAAGCGACCGGTTAGCCCAGCTTTTCCTAAAGCGCGGCCGCCTCGAAAGCCTCAAACCGCCAAGCTGACTTTACACCAAAGGTTGGTCAGGCAGGGGAGGTCGATCCCAGCCTGGCGGGCATCCTTCAGGACTCGTTCTAGCCGCGCGCGGGCGCGCCGGCCAACACAGGAACGCTGGGGACAGTCCTCGATCCCGGCCACCATGCCCGCGATCAAAGCTGCCCGCGGCAAGGGACGGCCAGCCCGCCACTCAAGCACGGTTAAGACCTCTTGCGCCATGTCTAGGGTCAATGCCTGATGCTTGTGCCACAGCTCCCCCACCGTGCCGCCGACGGCCAGGCCAGCCAGGTTGACGGTGAGAATGTATAAACCCTTCTTGGCCAGCTCAAACAAAAGCGCCTCCTCATCGGCTAGGACCCGAGTTGGGATTTTAAGCGCCGCCAGCGCCTCGACCAATATCGAGGCGCCTGGCCCGTAGACGGGCGTATCCAAGATATTGGTCAGCTCCATCCCTGGCTTTTTCTCGAACCAGACGACCGCTACGGTGACGTTGGCCAATCCATAGCGCTGGAAGTCGCATGGCATGAGCTCGTTCTGGACCAGTCCGACCCGCTCCCGCCAGGGGTCAGGCAGCTTATCTAAAAGTGGATGGAAATCTTCCTCCCCAACGGTCACCAAAACCAGCCCAGGCTCAGGATAGCTCTGGCAAGCCCAAGCCAAATCCATCCCCCGCCCGACCGGATACACCGGAAAACCTGCGCGCAGCAAGCCGCGGGCAAACACCCCGCCTAATTCACCGATCCCAATTAAAACAACGGGCGGTTGCATCGAAACCCCGCCAGGCAGTTTAGCGCTGCCAGTAGGCGCGCATGAGGTTGCTTTCTTCCGCGTAGCGGATTTCCAATTCGCCTTTGTAGGCGCGCTCGATCGCCTCCCCTACGCTTTGCGGAAGATGCATTTCGGTAAAGCTGATCACACAGCTTCCATCTTCCTGCTCTTCGATGTCCATCAGGCGCTTCATAGGGTGCTGGGCTTTTTGCGCTTCTACGTGGTTATGTACCAAGCGCAGAATCTCATCGCGATGCTGTTTAAAAAATTCCCCGCGCAAAGTCAAAAACCCCGCCGGCACCCTATCGCGGATGCGCTGGCAAGCCGGGCACAATTCCTCGGCAGCACTGGCTGGCGCGCTCGGCAGCCATTGCCATCTCCCCTCAATGAATACCACCCCACACTGGGGACACCGGGTCAGCGCGCGCGGTTTGCTACGCGTCATGTAAGGGTCGTATACTTGCTCTTTGAGCAAGCGGTCGTGGCGGCTGTGAAATCTGGCCGCATCTTGATCTTTGTCGCTCATTGCTGCCTCCGTTTACAGATTGGTATTGCGCGGCTGACTGACTGTTTGTCCCAGGGCGATGTGGCTTGTATCGGCAGAGACCCGACACAGAGGCCGCCTGTGTTCCAAATCAAAGCTATTTGGGCAATGGAACGGCCGCAGATTCTCAGGTTCTTCTTTACTGCCTGGGACAACGTTCAGGATTCTCCACCCGAACTCGGAATTTAAGTTCCCATAATGCTCCCGATACATCCAGGCCCCGCACTGGTCCTGGCGCCACTCGTTTGGATCTAAGTCCGGCAATGCCCGGCCTTTTTCCTACACCGCCTGAATGACTTCCTCGCTATATGTCATCGCTCTCTCCTAATTAATAACTCTTCGTATCCAGTGTACCACGCACCTACCTAGTTAGGTACGCGCTGCTCCAGCAGGCAGGCTGGGTCGTCGTGGTGCGGATTGTTGACATAAACGCTGACCGCCCAGGCGCACATCGCGTCGGCCGGATAAGGTCGCAGCAAAGCGCGCACCGCTTTTAAGTCACCAGTAGGATCGAGCCAAATCCCGTAGTCAGCCGGATCCAAAATCACCGGCATCCGATCGTGAATAGGGCGCACCAGGTCGTTGGCGCCGGTCACCAAGATCGTGCACGATTCGACCGGCTCTCCTGCCTGGCCCAAGCGCGGCTCCCAACGTTCCCACAACCCAGCGAAAGCGAACAGCTCGCCGCTTTTGAGTTGAATGTACCAAGGCTGCTTGAGCTTTGCGCTCGGGCGGGCCTGCCACTCGTAGAAACCATCGGCCGGAATCAGGCAGCGCCGTCGGCGAAAAGCATCGCGAAATGCTGGCTTTTCCGCCACCGTCTCGGCGCGGGCATTGATGGTGCTGTAGTCAGTTTTCGCCTCCTTGGCCCAGTGCGGGATCAAGCCCCACCGCAGCGCGACCAATTCTCGGCTGCGGTCACAAGCGAGCCGCACTGCCGCTACCTCTTGCGTAGGGGCGATGTTGTAGCGCGGAAATAGCTTTTTCTGCGCGGTCAGGTCGCGGGCGATGCGAAAGCGCTCGATGATCCGGTCACGGGCGGCATATAGGGTATAACGTCCACACACGGTTTTATCCTCGCCTGCTCTGGGCTACCTACTTAAAGATCAGACATCAGCAACTTGCCTCTTAAGCCTGCTTGCCGCCACACCGTTTAAGGTATGTCTCGTAGTCCAGCAAGTGCGCAAGCGAGGACTCATCGCTAACCCTGACCTTGATCAGCCAGCCTTCTCCATATGGGTCGCGGGTAAGAAGCTCCAAATCCTCTGCTAAGGCTGAGTTGACCGCAACGACGCAGCCAGTCACCGGACTATGCAATGAGCTGACCGACTTGACCGATTCGATCTGGCCGAATTCCTGACCTGCAATCAGCTGGTCGCCGACTTTGGGCAGCTTGATATAGACCAAGTCGGTCAATTGCTCGAGGGCAAACGTGGCGATCCCAACGATCGCAATCGGCTCGCCTGAACTGCGGTCGAGGTAGACCCACTCGTGGGTCTCTGTATACTTGAGCATCTCCGGTGTCATATGGTTTCCTGCGTGAGCCAACAATTAAATCACGATATCATCGGCTGTTTTTGCTATCAACCTGTCCGGCAGGGAATCCTAGTGTTTGTCACTGGGCTACACGCCGCTGACTTCAAGCTGGATGACGACAGCTGCCGCCTAAGTGAGCAAAGCGGTCATAGGGGGTTCCTTTGATTGCCGAGATAAATCTTCTCCACCCATGCCTTAAACCGCTTCGGCCTGGCGATCACAACGTACAAACCGAGCAGACAAGTCGGCGACAGCGGGCCAAAACCGATCACGACAAATACCATCAGCACCAATAAGCGCTTTACTTGGACGGCGTTCACAAACTCCTGCCTCCGACCCAATAGGGATAGATTAGCTTGTCCGTTAGCTATCTGTACCTTAATCGCTGACCTAGGCTCATCCAGCAATCGGGCAAAGCCGCGCATCCGCCAAAACGGGTTAAGAAATTCAAACTATTTGCTTGCTATCTCCTTGCCATGAAATATAATCATTCTCAATAATGTTTTTATGGTTACTATGGCCCATCTGTTTCAGCCCTTAAGCACAGCTTCTCCCGGACAACGCGTCCGGATCGCAAGCATAGTAGAAAAACCGCTGCGGTTGCGCCTGTTGAGCCTAGGGTTGGCGCCCGGTACCCCCCTGACGATCTTGCGCAACCGAGCCGGTGCCGTCGTGGTGGGCAAAAACGATGAGCGGTTTGCTATTGGTCGCTCGATCGCCGAGTTAATCTTGGTCCAAACTGAACACTGATGAACACCTACACTGTCGCCTTGATCGGCAACCCGAATTCTGGCAAAAGCTCCTTGTTCAATGCCTTAACCGGTGCTCGCCAGCGCACCGGCAACTGGCCTGGGGTAACCGTGGAACGCAAAGAAGGCCAGTTCCGTTACGGCAGCTGTCAATTTACCCTAGTCGATCTGCCCGGCACTTATTCCTTAGACCCTGGGGATACCTCCGCTGACGAGCGCATCGCTCGCGAGTTCATCTTCACCCGCCAAGCGGATGTGATCCTCAACATCGTCGACGCGACTCACCTGGAACGGGCGCTCTATCTCACTGTACAGCTTATCGAAACCGGCCTTCCCCAGGTGCTAGCCCTCAACATGATGGATCTGGCCAAACGCCAGGGTCTGGTCATCGATCTTCAGGCCCTAAGCGAAGCGCTTGGGGTTCCCGTGGTACCGATCGTTGCGCGGCGAAGCGAAGGGGTAGAGCTCCTGAAGGCGGTATTGGCCGATCAGGCCCGGCATCCTCGCCCGGCGATCCAACTCGACTATCCTCCGCCTCTGGCGCACGCGGTCGCTACCTTGACGGCAGAGCTCGGCGGGCTTTCCCCATCGCCGCGACTGGATGCATTCAGCTTGATCGCCGGCTATCCCATCCGCGCTAGCCTACCTGCCGCGCTTCAAGCCAAAGCTGCGCAGCTGCGCGCGCAGGTGGAACAATCCTTGGCGGAAGATGCTGATCTGCTAATCGCCGAGACCCGCTACCAGCATGCCAGGGCGATCGCCCAGCGTGCGGTCCAGCACCGACAAGAAAGGCAGATCTCCGTCTCCGACCGGATCGACGCTCTCGTCCTGAACCGCTGGCTTGGCGTGCCGATATTTTTCCTGGCGATATATCTGCTATTTACTTTCACCATCAACCTCGGCGGTGCGTTCGTCGACTGCCTCGACCTTAGCGCCAAGGCCCTATTGGCAGACGGCTTTAAGACCCTGCTCAGCAGCCTGAATGCGCCAGCCTGGCTCAAGGTATTTTTGGCCGACGGCATCGGTGGAGGGCTGCAAGTGGTAGCGACCTTTATCCCGATCATCGGCTCTCTCTATCTGGGGTTGAGTTTCCTAGAAGATTCCGGTTATCTGGCCCGAGCAGCGCTGGTGATGGACCGGCTGATGCAGCGCTTGGGACTGCCGGGCAAGGCGTTTGTCCCGCTGATCGTCGGGTTCGGGTGCAACGTGCCGGCGATTCTGGCGGCGCGAACTTTAGAGCGCGAGCGCGAACGCATCCTGACCGTGATGATGGCGCCGTTCATGTCCTGCGGCGCAAGGCTGGCGGTCTATGCCCTGTTTGTCGCCGCGTTCTTTCCCAAAAATGGCCAAAATATCGTGTTTGCTCTGTACCTAATAGGCATTCTAGCGGCGATGTTGACCGCCTTCGTGCTCAAGACTACCTTGCTGCCTGGGGAGCCGCAGTCTTTACTGCTCGAGCTTCCTATCTACCAGTGGCCGAGCTGGCGCCATCTGTTCCTGCATACTTGGCTGCGCCTGAAAGGCTTTGTCACCGATGCCGGCAAGTACATCGTAGCCATGGTGATGGTGGTCAACGTCCTCAACGCTTTCAGCCTAGACGGGCGGTTTGGTGAGGAAGTCCAAGCCCAGGACTCTGTGCTCTCTGCGTTTGCCAAGAGTTTGACGCCGGCGTTTGCACCGTTGGGGATTCGCGAGGACAACTGGCCTGCGGTAGTCGGCATCTTAAGCGGCGTCTTAGCTAAAGAAGTGATAGTAGGTACCTTAGATGCCCTTTATTCACGGCTGGACCAGAATGCCTTAGCGGTCGAGTCCGAACAGGATTTCGATCTCCTCGCTGCCTTGCGCGAGGCAGCAGTCACGGTACCCGAGAACCTGCGCGAGACTTTCAGCGCGCTTGCCGACCCACTAGGTTTTCGGGTTTTGAACGCTGCTGCCGACCCGACCCAGGCGGCGGCGGAACTTGAGACCCACCCGATTACGTTCGGTGCAATGGCACGGCGTTTCGACGGCCAAGCAGGCGCCTTTGCTTACTTGTTGTTCATTTTGTTGTACTCCCCTTGTGTTGCTGCCACCGCCGCCATTCGCCGCGAGATCGGTTGGCGCTGGATGGGGTTGACTGTGGTCTGGACATGTAGCCTAGCCTATGCTGTCGCCTCCCTGTATTACCAAACGGTCACGTTCGCCCACCATCCCCATCAGGCCCAGCTAGTCATCGGCGCGATCGGCGTTTTCTTCCTTTTGGTCTATGCTTGGCTGAAGTTCAAACGCCCTAAAACCGCGCCGGGCCAAAGCGCTCCCCACGCCGGCCACGGCTCAGGTTTACTGCACCGCAGTTGCTGTAAATGATCCTAGAGCTTCGCGCGCTTCTTCGCCAACACAAAGAGCTTCCCTTAAAGGAGCTTGCTGCCACCCTTCAGCTTCCCCCCGAAACCGTGCGCCTCATGCTCCAGCGCCTGATCCAGAAAGGTGAGGTGGAACAGCTTCCGGCCGGGACGCTGTGCAGGGGGGGGTGCCGAACGTGCCCGCCCGATACGGTAGAAATTTACCGTTGGATCGACTATACTTAAAACAACCTCTGATTTTAAACACCGACCTGGATGATTTCGTCCTCTCGGCACTTACCCTGGCTGCGAAGCGGTTTGTTCGCGCTTTGTATCGCAGCAGCCGAGCAAGTAGCCGAACGCCTCATCGTCTTGCAGGTAGACTTTTCCGAACGCAACCAAGTGCTCACCCGCCTAGCAACGATCCGCGCGCGCTTGGAGGGCATCATTTACGCCAACCTTTACCGCGCGCGCGGACTGGCAGCGGTGATTGCGCTTCATCCCGACCTAGATCAAGAGACCTTTGCCCGCGCTGCCCGCCCCTTGGTGGACGGGAACACCTTACGCAACATCGCCGCTGCCCCAGATCTGGTCATCCGCTTTATCTATCCCCTTGCTGGCAATGAAGCTGCCTTAGGCCTCGATTACCGTCAGCTTCCCAGCCAACGAGAGGCAGCTTTGCGCGCCCGCGACGCTGGCCAGCCGATGGTGGCAGGTCCTGTACCGCTAGTCCAAGGGGGGATAGGGGTCTTGGTGCGCGAGCCGGTATTTCTGGAGGCACCAAATGGCCAAAAGTATTTTTGGGGTTTGATCTCGGCAGTAATAGATGCCGACCGGCTATATCAACTGGCTGGACTAAGCAAGGAGCGCCAGTTGCAAATTGCGATGCGGGGCACCGACGGCAGCGGTGCGGCTGGACCGGTGTTTTACGGCGACCCACTGTGTTTAGCCAGCAACCGGTTGTTTTAGATGTCTCTCTTCCTGGCGGTTCTTGACAGCTAGCCGCCCTCCCTGCCGGCAGCGCTAAAACCGCTGCGATTGCCTTGCTCAGTTTGCTCGCTGTGTTCTTTGGTACCTTGGGCGCAGTTGCGGTATGGGTACTGGCCGGTCAGTTTCGCTACCGCCGTCAGGCAGATTATCTTCGCTCGCTTCGGATACGGTTATTAGAAGGCCTGCTGACTAACCGTCCCTTGCCGGAATTGCTGACTCAGCTGGCCGAAAGCCTGGAAGCGGTGCGGCCTCGCTGGCAGGTGTCCATCATGGAACTGAAAGCAGGTCGCCTCTATACGCTCGCCGCCCCAAGCTTACCAGCGTTTTATAACGCTGCTGTAGACGGGCTAGAAGCCAAAGCCGGCTGCGGCTCTTGTGGCACTGCAGCCGCCACTGGCGAGGCGGTAATGGTCGCGGACGTCTACCATCACCCTTACTGGGCGCCTTATCTTAACATCGTCCGTCAGGTCGGTTTTTGCGCGTGCTGGTCGGTGCCGATTAAAAATTCGCACGGGAAAGTACTGGGGACATTTGTGGTCTACTATGACCAAAAGCGCCTTCCCAGCCTAGAGGAGCAGGCTTTAATCGAAAAATTTTCGCACCTGGCGGCTCTAGCGATAGAGCAAACTTCCGCTGAGTCCTACCGCCGCCAGGCCACCGCAGTGCTTGAAGCCATGTGCGAAGGCATCATGATCACCGACCTAAACGGCTACATCGTCGCGGTCAACCGCGCCTTCTGTGACATCACCGGCTATACCGAGGCCGAAGTGTTGGGGAAAAACCCGCGCCTGCTCCGATCTGGCCACCAAGATCGGAAATTTTACCAGATGATGTGGCAGAGTCTAATCAAGACCGGTTACTGGCAAGGGGAAGTGTGGAACCGGCGCAAAACCGGCGAAGTCTACCCCCAACTGTTGACCATCAACACAGTGCGCGACAGTGCCGGCCAACCTACCCACTACGTCGCGCTGATGCACAACCTAAGCCAGCTTAAGCAATCGCAGGCGCGTATCGATTACCTGACTCACCACGACCTACTCACTGCCCTCCCCAATCGCCTGCTGCTTCACCTGAGTCTGACCCAAGCTATAAAACGCGCCCAACGCCACCGTTATCGGGTGGCTGCACTACTGCTAGATCTAGACCGGTTCAACCGGATCAACGACGGCTTAAACCACGCCGCCGGCGATGAGTTGTTGGTCGCTTTAGTCACTCGCCTCAAGGGCAAACTACGCTGCGAAGACCTATTAGGGCGCCTGGCAGGGGATGAATTTCTGCTGGTTGCAGACCAACTGCCCCATCCTGAATCAGCGGCTCACATCGCCGAGCATTTGCTTGAGGCGCTGGCCTGGCCGTTTGAGATTGACGGCCAAGAAATCTACCTTTCTGCCAGTATCGGCATCAGCTTGTATCCTGACGATGCAGCTGACGCTGCCGAGCTCATCCAACACGCCGAGACGGCGATGCGCCAAGCCAAACGGGAACAAGGCGGCGACTATCGTTTCTATACCTCCGCGTTGACCGCCAGCGCACACCGGCGCTTGACGCTCGAGACCAAGCTGCGGCGAGCGCTCGAGCGCGGCGATTTTATCCTCCACTATCAACCGCTGATCGAACTGCGCAGAGGGCAGATCCAGGCCTGCGAGGCGCTGGTGCGCTGGCAAGACCCAGAACAAGGGTTGATCCCGCCAGATCAATTCTTCCCCTGGCAGAAGAAAGCGGGCTGATTCTAGCGCTGGGAGAGCAAGTGCTGCGCGCTGCTTGCACAGCCGCCTGCGCTTGGCTACCGGCTGGGCTGGAAGCGGTGGCCGTCAATCTCTCTGCGCGCCAGTTCCATCATCCGAGCTTGCTGGAAACTATCGCCACAATCTTAGACCAAACCGGACTGCCGCCGACCTGCTTAAAATTGGAAATCACCGAGAGCATGATGATGCACCAAGGTGAGGAGATCCTCGCGCACCTGCACCGCCTCAAATCGCTGGGCATTCAGCTGGCGCTAGACGATTTCGGCACCGGCTATTCTTCCTTAGCCTTTCTGAAAAATTTCCCTCTGGATGAGATCAAAATCGACAAGAGCTTCGTGCGCGACCTCCCCCACCAGCCCAAAGCGACCAAGCTAATCGGCGCTATCATTCAGGTAGGACACGCCTTAGGGCTAAAAGTAGTCGCCGAAGGCGTCGAGACCTACGCCCAGCACGAAACCGTGCTGCACCAGGGTTGTCATGCCGCCCAAGGTTACTTTTACCACAGGCCGATGCCGCCTGAGGCATTTGCCGAACTCCTGCAAGCTGCGGTAAGCGCGAAACAGCGCGCACTTTAATTGCAACCAATTAAGCCTGGGGCGAGCAGTTCCACCCAGTGCACTACCGGACAAGTCGCTGCCGGTTTTAAGTACAGCAGGCAGCCGAGGTTGGCAGTGGCGATAAGATCAGGCGCGCCGCTCTCTAAGGCAGCGATCTTGCGTTGGCGCAGCTTGCGCGCCAGCTTAGGCTGCAGGAGGGAATAGGTCCCTGCCGAACCGCAGCACAGATGCCCATCAGGCACCGAAGTCAACTCAAATCCCAGGCTGCTGAGCAAGCGCTCCACTACCCCGGTCAGGTGTAACCCGTGCTGGAGCGTGCAAGGGGCATGGAAAGCGATTTTCCGCGGCAAGGGGCGCAGCTCCTCTAAGCCAGACACGCTCGCCAACACCTCGCTCAAATCCCAGGTCTTGGCCGAGATCGCCGCCGCTTTAGCCGCATACTGTGGATCGCTAGCGAGCAGCTCGGCGTATTCCTTCACCATCAACCCACAACCGGAGGCAGTGGTCACGATCGCTTCAATCCCCTGCGCCAGGTAGGGCCACCAGGCCTTAAGATTGCGGCGGGCAAATTCCAGACCTTCCTCGCGGGCGCCTAGATGATAGCTTAATGCGCCACAACAGCCGGCCTGCGGGGCGCGGATCAGAGAGATGCCAAGGCGATCTAAGATTTGGGCGGCAGCGAGGTTGATCTGGGGAGCCAGAAGCGATTGGACGCAGCCGTCTAACACCAGCATCCTGCGCCTATGCCTGGGCTTTGGCCAGCTTGCTGGCAAGGGCTTTGGCAGCTGGGCGCAAATCGCTGCCGGCAGGAGCCAGGAAAAAGCTTTAGCCAAGTTGACCCAAGGCGCAAGCCGCTTGGGATAAGGCAAGATCGCCCTAAGCCCAAAGCGCACCAGGCGCTGAGGCCACGGCCGTTTTAGGCGCTCCTCCAGGACCTGGCGGCCTAAGTCGAGCAGGCGCCCATAGTGTACTCCTGACGGACAAGCCGTCTCGCACGCGCGGCAAAGCAGGCAGCGATCAAGATGCGTTTGGATCTTAACCGTAGCCGGCTGCCCCTCGAGGACAGACTTGATCTGGTAAACGCGCCCGCGCGGCCCGTCCAATTCATCCCCAAGCAGCGCATAAGTAGGACAGGCCGCGTTGCAGAAGCCGCAGTGGACGCAAGCGCGGATCAACTCGCTGGCAGCTTGTGCCTGGGGATGGTCCTTCAACTGCTGAGCGATTTGAACGTGCATTTACAGGCCTGGGTACATCCGCCCAGGGTTGCAAATCCGGTGAGGATCAAACGCTTCCTTTAACGCCCGATGGAGCTTGGCTAGATTTTCCGGCAACGGCTGAAATACCTGCTCCCTAGAGCCCTGCGTGCGAAACAAAGTCGCATGCCCGCCAAGTTCTGCAGCCACTTGAAAAATCCTAGACCGATCCTCAAAAGTGCGCAACCAGCGCTGGGCCCCACCCCAATCTAGCAACCACCGCCCGGCCAGCTCTGGCCAAGACGAGGCGGGCGGCACCGAGAGACGCCAAAGATCCTCATTTCCCTCGGTGAAAAACGGCCAAAGGTGTTCCCGCAATCTATACCAGAATATCTCACCTTCTGCCAGCTGCTCTCCCCCTAAGCGGCTAGCTGCGGCCGCCACCGCCTGCTCGGTGCCGCTTAGACGAAAATACACCAGCGGCTCCTCATAAGCAAGCGCGCTTAAAGGGAGGCATTGACCCATCCAACCAACCATCGTCTCTAAAGCCTGTTCCGGTTCGACCTCCTGACACAGGGTCAATTCCAGCTCTGGCTTCGGCAGGACTTTCAAGGTCACTTCCAGGATCACGCCTAACATGCCCAAAGAACCGGCCAAGAGTCGGCTAAGGTCGAAACCGGCCACGTTCTTCATGACTTTGCCCCCTAGCGCGAGGACCTCGCCGCGGCCGGTCAGGAGCCTTGCCCCCAAAATAAAATCGCGCACCGCCCCTGTAAATGGCCGGCGCGGGCCAGACAGTCCTGCCGCGACTGTTCCGCCGATGGTCGCCGGGCCAAAGTGGGGCGGCTCAAACGGCAGCATCTGACCTTCGGCGGCCAACGCTTGCTCTAACTCGACCAGCGGCGTCCCAGCGCGCGCCGTGATGATGAGTTCCTCCGGCGCGTATTCCACGATCCCGCAGTGGCTAACCAGCGAGAGGCGCTCGCCTTCAGGCAAGCGGCCGTAAAACTCCTTGCTCCCGCCGCCGACGATGCACACCGGCTGCCGATTGGCGATGGCGGTCTTCACTTGCGCGACCAATTCTGCTGTCAAATCTATATCAGAAGCGCTCTAACTCTGGAAACGGCAATTGCCCTCGATGGACGTGCATTCTGCCAAGTTCAGCGCAACGCGCCAAGGTCGGAATGGCTTTGCCAGGATTGAGCAGGCCTTTGGGGTCAAAAGCGTGCTTGACGGCGTGGAACTGAGCCAGCGTCTGAGGTGCAAATTGATAACACATACCGCTGAGCTTTTCCACGCCCACGCCGTGCTCACCGGTGATCGTTCCCCCGACTGCCACGCACAAGGCTAAAATGTCATTGCCTAACTGTTCCACTTTTGCCAACTCCCCAGGAACCGCTGCATCGTACATGATCAGAGGATGGAGATTGCCGTCTCCGGCGTGGAACACATTGGCGACCGAAAGCCCGTATCGCTTGCTCAGTTGGGCGATCCCGGTTAAGACTTCAGCCAGGCGATGGCGCGGGATGGTACCGTCCATGCAGTAATAATCCGGCGTGACCCTGCCGACGGCAGCAAACGCCGCTTTGCGCCCAGCCCAGAAACGCTGGCGTTCGGCCTCATCGCGGGCGATGCGGACTAAAAACGCCCCGCTTGCTTCCAGCACGCGCTCTGCCAAAGCCAGCTCTGCTTCTACCTGAGCGACGGTGCCGTCTACCTCGCATAGCAAGATAGCTTCGGCTTCGCGCGGGTAACCTGCGTGGATAAATCCTTCTACCACCTGGATGATCGCTCGATCCATCATTTCCAGCCCTGCCGGAACCAGCCCGGCGCGGATGATCGCCGCCACCGCCTCGGCCGCAGCAGTCACCGAAGCAAACGCCGCCAGCACCACGCGCGCGGTCTCAGGTAACGGTAACAAGCGCACGGTCACTTCAGTAATGACACCGAGCAAGCCTTCAGAACCGTGCATCAAGGCTAGGATATCCAGCCCCGGACCGTCTAACCCCTGACTGCCCACTTGGACCGCCTCGCCTGCCATGGTCAAAAACTCAAGCGCCAAGACGTTGTTCACCGTCAAGCCGTATTTGAGGCAATGCACGCCGCCGGCATTCTCGGCCACGTTGCCCCCTATGGTGCAGGCAATCTGCGAGGAAGGATCGGGAGCGTAATACAGGCCGTACGCTCTGGCTGCCTGGCTGATCGCCAGATTGCACACCCCAGGTTGCACCCGGGCAAGGCGATTTTCTGGATCGACGGCGATGATTCGGTTCAGGCGCGCCAGGGAGAGCAGTACCCCATCTGCGAGCGGCAAAGCCCCTCCGGACAGCCCGGTCCCAGCGCCCCTGGCGACTACCGGCACCCCGCGCGCATGGCACCAGGCGAGCACCTTCTGCACTTGCGCTGCCGTCTGCGGCAGCACGACCGCCCGCGGTTGGCAGCGATACGCAGATAAAGCATCGCACTCGTAAGGCTTAAGCTCTTCAGGCGCAGCCAACACCGCCTCAGGCGGAAGTAGGCGGCGCAACGCAAAGATCAAGGAGTCGGCTGGCATGGCGCTTCGTGCCGCAGAAAGAAACGAAACAGCAAAAAACCAGCAGCAAATCCACCCAGATGGCCCCACCAGGCGATGTCGGCATACGGTTCAGTCGCCATCGCAGTCATGGCCTGGTAGGCTTGAAAAATGACCCAAAGTCCAAGAAATAACGCCGCAGGTACAGGGATAAACAGCGGCCAAGGAAAAATCCAGACGATGACTTTAGCATAGGGAAACAGGTAAAAATACGCTGCCAACACCCCAGCGATGGCGCCGGAGGCACCTATCGCAGGGGTCACCGCAGCCCAGTTGATGCTGACATGAACTAGGTTGGCCAGCACTCCGCAGATCAGAAAAAAGCTCAAAAACCGCCACGGCCCCATCCGATCCTCGATGTTGTCTCCGAAGATCCAAAGCAGCCAGAGATTAAACACAAGATGCAGCCAGCTGCCGTGGAGAAACAAATTCGTCAAAAACGGCCAATAATAGTGCGCGGCAAGACCGACCGCTTGCGCCCACGCAGGGTAAGCATAGCGGGCAGGGATCAAACCAAAGCGATAAAACACCCAGAGCCGATCTTGGTGCGGCAACACCCACGTGACCAGAAAGATAACCGTATCCACCGCCATTAAGGTCCAGGTCATCCAAGGCGTAAACCGGCGTGGGGCGGTATCCTGAAACGGAATCATTTCTCCTCATCTGCTCCGGTCAGGCTGCGTAGATCGAGCAAGCTATCGATGGCTCCCACCAAAGCCAAGCCTAAAAGGGCATATTGCGGCATGGCGATCAACAATCCATAGGCAAAGATTAACCAAAAATTGCTCAAGTTGCGCTGCAGGGCGATGGTGTGCAAAACTGCAAGCCCCTGAAACAGGTAGATCGCCATCGCTACCAGCAGTCCATCGATCAGCAAAGTCTTACTTAAAGCGCAACGTTCCCTCTATGTCAAATCCCTCTACCGTTGCGCCTGGAACGTTAGCGATCGCCCGTTCGAGCCAAGCCCTCCAGAAATCCACGACCTCTCCGCCAGTCGCTAGGTGCATCGCTGCCACAAAAACTAGCATCAGCCCTGCAATGACGGTCAAGCTGATCCCTTGAGAAGCGGTATAGCGCAGCGCCAACGCTCCGATCCATACCGGAGGCCAGAGCGCAAATACCAGTGGAAACAAAAATCCCGGCCTTTCCGGCAAAACCAAGAATACCCGCCGACGATCACAGAAGCGGCGAGTATCGTCACCATCCCTTCAAAACCGCCGCGGCGCAAGGTGACCAGTCCTATGCTGGCAGCGCTGAGCAAGAGCAGGGGAAAAAATACCCGCCGAGCAGACCAAACCCTGCCGCCACCAATGCCGCACGCCAGCGGCTGGCCATGATCAATGCAGCGATTTCCCGCACGCGATCTCCTTCAGGTTCTTATTAGTGTCAGTATAAAACAAAACCCCGACCAGGCAGATGCCTGATCGGGGTCCCTCTAACACCGCAATCAGACTGGGATTATTTACCGATAGCGGAGTCCGGCAGCGCGAATACGCTCAGCACCCCTCCCAACTGGGTGTACTTATCCAACGAGCGATAAGCGCCTACTGCACCTAGACCTTCGGTTTCACCCTCAAGCCCGGCTGCCATCCCAATGCCGGCCCAACCACCGACACCGGACAGGACGCCGATGTATTGTTTGCCCTCAAACATCCAGGTGTTGGGGTTACCGATGATGCCCGAAGGCGTCTTGAACTTGTAAAGCTCTTTGCCGGTCTTGGCGTCGCGGACTTTGAGGTAGCCTTCAAGCGTCCCGTGGACCACGATGTCGCCTTTGGTCGCCAGCACGCCGCTCCAGACCGAGAACGGCTCATCATACGACCAGACGATTTTGCCGGTCTTGGCATCCCAGGCGGTAAACACCCCTAGGTTGGTCGAGCCGTTCTTCTGCCCGGTTTTGACATCACGCCCGGCTGGGAACATGGTCACAGTCGCCCCCACGTAAGGTTGGCCTGGAGTGTATTCCACCTCAAACGGCTCGTAGTTCATGCATACGTGGTTACCGTTAACGTAGAACAGACCCGTGCGCGGCGAGTAAGCCACCGGACCCTGGTTCTTGGAACCCAAGGCAGCCGGACAAACGTCTTCGGTGGTCACATCCTCGCCGTTTTGCTCAGTGCTGTATTTAGCATCGACCACTGGCCGGCCGGTGTTCATGTCCACGTGCGTGGCCCAGTTGACGGCCTTGTCGTACTTCTCCGCCACCAAGACTTCACCGGTCTCGCGGTCCAAGGTATACGCAAACCCGTTGCGGTCGAAGTGAACCAAGGTCTTGCGCAGCTTGCCGCCGATCTCTTGATCAACCAGGACAACTTCGTTGATACCGTCGTAGTCCCACTCGTCGTGCGGGGTCATCTGGTAGACCCACTTGGCCACGCCGGTATCCGCATCGCGCGCCCACAGCGTCATCGACCATTTGTTGTCGCCAGGGCGTTGGACTGGGTTCCAGGTGCCCGGGTTACCCGACCCGTAATAGATCAGATTCAGCTGCGGATCGTAGCTGTACCAACCCCAAGTCGTGCCACCGCCAATCTTCCACTGATCCCCTTGCCAGGTCTTGAGCGAAGAATCCTTACCCACCGGTTGTAGGCCTTTCTCCTTGCCCATCCAGGTCATGGTCTTGTTCGGATCGACTTTGATCTCCTCATCGGGACCGGTACTATAGGCTTTCCAGGCGAGCGTACCGTCTTTTAGGTGATAAGCAGCCACGAACCCGCGCACCCCGAATTCACCGCCCGAGATACCGGTGATCACCTTGTCTTTGACCACCAGCGGCGAGTTCGTATTGGTCATCCCTAGCTTGGGATCGCCGTTTTTGACCTGCCAGACAACCTTGCCGGTTTTGGCGTCCAGCGCAGTCAACGTCGTGTCAGCCTGCTGCAGGATGATCTTGCCATCGCCATAGGCCAGACCGCGGTTGACAGTGTCGCAGCACATCACCGGAACCGTGACGTCAGCGTCTTGGGTCGGCTCATATTTCCAGATGATGCTCTGACCCTTAGGATTGATGGCATAGACCCGGTTCGGGAAAGGCGTATGGACGTATAGTACCCCGTTGATGAACAACGGGCCGCCCTCGTGGCCGCGCAGCACCCCTGTGGAGAACGTCCAGGCAGGCTGCAGTTTATCGGCGTTTTGGTTATTGATTTGGTCCAGCTCGCTGTAGCGGGTGCCCCAGTAGTTACCACCCCAAACCGGCCAGTTCGCGGGATCTTTAGACAGATTGATCACTTCCTGGTTTGCCTGTGCCGCACCGGCCATCAGCACCGAGCTTACCGCAGCTGCGATCAGGCCGTTCGTTACGGGTTTTTTCATAGATTCCTCCTCATTGTTTTTAGAAGGTAGTCAAAAAAGCTTGCAGGATAGCCGAAAGATGGGAATTTTTCCAGGCCACCCTTGAAGCGGTAAATTGAAGGATTTTCCCGCAAAAGTCAACCTCATTGAATCCTGGCTGCCAATTTACCGCCAGCATGTACCCGGATCGCACAGAACTTGAACTCCGGAATCTTGGCATAAGGATCCAGCGCCTCATTGGTCAGCAGGTTGGCGGCCGCCTCGTTGTAGCAAAAAGCCATAAAGACCGTGCCGCGCTGTATACCTAAGTTAGGCCGAGCAAAAGCCGCCACTTTGCCGCGCCGGGATTCCAACGTGATGATCCCTCCTGGCTCAACCCCCAAAGCGGCCAGATCCTCCGGATGAATCTCGGCTACCGGATCCGGTTCAATCGCATCCAACACGTTTGAATGGCGAGTCATCGCGCCGGTGTGCCAATGCTCCAATTGGCGGCCGGTGATGAACACAAACGGATAGTCGGCATCGGGAAGCTCGGCCGCATGGGTAAAGGTTGCCGGCACGAACCGCCCCCGGCCGGTCGGCGTGGGAAACCCTTGAGTAAAGAGTACCGCCTCGCCCGGATCGCCTTCTTGCTGGCACGGATAGATGACCGAATCCTCCCGCTCGAGCCGCTCCCAGGTAATCCCGGCGATGCTCGGCATCGCGCGGCGCATCTCCTCAAACACCGCTTGCGGGCCAGAATAATTCCAGTCAAGTCCCAACCGCCTGGCGATTTCCTGGATGATCCACAGATCCTGGCGTGCCTCGCCGGGCGGATCGATCGCCTGCCGGCCTAATTGCACCCGCCGGTCGGTATTGGTGAAGGTGCCAGTTTTTTCCGGAAACGCCGAAGCCGGCAGGATCACGTCGGCAAATCCGGCGGTTTCGGTTAAGAAAATATCCTGCACCACCAAGTGCTCCAGTTTGGCAAGCGCTGCCCGGGCATGAGCGACGTTGGGATCGGACATCGCTGGGTTTTCCCCTTCGATGTACATGCCCCGGATCTGGCCTTGTTCGACCGCGTGGATCACCTCCACTACCGTCAAGCCCGGTTCAGGGTCGAGCGGTACTCCCCAGAGCTGTTCGAACTTGGCGCGCGCTTTCGGATCCCTGACCGATTGGTAATCGGGAAAGACCATCGGGATCAAACCGGCATCCGAGGCTCCTTGGACGTTATTCTGTCCGCGCAGTGGATGGAGGCCAGTGCCAGGACGGCCGATCTGACCCGTCATCAGCGCCAGCGAAATCAAACACCGCGCGTTGTCGGTACCGTGGACGTGCTGAGAAATCCCCATTCCCCACAGGATCATCGAACCCTTGGAGGTTGCATAGAGGCGCGCCACCTCGCGGATGACCGACGCGTCGATGCCGCACACCGGCGCCACCCGCTCGGAGGCATAGCCTTTCAGATGCTGACGCAACTGCTCAAAGCCTTCCGTGTATCGGTCGATGTATGCTTGGCGGTAGAGCCCCTCCTCGACGATGGTATGCATCATGCTGTTCAGCAGCGCCACATCGGTGTCCGGACGAAATTGCAGCGCATAGGTCGCGAACCGGCAAATCTCAGTCCGAATCGGATCGGCCACGATTAACTTGGCGCCCTTGCGAACGGCATTTTTGATCCAGGTGGCGGCCACCGGATGGTTGACGGTAGGATTGGAACCGATCAGGAAGATGACTTCTGCCTGCATCACATCGGCGACCGGGTTGGAGACTGCCCCAGAGCCGATGCACTCCAAGAGCGCCGCCACCGAGGAGGCATGGCAAAGGCGGGTGCAGTGATCGACGTTGTTGCTGCCAAATCCCGTGCGGACTAGTTTCTGGAACAGATAGGCTTCTTCGTTACTGCCTTTGGCCGAACCGAAACCGGCCAAAGCTTTGGGGCCATAGCGATCGCGGATCCGCTTTAAGCCAGCAGCGGCAAAATCGAGCGCCTCTTCCCAGCTTGCCTGACGGAAGACCTTGAACATATCCGCCGGATCTAAAAGCTCGGTGGTCTTGGGAACGCCTTCCTTGCGAATCAAGGGATGGGTCAGGCGGTAAGGGCTGTGAACGTAATCGAATCCAAACCGGCCCTTGACACACAAGCGGCTGTGGTTGGTCTCACCCTCCCGGCCGTCGACAGAGACAATCCGGTTACCGCGCACGTTGAAGGTCAAAAGACACCCCACCCCGCAGTAGGGACAGGTAGAATCGACCTTTTTGTCCACTACCTGGCCGATGGCGCTTTTCGGCATCAACGCCCCGGTGGGACAAGCCTGGACGCATTCGCCGCAAGCCACACAGGTGCTCTCGCCCATCGGATCATCCAAGTCGAACACGATCTTGGCCTCGGCGCCGCGGAAAGCATAGCCGATCACGTCGTTGGCCTGCTCCTCGCGACAAGCGCGCACACAGCGGGTACACTGAATGCAAGCGTCCAAATTGACCGCGATCGCTGGGTGTGAGAGATCCGGGGCTGGCTGCTTTCGCCCTGGGAAACGCGGCTGTCCCACCTGCATTTTCGCCACCCAATCATCCAGCTCGGAATCGCCGCGATAAGGAGATTTACCCTGCGCCGGCATGTCGGCCAACAAGAGTTCCAACACCAGCTGTTGTGCCTTGATCGCACGTGGGCTTTTAGCCTGGACGCGCATCCCTTCTTTAGGGGTGCGGTAACATGCTGGCGCTAACACCCGCTCCCCCTCGATCTCGACCACACAAGCTCGGCAATTGCCATCGGGGCGGTAGCCTTCTTTATAACAAAGATGGGGGATCTCGACGCCGGCGCGCTTGGCAGCGGTGAGAATCGTCTCGCCCTCAAACGCAGTGATTTCCTGCCCATCCAGAGTGAAGGTGATCGTTTTTGGCTCAATGACGCACTTGGGATTGGCAACCACAGCTTAACCCTCCAATTCGTGGGGGAAGTATTTGAACACGCAGCGGATCGGATTCGGTGCCGCCTGCCCTAGGCCGCAGATCGACGCATCGGCCATCACCTGACACAAATCCTCCAGCTTTTCCCGGTCCCAGTCGCCCTGGGCCATCAACTGGGCCGCTTTGGCAGTCCCAACCCGGCAGGGGGTACACTGACCGCAGGACTCGTTCTCGAAAAAGCGCAGCGCATTCAACGCTAAATCCTTGGCTTTGTCGTGCTGGGAGAAGACGATCACCGCCGCCGAGCCGATAAAGCAACCGTAAGGGTTGAGGGTATCGAAGTCGAGCGGGAGATCGCCGAGCGCAGCCGGCAAGATCCCGCCTGAGGCGCCGCCGGGAAAATAACCATAGAATTCGTGACCTGGCAGCATTCCGCCGCAATATTCGTCGATCAACTCGCGCACCGTGATCCCGGCTGGCGCCAAGTGCACCCCAGGCTTTTGTACTCGACCGGAGACCGAGAACGACCGCAGCCCTTTGCGGCCATGGCGGCCGAACGAAGTAAACCAACCTGGTCCTTTCTCGACGATGTCCCGCACCCAGTACAAGGTCTCCATATTGTGCTCCAGCGTTGGCCGCCCAAACAACCCGACTTCCGCCAGATAAGGCGGGCGCAGGCGCGGCATGCCGCGTTTGCCCTCGATCGATTCGACCATCGCCGATTCCTCCCCGCAAATATAAGCCCCTGCCCCTCGCCGCACATGAACCGGTGGCAGCGGCTGATCTACCGGGGGGTTGGCCGCCAGCTTGGCCAGTTCCGTTTGCAGGATCTTACGGCAGGCAGGATACTCGTCGCGCACGTAAATATACACTTCCTCGCACTCTACCGCCCAGGCGGCCACCAGCATCCCTTCTAGGAAGCGGTGGGGATCAGACTCCAGATAGTGGCGATCCTTGAACGTCCCAGGTTCTCCTTCGTCGATATTGACCGCCATCAGGCGCGGTTTGGGCTGCTTGCGCACGATCTCCCATTTCACGCCGGCGGGAAAACCTGCCCCGCCCAGACCACGTAAACCGGCATCTTTGAGCGCCGCGATGACTTCCTCGCGCGTGCGCTTGCCGGTTAGGCAATCTTGCAACAAGCGATAGCCGCCCTGCGCCAGATATCCCTCAAAGCCAAGATACTCCGGCACCGGCGCCTCCACCGCGTTGGCCTCCACCGCGGCCACGACCTGTGTCGGCGTGGCCTGATCGATCGGATTTTGACCGACGATGGCCACCGGCGCGTGCTGACAGCGACCCACGCAAGGGGCAGGCACTACCCGTACCCTGTCGCCCAATGCTTGTTGCAAGCGCTCAAGGAGTCTGCGCGCACCGGCCATCTCACAGCTAATCGATCCGCATACGCGCACCGTCAGCGGGGGAGGCGGAGCCTCGCCTTCTTTGACCACATCGAAATGGTGGTAAAAACTGGCCACCTCAAAGACTTCTGCGTAGGAGAGCTTGAGCTCATACGCTAGCGCCACGATATGCCTGGCAGAAATGTGGCCGTACGTGTCTTGGAGCTTGTGCAAATATTCGATCAACAAGTCCCGCCGGCGCGGCATCTCTCCCAAGAGCGCGCGGACTTCTTCTAGCGCCTTGAGATCGACTGGACGTCCCCGCGAGATCTTAACTTTTTTTCCCCTGCGCAGTTCAGCTGCCATGCTCTGACCTTAAGTTAGATTAGATCGAAGTCATTTTACAAAACAAGCCTTCTCTGCCGCTGCCTCGGCTGTCTGAAGTTTATTGCGCAGCTTGCTCGCTTGGGGCGGATCGCGAAAGATCCCACCGGCCTCGCCGGGCGTCGAGCGCAGCTTAGCAAATACCACCGCTTCGGAATACTCCTGATAGGACATATTCTTGGCAAGCTCATCCAGCATGCAGCTACAATGGTAAAGATTGTCGTAATTTTGGCCGCCATGCTTGCGCATGCATTCAAATACGTATTCCACCCGCACCTGGGTGGGAAAATCGTTCACCACCGCTTTCGGCTGGGCTGCACATCCGCCTAACGTTATCACTTCCAACCCGATCAGCCAAGGCTTGACTTTTAACCACCTCATGGTTACTCCTTATTTCCTATAATACAGTAGGAAATAGGCTGGCGAAATCGATCTCGGAAAAATCTCTAACTTTAAGATCGCCGCCTTCAGGTTCTAAATTCTCCCCGCGCACTAGCCAAATCGTTTTCATCCCCGCGGCAGCGGCTGCTTTTAGCTCTTCCTGCATATCCGACAAAAACAAAACTGCCTGCGGCGCCAGACCGATTTCAGCCGCGATCTTCAAGTAGCTTGCAGGCTCCCGCTTGGAGCCGATGCCGAGATCGAAGAAACCGGAAAACCAAGGCGTCAGATCCCCCCACTGAGTGTGTCCAAACAGCAGTGTTTGCGCCAACACCGAGCCTGAAGAAAATACATACAGACGGTAACCTTGCTCCTTCCAAGCTTTCAGCTTATCCACCGCATCAGGATACACGTGTCCTTGCAAGTCTCCGCGCCGGTAGCCGGCCTCCCAAATCATCCCTTGGAGCGCCTTAAGGGGTGGGATCTTCTCATCCGCATCGCTCCACTTAAGCAGTTGCTCGATCGCTTCCTCTAGGCTTAGATGGCGACCAACGATGCGGCGCACCTCTTCTAAGCAACCCTTGACTGGAGGATCATCTTGCCGCGTGCGGACAAACTCCGCCAAGCGCTCGCGCGCATAGGGGAACAACACCTCCTTGACGAAATCTAAAGAAGAAGTCGTTCCCTCAATGTCAGTTAGAATGGCCTGAATCATTTCAGGCGCTCCATATACTCTTCTAGCTTGGGGAAACGGTCAGCGATATCGCTACCGGTGTAGTTGGCCACCCACCCTTGTGGGCTAGTAAATAGGCGGATCACTTTGAGATTAGGGCGCGCCCCAAGATCGAACCAGTGCTTCATGCCAGCCGGGACGCTAATCAGGTCTCCGGCTTCGCACAGGACGATGTAAACCTTGGCGTCTGGATGAAGATAGAACAGGCCGCGCCCTTCGATAAAAAAGCGCACCTCGAAGTCGCTGTGGGTGTGCTCGGCAAGGAATTTCCAGCGTAGGGCTTCGCGCTCTGGGTGGTCCAATGCGACGCTTACCACATCCGCCGACTGAAACCCGTATTGTCGCTTCAAGCGTTCAATAGGCTCAGCATAAGCGGCCAAAATGGCGTCTTGGTTTGCCGCTTCGGCCAAGGTTGAGCCTACCTGCCAGCGTTCGAACTGGACCCCGATCTGCTTCAGCCGAGCAGCGATTTCGATCGGATCGGCGTAGTACTCAAAAGGCTCGAAACCGTCTACCGAATGGATCGTAAGGATACTCATCGGTGTTTTACTCCGTGTAGTCTGACTTCACAATCGAACATAAACTCCAACGCCTCCACACAGTTCAAGGCTGCCTCGACGCTGCGTCCCCAAGTATAAAAGCCATGGCCGGCGATGATATAAGCATACAGGTCGCCCCAACGGTCGATATAGGCATCCACCTGCTGGGCGAGACGTTCGATATCCTGATCATTGGGAAAGATCGGAACCACCACCCGGTGAACGTGGGTGGTAATTCCGTCCAAAGCTTTTAAAAGCTCGTAATCGGTCAATATGAGCTGTTCCTTAAACAAGCGCGAGGCGAGAATCGCACCCGGCGAGTGCGGATGCAGGACCGCCTGGATTTCCGGATAGCGGCGATATAAAGCCAGGTGCAGGCTAGCTTCAGCGGAAGGCTTGCGTCCATCTAAGGGACGACCATCAGGATCCAGGCGCAAGATGTCATCCACGCTCAGGCGACCCTTGTGACGTCCAGAAACCGTGATGGCGATGCTGCCGTCTGCCAGGCGGGCGGAAAAATTACCGCTAGTCGCAGGTACCCAGCCCCGATCGTACAAGACCTGACCTACGGCTACCAGTTCTTTAGCGCGCTCGTCGAATTCAAGGTCTACCGTCATGCCACCTCCAAATTGTCGATCAGGCGCGTCTGTCCCAACCATGCAGCGGCTAAGATGCGCAACGGCCGCTCCTCCGGAGCAGGGAGCGCCAAATCCTCAGCCCGCCGGATTTCAAAATAGTCAGGCCTAAATCCCGCCGCGCGCAAGCTGGCCATTTGCCGCTCGGCGACCCAAGCAAAATCCCGCTCGCCCGCGAGGATAGCCTCGCGGGCCTCGCATAAAGCTTGATACAAACCAGGGGCCTTGCATCGCTCTGCGGGAGAAAGATACTGGTTGCGCGAGCTCATCGCCAATCCATCCGCCTCGCGCACAATAGGGGCGCTTACGATTTCGACAGGGAAATTCAAGTCCTCTACCATCTGCCGCACGATCAATAACTGCTGATAGTCCTTTTCGCCGAACACTGCCACCGCCGGCTGCACTAGATTCAACAATTTGGCCACTACGGTAGCCACGCCGCGGAAGTGGCCAGGCCGAAATGCACCGCACAAGAGTGTAGACAGCTCTGGGACTTCTACGCAAGCAGCACGCGCCAAACCTCGCGGATACAATTCTTCTACCGACGGTGCAAACACCGCGTCTACCCCGCACGCGGCCAGTTTCCGCCGATCTTCCTCCAACGTCCTGGGATAGCGCGCATAATCCTCATCCGGGCCAAATTGGAGCGGGTTGACAAAGATGCTCACCACCACCCGCGGGGCACGCTTTTGAGCCTCCTGGACCAAGCTCAGGTGAGCTGCGTGCAAGTTGCCCATGGTAGGCACGAACGCGATCTTCTCCCCCTTCTCTCGCCAAACAGCCAGTTCCCGACGCAAGTCCGCGATCGATTGCAGGTACAACATGATCTTTACCGATACACGTGCTGCTCGCTCGGGAAGCGCATCGACTTGACCGCTGCCACATACTCGGCCACCGCTTGTTGGATGCTACCTCTCCCCGCTAGGAAATCCTGCGCACAGCGAGGCGGCTTAGCCGTCAGACCTAATAGATCATACAGCACCAGCACCTGACCGTCGCAGTCGGCGCCGGCACCGATACCGATCGTCGGGATCGATACCTCAGCGGTGATTGCCTCGGCCAAATCCGCAGGTAGGCATTCCAATACCAATAACTCGGCGCCCGCCTGCTCCAACAGGCGCGCATCCTCCAACAACCTTTGCGCGGCGTGCGGGTCACGCCCCTGGACCCGATAGCGGCCAAGGCGATGGATGGACTGCGGCAGAAGCCCCAAGTGACCGCACACCGGGATACCTTCTCCCACCAAGGCTCGGATCACCTCAGCTCGCTCCCTGCCACCTTCCAACTTGACCATCTGGGCGCCGCCTTGCTGGACTAAGCAGGCAGCCGAATGCAGCGCGTCCTTAGGGTCAGCATAGGTCGCAAACGGCAGATCGGCAACGATCAGCGGTCGTCTGGCCACGCGGCTGACGCAGCGAGTATGATAGACCATGTCCTCCAAGCTGACCGGAATCGTGGTAGCATGGCCTTGGATCACCACTCCTAAAGAATCCCCTACCAACAATACCTCTACTCCTGCCGCCTCCAGTACTTGGGCAAAGCTGGCATCGTAGCAGGTCAAACAGGCAATCTTTTCCCCGCGCTGCTTGAATTCACGCAAGGCCGGCACCGTCACTACTTCAAGCATCGTCGTTCTCCAACCGCTCAAGCCCTTGCCAAGGGCAGCGCGATAATAATTCTTTAAGCGTCCCCAGGCCTGGGATCAATAGCTCAGGCGGGGCGATCTCAGCGAGGGGATAGAGCACAAAAGGACGTTTAGCCAAGCCAGGATGAGGCAAAATAAGCTCCTCAGTCCGCATGCAGCAGCGCCCATAGAGCAGCAAATCGAGATCCAATGTCCTCGGCCCCCAGCGTTCGCCCCCGCGCACGCGGCCTGCTTCCTGCTCGATCGCCTGCAATGCCTTAAGCAGCTCAAAAGGGGTATACTCGGTCGCTACCGCCATCACCGCGTTGATGTAATCGGGCTGATCCTGAGGCCCCATCGGCGCGCTGCGGTAGAGGCTGGAGAAAGCTCGTTCGCTGATTCCTGCCTGCGCGGCGATCGCTTGCCGAGCACGCTTGATCTGCGCGCTTGGATTGTCCAGGTTACTGCCCAAACCGATATAGGCCGGCTGCGCTTGCGTCATGACAGCACCGCAGCTTGCTTGGCTTGGCTACGCAGCCGCGGTCGCCGCCGGCGCCGCTTTGACCCTGCCAGCATCTTGCTGCGCTCGCCTTCATCGGCTTTAAGGAACCAAGTCCACCAATCGGCCACCGCTGCTTCGATCTCCCCCGCGGCGCTGCGCAGGAGAAGGAAATCATAGCCGGCTCGAAACCTAGGATGCGCCAATAACTTCAAAGGGCGCCCCCCCTGCAGCCGCTCGAATCGCGGCTGCAGCATCCACACTTCACGCATCGGCAAGGCTACCCGGCGGGGAATGGCTACGCTTTGGAGCTGTTCATTTAACACCGCTCTGGCAGCTTCCTGCATTGCGACTGCAGGCGCCATCCCCGCTGCCCGGCAGCGCTCGGCTTCCTGCCGGATTGGCTCCCACAGCAACGCAGCATACAGGAAATAAGGCGCCACCGGCTTGGCTTCTTGTAGGCGGCGGTCAGTCGTCTCCAGCATCCGAATCAAAAAGGTCGATGGAAACCCTTGGTGTTCGCAGGCTAACGCTTGTTCGGTGGCGGGAAACAGAAATTCAAACAATCCATAGTGGCGCAGCCGCTCAAAGGTCTGTACTCCATATCCGGCCAAGAAGAGCTTGAGCACCTCATCGTAGATGCGCGCCGGCGATATATCGGCCAGCAACGGGGCTAATTTAGGCAACAGCGCTTCACAGGCAGGATCGAGGGTAAACCCCAGTTTGGTCATGAGCCGGACGGCGCGCAGCATCCGCACCGGATCTTCACGATAACGGCATTCTGGATCACCGATCAAACGCAGCACCCCACGCTGCAGATCTTCCATGCCGCCGACATAGTCGATGACAGAAAAATCGGCGATGTCGTAATACAAGGCGTTAACGGTAAAATCGCGCCGGAAAGCATCTTCCTCGATGGTTCCAAAGACGTTGTCGCGCAGCAGGCGGCCTGATTCCTCCTGCACCCACTCTCCTTCCCGACCAGGAGCAGCGGCCGCGCGGAAAGTGGCGACCTCAATGATTTCCTGGCCGAACTGAACATGCGCGAGCCTAAACCTGCGCCCGACCAGCCGACAATTGCGAAATAGCGCCCGCACTTGCTCAGGATGGGCGTCGGTGGCAACGTCGAAGTCTTTGGGTTCGCGCCCTAAGAGCAAATCGCGCACGCATCCGCCCACCAAGCACGCGCGAAAGCCAGCGCTTTTGAGCCGGTACAATACTTTCAGGGCATTGGGGCTGATGGCACGGCGCGAAATGGGGTGCTCGGAGCGCGCGTAAACCCGCGGCGCAATAGGTACTGATCTGCCCGGCTCAGCAGTCTGATGAGTCGCCTGAAGTGGCAAATCGGTGTGGTAAGACTTGAGCTTATGCATTCATCCTCGGTTAGATCCCCATGTTGCTTAGGGTGACCATCAGGTCGTTGAGAATCGCAGTCAAGCGGGGGTGTTTGATTTCAAACTGCATGATTTCCTCCTCCAGCTCTTGGAGCAAGCCTTGCGCCGCTTTTCCTTCGCCTTCTGCCAAGCGTTGTTCCACCTTTTCTACTAATGCTTCCATGCGCTTGCGGGTGGTTTCATCTGCGTTTTCAAGTTCTGAGCGCAGGCGCTTTAGGTCTTCGTCGAGCTTACGCTTGCTTTCCTCGGTCATCGTGTGCTCCCCACAGTCATTTTAGCGAACCAATCCTATCATAGCGGCGCAAAACCCTACACTTATAGATCACTGCCAAACAGGATATCCCTTATAATGGAGTCGGTGCGAATCTAAACAAAGCCCCATACGTTTACCTTTGATCTAAGAGGAGAGTCTGCAATGATAAATATCGATGATTATAAGATTAGAATCAGATGTGAGGAGTTCCTGACGCATCCGGCGTTAACCGCCTTGTTCGTCGTATTATTCTTCGGCTTGAGCTTTGCCCGCCTGCCTACCTTGCTCTACATGCTGATGCTGGCAGTGGAAATCTACATCGCCATGTTATTTGGGGCGCGTTTTGCCACTTCGGACAATAGCAGAGCTCCTGCTGGATCCCAGACTCCCGAAAAATCTTCCTAAAAGGCTTGGATGGATTACGCGATCCACTTTGGCGCAGTCGACAAAAAACGCACCGATTGTCTGATCATCGGTAGCTACGAAAAGCAAAAGCTTACTCCAAGCGCCCAGCAGATCAACTTGGCCAGTGACGGTGTGTTGGGTAAGCTCCTCAAGCGCGAGCAGTTCAAAGGCAAAGTAGGTGATGCCTTACTGCTCCACCAGTTGCTGGGTTGCCGTGCAGATCGGGTACTGGTGGTCGGGTTGGGAAAGGCCCAGGACCTTGCTGCCAAAAACTATCGCCAGGCTTTGAGTTCTGCCCTCAAAGTGCTCGCCGCCACGCCGAGCCGACGGGCTTTGTGCGCCTTGCTAGAAGCTCAGGTAACAGGCCGTGATCTTAAGTGGAAGGCAAGGCAGATCGCGCTTGCCTTCACCGATGGCTGCTACCGCTTCACCGCACTCAAAAGCGAACCCGAAGACCTGCCAGCCCTGGCGCAAATAGAACTTCAGTGCCAGGACAAAACCCAATCCGCAGCGGTGGATCAAGGCCTCCGCGAGGGTCAAGCCATCGCATCCGGCATAAAGCTGGCTAAGGACTTAGCCAATCTGCCCAGCAATCTCTGCACTCCGACTTACCTAGCCGAGCAGGCCAAGACATTGGCCGACCGCTATCTGCAGCTGAAAGCCACGGTGCTGGAGGAGACCGACATGGAGAAGCTTGGGATGAGCGCGCTGTTGGCCGTCGCCCGCGGTAGCCGCCAGCCACCTAAGCTGATCGTCCTGGAATACCGAGCCAGTCAACTCGAGGATCGACCGATTGCCTTGGTAGGCAAAGGGATCACCTTCGATGCCGGCGGCATCTGCCTGAAACCAGCCGAACACATGGACGAGATGAAATACGACATGTGCGGCGCTGCGAGCGTGCTTGGCACCTTGTTGGCTGCTGCCGAGTTGAGCTTGCCTATCCATCTGTTAGGCGTCATCCCTGCCTGCGAAAACCTGCCCGACGGCAACGCCATCAAGCCGGGAGACATCGTCAAGACGATGGCGGGCAAAACCGTCGAGATCTTAAATACCGACGCCGAAGGTCGGTTGATCTTGTGCGATGCCCTCACCTATGCGCAGCGTTTTAACCCCAAGGCGATCATCGATGTCGCCACCCTCACGGGTGCCTGTCTGGTCGCCTTGGGCAGACACGCCACCGGCCTCATCGCCAACGATGACAAGTTAGCGCAAGCCCTGCTCCAAGCTGGCGAAACCGCCCTCGATCGCGCCTGGTGCTTGCCCTTGTGGGAGGAATACCAAGATCAACTCAAATCCAACTTTGCCGATCTAGCCAACGTTGGCGGTCGCGAAGGCGGAGCGATCACCGCTGCAGGTTTCTTGGCACGCTTTGTCGAAAAAGTTGCCTGGGCCCATCTGGACATCGCCGGAACCGCCTGGACCAGCGGCAAAGACAAAGGGGCTACCGGTCGGCCAGTTCCCTTGTTGGCTCAGTTCCTGCTCGACCAAGCTCAGGGATGACGCGGGTCGACTTCTATCTGTTGCCAGATCGCGATCCCCAGGCGCGGCGAGTGTTTGCCTGTCGGCTAGCAGAAAAAGCCTATCGGCTAGACTACAAAGTATTTATCTGCACTGAAAACGAAACTGAGGCGATGATCTTAGACGATCTCCTTTGGACCTTCCGCCAAGGGAGTTTCGTCCCCCATACTTTAGTCCAAAATCTCCCTGCTGATCCCTTAGCAGCCGTAGTCATCGGCCCTAACCAGGCACCTCTTTTTTTTCCGCTGCTTATTAATTTAGCTCCTGATATCCCAACCGACTGGCAGCGTTTCCAGCGTGTTGCCGAAATCGTCACTCAAGATGATTCAATTCGTACGCTCGCGCGCCGCAAATATCGCCAGTACCAAAACCAGAGCGCTGAGCTTCATCTCCACCGCCTGGCTGGCGACTGATCCCTGGGAATGGGAATAAGCCAAAATTTATCTTTTTATATCTAAAAAGAATAAAAAATCTTATTTTTTATTCTTGTTGGTTATTTAATTGGCAATATAATCGCTTCATAGTTTTTTCAATGTCATTAATTCCAATATGACTGTTCAAGCTTGGATCGCTGTCGCAGTTGTCATCGCTTGCTTTGGTGGATTCGTCTTTACCGCCGTCTCCCCGGAACTGATATTACTAGGGGGAGTTGGCGCCCTCCTGCTGAGCGGCGTACTCACTCCTGCCCAGGCGTTGGCAGGGTTTGCCAACGAGGGAATGATCACCGTCGCCTTGATGTATATCGTCGTTGCTGGTCTGCGAGAAACTGGCGCGATCGACTTTTTAACTCAACATGTTTTAGGACGGCCGCGCAGCGAGCGCGGTGCCATCGCCAGGCTATTTTTGCCGGTCATCTTGGTTAGCGCTTTCCTCAACAATACGCCAGTCGTTGCGGCCTTTTTGCCGGCCGTCATCGATTGGTCTAAACGCCTGCGGATTTCCCCTTCTAAACTGCTCATTCCGTTGAGCTATTCTGCCATTTTAGGCGGCACTTTAACCCTGATCGGAACCAGTACTAATCTGGCCGTCAACGGCTTGCTCCTAAGCCGAGGCGATCCAGGGTTTGGGCTATTCGATCTAACCCCAGTAGGATTAGTTGTCGCGGTAGTCGGCGGAATCTACCTGATCGGGTTTGCCCCTAAGTGTTTGCCTACCCGGGTCCCAGTCCACCAAATCTTCGACAACCCCAAGGAATACACGGTGGAGATGGAGGTCGAGGAAAACGGCCCGCTGGTTGGAAAAAACATCGAGCAGGCGGGGCTGCGCCATTTGCCTGGGCTTTATCTGGTAGAGATCGTGCGCGATGGGGAGATCCTGGCTGCGGTTGGTCCCTACGAGCGTCTTCAAGGGGGCGACCGCTTGGTGTTCGCCGGCGTCGTGGATGCCGTCGTAGAGCTCCAGCGCTTCCGTGGTCTTCGCCCGTGCACCGACCAGACTTTCCATCTCAAAGACCGCGAGCACCGCGAACGGGTCCTGGTAGAGGCAGTGGTCTCCCCGCGCTGCGCTTTAGTTGGCAAGACTATCCGCGAAGGTCGCTTCCGCATGACCTACGGCGGTTCGGTCATCGCCGTGGCCAGAGAAGGCCGGCGCATCCAGGGTAAGATCGGTGACATTCGCCTCCAGCCTGGCGATGCCTTGCTGCTAGATGTTCGCCCCCCATTTTTGGAACGCCATCGCAACTCGGCCGATTTTTTGCTTATCAGCCCGATCTCAGACTACGTTCCCATCCGCCACGAGCGCGCCTGGCTCGCCTGGGCAATTCTTGGGGCGGTGATCTTGGCGGCAAGTACAGGCTTTTTGAGCATGCTCAAGGCAGCCTTGTTAGGCGCCGGCCTGATGCTAGTGAGCGGCTGCTGCACCCTAGGCAGCGCGCGCAAAAGCTTAAACGGACAAGTCTTGCTCTCCATCGCCGCTTCCTTCGGCATCGGTACCGCTTTGGAGGTCACCGGAGCGGCTGCCCAAATCGCCAAAGGGTTCTTAAGCGTCGCCGACGGCACCCCTTGGTTGACGCTAGCAGCAGTTTATGCCATCGGATCCTTCTTGACCGAGATCATCACCAACAACGCCGTAGCGGTGATTCTGTTCCCCATCGTCACTGCCCTGGCCGAGCAATTGCACATAGATGTCAAACCTTTGCTGCTGGCCTTGATGTTTTCCGCCTCGGCGAGCTTTGCTACCCCGATCGGCTATCAGACCAATCTCATGGTATACGGGCCGGGAGGGTATCGCTTTACCGATTTTTTAAAATTCGGTCTGCCCATGAACATCGTAGTAGGCATCGCCACGATCACAGCCATTTTCTGGTTATGGCCGTTATGACTGCTCTAAATAGCAAAAAAATTTTGCCTTCACTTCTGTTGACCGGATTGCTTTCTTTCCTTCCGCTCCCGACCCAAGCAGAAGGCTTTCCTCGCTGGAGCCTTCATCACGCAGCCGGCTTGCCTGACTGGATCACCTTCTCGATCAACCACCGCACCGGCTTCGAGTCGATCCATCACCCTTTCCGCAAGGGTACCCACGGCGACGATCAGGTCTTTTCCTTCCGCACCCTGGTCCTGGGAGAGGTCAGATACCAGGGCTTTCGTCTCGGCGGAGAACTTGAGGACGCGCGCATCGCTCTCGATAGTCCTAATACCCCGGTCGATACGACCCTTGTCAATCCGGTCGAACTGCTCCAGGCCTATCTCGCCTGGGAAAGGCACGATCTGCTTAGCTCTGGACTTGATCTTGCGGTCAAGGGTGGCCGCCAGACGATGGATGTTGGCAGCCGCAGGTTGATTGCCCGCAACCGCTTCCGCAATACCATCAATAGCTTCGATGGGCTCGATCTGAGCCTCAGTCAACCGGGCACATGGCAGTGGCGGACTTTTTTTGTCTTTCCGGTCACCCGCCTGCCGAGCGATCCAGATGCCCTGCGCCGCGGCCAAACCCAATTCGACGAGGAGAACGCAGCCACTTTCTTCACCGGCACCTTGTTCAGCCTTGACCGGCTGCCATTGGCTTCGCACGGGGAACTGTACGCCTATTACCTGCACGAGGAAGATACCCGCCACCATCCCATTGCCACGCGCAACCGCAAATTATGGACGCCAGGATGGCGCTGGTACCGAACACCCCAACCGGCGCAGCTTGATTTCGAGCTCGAAATGGCCTTGCAGACCGGAAGCTCCAGGACTGCGTTAACTTCCCGAGACAGCCTCGACCACTTCGCTTACTTTGGCCACGCCGCCTTAGGCTACACCTTCGACCTGCCCTGGCAACCCCGACTTCTCGCCCAGTACGACTACGCCAGCGGCGATGAAGACCCAGGTGACCACTACAACGGCCGCTTCGACGCCTTGTTCGGCGCGCGCCGTTTCGACTTTGGCCCCACCAACATTTGGGGCGCGTTCGCCCGCGCCAACTTGAACTCCCCAGGATTTAGGGTAGAGATCAAACCCGCCCAAAGGGTGGATGGCCTGTTCGCCTACCGCGCCTTCTGGCTCGCCGAAAAGCGCGATGCCTGGACTGCTGCCGGGCTCCAGGATCCCACCGGGCGCTCCGGCAACTTCCTCGGCCACCAGCTCGAAATCAGCACCCGCTGGCAGGCAATTCGTGAGCTTTTGGCCCTGGAGGCCGGATGGGCCCATCTGTTCAAGGGCAAATTCGCCCGCAACGCCCCCGGTGCCCCGGCAGATCAAGACGATTCCAATTATTTTTACACCCAGATCATAGTCAACTTATAAAGGAGTATATTAATGCTTTCAAGACTTATCTGCTTCTGCCTGCTTTTGCTTGCCTATCCAGCCGGCGCCAACGAGCGCCTGCGCCTAGCCACCACCACCAGCACCGAAAACTCAGGCCTTTTGGCGGGGTTAAATGCAGCTTTTGAAAAGCGCACCGGGATCAAAGTCGACGTGCTTGCGGTAGGCAGCGGGCAAGCCCTGCAACTCGGTAAAAACTGCGACGTCGATGTCGTGCTTGCTCACGCGCCAGCGGCAGAAAAGGCTTTTGTCCAAGCCGGCTATGGCATCAACCGGCTTAAGGTGATGCACAACGATTTTCTCCTCCTAGGACCCAAAGAAGACCCGGCCCAGGTCAACTCTGCCCAAACTGCCGTCGAGGCCATGCGCCGCATCGCTAACGCGCAGGCACCATTTGTCTCGCGCGGCGACAATTCAGGTACCCATCAGAAGGAAATCGCGCTTTGGCAGCAAGCAGGTCTTGATCCTCACGGTAAATGGTACTTAGCCATCGGCCAGGGCATGGAGGCAGCACTCCGATTCGCCGCCGAAAAGCGCGCTTATGTCTTGACCGACCGCGGGACTTTCCTAGCGCTGCGGAAGAAGCTTGACCTGATTCCCCTCTTTGCCGGCGACCCTTTGTTTTTTAACTCATATCACGTCATCGCGATCAATCCCAAACGCTGCCCCAATGTGCACTATGAGGCGGCGATGCGCTATGCTGCTTTCCTCACCGGCCCAGTGGGGCAAAAGCTGATTGCTGAGTTCAAAGCGGACGGCGAGCGCCTGTTTGAGCCGGATGTGCTCGACTATTGAGGCTAGCGATTACCACCCAGCGGGTGTATCCTTAATGCAACCTTGCTTAGGTAAGACAGAGGGCGCCCCTGGGACTTTCGCAAACATTCTTCTAACACCGCGGCGCGATCGGCAAACAGTATAGAAACCAACGTCAAAGCAGTGCCTGCTTGGCAGCGGTTTTAGGAGGATCTCCTGCCGAGACTGGAACTGATCCGAGACTATCCCGCCGGTAGATACCGGAGCATTCCCCTCTGGGCGATCGCTGCGGTGGCGTTTGGTCTGCTCTATTCGATCGACGCTGGCATCGATCCCAGACTCGATCCCTGTTGTTGGCTATTTGGACGATGTAGCAGCCGTTGATCTTCAAATTGGTCAAAACTGAGCTCGCGCGCTATGCTGCTTGGAAAAAATCTCACCCCTCTCCAAGAGATGACTGAGGATGGCCGGCTTCGACTGGGATTCGACTGCCGGTAGCTGGTTTGCCGCGCGCAGTCATATCCTGCAGGCTTTGCTCGCCTCACTTTGCACCTGGGGATCGACGGCGCTCGGCGCTTCGGTAGTATTTTTCTGCCAGCGCACTAACCAGAAGCTACTCGATGCGATGCTAGGATTTTCCGCTGGCGTGATGCTGGCCGCTAGCTACTGGTCGCTGCTTGCGCCAGCGATCGATCTGGCTGCTGATTATGGGCGGCTGGCTTGGTTTCCTACAGCCCTTGGGTTTTGCCTCGGGGCGCTAAGCCTCAAATGGGCCGATAGGCTTCTGCCCCACTTCCGTTTAGGGACGGTCTTAAAAACCGACGAGTGGAGCGTGGTTACCTGGCGGCGGACTATGCTCCTAGTCATCGCCGTCACGCTGCACAATATCCCCGAAGGGCTGACCGTAGGCATCGTATTCGGCGCAGCCACTACTGGCCACGCAACCGTCAGCCTTAGCGCTGCTGTGGCTTTAGCGATTGGCCTTGGCCTGCAGAACTTCCCCGAAGGGGTGGCAGTCGCGATGCCGCTGCGCCGTTTGGGCTGGCCACGCTGGCGCAGTTTCTGGTACGGCCAGCTCTCTGCCGCAGTCGAACCCATCGCCGCGGTGATCGGTGCCGCTGCCGTCACTGCCTGGCTGCCCATCATGCCGTATGCCTTAGCGTTTGCAGCTGGAGCGATGATCTACGTGATCATCGCGGAAATCATCCCCGAATGCCGTGAGCGCGGTAATACTGAAATCTCTACCCTAGGAACGATCTTCGGATTTGTCGTGATGATGATCTTAGATACCTCCCTTGGCTAGCTGCTGCAGAAAGATATCCTGACTCCAATGACTGAAGCCATCCACTCTCAGGGCCGGATCCCTACCTGGGCGAGGATCTCCTCTTCGGCTGCCAACCAGTCTTCCAGTTCTGACCCAGGCGCAAAGCCGCGTTTTTCGGCCCGAAAGTAGGCGGCCTCGGCGATCATCTGCTCGATCTCGGCCAGAGGCGTTAGCGCCTGGGGAGCTTGGAACGAGGGTAAACCGAGCTGGAACAGCTCGATCAGGTTTCGGGGCGGGATGCCATGCAGGCCGATCCGGCTCGGCTCGCCTTCCGCCAAGGTACCAAACCACCGGTCCCACAAGGAAAACACTAGACCGAAGTTTCGATCGTGCTCCGAGCGCAGGGCGGAATGATGCAAGCGGTGCAAGGACGGCACGATAAAAAGCCTCTTGAGCCAGCGCTCGCCGGGGACGTTTAGATTGGCGTGCTGGAACATCACCGCCAGCGCAACCAGCGCTTCGGCCAGCAGCACCAGCTGAGTATCTACGCCTGTGGCCAAGATGAAACCGGCTTTCACCAAAGTGGTGAGCAACACTTCAGCGAAGTGGAGCCGAAAAGCGGTGGAGGCGTTCACTACCGGATCGCTGTGGTGCACCTTGTGCAGGCACCACAGCCACGGGAAAGCATGGCAAGCCCGGTGCCAGAAATACAAGGTCAAATCCAAAAGCACAAAGGCGACGATGTCCTGCCAAGGATGGCGGATTCCATCGAGTAGCCCGCGTTGGGAGACCCGATCAGCCAAAATCAACAGGGAGGAAATCGACAGTAGGGAGAACAAAGTGTCGTTCACCAGCAACACACCGAAGTTGAGCCGATAGGATCGGCGCATAGCGGCGATTTGGTTACCCTCCCGCCAGCAGCGCGTCTCCAGGATCAGCAAACCGGCCAGACCCAACAGGATCAAAAGCACCCTCCCTATCCCCTCCGGGAGTTGGAAACCATCCCAAGGGGCGATCATGGATAGCCAGGGAAGCAAAATGGTCGTTTCAAACATCTCTGTTTCCCTCCTTTCCATCCGCTACGATAAAGTCTTTGCAAGACAAGTGCCAGCTTAGCGCTAGCTGGTTAATGTACGATGACAATCCTCAAAGGATTATCTTTGGGCTAGTCCGCCTGGGGCTTGCGTCAAATCGGTGCGTGAGGGAAAGATTCCGAGGCTGTTGTAAAGACCCAGCCTCGGAAAAATAGCGAGCAACATCAAGCGCGCAAACGATCCTAAGTTTAGAACAGCTTGCCGGGCACTTCGATCACCTGGCCCAGAATGCCGCTGGCTTCGTCGGAGGCCAAAAACACCACTGCTTTGGCGATCTGCTCGCGCTTGACCCACCTGGCAAGATCCTCGGCGCTGGGTTTCATCGCCTCGAGATTGTCCTTGGTATCGACTAGCCCAGGGGCTACGGCGTTGACGCGGATATCGTGTTTTCGCCCTTCGATCGCAAAGGTGCGGGTAAGGGCCTCGATGCCGGCTTTGGCGCAGTTGTAAGCGACCATCTTGGCATGATGGAGGCCGGCGCGGGCGAAGTTGACAATTACCCCACCGCCTTGGTCCTGCATCGCCTTAAACACCGCCTTGGAGCACAAAAACGCGGTCAGCAGATTGTTGTTGAGCTCAAACGTCCAATCCTCCAGGGTGTGTTCGGCGGCCGGTTTGACGCGGCTCAATCCTCCAGCTAGGTTGATCAAAATATCGATCCGGCCGAACCGGCTCAAAGTTTGCTGAACCAGGTGATTGACCTGCGCCTCTTGGGTCAGATCGGCGCTCACGGTCAGCACCTCCGCCCCCAGCGCCTGCACCTCCTTAGCACGCGCCTCTAGGTTGGCGGCGTTGCGGGCTGTCAATACCAACCTGGCACTCTGGCGGGCAAACTCCTGGGCTACGCTCTGGCCGATCTGGCCGTCGCGGCTGACGCCGGTGATAATGGCGACTTTTCCTTGCAGCTTCATGGCTACCTCCTTTCGCTTTAAGTACGATCGGAATTTACAAGATACTCCCCCTCGCCGCCGAAAGCAAAAGTTACCACTTGAGGTGAACCAGCCACTTGATCATTTGGTCGAATAATTTAATTTGCTCAGTTAGATAACGCCTGATCGAGCAAATTCGCAAGCAGGCAGCTTAACCAGCACAAGAGGAGGAAGCAATGATCCACTACCGTTACCTCATCATCGGCGGTGGCATGACCGCAGATGCGGCCGTGCGCGGCATCCGCGCCCTCGACCCGCAAGGCACCATCGGCCTGATCAGCGCCGAGCTCTACCCGCCTTACAAACGCCCGCCCCTGTCCAAGGGACTGTGGCTGGGAAAACCGTGGGAGAAGATCTGGTATCGCACTGAGGCGCTTGGCGTGCAGCTGCATTTGGGGCGCACGGTGCAAGCGCTGGACTTGGCGACCAAATCGGTCACCGACGATGCAGGCCTTAGCTACCGTTTCGACAAGCTGCTGCTCGCTACCGGTGGGACCCCACTGCGCCTGCCGTTTGGCGAAGACGCTATTGTGTATTTCCGCGACCTTTCCGATTATTTGCGGTTGCGCGCCTTGGCGGATAAACACGCATGCTTTGCCGTGATCGGCGGAGGGTTTATCGGTTCGGAAATCGCCGCTGCCTTGGCCACAAACGGCAAACAGGTGACCATGCTCTTCCCGGAAGACGGGATCGGTGCGCGCTTGTTCCCCAAAGATTTAAGCCAGTTTTTAAACGCCTATTACCGCCAAAAAGGGGTAGAGGTTTGGCCCGGCTGGTCGATCGTGGGACTGAGCCGGCAAGGGGAGATTTGGGTGTTGACCGCCCGCAGCACCGACGGCGCAGAAGAGCGTACCCTAGAGGCCGAGGCGATCGTCGCCGGCATCGGCATCCGGCCCAATACGGCCTTGGCCGAACAGGCTGGGCTTACCGTAGAAGATGGGATCGTGGTCGACGAATACCTAAACGCCGGCCATCCCGACGTGTATGCCGCAGGGGACGTGGCCAGGTTCTACAATCCTAGCCTCAACGCTTACCTGCGCGTAGAGCACGAAGACAACGCCCGCACCATGGGAGAGATAGCTGGCCGCAACATGGCCGGAGAAAAAACCCCTTACCACCACCTGCCGTATTTTTACTCCGATCTGTTCGACCTGGGGTATGAGGCGGTCGGGCGAACCGATGCGCGCCTTATGACGGTGGCGGACTGGACCGAGCCGTATCAACAAGGAGTGGTCTATTACCTTAAAGAGCAGCGGGTCAAAGGCGTGTTGTTGTGGAACGTGTGGGAAAAAGTCGAGGCAGCGCGCGCCTTAATCGCCCAGCCTGGGCCTTTCGCGCCGCAGGACCTCAAAGGCAGGTTGTCACCTTAAAGACCTGAATCTCTACGTGCTGCTCAAGAGGGCTCAGTCCTTAATTTAAGCTGAGCCTAGGGGTGCGCGTACGCTGAAGTTGGGCATCCTCCCTAAATCGGTTCGCCAGCACTCTGCTTGGTGCTTGAAAATGCCCGCTTTCTTTGTTGGTGTGTTTTTTGCTTAAAACCCTATGACAACCCCGTGTCCTAAATTGACCTCAACTGCCTATGGCGCTTTCTGTTCTCATCGTAGCTCCAAATCCGGACCGCAGCGCGATCTTGGAGCAGGCGCTCGGCGAGGCCGGCTATCAGGTAGCGGCGCGCCTTGACAGCGAGCACGGATTAGTAGAACAGGTTGGAAGGCTTGGGCCGGACGTCATCCTGATCGACCTGGACGTGCCGGGTCGGGATACCTTAGAGCAAATGCGTAAGCTCAGCCGCACCAACCCAAAACCCATCGTCCTGTTTACCTATGCCAAAGACCGGCAGTTCATCTCCCAGGCAGTGCAAGCTGGAGTGAGCGCCTACGTGGTGGATGGGTTACAGCCGGAGCGGATTGTGCCGATCGTTGAGGTGGCGATCGCTAGATTCCGAGAGTACCAAGCGCTGCGGCGCGAATTGGAGACTGCCCGCCTGAAGCTAAACGAGCGCAAGCTGATCGAACGCGCTAAAGGCCATTTGATGCAGCGCCGAGCTTTAAGCGAAGCGCAAGCCTACCAACTGCTGCGCAAGATAGCGATGAACCGGGGCTTGAAGCTGGCCGAAGTAGCGCGCAGGCTGTTGGAATGGGAAGAGCTGTGGTAAGGTTCAAAAAGGTTCAAAGAAACGCTTTGCCCGCACCGATTTTGGGCGCGGGCAAAGCGCGTGGCTAACAAAACTATGCCTTCAAAATATGGCATGTAAAGTGCTTAAATAATTTCAGGCCAACGGCGGCCTTGAGGACAACGGCGTCCATGACCCCGGTCGGGGTGATGGGCGCTTTTTTGTTTACTCCATCTAACCCAGGAGGAAGGAACGTGAGCCAAGAGGTGATTTCGCATTCGCGCCGCAGGTTTTTGCAAACAACTGCGCTTCTTTCAGTCTACACGGTTTTTGGAAGCGCGCCATTTATCCGGCCCAGCCGAGCTGCAGTCGAAGTGCCGGAAAAGGAAGATCTAAAGTTCGGCTTCATCAAGCTCACCGACATGGCCCCTTTGGCGATCGCCTACGAAAAGGGCTTTTTCGAAGACGAGGGACTATACGTGACGCTTGAGGCGCAGTCCAACTGGAAAGTCCTGCTCGATGGAGTAATCGATGGGCGCCTGGACGGAGCCCACATGCTCGCCGGCCAACCTCTGGCAGCGACTATCGGCTTTGGTACTCAGGCTCATATCGTCACCCCGTTCAGCATGGACTTAAACGGCAATGCGATCACGGTGGCTAACCGCATCTTTGAGCAGATGAAGCCGCATATCCCCAAGCTTCCAGACGGTCGGCCCAAGCATCCCATCAGCGCCAAGGCGCTCAAGCCGGTGGTAGAGAAGCTCAAAGCTGAAGGCAAGCCTCTCAGGATGGGTGTGGTGTTCCCGGTCTCTACCCATAACTACGAACTGCGCTATTGGCTTGCTGCCGGTGGGATTCACCCGGGTTACTACGCTCCCCACCGGGGCGATATCTCCGGCACCCTAAAGGCAGAGGTGCTGATCTCGGTCACGCCGCCGCCGCAGATGCCGGCGACCCTAGCGGCCGGTACCATCGATGGCTACTGCGTGGGCGAGCCGTGGAACCAGCAAGCGGTGTTCAAGAGGATCGGCGTCCCGGTGATCACCGATTACGAGATCTGGCAAAACAACCCGGAAAAGGTCTTCGGGATGACCAAAGCGTTTGTCGACCAATACCCCAACACTGCGATACGTATCGTCAAGGCCCTGATCCGCGCGGGCCACTGGCTGGATGAACCCGGCAACCGCCCGGAAGCGGTCAAAATTTTAGCCCAGCCTAACTACGTGGGGGCCGACTATGAAGTCATCGCCAACTCCATGACCGGTACTTTCGAGTACGAACCGGGCGATAAGCGCAACCTTCCGGATTTCAACGTATTTTTCCGCTATCACGCTACTTACCCCTATTACTCGGATGCGATCTGGTATCTGACCCAAATGCGCCGTTGGGGGCAGATCCCAGAGTATAAGCCGGATGAATGGTACTTTGAGGTCGCCAAACAGGTCTACCGACCGGACATCTATCAACAAGCTGCCCAGGCATTGATCGCCGAGGGCAAGCTGAAACCCGCTGATTTTCCAGATTTCGCACAAGAGACGGGATTTAAGCCGCCGCAGGCAGAATTCATCGATGGCGTGGTATTCGACGCTAAGCACCCAAACGCCTATCTAGAAAAGTTCGCCATCGGCCTCAAAGGCAAAGACAAAATCTAAGGAGGTTTTCTATGAACAGCCAAACCCTTCCTCTACGCCCTAAGCGCGTCTCGGCGCCGCACGGGCTAGAAAAGCTTATCATCTCGCCTCTGGCCTTGCTCGTCTTTTTAGGGTTTTGGTCGGTCACCGCGCAGAAAGTGCACACCTCGCTGGGAGTGCTGCCAGGGCCATCCCAAGTGTGGGAGCAGGCAGTCGCACTGGTAGAGGAGCACCGCGCCGAACGGGAGCGGGAAAAAGCTTTCTATACCAGGCTTCAAGACCGCATCGCCAAAGCCCAAGCCGAAGGCAGGCCGCCGGCCGAGATCGAACGCCTCAAGGCGCGCAAGTACGCCGGCCGGCCGACTTTCATCGACCAAATCCAAACCAGCTTAAAGACCGTGGCGACTGGTTTCCTGCTCGCCTCGGCGCTCGCCATCCCGGTAGGCGTTTTGATCGGGCAAAGCCGCCTCCTCTACTTAGCTTTAAACCCCATGATTCAGGTCTTCAAGCCAGTTTCCCCGCTCGCCTGGCTGCCACTGGTGACCCTCATCGTCTCGGCCCTCTATGTTTCCGAACATCCTTGGCTTCCCAAAGCCTATCTCACTTCGGCCCTGACCGTGATGCTGTGCTGTTTGTGGCCAACCCTGATCAACACTGCGGTCGGGGTGAGCGGTGTTAGCCGAGATCTGATCAACGTCAGCCGCGTGCTTAGGCTTTCTAGGCTGAGCAAGACGGTCAAGATTGTCTTGCCTTGGGCAATCCCGATGATCTTTACCGGGCTGCGCCTATCGTTGGGAGTTGGCTGGATGGTACTGATCGCCGCGGAGATGCTGGCTCAAAATCCAGGGCTTGGGAAATTCGTCTGGGACGAGTTCCAAAACGGCAGTTCCAATTCGCTGGCCAGGATCCTAGTCGCTGTCTTGACCATCGGCCTGATCGGGCTAGTTTTGGACCGCGGCATGCTGCTTTTGCAAAAGGCTGCAAGCTGGGATAAAAACGCCGTATTGCGTTAATCGATCAAGAAGGAAATCGCCATGAACGCCTATCTGATTATCGACCATATCAGCATCGCTTTTCCGACCAAAAACGGACCGCTTAAGGTTCTGGACCGGATCAATCTGAAGATAGAGCGGGGAGAATTTGTATCCCTGATCGGCCACTCCGGCTGCGGTAAATCGACGCTGCTCAACCTGGTCGCAGGGTTTATCCAGCCCACCGAGGGCGGGGTGATCCTAGAAGGCAAACAAGTGACCGAACCTGGACCAGACCGCGCGGTGGTGTTTCAGAACCACGCGCTGCTGCCGTGGCTGTCGGCGTATGCCAACGTCCGCCTGGCAGTAGATCAGGTGTTCAAGCACCGATCCAAAGCCTGGCGCCATGAGTGGACCCTGCACAACCTAGAGTTGGTGAAGATGGAACTTGCTTTAGACTTAAAGCCAGACGAACTCTCCGGCGGTATGAAGCAGCGCGTCGGCATCGCCCGGGCGCTGGCGATGGAACCTAAGGTGCTGCTTTTGGATGAGCCATTCGGCGCCTTGGACGCTTTAACCCGAATCCACCTCCAGGACTCCTTGATGGAAATCCAGGCGCGCCTTAGCAACACGGTCATCCTGATCACTCACGACGTGGACGAAGCAGTGCTGCTCTCTGACCGGGTAGTCATGCTGACCCAAGGTCCTGCAGCCCGGATCGGGGAGATCCTGACGATCGACCTGCCGCGCCCGCGCGACCGCCTGGCCTTGGCCGAAGACCCAGCTTACCACCACTACCGCGCCGAGATCGTCCGCTTCCTCCACCAACGGCAAGCGGCAACGCCTCAAAGCCCTAAAGCCAAAGCAGAAAAACTACGCCTGATCGCTTAAATTTATTCTTAACGACAAATACAACAAAGGAAAATGCCTTATGCGACTGGATTTTTTTGCCAAATTCCTTGCCGCGCTGGTGATGTTGACGCGCGCTTTCTCGGCCCTGGCCGGAGAGCCTTTCAAGCTTGAGGCTCAAGGTCCTTATGCCACGACTTGGCGCTTGGAGCTGACCAACCGCCTGCGCGGCGAGTTCGTCGATTGGTTCGATGCTAAACGTGCAAGCACCTACAACTTCACTGCCAACAAGTTCCAGCTCGGCCTTAGAGTCCAACACCCAAACCTGGAAGGCTTGATCCAGTTCCAGGATACCTTTTTGACCGGGCTGCCTGACCACGGGGTAGGTATGGGAGCCAACTATTTTCAAAATACCCCCGAAACCACTCAAAACCGTGCGTTTCTGCGTCAGGGCTGGGCGAGGGTCAAAGTTGGGCCTGTTTACCTCCAGGGTGGGCGCCAGCTGTATTCCGATTCAGCCCAAGGGGCGGCGACCCATCCTCAGCTTAAATGGCTTCAGGACCACCGTCTGGCCCAGCGCCTGCTCGGTCCGTTCGATTACACTCACGCCGGCCGAAGCTTTGACGGCGGAAGCCTCGGGGTGCTCACCGAGGCGCTTGAGCTTTCTGGGTTTGCGTTTATGCCCACCGCAGGCGGGTTTGAGATCGCCGGGCAAAGCACCATCGATGCCATTCACGTCGCCGGTCTTAGCCTGAACCTGCGCGACTCCAAGCGTGTTGGCAATACTTTAAGCCGGCTGTTTTGGATTTATTACGACGACGACCGCAAGCTTTCTGCGACCGACAACCGGCCGCTTAGCGCGCGCCGGGTCGACCGCAGCCAAATCCGCATTCACACCTTAGGCGCCAATGCGGTAGGGCTGTTACCCCTGGGCTTGGGAGTGGCCGATGGGCTCGCTTACTTCTATGGCCAGTTCGGCGACTGGCAGAGGCTGGATCACCGCTCCTGGGCTTATGGCGTTGAGGCCGGCTATCAGTTGCCCCAACTGTGGGGGACACCGTGGCTTAGGGCCGGGATCAATGTGGGTTCTGGCGACTCCAGCCCCCGCGACGGTACTCACAAGACCTTCTTTCAGCTTTTGCCGACTGCCTGGCTGTACGCCCAGTTTCCGTTCTACAACATGATGAATAACCAAGACGTATTCGCTCAACTGATCCTCAAGCCGCATCCTACGGTGACGGTGCGCGCCGATTTCCACTGGCTCAAACTGAAAGAATCCAAAGACTTAGTCTACGCCGGCGGGGGGGCAACCTCCGCTCAGAGATTCGGCTTTGCCGGTTCTCCTAGCGGAGGCTCGCGGGAGTTGGCCTATTTGGCCCACGTCATGCTGAGCGTCAAGCCGCTCTCGTTCCTGAGCTTTAACCTACTATATGCCCACGCCTTCGGTCAGGAAGCGATCGACGCCCAGTTTTCAGGCAGACAGGCTAATTACGTCTTCACCGAGGCGATCGTCTCGTTTTGACTGAGCTGCGTTTGGCGGCCTGCACGTTTTTCGCTAGCAGACGGGCAGGACGCGGCTTAGCTACCAGCCTTTCGAAAGCGGCCAGTTGCACCGCAGGCATGGTCTGCACTTTGGCAAAGCGCAGGTCAAGCTCGGGGAAGAACCTTGACGGCTCTTTTGCTACCTCGCACGCGGCCAGGAATTCGGCGTAGTAGTTACGCGAAGCAAAACCGAATAAAGGGTGGTCGTAGGCCTGCACGATCTTAACGAAATCGTCGCCGTACTGTTCCTTGGCGCGCTTCATACCGCCGATCCCGTGGTTGTAGGAGGTGATCGCAAGCGGCCAGCTTCCCAGCCGGTCGTAGGCCGCGCGCAGGTAACGGGCAGCGCCGTGGGCGGAAAGCACGGGATTTAAGCGCGCCTGTACGCTGTCGTCGCCGATGAAGGTCTTAGCCGCCGCCGGTGTGAACTGCCACATCCCAACCGCCCCGGCATAAGAGCGGGCGCCAAGTTGAAACGATGACTCCACATGCGGCAGATAAGCTAGCTCTTCCGGCAAACCGTACTGGCGGAAGATGCTGCGAAACAACGGCTCATACTGCTGGCTAACGATAAGTCCCTGTTGGAAGCGCTCGCGCAAGCCACGTTGCAAGCGCACTCGCTCAGAAGCGCCAGCCAGCGCCTCTAAGCCCACACGCTGGGCAACATAGTTCGCCAACTTCTCTTCCCAAGAAGACAGAGGTTCATGGTTTGCAATCTTGGCCTCAAGGCGGCGTAGGCGCTCGCGCCAGTATTCTAGACGGCGCTCGAGGAAGGCTTTTTGCTCAGGCGTGTAATAGCCGTCTTGGGCTGGCTCTGGCAGGCGGACGATTTGGTAGATCAAGTTCAAATACCGGTTGTCGTGGATGACAACTTGGTGTTTTCCCCACTTGGCATATACCTTGCACCAAAAATCCACCTGCGGTTCCAGCTCGGCCGGCTTGGGAAAGACCCCGGCGACGAAGGTCAGCTTAGGCCGCTTAGGGGACCGCTTAAGTTTTCGCGTTTCCGGGGCATGCGGCTGACTCACCTGGCTAATGCTCACCGACGCAGAACTCAATGCTTGGCTAGGTGGCTTAGGCGGAGAGGAAGCGCAGGCGGTCACAAGTAAGCACGGTAGCATCATCAGGAAACGAAAATCTAGCGCCATGACCTGCCTCCTGTTTTGATTTTTGCTTAAAGTTAGAGCAGAAACCTTCCCGATGCAACCTGCTTTGAATTCAGGCTTTGGTTTGCGAAAATAAACGCCAAAAGCGGGGAGGCAATGAAAAGAATTGCCAGCTTGCTGGTAGTTATCCTTTTAGGATGGACGCTTGACAGCTTAGGATACGGCGGCGGTCAAGGGGGTGGATCAAGCTGCCCAGACCCAGAGCCTAAGTTTGCCGAGTTCGATCCGCCGAACGGGGCAGAAGTATCGCCCGGGTCGAAGTTTTCCTTTTTAGCTTGGGCGGCTGGCTGGTGAAAATCCGTGCTCGGTTGACCAGCCATTCAGGCGTCCGCCGGCAGTCTACCGGATGTCCATTGACGGCAGTGACCAGCATAAGAAGGCACCTTCCATGACTAGTCTACCCAGGCAGGAGGTGACACCGCCTCAAGACCTCCACGCCATCAAACAGGCGCTCGTCAATCACCTGATCTACTCCCTGGGTAAAGATCCGGTCGAGGCTAAAGAGCGCGACTGGTTCTTGGCCCTTGCCTATACCGTGCGCGATCTTTTGACCCTGCGTTGGATAGAGACCCAGCGCCGCTATTACCTCAAGAGCGCCAAGCGCGTGTACTACTTATCGATGGAGTACCTGCTCGGCTGCTCGTTGATCAACAACCTGCTCAATCTTGGCCTTTACGAGGGATTTCGCCAAGCTTTAGAAGAGATGGGCCAAGACCTGGACCGGCTGGCGGAAATCGAAGACGAGGCCGCTTTAGGCAACGGTGGCTTAGGGCGGCTGGCGGCCTGTTTCGTGGACTCGTTGGCGACTCTTCATTTTCCTGGCTTCGGCTACGGCATCCGCTACGAATTCGGCATCTTCCGCCAAGCGATCGAACACGGCTGGCAGGTGGAACATCCAGACCACTGGTTGCGCTACGCCCACCCGTGGGAAATCGTGCGCCCTGAAATCGGCTACTTGATCCAATTCGGCGGCCATACCGAAACCTACCGCGACAGCGCTGGAAACCTGCGCCACCGCTGGGTAGGAAACGAGAACGTGCTGGCTCTGGCTTATGACGTTCCCATCCCAGGCTACGGAGGGCAGACCGTCAACAACCTGCGCCTTTGGGCAGCTAAGGCTTCGCGCGAGTTCGACCTGAGCTATTTCAACCAAGGCAACTACATCCAGGCGGTGGCGGAGAAAATCCAGTCTGAGACTCTGTCCAAGGTGCTTTACCCCGACGACACTACCCAGATGGGCCGCGAGCTGCGCCTAAAGCAAGAGTATTTCTTTGCCAGCGCTTCGGTGCAGGACATTTTGGCCGCTTATCTTAAGGATCATGGGAGCTTGGAGGAGCTTCCGCAAAAAGTGGCGATCCAGCTCAACGATACCCATCCGGCGCTGGCCATCCCGGAGTTGATGCGGCTTCTCGTCGATGAGCACGGGCTAGCCTTCGAGCGCGCTTTTAAAATCTGTGTCGGGACCTTTGCCTACACCAACCACACCCTCTTGCCCGAAGCGCTCGAGACCTGGCCGGTTGCCCTGTTCGAGCGATTGCTGCCGCGTCACCTTGAGCTCATCTATGAGCTCAACCACCGCTTCCTAGAGGAGATCAGGCAGCGTTATCCCGGCGATCACGAGCGGGTAGCCCGCCTGTCTCTGATCGAAGAGGGGCAAGAAAAGCGCATCCGCATGGCGCACCTGGCCGTGCTCGGCAGCCACAAGGTCAACGGCGTCTCCAAGCTCCACAGCAAGCTGATGCAGGAGACGATTTTTAAGGATTTTGCCAAGCTCTATCCGGACCGCTTCCTCAATATCACCAACGGGGTCACCTTAAGGCGCTTTCTCCACCAAGCCAATCCTCCGTTGGCCAAATTGATCACCGAGGCCTTGGGTTCCAAGCGCTGGGTCTGTGCAGCCGAACAGCTCGCGCAGCTTGCTCCCCTGGCGCACGATCCTGCCTTCCAACAAGCGTTTCGGGCAGCCAAGCAATACCACAAGGCAAAGCTTGCGGAACACTTGCACACCTGCCTTGGGCTTTTAGTCGATCCTGCAACCTTGTTCGACGTCCAGATTAAACGCATCCACGAATACAAACGCCAGGTGTTGAACATCCTCCACGCGATCACCCGCTACAACCGCCTGCGCGCCGGCGAGGACCTCCTCCCCCGCACGGTGATCCTGGGCGGGAAAGCTGCGCCTGGCTACTTCATGGCCAAGCTGATCATCAAGCTGATTTGCGACGTCGCGCAGGTCATCAATCGAGATCCCCAAGTCAATTCAAAGTTAAAAGTGGTGTTCGTCCCCAACTACGGGGTCACTTGCGCGCTGCGGTTGATTCCAGCGACCGAGCTGTCGGAACAGATCTCCATGGCTGGCACCGAAGCTTCCGGTACCAGCAACATGAAAATGGCGCTCAACGGTGCCTTGACCATCGGCACTCTAGACGGAGCCAATATCGAGCTGCGCGAGGCAGTCGGGGAGGAGAATTTCTTCCACTTCGGCTACACCGCTGACGAGCTTAAGGCACTGCGCCAACAAGGATACCATCCGTTGGACCACTACCACCGCAACGCCGAGCTCAAACAAGCGCTCGACATGATCGCCGAAGGATTTTTCTCCCCTGACGACCCTGGCCGCTTTCGTCCCTTAGTCGATTCCTTGCTCACCCACGACCGATTTGCGGTGCTGGCCGATTACGAAGCCTATCTTGCCTGCCAGGCGCGCATCGACCAGCTTTATCTAAACCAAACTGCCTGGACAACCAAAGCCATCCTGAATGTCGCCTATGCCGGGCGATTTTCCAGCGACCGGGCGATCTGCGAGTACGCGCAGAAGATCTGGAAGATCGAGCCGATCGTCCAAGATGCATCTTGCCCCATAAAGCAGCACTTGCCTGCGCAAAAATAGGGCAGATTCATGGAGTCGTTCTGCGCCACCCCTGCCAACACATGGACGGCATGGCTTTTGCTTAAAAGCCGTTGGGATTTAAGCAGGAGAAATTCCATGTCGCAGCGGCTCAATTTGCTTTCCTTTCGGGATAAGATGCGCGTCCTCCATTTTACCTGGCTGGCTTTCTTTCTGTGCTTTGTGATCTGGTTCAACCATGCCCCCCTGTTAGCCTCGATCCGCGAAGCTTTGGCTCTCACCGACCAGGAGGTAAAAACCCTTTTGATCCTGAACGTCGCCTTGACCATCCCGGCGCGTATCGCCATCGGCATGTTGGTGGATAAATTCGGCCCCAAGCGGGTATATTCTAGTCTTCTGTTTTTGGCCGGATGGGTGTGCTTGGCGTTTGCCTTGGCCGACGATTACGCTACTTTAGCCTTGACCCGATTTCTGTTGGGCTTTGTAGGGGCTGGTTTCGTGATCGGCATACGCATGATCGGGGAATGGTTTCCCGCCCGCGAAGTGGGACTGGCAGAAGGCATCTACGGCGGCTTTGGCAATTTCGGCTCGGCAGCAGCGGCTATGACGTTACCGACCCTGGCGTTGTGGTATAAAGGTGCAGACGGCTGGCGTTATGCCATCGCCACTACCGGCGCCATCGCCTGGGTCTATGCGCTTATCTATTTCTTCTCGGTCTCCGATACCCCTAAGGGTTCTACTTATTTCAAACCGAAAAAAAATGGCGCCATGGAAGTCAGCTCGAAGAAGGATTTCTTTTTCTACCTGCTCCTTAACCTTCCGCTCTATCTGGTACTCGGGCTGTTAGTCTGGAAGCTGACTCAGCTTGGGCTGTTCGATGCGATCCTGGCCAATTGGCTCTATCTGGCCTTGAGCCTGCTTTACGCCTGGCAAGCTTATGTCGCTGCCCAAGTCAACCACAAGGTGCTCAGAAAAGAGCCAGTGCCAGCGTTCGACCGCTACAAATTTAAACAGGTAGCGATCCTGAGCCTGGCCTACTTCATCGCCTTCGGCTCAGAGCTGGCGGTAGTCTCCATGCTACCCTTGTTTTTCCAGGACACCTTCGGTATCAGTCAGGTCTATGCCGGGATACTGGCTTCAGGGTTTGCGTTCATGAACCTGGTAGCCCGTCCTGGCGGCGGATTTCTCAGCGACCGCTTCAGCCGCAAAAAAACCTTGGCTTTGCTGTTAACCGGTGTAGGCCTGGGCTACTTGACCATGTCCCAGATCGACGCCAGTTGGCCAGTGTGGCTAGCGGTAGCAGCTGCTTGTATGTGTTCGTTTTTCGTCCAAGCTGCCGAAGGGGCAGTATTTGCCATAGTGCCTTTGGTCAAGCGCCGCCTCACTGGGCAGATCGCCGGCATTGTGGGAGCCTACGGCAACGTCGGGGCGGTGGTGTTTTTGACCGTGTTCTCGTTCGTCAGCCCGAAGGTGTTCTTTCTGGTCATCGCCAGTGCTGCCCTGGCTGGAGTAATCGCCTGTCTGTGCTTGGATGAGCCTAAAGGCCAGATCGCCGAGGTTCTGCCCGACGGTAGTGTGCAACTGATCGATGTCGGCTAAGGCGTCTCCTCCCCTAGTTAGCGCGGCTTCGGCCGCGCCTTCTTCATTAGCGAAGGAGGGGGTTCAGCTTACGCTTGGCCAACACTCAGAGGCGGGCAGAAAAGCACCGAACCAAGACGCCTTCGGTGTCCTCCTCCCCGAGGAGCCAGATCTCACCTACAAGGGCATTGCCGCGGTCATCGCCGACGGGGTCAGTACCTGCGAGGACGGAAGACTGGCCAGCGAAACCTGCGTCAAAAGCTTGCTCTTCGATTACTATGCCACTTTCGACTCCTGGAGCGTTAAACACGCGGTAGAAAAAGTATTGGCAGCCACCAATCGCTGGCTTTACAGCCAGGGCAGCCAACCGGGGAGCCTAGCTAGCACTTTGAGCGCGCTGATCGTCAAATCCACCACCGCCCATCTGTTCCACCTCGGCGATAGCCGGATCTATCGCCTGCGCGGCGATACCTTAGAACAGCTTACTCAAGACCACCGATGGGGCAAAGGCCCCGCGCGCTACTTGTCCCGAGCGCTAGGGATCGATCTGAGCTTGGACATCGACTATCGCACCTTTCCCGTCGCTACCGGCGACACCTTCCTCTTCACCACCGACGGCGTACATGATTGGCTGCCTGAAGCTAGCATGGTACAAATCCTCAAAAGCTGCCCCACCTTGGACCAAGCCGCCTTTGAGATCGTCCGCCAAGCCCTGGCAGCCGGAAGTACAGACAACCTCACCTGCCAGCTCGTCCGCTTCGATCGCCTGCCGCTTCCTGATGTTCAGGAAGCGCTGCAGCAACTTGCCGAGCTCCCCTTTCCTCCCTTGTTGGAACCAGGCATGCGGCTAGACGGCTACCGCATCGTGCGCGAGCTTTGCGCCAGCCCTAGGGTTCAGATCTATCAGGCGATCGACGAAGAAACCGGGGAAGCAGTGGCGCTCAAGACTCCCTCCCCGAATTTCGCAGATGACCCGATCTACATCGACCTGTTCGCCCACGAAGAGTGGGTCGGCAACCGTCTCAACAGCCCTCACGTAATGCAGGTTAAAAAACCCAAACGCCCGCGTTCATGCCTGTATCTGGTGACCGAATACATCGAGGGACAAACCCTACGCCAGTGGATGGACGACCACCCCAAGCGCTCCCTGCACCAAGTGCGCGCCTTGGTTGAGCAAATCGCCAAGGGCCTGTTGGCCTTCCACCGCCTAGAGATGCTGCACCAGGACTTAAAGCCTGCCAATGTAATGCTCGACCGCGACGGGATTGTCAAACTGATCGACTTTGGCTCGGTCAAGATCGCCGGGCTAGAAGAGATCGCCTCGCCCCTTAAGCGCCCGCCTTTGGGCACTAAGCAATACGCGGCACCGGAATATTTTTTAGGCTATGCCGCAACTCCAACATCGGATCAGTTTTCGCTCGCAGCTATCGCCTATGAGCTTTTAACCGGTCACCTGCCCTATGGAGAAAACTACGGCGAAGGTAACCTCACTCGACTGAGGTACATTTCAGCGCGCCGCTTTAACCCGGAAATCCCGATCTGGATGGACAAAGCGCTGGAAAAAGCGCTTGCCGTAGACCCTGATCGACGCTATGAAACCTTAACTGAATTCCTCTACGATCTCAACCACCCCAACCCGCGCTTTATAAGCGATCGTCAGCCGCTGATCGAGCGCTCCCCCTTGCGCTTCTGGCAAGGAGCTGCCCTCCTAGGCTGGGTGCTGAGCTTTGCGCTTTTGCTCGCGCTTATCCACCTGCTGCAACGCTAGGCTAGCTTTAGGGTATTCCAGTTTCAGCAGGCCTCATTGTTTGCGCATCAGGTGCAGGTATTGCTTAAGCAATGACACGCCGATCGCTTCTCCAATCTTGAGCCGATTGCGCTCGGCCACATGCAGCGGGAGATCCAAATACAGGCGCAGGAAGGGCGCGGCATCCGGTGCCAGGATCAAGTGGACGCGGCCGCTTAATCGAGCAAGCTCCAAAATCCGCCCGTGCACAGGGTTCTCCTGAACGCCGCGCGAAGGCCGAAGACGCGAGTGCAGGACAACCCCTGCTGCCGGGATACACCAATCGACTGGCTCACCCAAAGAAAACCCCTCTGGCCAAGCGATTTCCAACTGTCCAAAGGCACTGCGCAACCAAGCCGTACGCTGCTTGGGGTGGAGCGCGGCGATTTCTCCTTCAAACAGGTTGCGGATATCTACCAATCTGGCGACCTCGGCGCTGGCTGGCCGTTGCATCACCTCCAACGGCGGGCCTTGTTGCAGGATCCGGCCATGATGAATCACCGCGATGCGGTCGGCGAGCATCTCTGCTTCCTCCAAGTCGTGCGTCACCAGAACGATGGGCAGTTCCAGACGGCGTCGGAGCGCAGCCATCTCCAGGCGCAAGCGGCGCCGAGCGACTTGATCGATGGCTGAAAACGGCTCATCCAGCAAAAGGACGAGCGGTTCGCGGGCTAGCGCGCGGGCGAGGGCGACGCGTTGCTTCTGGCCGCCGGAGAGTTCACCCGGACGCAGACCACCGAAACTATCGAGATGCACAAGCTCTAGCAAAGAAGCAGCGCGCTTGAGCCGTTCAGCGCGAGGTAGGTGGCCAAGCGGTAAGGCGACATTTTCCAACGCGGTCAGATGGGGAAACAGCGCATAGTCCTGAAATACCATCCCTACCCGCCGCTTCTGAGGCGGCAAGTAGATGCCACGCGTGCTATCCTGCCAGACAGCGCCGTGCACAGTAATCCACCCGAAAGCAGGGCGGTATAAGCCGGCAATCGCCCGCAGAATGGTGGTCTTGCCGCTGCCGGAAGGGCCCACCAGCGCCACCAATTCCCCCGGTTGGCAGTGCAACCGCACCTCTAGCGGAATCGGTCGCGCCTGCCTGAGCTTAAGGACCAATCCTGCCTGGTTTTCAAACGTCATCATCCTCTGGGCGGGGATGAAGGAAGTTTCCTGGAGGATTTAGCGTAATCTCTGCGCGCGCCGGTTGATCACGTACACCGAAAGCAACAAAGCAAAACAGCAGGCGACCAGTACCGAGGAATAGGCGTTGGCTGCTGCATAGTTGAGCGAGGCGACTTCATCGTAGATCGCGATCGAGGCTACCCGGGTCACGCCGGGAAGGCTGCCCCCGATCATCAGCACTACCCCGAATTCACCGACGGTATGGGCAAAGCTTAAAACTGTGCCAGCCAGTAACGCCGGCTTGATGTTCGGCAACAGGATCTGCCAGAAAGTCTGCCAGCGCGACAATCCAAGGGTATAGGCAGCTTCTACCAAACTCGCTGGCAGACTGGCAAACCCGGATTGCACCGGACTGATGAGGAACGGCAGGCCGGCGATCACCGAAGCTACCACCAGTCCTTCAAAGCTGAACACCAATCTCAGCCCAAAGGCAGAGTCCAAAAACGCCCCCAAAGCGCTAGACGGGCTGAAAGCCACCAGCAGATAAAAGCCCAATACCGTCGGAGGAAGCACCAAGGGCAGCGCCAAAATCGCTTCTAGCACCACCTTATACGGCCTGCGGCTGAACGCCAGCCAGTAAGCGATGGGAACGCCGATGATCAGCAGGGCGGCGGTGGTGACTGCCGCCAGTTTGAAGCTTAGCCATAACGGTTGCCAAGAATCCCCCGCGCCGGCGCAGTTGCCAAAAATTCTGCAAACTGCAGTGCCTGGGCGAGGTGCTGGCTATGCCTGAGGACTACATAGCCCTGCTCCAAAGGATCGTGCATAGCTTCGGGAATGAGCCAGTAGCTCCCCTTGGCCGCAAGCGCTGGGCTGTTGGCCAGCGACAAAGCGATGATCACTACCTCGGCTGCGCCGGTTTCAACAAACTGGGCCGCCTGGGCGACATTCTCACTAAACACCAGTTTAGCTTGCACCTTTGGCCAGATTCCAGCCCGCTCCAGAGCTTGTCTAGCGCGCTGGCCATAAGGGGCATGGTCGGGATTGGCGAGCGCGATGCGCCGGATATTGGGATCGGCAAGCTGGGACAAATCCCACTGCGCTACATTCAGAGACGAACTCCAAAGCACGATCCTCCCCTTCGCATAGGGGCGCACTTCCGAGGCTGCCAAGCCCTTTTGCTCAAGTAGCCTGGGAAATTGCATATCAGCCGAGAAAAAGAGATCAAAAGGCGCGCCGTGGACGATCTGCTCGTAGAGTCTTCCGGAAGAGCCATAGATAACCTCTACCTTAACGTTAGGATGGATCTTCCCAAAAGCAGTGACTAACTCATCCATGGCGTATTTGAGGTCGGCGGCAGCAGCGACGACCAGTTGGGACGCTTGCTTTTGAACTACCAGCTCTCCTTCGCCGCCCCAGGAGGCATGCCAGCCAAGCCAAACCCAAAGCCAAAACCATCCAAGGCGCGCCATCACCAAGATCCTTGCCGCCAAAGAACCCAACACCGCCTTTCACCTTAAGGTTGCAAATCACCGTCTTTTGGCGTATAATTATATAGATGGGGCCGTAGCTCAGCTGGGAGAGCGCAGCAATCGCACTGCTGAGGTCGGGAGTTCGATCCTCCTCGGCTCCACCATTTTCAAGCCGATTTGCCTTCCTCGCTGGCCACTGCCCGCCAGCCAATATCCCGCCGAAAATACGCCCCAGGCCAGTGGATTTTCTCTACTTGGGCGTAGGCTTTGCGCTGCGCTTCCCGCACGCTGTCGCCCAAAGCGCACACGCACAACACCCGCCCGCCGGCAGTCACCACCCGATCTCCTTCCAACCGAGTGCCAGCGTGGAATACCTTGACATCGCAGGTTTCAGCGGGCAAGCCCTCGATCACATCCCCTAAGCGGCATGCGAACGGATACCCTTGCGCTGCCATGACGACTCCCAAGGCAACACGCCGATCCCACTTTGTCCGCTGACTAGCTAAATCGCCCCTCACGGCTGACAAGCACAGCTCGTAAAAATCGCTCCTAAGGCGCATCAAGATCGGCTGAGTCTCCGGATCTCCCAAGCGGCAATTAAATTCCAGCACCTTGGGGCTACCGTCTAGGGTGATCATCAAGCCGGCGTAGAGAAAACCAGTATAGGGCGCGCCTTCGGCGGCCATGCCTTCGAGGGTGGGATAGATCACCTGGGCTAGGATGCGCGCCTCCACTTCCGGGGTCACCACCGGTGCCGGCGAATACGCCCCCATGCCACCGGTATTGGGACCTAAGTCGCCGTCTTCGAGCCGTTTGTGGTCCTGGGACGCCGCTAAGGCAAGCGCGTTTTTACCATCGGCCAAGACGATGTAACTGGCCTCCTCGCCCGCTAAGTATTCCTCGATCACCACCTGCCGTCCGGCCTCACCGAAGATCCCTTTGGCCAACATACGGTCGATAGCATCGGCTGCCTCCTGTTCGGTTTGGGCAATGACTACTCCTTTACCGGCTGCCAACCCATCCGCCTTGATGACGATGGGCGTCCCCTGGCGGCGGATGTACGCCATCGCTGCCTCAGGCTCGCTGAAGACGGCATAGGCCGCCGTAGGAATACCGTGGCGGCGCATGAAGTCTTTGCAGAAGGCTTTTGAACCTTCCAACCTGGCCGCCGCACGGGCTGGACCCAGACAGGTCAGCCCCCGGCTGCGGAAGCGATCGACGATGCCGGCCACCAAGGGCACCTCCGGGCCGACTATGGTGAGGCCGATCTCCGTTTCTTGGGCAAAGTCAGCTAGACGGTCGATCTCTTCGGCGCCGAGCGGTAGGTTCTCTACTTTAGGCTCCAGGGCTGTTCCGGCATTGCCGGGTGCGACGAATACCTGCTGGACGTGAGCAGACTGGGCTAGCTTCCAGGCCAGGGCGTGCTCACGTCCGCCGCTGCCGATGACTAAGACGCGCATCAGTCGCAGATCTCGCGTTCTTGTTCTTGCACAACCCGGCCGCCTTGCCAAATCCGCTCGCGTACCGTCCGACAACCGCCTCGGCTGGGGAGCGGTTCGGCCTCGACGCGCTGCCAGCCATCTTCGCTGGTATAAGAGACCGGCTGCCCCGAACGAGCTGCCTCGTAGGAGGCACGGCGGGCAATCTCAGTCACCGTCCCGCCTAGGGCCGCTCCCAGCGCCCCTCCGATCAAAGCGCCGCGCCAGCGGTTGTGTTTATCGAGCAAAGCACCTGCAGCTGCCCCGATGGCACCACCGGCAGCCGCGCCCTGATAAGGATAAGGGCTTGCCCCATAAGGTCCATTAGCACAGCCCGCCAGACTCGCCAGAAACATCGGTAAGGTCAATCCAGCAATCACACGCTTTACGTTCATCATTGTCTCCCGTAAGTTAAAAAAACCACGTCAGTTATACTTCCTGAAGCTGAAGCGATCCTGTCCCATTTGCTTCCTACCCGACAAAGGCTCTAGATAGTATAACGATATCAATTGAGGTTGGCAGCCGCCGTTAGGGCAATCGATGTCTTACCCGGTCTCAGCCGCGATTTAGGGATGATCTTCAGCGGACTCAGATCCTCTCGATTGCCTGCTGAACAACGCCTCAACCTGCAGGCTGGCGCGCTCGATCGCCAGTGGGTCTAACCGTTCAGCGGCTCCCTCGATCCGAATGCTTTTGCTCAAGCCAGTCGCCTTCTCGGTAGCAGTGACCTTGAGGATTCCATCTAGATCCAGGTCAAAGCGAACCACGATCGGGTCCCCTGCAGGCGCCTTGCGCAGCTCTTCGACCACGAACTCACCCACTAGCCGGTTGTTTTGGGCATCCTCGTCTTCTCCCTGATAGACTCGCACGTTGACCTGTTCCTGCGCGTCTACCAGGGTGTAAAAGACCTCAGACTTAGAGACCGGCAAGGGAGTGTTTTTCTTGATGATAGGGGCAAAGACAGAGGGGCAAGGAGTGCCGTCTTTTAACTTTCCCACATAACTGGTGCCGAAAGTATACGAGGTGATATCTACCAATACCGATTTGACCGCTTCGCCGGCGAGCATGCCTGCCTGCACCGCCGCGCCTAAAGCCACGCACAAATCCGGCTCGACTGCAGCTCGGGGTACCTGGCCAAGTTCCTCTTCCAAGCGCTCCTGAAGCAATGGGGTGCGGGTCGCACCACCGACTAGGAGCACTTCATCGATCGCAGACACGGTCAGATCCGCGCTGCGTAGGGCGATATGGATCGCCTCCAGAGTGCGTTCTAGATAAGGCGCGATCAGCGCCTCATATTCCTGCCTGGCTAACTCCAACTGCAGATGGATCGGTATCCCCTCTTGCTCAGCCAAAAACTCCTCCCGGATCAGCGCGTAGGGGTGATCGGACAAAGTCAGCTTAGCCTTCACTGCTGCTCGCCACAGGCGCGCCATCGCCCGGCGATCGGCGCTCAAGTCGATGCTATGGGTTTCCTCTAGTCTCTCCTTCAGCAGCTCGACGATGGCGCGGTCGAAATCATCTCCGCCCAGGTAGTTGTCGCCGTGGCTGGCGATGACTTCCACCACTCCGGCCTCGATTTGCACCACCGAAACGTCAAAGGTTCCACCTCCCAGATCGTAAACCAGCACTTTCTTCGGGCGACTAAGCTCGGCCTCGTACACCAGCGCGGCCGCGGTCGGTTCGTTGAGGAGGCGCACCACCTTAAAACCGGCGATCTCGCCTGCCTCGCGCGTCGCCTGGCGCTGCGCATCGTTAAAATAGGCCGGCACGGTAATCACCGCCTTGCGAAGCGGCCTGCCGAGACAACGCTCGGCACGCTCTTTCAAGGCCCTAAGGAGGATCGCCGAGATCTCCTGCGGCGTATACTCGCGGTCGCCGAGCAGGACTTTCTCCGCACTGCCCATCTTGCGCTTGATCGAGCGCACCGTCCGCTCCGGGTAGAGGACAGCCTGGTTGAGCGCTGCCTCACCGACTAACAGGCGGCCTCGATCGTCAAGGCCTACCGCCGAAGGCAAGATCTTGTTGCCATGCTCATCCGGGAGGACGGTAGGCCGACCGGAGATCAAAACCGCCATCTCGGAGTTGGTCGTTCCCAGATCGATGCCGAGGATGGTCTCGCTCATCTTGCCCCTTTATTGACTTTCACTTCCGCCGGTCTAAGCACCTCGCCGCGCCAGCGCCAACCGCGCCGCAATACCGCCACCACCTGACCGCCAGGCAGGTCGCGCCGGCACACTGCTTCTACTGCCCGCATCGTCGCTGGGTCGAACCGTTGCCCTCCTGCCGGCAAAGGCGTCACCTCCAGTGAAGCGAGCAACTGATCCAGACGCTCCAGGGTCAGCTGCAGACCGTCCAGCACTGCTTGGAACTTCAACCGCTTGCGCCGGCACATCAAGCGCACCAGCCAGCTGGGACGCAACCTTGTTACCGCCTCGATGCCGTCCGCCTGGCGATCGCGCAGCTCGATCAGATCCAAGAGGATTGGCCGCAGGTATTGGCTCTCGATCGCTTTAAGGCGCGCGGCGTCATTGGCTTGTTCGCGGTAATCTTCTAGGGTCTGGCCAAACCTGCGCGCCTTGGCCAGCTTAGTAAATATCCGCTCAGGCCAGGTTTCAGCCTCCGGTACCTGGTCTAGGAATCGCTCTATCGCAGTCAGTCGGGTGTTATCGGTTGGCATCGAGGCACTCGATCAGCAGCTTGCGAAACTGAGCCAGACTCGGCCGAGGCGGCCGCAGGCGCCAAACTAAACCTTGGATTTCCTCTAAAGCGGGGTAATAAAACAAGGCGTATTCGACCCGCGCCCGGCGGTCGCGGATCTGCTCGAAGGCGCGCCGGATCGCCTGAAATTCTTCCGGTGCGCGTTCGGGGGGATAAGCCTGGACTTTGGCAAGGTAAGCGCGGCGGATGGTGTCGTCGTCGGCCTCTGGGGAAACGCCTAGGATCTCAAACGGAGAAGGGATCACGGTCGCCTCGGAAATAAGGTCTTAAATAGCTTGGTGAACATCCCCCTGGGCGTCAACTCGGCCTCCTGCGCCCAGGGCTCTAACCCGGTCGGGGTAATACTTGTCACGCGTACCTGTTCGTATTCCTGCAAAAATTCGGCAATCCGCCTCACCAAACGGTGCTGCCCGGCTTTTTCAGCAAACGCAAGGGCCTGTTCCAGGGCGGCGAGGTCGCGCAGATCGAGACCAGCAGCTGCGCCTTGGCATTTGGCTACCACATCGAAATAGACTAGCGCCGGGAGAGGCCAATTGCGGCTGGCGCGGGCATAATCGCGGACGAGTTGATATTGGTTTAGGTGCCCAAGCCGCTCTAAGACTCCCTCCAGCGCCTTAAGGGGCCAATCCAGGGTTACCCCGCGGCGGAGGAAAGATCTGGCTGGTCTGAGCAGTTCGGGGATAGGAGTCCCTGCGGCCTTCGCTTCCAGCGCAAGATCCAGCAGTTCCACCACGCTGGCCTGGTCGATCTTGAGCTTGGCCACCTCCAAAATCTGGCGCAATTGTTTCAAATAGGGCCTGGCACGCGCAGGTGCCAGGCACAAAATTTCCGCCACCACTAAAAACTCCCACCCCGGCGAGGGCAAAGGGGGATGACTGCGGGCGAACGGGTCAGCTTTGCCCTCAAGCACCGCCAACGCGCTTTCCAAGGCGCTGACCCTGGCTAGGTCTTTGGGGGTCTTAGCCAGTTCAGTGGCTGCTTGGAGTTCTCTGCTCGCCAAAGCCAGACGGCCTGCTGCGATCTGCCGGCGTACAGAGCTTAAGCTCGCGGTCAACAAGCGCTGGCGCGCAGCTTGGTGGATCGGATCGAGCTTGAGGAGCTTGGCCGTCAAACGCGCTGCTTTTTTCAAGGCGCCGCGCTCAAGCGCTGCCTCCGCCGCCAGTTCTAATACTTTAGGGTCGTTCGGAAAACGGTTGAGGGCGTCGTCGAGCAGGCGAGCTACGCTTTGTTTGTCCCCAACCTTAAGATACCACTGGGCCAGCTTAAGCCAGCAGCTTAAATCGTCTGAGTCGAGCCTCAAAGCACGTTGAAGCATCCGCTCGATGTTTTCATCTTGAGGTCCATACAGCTTCTCTGCTAGCCCAGCCAGGTGACGCGCCACCGCTGCTGCCTCAAGGCGCTTTTCTGCTTGTTCATATAACTCCCCGACCTCAGCCCAAACTTTCCAGGCAGCCTCTAGGTCTTGGGCTTGTTCGGCGGCCAGCGCCGCCAAGCGTTTTTGTTCCAGGGGAGAGAGGGGAAAATGCTTCAAGTAAGCGGCCTGACCGGCTGGATAATAGACCAAAAGCGCTTTGAGCGCTTCCTGGACAAAAGGCTCCTGCCGCTCTTTTGCTTCTTCCAGCAGGGTAAGGAAAAGCTGCCCAGGCTCAGTCTTTGCTTCTTGCCATAACTCCCTAACTTCCCTTTCGCCGTCAAGCGCTGCTACCACCGCTTGGGCTGGACCGGCGAAAGGAGAATTGCTGGGAATCTTAGCAAGCAATCGCCTACCCTCATCGATCCGCTCTGGCAAAACCGCCAGAGCACTGAGCAGAAAGCGTAGATCCCAGTAGGGAGAGCGATTAGGAATCGCTTGCAGCGCCTCCTGCATCTTTGCCTCTAGACCCTGGCAATAAGCTTCGATGGCTGCCTGCGCTAAAGGCAGATGGGCATGCAGCGGCGAGTCTTTCGGCAGACCAGCTAAGGTTTGCTGATCGCCGGCTAACGCTAACAGCACCTCGTGTGCGCTCACTGCCCCAGCTTAGCTTTAAGCAATTCGTTGACCTCCTTCGGACCGGCTTTGCCACCAGTGGCTTTCATCACCTGGCCGACAAAAAAGCCAAACAACTTCTCCCGGCCTGCGCGGTACTGGGCCACCTGTTCCGGATATTGGGCGAGGATCTCATCGATGATTTGCTCGATCGCCCCGCTGTCGGTGATCTGCTTGAGGCCTTGTTCCGCGATCAGGGTATCGGCATCTTTGCCGCTTTGCCACATCAGCTCAAACACTTGTTTGCCGAGCTTGCCAGAGAGGGTGCCGTCGGCAATCCGCTTGAGCAAACCTGCCAAGTGCGAAGCTGAAATCGGGCTTTGGTCGATTTCCAGCCGGTCCCGATTCAGCGCCCCGCCAAGCTCCACCATGACCCAGTTGGCTGCTCGCTTAGGATCGCAGCCGGCTTCTCGCACTACTTGCTCATAGTAGTCGGCAAGCGGGCGGCTGGCCGTCAACACCTCAGCGTCGTAGGGTGTTAGACCATATTGATCGATAAACCGACGGTATTTGGCCTCGGGCAACTCCGGCAGGGTCTGCCGCACCGACTCGATGAAGTCCTCGTCGAGCACCAGTGGCAGCAGATCCGGATCGGGAAAATAACGGTAATCCATGGCTTCCTCTTTACCGCGCATGGGGCGGGTCTCATCGCGCTCGGCATCATACAAGCGGGTCTCTTGGACCACCGTCCCGCCAGACTCGAGCACGCGAATCTGACGCTCGATCTCATACAGAATCGCCCGTTCCACGAAACGGAACGAGTTGACGTTCTTGATTTCCGTACGGGTGCCAAATTTGGCTTCTCCTTTGGGACGCACCGATACGTTCGCATCGCAGCGGAACGATCCTTCCTGCAGGTTGCCATCGCAGATATCAAGGTACACCACCAGCTGGTGTAGCTTTTTCATGTAGGCGACCGCTTCCTGCGGCGAGCGCAGGTCAGGCTCAGAGACGATCTCCAGCAACGGGGTTCCAGCCCGGTTGAGGTCGATGCCGGATAAGCCGCGAAAGCCTTCGTGTACGGATTTGCCAGCGTCTTCCTCGAGGTGGGCGCGGGTGATGCCGATTTCCTTCTCTCGGCCATCGCTGCGGATTTTCAGTTTCCCCTTGCTGACGATCGGCAGTTCGTACTGGCTGATCTGGTAACCCTTGGGAAGGTCAGGGTAAAAATAATTCTTACGCGCAAACACCGAGCGCCTGGCGATCTGAGCGTCGACGGCCAAGCCGAATTTCACCGCCATGCGTACCGCTTCCTGGTTAAGCACCGGCAGCGTGCCCGGCATTGCCAAGTCGATCGCACACGCCTGGGTGTTAGGAGGAGCACCGTAGGCAGTTGGTGCCCCGGAGAAAATCTTAGATTTAGTTTTGAGCTGAACGTGGATTTCCAGCCCGATAACAGGCTCCCATTCCATAAAAATTCACCCTCTAAGTTAAATACTGACCACGCAGCCGCATTGCAAAGATCTCCATAAGCGTTGAACTGCGCCGTGGCGGACGCGCAAGACCAACAGCGTAGAAGGATCGAACACCACCGCGTCCTTGACGCCCTGCGACAGGTAAAACGGTGGACCGATCTTTAGGTCTTTGGCCTCGTAGCCGCCTCTCGGCCTCGACGACCGCTTCCGGAATCAGCGTCAGGACCTGCTCTGGTTCCTCTTCGCTAAGCTCGCGGCAGAAGATCGCGATATCGGGGCGCTTTAGACCGTTGGGGAACTGCACGTATACCTCCAGGGCATGCACGCATTGGCCAACTCATTCCCTAGGCAGATAGATTGCGCAATCTGTTCCACCGCTTTTTGGCGCTCATATAACGGCTGCGCCTCCCAGATCGGCAGACCGTTCACTGCTTCTAGACGGATGCCCAGTTCGGGAATCATGCAAACCCCTTTGGAAAGCGCTGATGCCAGTCGGTCACCTGCTGATAGCGGTGAGCAACGTTGAGCAGCCTGGCCTCATCGAAATAGTTGCCGATCAGCTGCATCCCGACCGGTTTGCCGTCTAGAAAGCCGGCCGGTACCGAGATCGCGGGAAGTCCTGCCAGGTTGACCGCGATGGTGAAGATATCGGACAGATACATAGCGATTGGGTCGTCCAGCTTTTCCCCTAGGCCAAACGCCGGGGTTGGAGTCGTAGGACCCAATAAAACGTCTACAGTGGCAAAAGCGCGCTTGAAATCCTCAGCGATGAGCGCGCGGATCTTTTGCGCCTTCAGGTAATAGGCGTCGTAGTAGCCGGCCGACAGGGCATATGTCCCGATCAGGATGCGCCTTTTGACCTCGGCGCCGAAGCCTTCGCCTCGAGTGCGTAAATACAGATCCTCGAGATCCTTAGGATCCTGACACCGGTACCCGTAGCGCACCCCATCGTAGCGCGCAAGGTTAGAAGAACACTCGCAAGGCGCGATGATGTAATAGGCCGGCACCGAGAGATGAATATGCGGCAAAGAGACCTCGCTAAACTCGACTCCCAGTTTGCGATACTCAGCGATGGCCTCCTCTAGCACTTTGGCCATCTCGGCATTGAGGTCAGCAAAAAACTCCTTAGGCAGCCCAATCTTAAGCCCGGTGAGGGCCTCATTTAAGGTCGCAGCATAATCGGGGACAGGCCGATCGACGCTGGTAGAATCCTTCTCGTCGAAGCCAGCCATGGCCTGCAGCAAAAAGGCGCAATCTTCAGCGCTCCTAGCCATCGGGCCGCCCTGATCGAGGCTGGAGGCAAACGCGATCATCCCCCAACGCGATACGCGCCCATAAGTCGGCTTCAGACCGGTGATCCCGCACAAGGCCGCCGGCTGGCGGATGGAGCCGCCGGTGTCGGTGCCGGTAGCGGCTGGCGTCAAGCCAGCTGCCACAGCTGCTGCTGACCCGCCTGAAGACCCCCCAGGAACGCAGTTTAAATCCCAGGGATTTCTCACTGGCCCATAGAAGCTGGTCTCGTTGGAGGACCCCATCGCGAACTCATCCATGTTGAGCTTGCCTAACATCGGCATCCCTGCCTGCTTGAATTTGGCCACTACGGTCGCATCGTAAGGGGCAAGGAAATTGTCCAGCATCTTAGAACCACACGAGGTCCGAATTCCCAGGGTGCAGAAAATATCCTTATGCGCCAGCGGAATTCCGGTTAGCAGACCGCCTTCCCCCCGCGCTAAGCAGGCATCTGCAGCATCTGCCGTCTCTAAGGCAAACGCTTCGGTGACGGTAATAAACGCATTCAGCGTCTCATTGTAGCGGGCGATCCGCGCAAGAAAATGCTGGACCAGTTCGCGGCTAGAAAATTCCCTGGCGCGCAGCCCTGCAGATAACTGTTTCAAGGTTTTGGTATGCATACGCTTACTCGACCACCTTCGGCACTAGATACAATCCATCCGCTACCTGAGGGGCAAGGGCTTGGAACAGTTCGCGTTGATTCTCCTCGGTTACCCTATCCTCGCGCAGCCTTTGAGGAAGGTCTAGCGGGTGCGCCATAGGCATGACCGCATCGGTATCCACTGCATTCATCTGGGCCACGAACTCTAAAATGCCCGACAAATCGCGCACATACCGCCCAGCCTCGCTAGGATCGATCCAAATGCGCGCCAGATAAGCAATCTTAGTGACTTCTTCCAAGGTCAGTGTCATACTATTCTCCAGTTTTCAATCCTGTCTTACCCGCCGCTTCGGGAACATCTTTACTGGAAACTGTCTTTATCATAACCGATTGTTTGCTGTTCCGGCTAAACTCCTATGTTTAAACGTCTGCGTGGACTGTTCTCCAACGATCTTTCAATCGACTTAGGCACTGCCAATACGCTGATCTATATCCCCGGCAAGGGGATCGTTTTAAACGAACCCTCGGTAGTGGCAATCCGCGAAGACCGCCTGCGCGGTCAAAAGCATATCGCTGCGGTCGGCCACGCTGCCAAACAGATGCTCGGCCGCACGCCTGCCAACATCGTCGCCATCCGCCCGCTGAAGGAAGGCGTCATCGCCGATTTCACGGTGACGGAAAAAATGCTCCAATACTTTATTAACAAAGTCCACGAAAACAAATGGTTCAAACCCAGCCCCAGGGTATTAATTTGCGTCCCTTGCGGCTCCACCCAAGTCGAACGCCGCGCGATCAAAGAGTCCGCGTTAGGCGCAGGCGCGCGCGAGGTCTATTTGATCGAGGAACCGATGGCGGCGGCGGTAGGCGCGGGCCTGCCGGTAGGAGAGGCGCGCGGCTCCATGGTGCTCGACATCGGTGGCGGTACCTCTGAGGTCGCCATCATCTCCTTAAACGGCATTGTTTACTCCTCTTCTATTCGAATCGGCGGCGACCGCCTCGATGAGGCTATCGTCAACTATGTACGCCGCAATTACGGTACCCTGATCGGCGAAGCCACCGCAGAGCGGATCAAGCACACCATCGGCAGCGCTTATCCCAACGCTGAGGTGATGGAAATCGAAGTCCGCGGGCGTAACCTGGCAGAGGGTGTGCCGCGCAGTTTCACCTTGAACAGCAACGAGATCCTCGAAGCCTTACAGGAGCCTCTAGCGGGGATCATCGGCGCGGTCCGGCTCGCCTTGGAGCAAATCCCACCGGATTTGGGGGTAGACGTCGCTGAACGGGGCATCGTCCTAACCGGCGGCGGAGCCTTGCTTAAAGACTTGGATAAGTTGATCGCGGAAGAGACTGGACTGCCAGTGGAGATCGCCGAGGACCCGTTGACCTGTGTTGCCCGCGGCGGTGGCAAAATCCTGGAACTACTGGACGAAAAAGGCCCGGCTACATTCTCACTGGAATGAGCAGCTCCAGGGAGGGCTTGCTATTAAACTGATATTTACCCGCGGTCCCTCGCTCAATCTCCGCTTAGTGCTGTGTCTTTTGGCTGCGTGCGCCTTGATGATCGCCGACCATACCCGCCGAATAGACTGGCTGCGTTCGACCCTGGCGGTGGCAGTATATCCGATCCAATGGCTGGTCCACACTCCGCAGGCACTGGGTAGACAGATCCTCGATCACCTGGTCACCTTTCACCAATTGCAGGAAGAGAACCGGCGCCTAAAAGAAGAAATCGCACGGCTCAAACGCACTACCTTGAAATACCAAGCCCTGAAAAAAGAAAACGACCGCCTGCGTGCGTTTCTCGATAATTCGTTCGTCATCGGCGAGCAGATGCTGGTCGCTGAGTTGCTCCAAGTGAAGCTAAATCCTTACGAACACGTAGTGTTGGTCAACAAGGGCAGCCGCTTTGGGGTCCACACGGGCCAACCGGTGTTGAGCGTGGACGGCGTGGTAGGTCAAGTCATCAGAGTCACACCGATCAACGCGGAAGTGCTCTTGATCACCGACCCCAGCCATGCCATCCCGGTCCAGGTCAACCGCACCGGCTTGCGTGCGATTGCCGTCGGCAGCGGTCAGCTCGACCGCGTGGAGGTCCCCAACCTCCCCAACAACGTCGATATTCAGCCTGGAGATCTGCTCGTTTCCTCAGGGCTAGGCGGAGTCTTCCCGCAAGGCTATCCGGTGGCGACGGTGACTGCAGTCGAACCACAACCGGACAAACCGTTTGCCAAAATCGCTGCCAAACCGGTCGCGGCTCTCGATCGAATCCGGGAAGTTTTGATCGCTTTTGGTCAAACCGAACCGAAACCGTTTCTGCCGGAGGCAACCTCTTTAGCTCCGAAGGTGACTGCCGATGCCCCTTGACCGCATCTCAGTCAGCATTTTCCTAAGCTTGTTGGGAGCGATCTGGTTGCGGTTGTTTCCCTGGCCTGAGCTGCTTTTGCCGTTTAACCCAGATTGGGTGCTGCTGGTCATCCTCTACTGGTGCCTGGCCACACCGGAGCGATTTGGACTTGGTCTGGCCTGGCTGACTGGCCTTCTGGTCGACGCCGCTACCGGTAGATTGCTAGGTCAACATGCCTTTGTCTACGCCCTGATTGCTTATCCTTGTGTGCGTTTTCACACCAGGCTGCGGCTTTTTCCGCTGAACCATCAACTGACGCTTGTGCTCCTGTTTCTGCTCTTGGCCCAGTTTTTAACTTTCTGGCTCGAAGCTCTACGAGGCAGGGCTTTTATCACCTGGGAGTATTGGCTGCCATCGCTCACCGGTACCCTGGCTTGGCCTTTCGTGCTGGCCTTGTGTCGTCACCTCGCCCAACGTCATCTAAGCTCGTCCTAAGCCCATGGCTCCCCTGCGGCTGAAAGACGTCAAACGCGAAAGCCGGCTGTTCTTGAACCGTATCTTCACGGCGGCGGTAGTCATCGCGGTATTGACCGCAATCCTGATCGGGCGCCTGATCTATTTGCAGATCATCGGTCACGAACGCTATGCCATGTTAGCCCATGACAACCAAGTCAAGATTGCCCCGCTGCCGCCGACACGGGGACTGATTTACGATCGGCATGGCATCGTCCTGGCGGAAAACATTCCGGTCTACAGCTTGGAAATCATCCCTGAGCAGGTCCAAGACTTAGAGGTCACCCTGACGGCGCTTAGCCAAATCATTGAGCTGACTCCGGAAGAGATTAAGCAATTCCGGCATCAGATACGTCGCCGCAAGCGTTTTGAGAGCATCCCACTGAAGCTGCGGCTAACCGAGATCGAAGTCGCCAAGCTGGCCGTCAGGCGTCCGTTCCTACATGGCGTTGAGGTTCAGGCCCGCCTGATCCGCAACTATCCTTACGGGGAACTGGTCTCGCATCTGGTAGGCTATGTCGGTAGGATCAACGAACAAGAACTCAAACGCTTAGATCCTGCTGAATATCGCGGCACGACCCATATCGGCAAAGTCGGGGTGGAACAATCCTACGAAACCCTGCTGCACGGTCACACCGGCTACGTAGAGATAGAAACCAACGCCCGCGGCCGCGAGCTTCGGGTATTGCAAGAATCCCCGCCCCGGGCCGGAGCTGATCTGTATCTGTCCGTGGACATCGAACTCCAAAAGATCGCCTACACTGCCTTAGGCGAGCACAATGGCGCCGTAGTCGCGCTCGATCCCAAAACCGGCGAGATCCTGGCGATGGTGAGCAAACCGGGGTTCGATCCCAATCCGTTCGTCCTGGGCATCAGCCCCAAGGACTATCAGGCGCTTTTGACCTCTCCCGAACGCCCCTTGTTCGACCGCGCCTTACGCGGTATCTACCCGCCTGGCTCGACGATCAAGCCATTTGTCGGACTGGCGGGACTGCACTACGGTTTAATCAATCCCCACCGTCGGCTTTACTGCCCTGGTTTCTATCAACTCCCTGGCGTCAGCCACCGCTATCGAGACTGGCGCAAAGGCGGCCACGGTGGGGTAGACCTAAAAGCGGCAATCATCCAATCTTGCGACGTATATTTCTACGATCTTGCCCACCATCTAGGGATAGACCGCATGCATGCCTTTTTGTCCCAATTTGGCTTCGGTCGCCCCAGCGGGATCGACTTAGCAGGAGAAAATTCTGGCATCCTGCCATCGCGCAAATGGAAGCGCCAAGCCTTAGGCAAGGTCTGGTACCCTGGGGAAACGGTAATCGCCGGTATCGGCCAAGGGTATGTCAAAGTCACCGCCGTGCAACTGGCCAAGGCGGTGGCTATCCTGGCCAATCGGGGCAAAATCACCACTCCCCACGTGGCAGCTTTTGCTCGTTCTCCGCACCAAGAACTTAAAAAACTGTTCCCGGAACCAGTGGTTGGCAAGCTAGATACCGACGAACCATTGATCGACAAAGTCATTGAGGCTATGATAGGCGTCGTCCACAACCGCTCAGGTACCGCCTGGCGCATCAGCTTAGGGGCAGAATACACCATCGCCGGCAAAACCGGCACCGCGCAGGTGTTCAGCGTCAAGCAGAGCCAGGATTATCGCAACTTCAAAATTAAAGATAAAAAGCTTCAAGATCACGCTTTATTCATCGCTTTTGCCCCGGTTGAGGACCCGCGCATCGCCGTGGCGGTAATCGCTGAAAACGCTGGCCATGGTGGATCAGAAGCAGCCCCAGTTGCCCGCCAGATGATTGATTATTACTTAAAAAACAACCGACCATGAACCTCGTTTTAGCCCAGACTCCCTCAACTAAGAATTTCTGGCAACGTTTCCATTTGGATCCTTTGCTCGTGTCAGGGATTACGCTGCTGGCTACCATCGGGCTAATCATCCTATACAGCGCCACCGGAGGTAATCTTTCCTTGATTTATAAACAACTCGTGCGCTTGTCTTTGGCCTTGGCAACGATGGTCGGCCTGGCTCAGGTGCCTCCCCGTACCTTATACCGCTTAAGCCCATTTTTGTACGGCTTAGGCATCGTGCTATTAGTCGCGGTACTCGTGATGGGAGACGTGGGCAAAGGAGCGCAACGCTGGCTAGACTTAGGCATCTTTCGGTTTCAACCGTCTGAATTCGTCAAAATCTTCACGCCGATGCTGCTCGCTTGGTTCCTTGCTAGGCATCCTCTGCCGCCACGCCTGAGTACCATCGCTTTAAGCGCGTTGTGGACAGGACTGCCGGTCGGGCTGATCGCCTTCCAACCGGATTTAGGTACCGCCTTGCTGGTATTGAGCTCTGGCTGTGCAGTATTGTTTTTCGCTGGAATTGCCTGGCGCCTTTTAATCAGTCTAGCTGCTGCGGCAGCCGCTGCCCTACCGGTGCTTTGGTCTTTCTTGCGCGATTATCAACAAGACCGCATTCTGATGTTTTTAAACCCCGAACAAGATCCTTTAGGGCGCGGCTATCATACCATTCAGGCCAAGATCGCAATCGGCTCTGGCGGTCTTACCGGCAAGGGCTGGTTGATGGGAACTCAGTCCCACCTGGAATTTTTGCCTGAACCCCATACCGATTTTATCTTCGCCGTCTTGGCTGAAGATTTCGGTCTGTTGGGCTGTCTCGGCCTGATCGCTTTGTATCTGGCGATCATTGGTCGGGGTTTGCACCTAGCCTTTAAGGCGCAAGATACTTTCAGCCGCCTGCTCAGCAGTAGCTTGGCATTTACCTTTTTCGTTTACGTGTTCGTCAATATCGGTATGGTGGTCGGTATTCTCCCCGTAGTGGGTGTTCCTTTGCCGTTGATCAGTTATGGTGGTACGTCAGTAGTCACACTATTTGCCGGCTTTGGTATCATGATGTCTTTATCGACCCATCGTAAGCTGGTGTCCTCGTGAAAAAAATGATTACCTTGTGCCTGCTGCTGTGGTGGGGCCAAAGCGCTTTCAGCCTGCCTCTGGATCGATTTCCCCAAGCTACCCGCTTCATCGAGCGCATGGCAACCCAGTACCGCTTTGATCCAGAAACGCTTCGATCTATCTTTGCCGATGCCCAGATTAAGCCTACGATTCTCGAGGTGATGAAACGCCCTGCCGAAGCTAAGCCTTGGTACGAATACCGGAAAATCTTCCTCACTGAACGCCGCATTCGGGAAGGAGTCAGGTTCTGGCAGCGCCATCGGACGCTGCTCAAACAGGTAGAAAAAGCTTATGGGGTCGCTCCCGAAATCATCGTCGCGATCTTAGGCGTAGAAACGCTATACGGCACCAACACTGGCTCATTTCGGGTGCTGGATGCGCTTTCGACCTTAGCTTTCGCTTACCCGCGCCGGGCCGACTACTTCGCCGGAGAATTAGAGCAATTCCTGCTTCTCTCCCGCGAGGAGCGGCTAGATCCACGCCACCCCCAGGGCTCTTATGCCGGTGCCATGGGCTGGCCTCAGTTTATGCCGTCGAGTTTCCGTCATTATGCAGCTGATTTCGATGGCGACGGCCAACGCGATATCTGGAACAACCCTGCCGATGTGGTAGCGAGCGTCGCTAATTATTTTGCTAAAAGCGGCTGGCAAAGCAGACAACCTATTGCAATCCGGCTTTCGAATCAAGCTGAAAGCCTCGCCAACACTGACTTAAATCCCAAATTCACCCTAGCGGAACTCAAGCGCCGCGGGCTCCCTTCAAACCCTTATCCAGACTATCTCGCTGCCAACGTACTTAGACTAGATGGAGAAGACGGTCCTGAAATCTGGCTAGGATTTCACAATTTCTACGTCATTACGCGCTACAATCGTAGTTTGCTCTATGCGATGGCTGTCTATCAATTGGCAGAGAGGATCAAATCTCAATTAGAGGAGACTAAACATGCGCAGAACTAGCCTTGTTCTGACCATCCCTTTGCTCGTAGGTAGCCTTGAGCTTGAAGCAAAAAGCTTGCATCCAGCTCAACCCAACTTTCCTACCCAGCGCATTCAAAAATATCCTCTTTATCGAAAGCGCGGAATCGCCTCCTGGTATGGGAAGAGATTTCACGGTAAACTTACCGCCAGCGGTGAAATCTTCGATCGTAGCGATCTAACCGCTGCCCATCCTAGCTTGCCGCTAGGCACCTATATCAAAGTCACCAACTTGCGCAATGGCCGGAGTGTGGTGGTGAAAGTCAACGATCGTCTGCCTCCGCGCCAAAAAAGAATCGTTGATCTGTCGTATTCAGCTGCCCACCGATTGGGGCTCCACAAAACTGGGATAGCGCCAGTAGAAGTGCAAATTTTAGGTTAACCACAAGTTTTCCATACTAGCTTTTATCCATGAAACCACTGCGTTTTTCTCTAAGCCTAATCTGGCTGACGTTATCCTTTAGTTTGCTGGCTCAAGCGGAGATCCCTCCTCCGCCGACCTTTGAGGCCAAAAGCTATCTTTTGAGCGATTTTCACACTGGCAAAGAATTGGCCGGATTAGAACCCGACAAGCGCCTGCCACCGGCTAGCTTAACCAAAATCATGACCGTGTACGTGGTGCTTCATGAACTCGCCCAGGGGAAGCTGAAACTAGACGATCTAGTTACCATCAGTGAGAAAGCCTGGCGGGCGGAAGGCTCACGCACCTTCGTGGAAGTCAACCAACGGGTACCGGTAGAGGTCCTCCTCAAGGGAGTGATCGTTCAGTCTGGCAACGACGCCACCATTGCCCTGGCCGAGCACATCGCCGGAGATGAGAGGACATTTGCTGAGCTGATGAACCAACACGCTCGCCGCCTAGGGATGCAAAACACTCACTTTACCAATAGCACTGGGCTGCCGGACCCAAATCACTATACCAGTGCGCGCGATCTGAATATTCTGACGCGCGCTTTAATTCACGACTTTCCCCAATACTACCCTTGGTTTAAGCTGAAGGAATTTACCTACAACAATATCATCCAACACAACCGCAATCTTTTGCTTTGGCGTGACCCCAGCGTCGACGGGGTTAAGACCGGTCATACCCAGGAGGCAGGTTACTGTCTGGTTGCCTCCGCCGAACGCGAAGGCATGCGCCTGATTGCCACCGTCATGGGCACGCCGAGCGAAAAGGCCCGCGCTAATGCGGTGCAGGCGCTTTTAGGCTATGGTTTTCGCTTTTTCACTACTAAAAAGCTTCAAGATGCCGGCAAGCTAACCACCGTGCGCGTCTACAAAGGAGAGCGCAACCACCTAGACCTAGGCGTGACCTCTCCCATTTACGCGACAGTCCCTAACGGTGAAGAAGGTAAGCTTACCACGGTCTTAGAAGCTCCCTCTCAGGTCATCGCGCCGATTCAGCCAGGGGAAGCCCTAGGTAAGCTTAAGGTACAACTGAGCGATACCACGTTGGTCGAATATCCCTTAGTCGCTTTGCAAGCGGTGCCGGAGGCCGGATTTTTCGGCCGCTGGATCGATGAAGGTCTACTGAAAGTTCAGAGGTGGTGGCAGCGTGAGTGATCGGATCGTTTATCTCAACGGCGAGTTTCTACCCCTAAGCCAAGCGAAAGTGTCGGTTCTAGACCGCGGCTTTTTGTTCGGCGATGGGGTCTATGAAGTCATCCCAGCCTATGGTGGAAAATTGTTCCGGCTCGAGCAACACCTTGATCGCTTGGAACAGAGCTTGGCCGGGATTCGCCTTCCATCCCCGCTGACGCGGAAGGAATGGGGCGAAATCCTGCCTAAGTTGTTGCAAGGCGATCAAGATCAATCGGTCTATCTCCAGATTACCCGAGGCGCCTACTTAAAGCGCGATCACGCGTTTCCAGCATCGATTCGAGCGACCGTGTTTGCCATGGCCAACCCCATCCCTGCCGCTCGCCCGGAACCGGCCAAAGCCATCGTGTGCGAAGACATCCGCTGGCAATGGTGCCACTTAAAAACCCTCAACTTGCTCGCCAACGTGTTGCTGCGCCAAGAGGCGATCGAGCGCGGTTGCCGGGAGGCGATCCTGGTGCGCGATGGCCTGGTGACCGAAGGTGCAGCGAGCAACATCTTCATCGTTACAGCAGGGGTCTTAATCACCCCGCCTAAGGGATCCAAGCTACTACCTGGTATCACCCGCGATCTGATCCTGGAACTTGCCGCTGCCCACCACGTCCCCCATCAGGAACGGGAAATCGAGGTAGCGGAACTTCGGCGCGCTGAAGAGATCTGGTATACCAGCTCCACCTGCGAATTGGTTCCGATCGTAGAACTGGACGGAAGACCGGTGGGAAATGGCCAGCCGGGAGAGGTGTTTTGGCGCATGTACGAACTGTTTCAGGCTTACAAGCAGGCTTTTCGGCAATCTCCATGAAGGACTTGATCGAGTTTCCTTGCGATTGGCAGGTCAAAGCGTTCGGTCCGGGCACTTCAGACTTCGAGCTGGAAGTGGTTAGCATCGTCCGCCGCCACGTGGGAGATCTCAAGGAAGCTGCAGTGGTCACCCGATCCAGCCGCAGCGGAAAGTACACCGCTGTCACCGTGACCATCCGCGCTCGTGACCGTAAGCAGCTGGAAGCTATCTATGCCGAACTGCACGCTCATCCTCAGGTCGCGATGACGCTGTGAACGCGCTTACCGTCCGCTGGCTCGGAACTTGCAGCTACTGCCTGGCCTGGCAAGCGATGCAGCGTTTCACCGCGATTCGCACGCCGGACACACCAGATGAAATCTGGCTGCTTCAGCATCCCCCTGTGTATACGGTAGGGGTACGCGGTCACAGCTCCTCTAGCGGGCAACTGCCTGCCGCTCTCGCCTCTACCACGATTCCGGTCATCGCAACGGATCGGGGCGGTCTGATCACCTACCACGGGCCCGGTCAGCTGATCGCCTATACCCTGATCGATCTGGCTCGCCTAGGGCTCAGCACCCGGAATCTGGTCAGCGCCTTGGAAAAGGCCGTCATCGATCTGCTCCAGCAATACGGCCTGCGCAGCCAGGCACGCCCTGATGCCCCTGGGATCTATGTGGCCGAAGCGAAAATCGCTTTCTTAGGCCTTAGGGTCAAACATGGCCGTAGCTACCACGGTTTGAGTCTGAATGTGGACCTCGATCTTGCTCCTTTCCGCGCTATCGTCCCATGCGGAATGGAAGGTCTTGAAGTCACCCAGCTGGCTGATCTTGGCGTTCAAGTCAAAGTGCACGAAGTCGCCGTACCGATGCTCGCGTGTCTGATGACCCAGCTCGGTTTTGAAACGGTCACCTCTGTCATCCACCATCTTCCTACCTACCCAGCAGCACCCGATGTCCACCCAACCCCCTGCACCCCCCTCCGCGCAGAATCTGCTTGAGGATCTGCGCGCGCCGTCGCGCAACCGCCCAGATACCCATCAGCGCGGCGCGGACAAACTCGCGCGCATCCCCGTGAAAGTCGAGGCCCAAGCGCCGCTACCCAAACCCGCCTGGCTTAGGATTCGGTTACACGCCGATCCTAACGTAGCCCAGGTCAAGCGCGTGCTTCGTCAACACCGCTTGGCCAGCGTGTGCGAGGAAGCAGCCTGTCCTAACTTGAGCGAATGCTTCAGCCACGCCACTGCTACTTTCATGATCCTAGGCGATTTGTGTACCCGGCGCTGTCCGTTTTGCGATGTGGCCCACGGCCGCCCCGCTTCCCCCGATCCAGAGGAACCTGAAAATCTCGCCCGGGCGGTCGCTCAATTACAGCTACGCTATGTGGTCATCACTTCGGTCAACCGCGACGACCTCAGAGACGGCGGGGCTTTACAATTTGCCCGCTGCATTGAGGCAGTACGCCGGCACTGTCCGGGCATCTTAGTCGAAATCTTAACCCCCGATTTCCGCAAGCGCCAACCGGTGGCGTTGGATATCCTTGCCCAGCATCCTCCGGATGTCTTCAACCACAACTTAGAGACCGTCCCGCGCCTTTACCTCCAAGTCCGACCGGGCGCTGACTACCATAGCTCCCTCACCCTCTTGGCAGAAGTCAAACGGCGCCTGCCGCGCGTCGCTACCAAGTCCGGGCTAATGCTGGGGCTAGGCGAGACCAACGCCGAAATCATCGCCGTGTTGGAAGACTTGCGCCGCCATGGGTGCGACATGCTCACGCTGGGCCAATACCTGCCGCCGAGCCGCCATCACTTACCGGTCAAACGGTATGTTCCCCCTGAGGAATTCGATCAGCTGGCTGAGATCGCCAGACAACTGGGCTTCAAGCAAGTCGCCGCCGGTCCGTTAGTGCGCTCTTCCTACCACGCCGATCAACAGACCCGCGCCCTTTTGAACTCGGATTGACCCTTGTCCTACGAATATGCCTTGCTTAGGATACTGGAAACCCTGGCCTTGCCGCCGAGTTCTCTGCTCATTCTGGCAGGTCTTGGACTGTGGCTGCACCGCCGCATGATCGTCGCGACCGCCCTACTGCTTCTGTACCTGGCCGCCATCCCCGCCGTCAGCGGGTGGCTGTGCCGCAAGCTGGAAGTTTATCCACCTTTGGATCCTAAGCGCCTGCCCACCGCCCAGGCAATCGTGGTGCTGGGGGCGACGCGCTATCGCGATGCCCCCGAGTACGGCGGCGATACGGTCGCTAGTTTGGGCTTAGAACGTCTGCGCTATGCCGTCTGGCTGAAACGGCGCACCCATCTTCCGATCTTGGTCAGCGGCGGCCGCCCCCTAAACGAAGAAAGAGCAGAAGCGCAACTGATGCAAGAAGTTCTGATTGAATGGGGCACCCCCGCCCGTTGGCTGGAAACCGAAAGCCGAAACACCTTCGAAAACGCCCAAAACAGCGCAGCGATTATCAAGCGCCAAGGAATCGAGACGATCTTTCTGGTTACCTCAGCCTTCCACCTCCCGCGGGCAGTAGAAGCTTTTGAACACGCCGGCCTCAAGGCGATTCCCGCTGGCACCCGCTTTACCCGCCCGGGACCTCTAGAATCGGGCCTGTTGGCTTTCATCCCGACTCCTTCTGCGCTGTGCCGTACGAGCTTGGCTTTGCATGAAATCTTCGGGCGCTGGTGGTACCGGTTGCGCTATTATGGATTGACCTCGCTTCCCTTACAGCCAACCTTTGCGCTTGAAGTACCAGTAGGGCGCCACGCCTGATACTACCATCAATCCTAGGGCTAAAGGATACCCCCACGGCCAGTGCAATTCGGGCATGAAATCAAAGTTCATCCCATAGATGCTCGCCACCAGGGTCGGCGGCAGGAACACCACGGCAGCGATGGAGAAGATCTTGATGATCTGGTTTTGCTCGATATTGATGAAACCCTGCGCTGCCGTCATCAAGAAATTAATCTTCTCGAACACAAAGTTGTTGTGCGCCAGGAGGGATTCGATATCGCGCAGCAGACCGCGGGCCCAATCGATCTGCTCTGAATCCAGGCGGCCGCGGCGCAACAAAAAAGTCAGCGCACGCTGGGTATCCATCAAGCACAGGCGCACTTTGCCGTTGGTGTCTTCGCAGTGCGCCAAAGCATCGAGAGACTCTTCCAAGTCGACATCGCTCTTTTCCAACACTTGGGCACCTACCACTTCCAAGGTTTGATAAAGCTCCTCCAGAGTATCGGCCAAATCGTCGATCTTGATCTCGAATAAGCCCAGCACCATACGGATGGGACTTTTAGCCAACAGAGAATTGTGGCGGGCGCGCATGCGCAGCAGGCGGAAGGCAGGGATCTCCCGCTCGCGCATGGTAATCAGACGATCGTCGGTCAAGGTGAAGGCAACTGAAGTGTTGCGGGGCTTGCCTTCAACCTCGTGGAGAAACAGCGAGTGGATGTGAAAACCCGCTTGGTCCTCGTAAAAACGCGAACTGGCCTCAATCTCCTCCACGTCTTCCGGATCTGGAAGTTCCTGCCGCAGTAAAGCACTGACTGCAGCTAATTCCTCATCATCGGGATCGACCAGATCCAACCACACAGCGCGCTCCAGTGAAGTAGGATCAGTGCGATCGATCGCCGCCAGACGGGTTTCAGCAAGGTAATAAGCAGTCAGCATAGATCCTCCCTAAGCTTCGGCGCCGGCAAATGTTAGCACATTCTTGCGATATTCTGTGAAATTCTCCAGGCCAGACGGGGTAAAATCTCTAACCATCCAAACTTGCGATCAACTGCTATGCCCAGCGTCGGTCCGGTCCTACTTTTGATTGCTTGCTATGTGCTCGCAGTCGAGCTTTTAGCAAGTATGCTGTTGGCTTGGCTTGGCTCTCTCTGGCTGTGGCGGGCAGCGCTGTTGGTGGAAGCTGGGTTTTTGGTGAGTTTGACCGGTTACCTCAAGCGCTTCGATCCCGATAGTTTAGGATTCAGGCCGATGCCTTGGGCGAAGGGCATCCAGATGGTGATCTGGTTTCAAGCCATCGCCTTTGCTAGCGATGCAGCCATCCTATGGCTCGTGCCCGATGGACTAGTAGACGAGTATCTTGAGCTGTTTCAACCGACTACACTCTCTGAATGGGCAGCTCTTGCTGGTGTCGCCATCGGGGCCGCACCGGCGATCGAAGAGCTGTTGTTTCGAGGGCTTTTGCTTGCTGCGCTGTGTTCTCGGTTTGGGATCTGCTCGGGGATTGTCGGTAGCACCCTGGTATTTGCCCTAGTTCACCTGGAATGGGTGCAAATCTTGGCCGCCTTGCCTTTGGGGCTGACGCTTGGGGCCTATGTTGCCCGCGGCGGCAGCCTCTACGTCACGATCGCTGCGCACATGCTGGGCAATGGGTTCTCTTTCTTGGGACTGATATTTCCCGGGCTTCCCTGGGTTTCTGCCGACTGGCGGCCCAGCGACACTGAGGGGGGATTGGCCTTGATCGCAGCCTTTGGCCTATTTGTCTGGTTTCTACGCCGCTACCCCATCAAATAGCGTTGCGCAGCCCCAAAGCCGGAGGGTAAGGCTCAAGATAATATTGCCTCTCCAGATAGGGCTGGCGAATGCGATTTTGATGATGGCGCAACAGGGTCATAGGAACGATTAAAGGGACTTCCCCCCTGCAATACGCCTCGATTGCCTGGGTTAACTCGCAGCGATCTTCCAGGCTAAGCTCACGGCTCAGGTAGCCTGCCAAATGCTGCAAGACATTGACGTGGTTAGGTCGCCTGGCCGGCTGTTTCAAGGCAGCCATCAACTGACTGAAATAAACCTGCGCCAACGGCTCAATTGCTTCCTCGCCAGCTTTGGCGAGCAACCTGCCAAGACGCTGATAAGCACTGACGCTATGGGCCATCACCATATATTTGTGGCGGGTATGAAAGTCGACCAGCCGCGCCGGCGTCGGCCCTTCGGCGAGCAGACGACGCCACCGGAAATGGACAAATACTCGCTGCAGGAAATTCTCCCTCAGCGCCGGATCGTTCAAGCGCCCTTCTTCCTCGACCGGAAGCTGGGGCAACGCCTCGATTAAGCGCTGGGTAAATGCTCCCCTGCCTTGCTTGTGGCAAAGCCGGCCTTGTTGGTCGTAAACCGGCACTCGGCTCAAACCACAACTGGGTGAATTCTTTTTCACGATGCAACCATCGATATCGTTTACCCCAGCTAGATAAGTCCGAGCGAAGCTATCCATTGCCTGAGTGTAATCTTGACGGACGCCTTTGACTTCCACTAACTTCAGCCCGGCCTCGCTTGTGACCAGATGGATCGGCGGCCGCGGCACCCCAAGTCCGATCGCCATCTCAGGACAAACTGACCGAAGTTCTAGATAGTCTTTCAATATCTCCAGATAAGGATCACGTTTGTGGCCACCATCGTAACGCACCGCCTGTCCCAACAAACAGGCACTGACGAGCACCGCCGGACGCTGCGGCACCACAACCGCATGTTCTACCGCTAACTGGTAACTGGACTTAGCTGGCATGTTTGCCACCTTTGACCATAGCGCAGCCGAGGATATCTCGCAACTGCTCCAACAGAGCTTCGCTGTCTAAAGCCAAAGGCTCCAGACCTGCTGCCCGAAAAGCTGCTGACTGATGGGCCGCCGCTTTACCAGAAATCATCACTGGAACTGAAGTTGCTTGAGTCAAAGCTGGCAATTCCCGGGCCATGAGCCGCTGCGAAGGCGTCGAGTCGGCATGCACAATAATGCCATCGGCTTGGCAGACCTTAGCGCTTTCACTCAAATAGAGCAAAGGTGAAACTTCCGGTATCCAAACTAATCGAAATTGCCGTTCTACCAGCTGCAGGCCTAAAAAAGCTGCTTCCAGATCGCCACTGTCTCCAGGCAGACAACCAAGCAGTAACTTTGGCCCGTGATTGCGTAAGGTTTGCTGCCAGATTTGCTGCCCGATTTGAACCAGCAGATACCGGCTCAACAGAGAGGCCCCATGAGCTGCTATAGGCTCGCGGCTTTTGAGACGGTACAGGCGTTCGATCGCCGGTCGCAGCACCTGCCGCACCAACAGGGCACTCGGATAGAGACTACAGATCCGCCGATAACTGGCATCCAAAGCGGAGGGATTCAGTTCTAACGCAGTTCGGATCAGGATTTCGGAGTGTTCTTCCCAGTCCTGGTCGGCCACTGCCTCGATGACAGTTGGTTGTTGATTGCAACCAGTCTGTGCCAATACTGCACGGACTCGACTGACTGGAATGCCAGTTTCCAGCAACGCTACCACCTTCTTGATCAACTCGATATCCTGTTCTGAATAAAGCCGGTGTCCTTTGGGAGTTCGCTGGGGCTTGATCAAGCCATAGCGGCGCTCCCAGGCGCGCAGCGTGACTGGATTGACACCAGTGCGTTCAGACACTTCCCGAATTGGATACCACCCTGGAGAGATTTCCATCTGAGAGTCATCCATAATTGATATTGATACTTTTTAATCTATGCTTAAGGTCAATCTCACCGACCCTCCCACAGGTCTAATGCCACCTTGAGTGTCAGGGGAAAATGGGGCAGGCTTTTGGCTTGCACCAGGCGGGGTAGTATCTTCCCAGCCGGCGGGTGGGGGCGGGGGGTTACCTGCCAT
>CAZJKH010000001.1:420101-470743 GCA_964546735.1 uncultured Methylococcales bacterium | reverse complement strand
GGAGCAACCTCTAAGATACGCTTGATTTGCGCCGATGCGCGTGAGCCTAAAGCTTGGTGGGATGGGAAGCCGGTGGAGCGGATTTTAGTGGATGCGCCGTGTTCAGCCACCGGTGTTATCCGGCGTCACCCGGATATCAAGGTATTGCGCCGCGACAGCGATGTGGCTGCGCTCGTTGCGCTCCAACGCGAACTGTTAGAAGCGGTCTGGCCCTTGCTAGCCGAAGGCGGTCTGCTGTTGTATGCGACCTGTTCGGTCCTGCCGGAGGAAAATGAAGCGCAAATTCGCGCCTTCCTCGACCGCCATCCCGATGCCCGCTGCGTGCCGATCGAGGCAACGTGGGGCCAGGCCACCGGCTGTGGTCGCCAGATTCTGCCGGGCGAGCTGGAGATGGATGGATTTTTCTATGCTAAATTGGAGAAATGTCCAAGGTTAAAATAGCGGTTGCCTTGCTGGCTCTGTGGGCGCTGCTTGCAGCTGCTGTTGAGTATGGATTTACCGTGCGCCAGGCTAGGTTGACACGCCACAGCGACGCTTTTGCCCTGACCGCCGCCATCGATTACCGGTTTAGCCCAACTGTCATCGATGCGCTTCAAGCTGGGATCCCGTTGACTTTGACCGTGAAAACGCGGATCCGCAAGCCGCATTGGTGGTGGGATAAGATCGTGTGGCGGCGGGATCTGGATTTCCGCATCCAGTATTATCCTCTCGCCAAGGTCTATCGCGTGATCGATGAAAGCAATGACTTTCAGCGCAGCTTTTCTCACCTACAGGCAGCCCTTGCGGCGTTGGGCGAGCTCCAACGGATTGCGCTCCCGGTAGCCGAAGAGTGGCAGCCTGACCCCGATTGTTATGCCGAGGTCATCGTTAAGTTGAACCTCGAGCGGCTGCCTTGGGCGCTGCGCGTGCCGGCGTATTTCTCTCCTGCATGGCGGTTGATTTCGCCACCTTATCGATGGTCGCTGTCCGATTGAAATTTCCCTTGAGCTTATTTGTGGTGATCCTGTTTGGGATCATCCTGGTGCCGCTGCACCTGATGAGCTCGGCAACCCAAGTAGCTTCCGAGCTGAGCCGTTGGTATTCCTGGCTGGTGGTCACTAACGTCTTAGAAGGGATGCTGCTTTTGGGGTTAGTGGTCGCCAATATTTGGTGGCTGGTGCGCCAGTTCCGCAAGCGTGCGGCAGGTTCCCGACTGGCATTGCGTTTAGTGTTGCTATTTGTCTTTCTGGCCCTGACGCCAGCCTCGATCGTGTTCTACTATTCTTTGCAGTTTCTTCACCGGAGTATCGACAGCTGGTTCGATGTGCAGATCGATCGCGCCTTGGAGAGTTCCCTGGAATTGGGTAAAACGGCCTTAGAACAACGCATGCGGGTGCTGTTGCAGCGAACCCGCGGGCTGGCTTTGAGCCTGACCGAGGTATCCGAGGCGATGCTGCCGGTCGAGTTGGATCGCTTGCGGGAGCAAAACGAGGCGGTCGAACTGACCCTGTTGACCCGCCAAGGGCAGATCGTGGCCACCAGCAGCGCAGGCCGCGAGCTGATCCTGCCGAGCTTGCCAGATCCAACCTTGTTGGCACGCGCTGAGGAGACTGGGTATGTCAGTCTGGATCCAGCGCCGGGCCCGCTGGTGAAGAACGACGCAGAACAGATGTTTCAAGTGCGCGCGTTGGTGCCAGTCAACCTCAACGAACCGCTTTTCTTGCAGGCGCTTTATCACCTGCCGCAGCGCTTGAACCAACTGGCGCAAACGGTCGAGTCAGCGTATTCTCATTATCGCCAGATGGTCTATCTGCGCAGCTCGCTTAAGTTCAGCTTTTCCCTGACTTTGGCATTGATTCTGCAAGTCACGATGCTAGCAGCGATCTGGGCTGCGTTCTTGAGTATCCGGCGGATCGTCGCGCCGGTAAAGATGTTGGTACAGGGTACGCGGGCGGTGGCGCAAGGCAATTTAAACAAACGTCTACCGGTGTTGCAGAAGGACGACATGGGATTTTTAGTCAGTTCCTTCAACGCGATGACCGCCCATCTTGCTCGGGCTCGGGACGAGGCTGAGCGCTCTCGGCGTCAGGTGGAGGATCAGCGCGCCTATCTGGAGACCGTCTTAGGGCACCTTTCCTCTGGGGTATTAACCTTGAACGAGCAGCTTCGCCTCAAGACTTATAACCAGGCGGCGGAGGTGATTTTAGCGGTCGATTTTGCCCAGCTTCAGGACAAGCCGCTTAGAAGTTTGGCTGAAATCAATCCTGCCTTGGGCGACCTGGTGCGCCTGATCCGCGATCGGCTGGAGGCAACCGAGGGGGTCTGGCGGGAAGAAGTGAGCTTGACCTCGACGCAAGGTCAGAAGGTCTTGTTGTGCCGCGGCAGCCCTTTGTTGGGGGCCGATGGGCGCAAACACGGTGCGGTATTGGTGTTCGACGATATCACTGCGCTAGTGCAAGCGCAGAAATACGCCGCCTGGAGCGAAATGGCCAGGCGCCTAGCACACGAGATCAAAAATCCGCTGACCCCCATTCAACTTGCGACCGAGCGGCTGCTGCATAAATTAAAGCCGCAGCTCGATAGCCATGGGGAGGCGGTGCTGGAACGTTCCACTCGCACTATCGTCCAACAAGTCGAGGCGCTTAAGGCGATGGTCAACGCCTTTTCCGAGTATGCCAGGTTGCCGAAGATGCAGTTTAGACCGTTGGATCTTAGTATACTGATCGATGAGGTGTTGGCGCTGTATCCACCCTCGGCGGGGATAGAATTTCAAGTCGAGCTAGCTCCTGATCTGCCTCAACTAGAGGCAGATCCCTTGCGTCTGCGGCAGGTCTTGCATAATTTGATCAAGAATGCGCTCGAAGCTGGCGAGCCACCGATACATATGAAAATCACCGCTCGCTGCATTAGCGAGCGCGGATTTAGCGGGATCGAGCTAGTGCTTGAGGATGACGGTCCTGGGGTGGATCCAGAGCAAATGGATCACATCTTCGATCCTTATGTGACTACCAAACCTAAGGGCACAGGTCTTGGACTTGCGATTGTCAGGAAAATCATCGAAGAACACGGCGGGACGATTTACCTGGATCGGCACTTTACCGGCGGTGCGCGGTTTGTGATTCGAATGCCGGTTCAGGTCAGTGCCTAGTCCCAGGTTCAGAAAGAAGTCAGCGAACTATGAATCAGGCAAAAGTTTTAGTCGTCGATGATGAAAAAGATATTTGCGAGTTAGTCCAGGAAATCTTGGAAGATGAAGGACTTGCAGTCGTGACTGCAAACAGCGGTGCTCAGGCTAGACGCTACTTTAAAGAGGAAGCCCCTGATTTGGTGCTCTTGGACATCTGGATGCCGGATGTAGATGGCGTGAGTTTACTCAAGGAATGGGTGGGAAGTGGGGTCACTTGTCCGGTAATCATGATGTCTGGCCATGGGACGGTCGAGACCGCAGTGGAGGCGACGCGCCTTGGGGCATTCGACTATCTGGAAAAGCCCTTGTCTATGGCCAAGCTGCTTTCCACGGTGGAGCGCGCGCTGGAGGTTGAGCGTTGGCGGCAACCTAAAAAGTGGGTCGACAGCGAGCGATTCGACATCGAGCCGATTGGGAAAAGCCCAGCCATGGCGCGCCTGCGCGACCAAGTCAAGCGCCTAGCCCAATACGATACCCGGGTATTGTTCGTGGGTGAGCCTGGCAGCGGTAAGGAAACCTTTGCGCGGTATCTGCATAAGCATAGCTTGCGCCGCGAAGGTCCGTTTGTTGCCGTCGGGGTAGGAACCATTGCGCCGGAGTATTCGGCAGTGGAATTTTTCGGCAAAGAAGAAGGCGGCAGGATCCATCGCGGTCTATTGGAACAGGCCCACGGAGGCACCTTGTTTCTGGACGAGGTGGGAGATATGGATAAGGAGACCCAACTACGCCTGCTCAGCGCGCTGGAATCTAAAACTTTCCTGCGAGTTGGTGGGAGTGAGCAGGTCAAGGTGGATGTCCGGGTGCTCTCCTCGACGCGCCGGAATTTGGAAGAGGAGGTCAAAGCCGGGCGTTTCCGCAAAGATCTGTTTTACCTCTTGAACGAGGTGACGCTAAGTGTACCTGCCTTGCGTCAACACAACGAGGATGTACCTGAATTGTTGAATTTTTACGTCGATCGTTTTGTCACCCGCGAGAAACTACCTTTTAGGCGGTTTCCGGTGGCGCTTCAGAACTTCTTGCGCAATTACGCCTGGCCAGGTAACATCCGCGAACTCAAGAATCTGGTCCACCGCCTGCTGATTTTAGGAAGCGGTGAAGAGATAGAACTGGACGAAGTCAAGATCGCTTTGGGCGAAAGCGTGACCAAAGAGACGGTGGAAGCGCCGGAGTTCTACGATCTGCCGCTGAAAGAGGCGCGCGAACGGTTCGAGAAGGCATATCTCGAATACCACTTAGATAGACATGGCGGCAACGTAGCGCGCTTATCCCAGGCGATCGGGATGGAACGGACGCACCTCTATCGCAAGCTGCATTCGCTAGGGATTAAATTCAAGGACAAGCGTTAAATGAAAATCCTGATCCTAGGGGCCGGGCGAGTTGGCACCAGCGTGGTTTCTAACCTGGCTCAGGAAAAGTACGATCTGGTCGTAGTAGATACTAAGCCGGATATCCTGCGCGAGCTAATAGAGCGATTTGACATCGCTACGGTAACCGGCAATGCTGCCCACCCTGCGGTTCTAGCTCAGGCTGGAGCTGAGGACGCGGATTTAATCCTGGCAGTGACTAGCGACGATGAGACTAACATGCTGGCCTGCCAGGTTGCCCACACGCTATTCAAAGTGCCCAAGAAGATCGCCCGCGTCCGGGCGATCGAGTATACTCAATATCCGGAGCTGTTCCAGCCAGGTGGGCTGGCAGTCGACGTCTTAATTAGCCCCGAGCAAATCATTACCGATTTCATCACTGGGCTGTTGGAATACCCAGGCGCTTCGCAGGTGTTAGATTTCGCTTCTGGCCGCGTGCGCCTGGTGTCGGTGCGTGCCGAAGAGGGGGGACCATTGGTCAGGCATCCGATCCGCGACCTTAACCGCCACATGCCCAAAGCGCACGCGCGCATCACCGCGATTTTCCGCAACGGCCAACCGATCGTGCCGACTGGGGACGAAGTGATCGAGCCGGAAGATGAAGTCTACTTCATGGCGCCGAAGGAAGAGATCCGCGCCGTCATGAGCGAACTTGGGCGCCTGGATCGGCCTTACCACCGCCTGATGTTCGCCGGCGGTGGCCATATCGGCAAGCGCGTGGCAAAGGCTTTAGAGCAGCGTTTTCAGGTGAAACTGATCGAAAAGGACCCACAGCGAGCGATCAAGCTGGTCACCGATTTGGAAAATACGGTGGTGCTCGTCGGCGATGCCTCCGAGCGCGAGCTGCTGCTGAACGAAAACATAGAGAATATGGATGTGTTCTGCGCCATCACCAACGACGACGAGGTCAATATCCTCTCGGCGATGCTTGCAAAAAAATTGGGCGCGCGGCGCGTAATTAGCCTAATCAATCGGCCAGCTTACGTTGAGATGGTACAAGAGTTGGTAGATTTGGTAATTTCTCCCGATCAGGCCACCATCAGCAGTTTGCTGCGCTATGTACGGCGCGGCAACGTGGTGCAAGTGCATTCTTTACGGCGCGGGGCGGCAGAGGCGATCGAGGCGGTAGTGCGCGGTAGTCCTGGGCGCTCTAAGATCGTCGGACGCACTATCGAACAACTTCGGTTGCCAGCAGGGGTAGTACCGGGAGTGTTGATCCGGGGAAGAGAAGTGATTCAAGTCCACCATGATACCCTGCTCGAAGATGGCGATCACATTGTGCTGTTTTTGCTCGACAAAAAACTGATCTCGTTGGTCGAGAACCTGTTTGAGGGCAAACCAGAGGCGGCCTGAGATGGTGACTGTCATCCAGGTGCGAATGGTGCTGCACATTATCGGTGCATTCTTTATGTTTTTCAGCTTGAGCTTTTTGCCGCCGCTCGGTGTTTCCTGGTATTTCGACGATGGTCAAGAAAGGGTCTTTCTCCTCGCTTTCGCTTTGGTGTTTTTGCTCGGCTGGATGATCTGGATGCCCGTGCGTCATATCTGGCAGGATTTGAAAGTACGCGATGGGTTTTTGGTCGTCAGCGGTTGCTGGATTGCGGTCAGTTTGGTCGGCGCGGTGCCCTTGCTGCTTGCTGAGCAGCCGACGATGTCGTTTACCGATGCAGTGTTTGAGTGCGTCTCTGGCTTGACTACGACGGGAGCGACCGTGCTGGTCGGTTTAGATCGTCTGCCAGCTTCGATCTTATATTATCGCCAGCAGCTTCAGTGGCTGGGAGGAATGGGGATCGTGGTATTGGCGGTAGCAGTGTTGCCTTTACTCCGCATCGGGGGAATGCAGCTCTATCGCGCTGAGCTTCCGGGGCCGATGAAAGACGTCAAACTCACCCCCAGGGTGGCCCAGACGGCCAAAGCCTTGTGGGCAGTGTACCTGGGAATAACGGTGACCTGTGCGGCTAGTTATCGCGCCGCCGGGATGAGTTGGTTCGATGCCATCGGACACGCTTTTGCGACTGTCTCTACGGGAGGATTTTCCACCCATGATGCCAGTTTCGGTTTTTTTCATAACCCTTGGGTTGAAGGAGTTGCGATCGTATTCATGGCGGTCTCTGGGATCAACTTTGCAGTGCATTTTGAGGCCATGCGCCGGCTTCAGATTAAGCATTACTGGCGAGACTCGGAAGTGCGGGTCTATCTCGGTTTGTTGGCCGCGATTGCCTTGGTAGTATATGTGAAACTGTGGTCAGATGGGTTGTCGTTGGACCAAAGCATACGCCAAGGCTTGTTTCAGACGGTCTCGTTCATGACCAGCACTGGCTTTACGACTGCCGACTTCAGTCGTTGGCCGGCGTTCGTGCCAGTGCTGTTGCTATTTAGCGTATTTATCGGTGGGTGCGCAGGCTCGACTGCAGGTGGGCTCAAGGTCATCCGCGTGGTGCTGTTGTACAAACAAGGGATACGAGAGATTCTGCGCCTTATTCACCCGCAGGCTGAAATCCCAGTCAAACTCGGGAATAGGTTGGTCTCAAGTCGGATCGTAGAAGCAGTATGGAGTTTTTTTTTCCTCTATGTGGCGATGTTTGCCCTCATTATGCTGTTGATGATGGCCGCTGGTCTCGATCAGATAACGGCATTCTCAGCGGTGGCTACCTGCATGAATAACTTAGGACCGGGATTAGGGGAGGTGACTTATAATTTTGCCTCTTTGCCCACTTTTGCCAAGTGGCTAGCGACGTTTGCCATGCTGCTTGGGCGCTTGGAAATTTTTACCTTACTCGTGTTGCTGAGCCCTGCGTATTGGAAAAGCTAAATTGTTTAAATTTGGGTCTAACCTATGGCTAATTCACACATCCTCCATCTCAAGCCTCAAGAAGCTTGGAAATTCATGCAAGAGCACCCGGAGGCAGTATTGATCGACGTGCGCACCAAAGCGGAACACTTATTTGTTGGGCGTCCTCTCGGCTGTATCTTGATTCCGTGGCAGGAGGGGATCCCTATGCAGCCCAATCCCGATTTCGTCGATGCCGTCAAGCGTGCAGTACCAAATCCAGACACCCCGATTCTTTTCCTATGCCGCAGCGGTCATCGTTCACTAGAGGCGGCTAAAGCGATGGCAGCGGCGGGATACAAGCACCTTATCAACATCGAAGAAGGTTTCGAGGGGCCGTTGGACCAACACAAGCATCGCAGCACCTTAGGCGGGTGGCGCTTTCATGGTTTGCCGTGGGAGCAGAATTGATGGCAGTTTAAGCTGCCAACAAGCTTTTGCATGCTCAGTCTTGCGTTTATGATAAAACCTTTTACCGCTAGGATACGCAAGCAGAAGAGGTGTTCATGACCAATTCCCGTCAGGCTGTGGTAGAGCGCAGCACCCTCGAAACCCAGATTGCGGTTCGGGTCGATCTGGATGGCACCGGCCAAGCCGTTTTCGATACTGGCATTCCCTTCCTCGAGCACATGCTGGAACAGGTGGCTAGGCACGGGGAGATCGACTTGGAGATCAGCGCCCAAGGGGATCTTCACGTCGATGCCCATCATACCGTCGAGGACATCGGCATCACCTTAGGTCAGGCGGTTTTAAAAGCGGTCGGTGACAAGCAGGGAATTTGCCGCTATGGGTATGCCTATGTACCGTTAGACGAGGCGCTTTCAAGGGTAGTGGTGGATTTTTCCGGCCGCCCTGGTCTAGTGTACGGAGTAGAATTTCCCCGTCCGATGATCGGCAGCTTCGATGTCGATCTGATCCGCGAATTCTTTCAGGGGTTTGTCAATCACGCTCAGTTGACCTTGCATATCGATACCCTCAGGGGCCGCAATGGGCATCACATCGCAGAGACGATATTCAAAGCGTTTGGCCTCAGTCTGCGGGCCGCACTGGCTGTAGATGAGCGCCGCGCCAAGATGATTCCTTCCACTAAGGGAACGCTGGTATGAGCCGGGTGGCTGTCATCGACTATGGCATGGGGAATTTACATTCCATCGCCAAGGCGCTGCAATGCGTCGCTCCTGAAGCCAGCATCGAAGTGACCGCCAATCCTGAAGGCATTTTAACCGCAGATCGAGTGGTATTTCCCGGGGTGGGTGCAATCGCCGACTGTATGGCAGCGTTGCACCGATTGCATTTGATCGAAGTGCTAAAACAAGTGGCGCAGACTCGTCCTGTATTGGGCATTTGTTTAGGACTGCAGGCCTTATTGGCAGAGAGCGAGGAAGGCGGTGGCGTGCCTGGTTTACGTGTTCTGCCGGGTAGGGTGGTGCGGTTTGCTCCGGGTTTCGATGCCCAAGGGCGGCCGCTGAAGATTCCCCACATGGGCTGGAACCGAGTCCAGCAGATCAGGTCTCATCCGTTGTGGGAAGGTATCCCCCAAAACAGCTGGTTTTATTTCGTCCACAGCTACTTTGCTCTGCCTATGCGTGATCAAGACGTGGCGGCAACTTGCGACTATGCTGGCCCGTTTGCCTGCGCGCTGGCCTATGAAAATATATTTGCAGTGCAGTTCCATCCAGAAAAGAGCCAACAGATGGGGCTGCGCTTGTTGGCTAACTTTCTCCATTGGTCACCTTAAGAGACTTACCATGTTATTGATTCCTGCGATTGACTTAAAAGCCGGTAAATGCGTACGCCTGCGCCAAGGGCGAATGGAAGAGGAGATGGTATTTTCCGAGAATCCAGTGGCGATGGCCAGGCGCTGGGTAGAATTAGGTGCCAGGCGCTTGCACTTGGTAGATCTGGACGGCGCTTCTTCAGGTAAGCCTAAAAACGCCGAAGTCATCCGTGCCATCACGGCGGCGTTTCCAGAAGTGGAAATGCAAGTGGGTGGCGGGATCCGCGATGCAGACACGATTCAAGAGTACTTAGACGCTGGGGTGCAATACGTCATCCTCGGCACCCAGGCGGTGACCGCGCCGCACTTTGTGGAAGATATGGCGATGGAATTCCCTGGCCATATCCTAGTCGGCTTAGATGCTAAGGATGGGAAGGTAGCCATCGATGGTTGGTCGAAACTGTCCCGCCACCATGTAATCGACTTAGCTAAGCGGTTTGAGGACGAAGGAGTAGCCGCGATCATCTACACCGACATCAGTCGGGATGGGATGTTGGAGGGAGTCAACGTGGAGGCGACTGCGCGCTTGGCAGAGGCGATTCACATCCCAGTCATCGCCTCCGGAGGGATCCGCAGCTTGGACGACATCCACGCGTTAGGAAGGATTACCGACAAAGGAGTGATCGGCGCCATCACTGGGCGCGCCATCTACGAAGGCACGCTTGACTTTGCCGAAGGGCTAAAAGTGGCGGAGCAATACTGATGGGGCTTGCCAGGCGTATTATCCCGTGCCTGGATGTGGATCGAGGCCGGGTGGTCAAAGGCGTCCGATTTATCGATATCCGCGATGCGGGCGATCCCGTAGAGATCGCCCGCCGGTATGACCAGGAAGGCGCGGATGAATTGGCGTTTTTGGACATCACCGCCAGCTACGAGGGCCGCGGTACCATGGTCCAGGTGGTAGAACAAGTAGCTGGGTGTGTGTTTATCCCGTTGACGGTAGGCGGCGGGATCCGCACCCTGGAGGACATCCGCCGGCTGCTCAATGCCGGCGCTGACAAGGTGGCGATCAACACGGCTGCGGTAGCCGATCCGGAATTCGTCCGCCAGGCAGCCAATCGGTTTGGTTCTCAGTGCATCGTGGTGGCGATCGATGCCAGGCGCAGTGGAAACGGGTGGGAAGTGTTTACCCACGGCGGCCGCAGGCCAACCGGCCTAGATGTAGTTGACTGGGCTGCCAAGATGGAGACGTTAGGGGCGGGAGAGATCCTGCTGACCAGTATGGACCGCGACGGCACGAAAGAGGGATTCGATCTTGCCTTGACTCGGGCGGTGAGCGAGCGGGTCGGTATTCCGGTGATCGCCTCCGGCGGGGTCGGCAATCTGCGCCACCTGGCAGAGGGAATCTTAGAAGGCTGGGCAGATGCCGTGTTGGCGGCGAGTATCTTCCATTTCGGTGAGTATTCGATCCGCCAGGCAAAAGAGTATCTTGCCGGTTGCGGCATCGAGGTGAGGTTATGAACGCTTGGTTAGACGAGGTGCGCTGGAACGCTGAAGGGTTGGTGCCGGTGATCGCGCAAGAGGCAAGTACAGGTCAAGTCCTGATGTTGGGATGGATGAACCGCGAGGCACTGGCTTTGACCGTGCAAGAAGGCATTGCGGTCTATTGGTCTAGGTCGCGGCGCAAGCTTTGGCGCAAAGGGGAGACATCCGGCCATCGCCAGCGGGTGCGCGAGATTCGCCTCGACTGTGACGGCGATACGATCTTGCTAAAAGTGGTCCAGGAGGGCGGCATCGCCTGCCATACCGGCCGTAGCCAGTGTTTCTACCGCCGTTTAGAAGGCGATGCGTGGCGGGTCGTCGAGCCGGTGATCAAGGATCCAGAGGCGATCTATGGCGCCTGAAGAGGTGTTGCAGGAGCTGGCCGATGTGCTAGAAGCGCGCAAGGGCGCCGATCCTAAGCTGTCCTACGTGGCTTCTTTATATGCCAAAGGCTTGGATGCGATTTTGAAAAAGATCGGTGAAGAGGCAACCGAGGTGGTGATCGCAGCGAAAAGCGGGGATCGCGCGCAGTTGATCTACGAGACCGCCGATCTGTGGTTTCACACTTTGGTCTTATTGATCCACCAGGGATCAGGGCCGGAAGAGGTCTTAGCAGAACTCAAACGGCGTTTTGGTCAGTCGGGTCTGGAAGAGAAAGCAGCGCGCAATAAAACTTAGGCGGAGGTAGGTATGGGTATCAGTATCTGGCAGTTGTTGATCGTGCTGGTGATCGTGTTGTTGTTATTCGGCACCCGTAAGCTGCGCGACATCGGTGCCGATTTAGGGGCGGCGATTAAAAGCTTTAAAAATGCCTTAAGTGAAGGTGAAAGCGAGGACCAAGGAAAGCCTGCGAGCCTTAATCAGATCGAGGCGGCAAAACCGGCTGAGCGCCAGGCTGGCGAGACCAAGCCGGAGCATCCAGAGCGCAAGTCGCTGGAACCTTGACGATGTTCGATATCGGTTTCTGGGAGCTGGTTTTAGTCGGTATCGTCGCCTTGGTGGTGCTGGGGCCGGAGCGCTTGCCGGGCGCGGTGCGCACGACGGTGTTGCTAGTGCGCCGGGCGCGCTATCTGGTCGCGCAGGTGAAAGCAGAAGTCGAGCGCGAGCTGGCTTTGGAAGAAGTCAAGGTGTCGCTGGAGCGAGGGGGATCTCTCACCGAGCTGAAAGCTTTGGAAGAGGAACTACGCCAGCCGATAGTTCCGGTGCAGCCTGCAGAAAAGGAGAGGCGGAGGCTTAACGCTGTGGGCGATGACAACGACTCCGCCTGAACCAGAGTTGAACCCAGAAGATCCTGAACAGCCTTTGATCGCTCATCTGATCGAGCTGCGCAGCCGCCTGCTCAAGATCATCGCGGTGGTGGTGCTCGCTTTCCTGGGCTTGGCGCCGTTTGCCGACCGCTTGTATACCTACCTGGCAACCCCGTTGCTTAAGCATCTGCCCCAAGGCAGTAGCATGATCGCCATCGATGTGGCCTCGCCTTTCCTGACTCCGTTCAAGTTGGCGCTGGTCGTTGCCATTTTTGCTACCATGCCGTTTAGCCTGTACCAGATCTGGGCGTTTGTCGCGCCCGGGCTGTACCGCCATGAAAAACGCCTGCTTTTGCCCCTATTGACGGTCAGCGTAGTGCTGTTTTACCTAGGCGCTGCGTTTGCTTATTTCGTGGTGCTGCCGTTGGTGTTTAAGTTCATGACTGCAACTGCCCCCCAAGGCGTGGCAGTGATGACCGATATCAGTCGCTATCTGGATTTTATCCTGACGCTGTTTTTCGCTTTTGGGGTGGCATTTGAGGTGCCTATCGCCACGATCTTGCTGGTTTGGAGTGGGATCACCACCCGCGCAGCGTTGGCTAATAAGCGTCCTTATGTGATCGTGGCAGCGTTTGTGATCGGGATGGTCTTAACGCCGCCCGATGTAATCTCGCAGACGCTTTTGGCCGTGCCGATGTGGTGGTTGTACGAGTTAGGGCTGTTGTTTGCTCGCCCATTTGAGCGTGAGCGTTAAAGTCCTGTGACAGTTAAAAACAGAGGAGACATTTGTCCATGCGCAAACTCACTTTAGGTTTTACCCTGATCGAGCTATTGATCGTGTTGGCCATTCTCGGCATGTTGGCGGCTTTAGTCGGTCCGCGGCTGATGAACGCCCTAGGCCAAGGCCAGGTCAAGACCACCAAGTCGCAGATCGAGATGCTGGCTACCGCGCTCGATAATTTCCGCCTCGACAACGGCCGCTATCCTACCCAACAAGAAGGCTTGCAAGCACTGTTGACTGCCCCGGAGGGCCTGCCCAACTGGAACGGCCCGTATCTGCGCAAAAAAACTTTACCGACCGATGCCTGGGGATTCCCGTTCCATTATGAAATTCCTCCGCGGCGGGGCGGAATGGATTATGACTTGTATTCCTTGGGGGCTGACAATGCCGAAGGAGGCGAGGGAGAAAACGCCGACATCGGTAATTGGTAAGTGTTGACCGAACCGGTTCTGCAATTTCCCGGGTACGCTGCGATCGGCGCGCTAGCTGGTTTGGTCGCTGGGCTGTTCGGGCTAGGCGGCGGGGTGGTAGTCGTACCAGCCTTGCTGCTGCTGTTTGCCTGGCAGGGCTTTCCCGCGCAGTGGATCCCCATCGCTGCGGTAGCCACTTCCCTAGCGGCTATGGTGGTGACTGCGGCGGCTTCAGTGTGGGCGCATGTGAAGCTGGGTTCGCTCAACTGGTACGCCGTCAATCGCTTGCTACCTGGAGTCGTCTTAGGCTCGATGGTCGGTGCCTGGCTAGCCGAACGCTTGCCCGGCAGCTGGCTAAAGACAGGGTTTGCGATTTATTTGCTGGTAGTGGCAGGGCAGATGATCGGTAGCTTTCAGCCGAAGTCCGGTGAAGCTCAGCCTAGCGCATGGCTCATGCTAGGGGCGGGGGGAGCCATCGGCACGCTGTCGGCCATCCTGGGGATCGGCGGCGGTACGCTGACGGTACCGTTTTTGGTGTGGGGTGGTTTTTCTATGCAGGCGGCGGTAGCGGTCTCCAGTGTCTGTGGTTTCCCAATCGCATTGGCAGGAACCTTAAGTTATGCGGTGCTAGGTTGGAATACACCCAACCTGCCGCCGGGCAATCTCGGCTATGTTTACCTGCCGGCTTTCTTCGGCATCGCTTCGACTAGCTTGTTGACTGCTCCGCTCGGTGCTCGGCTGGCCTACCGGTTGCCTGGGAAGGTCCTAAAGCGCTGGTTCGCCGGGGTGCTGATTTTGATCAGCCTGAGGATTCTGTTGAGTGGCTAAAGTCGCTTTGGTGACCGGCGGGGTAGCCCGTATCGGCGCGGCCATCGCTGAGGGGTTACACGCGGAAGGCTTCAATTTGGCCTTGCATTACCGAAGTTCTTATGCGGAAGCCGAAGCGCTCAGGGCTAGGCTAGAAGCGCGACGGCCTGATTCGGTACGCCTATTGGCAGCCGACTTGCGGGAAGTCAAGGCAGCTATCAAGTTAGTAGAGGAAGCGGCAGCTGGGTGGGGAAGGTTAGATGTGCTGATCAATAACGCCTCGGTGTTCTATCCTACCCCCTTAGGGGAGGTGACCGAGGAACAATGGGAGGAAATTCTTGCGACTAACCTGAAGGCGCCGTTTTTTCTGTCCCAGGCTGCGTTTCCGCAGCTTGCGCGCCAGGGCGGGTCGATCGTGAATCTGATCGATGTGTACGCTTACCGTCCGCGTTTGAGGTATCTGATCTACAGTCTCTCCAAAGCGGGGCTGGTGACTTTGACCCGAGCATTGGCTAAGGAGATGGCTCCACAGGTTCGGGTCAACGGGGTGGCGCCGGGGGCGATCTTGTGGCCGAAAGAGCCCATGGGCGAGGCAGAAAAGAGGGTGCTGTTGGATACCATTCCCTTACGTAGGATGGGGCAGGTGGATGACATCGTCAAGGCGGTGAGATACTTTGTCTGCGATGCTCCCTACGTTACCGGTCAAATTCTGGCAGTAGACGGTGGTCGCAGCCTATGACTGCCAGAGGCAGGCGCTTTTGTTTCACGCGCCGGTGATCGAAAGCTTGCCAGAGTTCGCGGTAGGTCTTGCCAGAGATGGGATGGCGCAAATCCGGGGCGATCTCAACCAAAGGCTCAAGTACAAAGGCATAGCGCAGGATGTCTTGGCGCGGCAGCAAGATGCCGGCTTGGGGGTCTTTAAGGACCAGATCGCCGTACAGGATCAGGTCCAGATCTAAGGTGCGGGAGGCAAATTTTCGGCTCTGGGGACCGCGGCCGTGTTTGGCTTCGATTTCCTTCAGCTTCTCCAGAACCTCTGCCAGCGGCAAGTCGGTCTCAAATGCTACCACGAGATTGTAGAACGGTGGCCCTTCAAAACCCTCGGCTTCGCTCTCGTAGATGCTGGAAATATCGAGCTTGCCGAAGCTCTCCTTAAGTTCAAGCAAAGCTTCCCGGATGTGGCGTTCGCGCTCCAGGTTGCTGCCGACGCTGACGAAGGCTTTAACCACGGGGACGCTCGCCGCGTTCGATGATTACCCCAACGTCGCTGGCCCCGCGGATGGCGCCTTTTTTGTTGAGGCTTAGGCGGACCCAGGGGATAGCAAATTCTTTGAGGAGAATTTGGGCAATGTTTTCGGCCAAGGTCTCTACTAGGTAAAAATCGCTCTCTTCCACGAAACTGATCAGCCGCTTGGCCACTGCTTTATAGTCGACCGTATATTGGATGTCGTCGGTCGCCGCCGCTTGGCGGATATCGGTCGCCATTTCCAGATCCAAGATCACAGTTTGCTTGATTTCCCGCTCCCATTCGTAGATACCGATGGTCGTCTCGATCTCAAGGCCGCGCAAGAATATAATGTCCATCTCTTAGCCCATGAGGCAAAGGTTAACGGCGACGCATTAGGGTGACACAAAGGCGAGGGTAAGGCAAGGTGTGGTCTTGGTGGTGGATCCCAGCAGGGTATCTTTTAGGTTCGATTTCCACCGCAGTGATCGTCTGTAAACTGTGGGGGCTGCCCGATCCGCGCTTTACCGGCTCTGGCAATCCAGGCGCGACCAATGTGCTGAGGATAGGCAGCAAGCTGGCAGCGGCGGTAACTTTATTGGGAGATGCCGCCAAGGGGTTTTTGCCGGTTGCCTTAGCGCGTTGGCTAGAAGGGGATTTGAACTTGGCTGCCGCGGTCGGTCTTGCGGCGTTTATCGGACATCTTTATCCGGTATTTTTCGGTTTTCGGGGCGGTAAGGGCGTGGCTACCGCGTTGGGCGTTTTGACTGGCATTCATTGGGGGCTTGGGTTGCTGCTGGCAGCGACCTGGCTGGTGGTGGCCAAGATTTCTAAAATCTCTTCGCTTTCGGCGCTGACCGCTGCCGCCTTGGCACCTTTCTATGCCCACTGGATTTTGCGCACTCCTTCGATCACTGCGGTGGTGACGGTGATGGCTGCTTGGTTGATCTTTCGCCACCGTGACAATATCAGCCGGTTGCTACGCGGGGAGGAAAGTCGAATCCGCAGTTGATCGGGGTTAATTGCTCCAGCGGCCAGCGGGCATGCGCTTTGATTTCAGCCCCTTCGCGCTGGCCGGAAAGCAAGCGCAGACAACCGGTAAACGCGATCATTGCCCCGTTGTCAGTGCAAAATTCCAGTCGCGGCAAGAATAAGCTGGCGTTTTCTTGCGCGGTAACTGCCTTTAAGCGCTCGCGCACGGTGCGGTTGGCGCATACCCCACCTGCTGCTACGAGCTGCTTGAGGCCAGTCTGATGCAAGGCTCGCTGGCATTTGAGCGCAAGCGTCTCGGCCACTGCTTCCTGAAAGGCATAGGCGATATCGGCCAAATCCTGCGCGCTTTTCTCTGTCCGCGCCAGGGTATTCATCACCTGCGTTTTGAGGCCGCTGAAACTGAAATCCAACCCCGGCCGGTCAGTCATCGGGCGAGGAAAACGAAAACGCCCAGCTTGGCCTTCTTCTGCGAGGCGTTCTAGCGCCGGACCACCGGGATAGCCTAAGCCCAGCATTTTGGCGACTTTATCGAAGGCTTCTCCCACCGCATCGTCGATGGATTCCCCCAGGACCCGGTAGACGCCCAAGGCCTCGACCTGGATCAGTTGCGTGTGCCCGCCGGAGACGAGCAGGGCTAAGAAGGGCGGAGAGAGCTTGGGATGATCTAAAAGCGGGGCTAACAGATGCCCTTCCAGGTGATGGACCGCAACTGCCGGCACGTTGAGCGCAAACGCCAAGCTGTGACCGAGGCAGGCGCCTACCAGCAAGGCACCGATGAGGCCGGGGCCTGCAGTATAGGCAATTCCCCCAAGTTCTCCAGGAGTGAGATCAGCTTCGGCCAGAGTCTCTAGGATCAAAGGGGTGAGTTTACGGATGTGGTCGCGTGAAGCCAGCTCCGGCACTACCCCGCCGTAGGGCGCATGGAGCTTGGCTTGGCTGTACAGCCGATGGGCCAACAGACCTTTCTGGGGATGGTACACAGCCACCCCTGTTTCGTCGCAGGAAGTTTCAATACCTAGAACGTACATTGCCGGGCTCATTCTTTATCTTTGCCCAGTATAATTAATTTCATTTTCGGAAGGGGGAGAATCCATGATCAGAGCAGCCGTCGTCGGTGGCAGCGGCTATACAGGCGTAGAGTTAATGCGCCTTCTGGCTTGCCATCCCAAAGTAAAGCTCACCTTGGCCACTTCCCGCAGCGATGCTGGGAAATGGGTCGCTGATCTCTATCCTAGCCTGCGCGGTGTGGTCGATCTTAGATTCGAAGTACCGGAGATAGAGGCGCTGGCGCAATGCGAGGTGGTATTTTTCGCTACCCCCCATGGGGTGGCGATGCAGTATGCGCCAGAGCTTTTGGCGCGCGGGCGGGTAGTGATCGACTTGTCGGCTGATTTTCGCCTGCGCGATCCGGAACTTTGGGCAAAGTGGTACGGCCAGCCGCATGCTTGCCCGCAGCTGCTACAAGAGGCGGTGTATGGACTGCCCGAAGTCAACCGCGCTCAACTCAAAACCGCGCGCCTGATCGCTTGTCCCGGCTGCTATCCCACTGCAGTCCAACTTGGATTCTGGCCGCTTCTGGCAAAGCGGGTAGTAGATCCTAAGCAACTGATCGCCGACTGTAAATCCGGCGCTTCCGGGGCAGGGCGTAAAGCTGAAGTTTCCCTGCTGCTGGCCGAGGCGGGCGAGAGCTTCAAAGCCTACGCGGTTGCCGGCCACCGCCATCATCCGGAGATCTGTCAGGGGCTGGCCGCCGTGGCCGGTGAGCCGGTAGGGCTGACCTTTGTGCCGCACCTGGTACCGATGATCCGCGGCATTCATGCGACTTTGTACGCGCGCCTGGAAAAGGAGGTGGAGTTACAGGCGTTGTATGCCTCTCACTACGCCGATGAGCCTTTCGTCGATGTGTTGCCGCCTGGGGCACATCCAGCTACCTCCCAGGTGCGCGGATCCAACCGCTGCCAAATCGCAGTGCACCGCCCAGGCGGAGGCCAGATCGCAGTAGTTTTGGTGGTGATCGACAACCTGCTCAAAGGCGCAGCCGGCCAGGCAGTGCAGAATATGAACCTGGCCTTAGGTCTGCCTGAGACTATGGGGCTTGAAGCGCAGGCGCTTTATCCTTAGGGGATGACGCCGCACGCGATCCTAGCCCCGCCTAAGGGCTCAGGCTGGTCGGAGTAGTTGTCGGACGATCAGCGCTCGGTCTTTGAGCTCAGAGAGAGTCAAGCGCACACGAGCCGGAGTTGCCTCACGTCGGCAGACAACCGCAAGACGCAAGCGCAATTCGGCACCGAGTGCGGTTGCCAAGATAACGCCGACGTAGTGGGAGCTATGAATATCCTTTCTCGCAGGCTAAGCGAGATGAAGGGCGGGCACGCCCGGATGGCCTGTGGATCGAACCGCGTTGGCGGTCGGAAGCAGGAACCCACCGACGCGACCTGGGTCTTCCAGGCGCAGTAGGAATCCCAGGACTTTAGGCCGGAGAGGATGTCAAAAACGCCGCTTCGTACTCCTGGCGGCTTAAAACCGTATCGTATAACCCGATGGATTCTTCCGTGTGTTTATTGACGCCTGTATAGACCAAGCTCGAATCCTCGTAGCGCTTGAATTTATACACCGCATCGTTCATTAGGGCGCTGTTGAAGACATTCAGGCTGACCAGCAGCTCAAAATCTTCAACATTAAGGCCAGTGACGCGCTTGAACAGCCCTGGCTCCAGTTTGGTGATGACATCGCGCAGCGTGTGTTCTGCGCCGGTAGGTTTTTTCCACCTGGTTCAGTTTGCGGCGCAGAATTTCGGTCAGGAAATTCCCGGTTCCGCAGGCAAGCTCCAGAAAGCGCGAATCGATCCGCTCGGTTTCCGGCTTGACTAGATCCAGCATGGCGTTGACGATCTCCGGGCTGGTGAACACCTCCCCGTAATCGGCGACGCGCTGTTTGGATTTGATTTGTTTATTGCTGGTTTGCATCCTCTAGGCTCTATAACATAATGAACTTTAATAATAACGTAAGCTATTGGCCCACATGGATCTGATTGCAATCGCCAGCGAGCTAGCTTCGAAAGTAGGTGGGTTGAGTTTTGGGCCGCCGGTAAGCTGCGTCTATAACCCGTTGGAATATGCCTGGCAGTCTCACCGGATGTACCTGGAGCGTTATGGCTGGGCGCCTAAGGAAATCTTGCTGGTGGGGATGAATCCGGGGCCTTGGGGGATGGTCCAGACGGGGGTGCCGTTTGGGGATGTGGTATTGGTGCGCGACTGGTTGGGTATTTGCGCCCCGGTGGGACGGCCTAGACAAGCGCATCCGGCACGGAAGGTCTTAGGGTTTGCCTGCCGGCGCCGAGAAGTGAGCGGCATGCGGTTGTGGGGTTGGGCGAAGGAGGCTTACGGGGTGCCAGAGCGTTTCTTTGCTCGCTTCTTGGTGCTTAACTATTGCCCGCTGGCTTTCTTTGACCAAGCTGGGACTAATCTCACTCCAGATCGGCTGCCGGCGCAAGACAAGCAGCCGCTGGTGGCGGTGTGCGATCAAGCACTCAAAGCGGCGGTAGAGTACTTAAAACCCCGCTACGTCTTTGGGGTAGGGCGATTTGCGGCGCACCGGGCGAGCATCGCTCTGTCCGGCATGAATCTGCTCACTGGCACCATTCCGCATCCCAGCCCGCTGAATCCAGCTGCTAACCGGGGCTGGGTGCAAGCATTGGAGAAAGTATTGGCGGAAGCAGGCGTCCGCCTGCCTTGAAAGGGTCATGGCGAGGCACTATTTTTGCCTTAAATAGTCAGATAAAATGCTTGGCTCAAGACCATGATGAGAGAGGCTATGGCGAACGACGAAACTCCTATTCTCTTTACCGATAGCGCCGCCTCTAAAGTAGCGGAGCTGATTGCGCAGGAAAATAACCCCGAGCTCAAGCTGCGGGTGTACATCACCGGCGGCGGCTGCAGCGGGTTTCAATACGGATTCACCTTCGACGAGCAGGTGGCTGAGGACGACACCATCATCGAAAAACAAGGCGTGACAGTCCTGGTGGATTCGATGAGCATCCAATACCTACGCGGGGCTGAGATCGATTATAAAGAGGACCTCGCCGGCGCCCGGTTCGTGATCCGCAATCCCAATGCCCAGACCACCTGCGGTTGCGGCTTGTCGTTTTCAGTCTAGCAGGCCGGATAGATCCCGCCTAGGATCACCTCGCGGCGGGCGCCGGTGACGGCGGGCAAATTGCTGGAAAGTCCCTCCAAAGTCCGCCAAGCCAGCCAGGCAAAGGCGGCCGCTTCTACCCAATCGGGATCGATCCCATAGGCAGCAGTCGTCTCGACCGGGCAGCCGCAGTAGTCCTCCAAAAGCGCCAAAAGATAACGGTTATGAGCGCCACCGCCGCACACCAGCAGCCGGTCGAGGCGGATGTCGGCCGTCTCAAGCCCTAGGGCGATGCTGGCGGCGGTCAGGTGAGTTAAGGTCGCCTGGACATCAGCGGGACGGTAACCGGACAAAGACTGAAGCTGCGCCCTGAGCCAAGCAGAAGAGAAGTATTCAGGGCCGGTGCTTTTTGGCGGCAGCTTACGGAAGTAAGGGTCGTCGAGTAAAGTCTCAAACAGCTTAGGGATGAGCTGCCCTTGCTGGGCCCACTGTCCTTGGTAGTCGAAAGGTTGACCTAAGTGCTCGCGAATCCAGCTGTCGAGTAAGGTATTGCCGGGGCCGGTGTCGAAACCGGTTACCTGCGATCCGTCCTTCGGCAGTAGGGTGAGGTTGGCGATCCCGCCCAGGTTGAGCACGGCGCGATGCTCTTGGGGGGAATGGAACACAGCGCGGTGAAAAGCAGGGACAAGCGGGGCGCCCTGGCCGCCGGCGGCGAGGTCGCGGCGGCGAAAATCGGCCACCGTGGTGATGCCGGTGATCTCGGCGATGCAGTTGGGATCGCCGATCTGCAAGGTGTAAGGGTAAGCCGCTTGAGGGCCGTGATGGATGGTTTGCCCGTGGCTGCCGATAGCGCGTACCCGCTGCGGTGGGAAGCGGGCTTGTTCGAGTAAGGCCAAGGCACAGCGGCCGAATAGTTCGCCCAGTTCGGCGTCTAGCTGCCCAAGCTCAGCCAGCGGGATCTGCTCGGCAAAACAGTAGCGGCGCAGCTTCTGCTGCAGCTCAGGGGCAAACGGAATATAGAGGCAAGCGCGCAAGGCAAACGTTTCCGCGGAAATTTCCGCCAACACGGCATCGATTCCGTCGAGACTGGTGCCAGCCATCAGGCCGATAAAGTAGGCGCTCATTTCGATCTTCCCGCTGGTTTCGTAGAGCTGAATTTTGTGCGCAAACCCCGTATACTGCTTCAGCCGGAGAGCATAGCATGAGGGCTGTGAAGTTAGAAGAGGCGATTTTGGGAGATAGCATGTCCATGCACGAACCGCAAGCGGCATTGGCCGAGCTCAAACGCGGCACCGAAGAAATCCTGCTCGAAAAAGAATTACTGGAGCGGCTGAAAGAGCAGCGTCCGCTGCGAGTCAAAGCCGGTTTCGATCCGACCGCCCCAGATCTGCACCTGGGCCATACGGTGTTGCTCAACAAGCTCAAGCAGTTCCAGGATCTTGGCCACGAGGCGATTTTTTTGATCGGGGATTTTACCGGCATGATCGGCGATCCCACTGGCAAAAGCCAAACTCGTCCGCCTTTGAGCCGGGATGAGGTGATCGAAAACGCCAGGACCTACGAGGAGCAGATCTACAAAATTCTAGACCCTAAGCGGACGCTAGTGATGTTCAATTCCAGCTGGCTGGGGGAGCTGTCGGCGGCGGATTTAATTCAGCTCGCCGGCAAATACACCGTTGCCCGGATGCTGGAGCGCGACGATTTTCACAAGCGTTACCGAAGCGGCCAGCCGATTGCGATCCATGAGTTTTTGTATCCCTTGCTCCAAGGGTACGACTCGGTCGCCCTAAAAGCCGACGTGGAACTGGGCGGGACCGATCAGAAATTCAACCTCTTGGTGGGCCGGCATTTACAGGAAGTTTACGGCCAAAAACTGCAGGTGGTGATCACGCTCCCGATTCTAGAAGGGCTCGATGGCGTGCAGAAGATGTCTAAGTCATTGGGCAATTATATCGGCATCAGCGAGCCGCCGGAGGCGATGTTCGGCAAACTCATGTCGATCTCCGACGCGTTAATGTGGCGCTATTTTGAACTGTTGAGCTTTTACCCCCTAGAGGAAATCCGCGCCTGGCGCAGGGCGTGCGAGGAAGGGGCTAACCCGCGCGATTACAAGGTCAAGCTGGCATTGGAAATCGTGGCTCGGTTCCACGATGCCGCCTCTGCCCGCAAAGCCTTAGAGGACTTTGAGGCACGCTTTAAGTACAAGGTGTTGCCGGAGAATCTTGCGACGGTGAGGCTGGTCGCTCCTGCCAGCCAAGGCTATCAGATCGCCAATCTGCTCAAAGACGCCGGGCTGGTGGGCAGCACTTCCGAGGCGTTGCGTATGATCAAACAAGGGGCGGTGCGGATCGACGGCGAAAGAGTTGCCGATCCAAACTGCACAATTGCAGTCGGGGAGACCCATATCTTCCAAGTCGGCAAACGCCGCATCGCCAAAGTCCAGATTCATCCTAAGGAGGAGCTATGAGTACGGAACCGACGCTCAAGGAAGTTTTGACTTATCTGCCCAAGCCGCTACGCTTTGGTACCAGCGGCGTGCGTGCCAAGGTGGAAGAGTTGACCGATGTGGAAGTCTACTGTCTAACCCGCGGTACCCTGGCCTACCTCGAGCAGATCGGAAAGCTGGCTAAAGCTCCTAAGCCGCATGAGGAAATCGCCATTCCTCTGGCAGGGGATCTGCGTCCTTCTACGCCCAGGTTGCTCGAAGTCACCGCCAAGGCGATCTTAGATGCCGGTTACCGGGTGGATTACGCCGGCTACCTCCCTACCCCAGCCTTGACTTATTATGCCCTACAGCGAGGGGTGGCCAGTTTCGTAGTCACCGGCAGCCATATTCCTGCTGACCGCAACGGCCAGAAAGCCAACCGCTGCGACGGCGAGGTGTTGAAAAGCGATGAGCTTGGAATCAGCGCAGCCGTGGAAAGCTTCCGCGCCCAGGAATACGGCCGCAAGGCCCAAGACTCGATGTTTGCTCCGGACGGCAGTCTCAAGCCCCAATATCGTCCTACTTTGCCTGCGGCCAATCCGGCGCCGGCCAATGAATACCTAGATCGCTACCGGGCAGTATTTGCCCCGGATGCGCTTTGTGGCTTGAAGGTATTATTTTTCGAATACAGCGCAGTCGGGAGGGACCTTTTGCCTGAGATCCTAGAAGCGGCAGGCGCGGAAGTGATCCGCACTGGGCGCAGCGAAGCATTTATCCCGCTCGACACCGAAGCCATCTCGGAAGCGCACCTGCGCCTGTTGCAGGCATTGGTCAAACAATTCGGGCCGGTGGATGCGGTGATCTCCTCTGACGGAGACAGCGACCGGCCGCTGGTGATCGGCGTGAGCGGGGCCGAATTGCGATTTTTCCCCGGGGACTTATTGGGAGCGGTGGTGGCCGAGTTCCTCCAGGCTGATGCTGCCGCCGTCCCCATCAGCGCCAATCCTGCCTTAGCAAGCTTCCTTGGGGCTAAGGGAATAGCATTGCGCCGGACCCGGATCGGGTCCCCGTATGTGATCGAGGCCATGCAACGCTGGCAGGAGGAAGGCAAGCAGCGGGTCGTGGCATGGGAAGCCAACGGCGGATTTTTAGTCGGAGCGGATATCCAGCTGGGAAAGGGGATGCTGAAGGCGCTTCCTACCCGCGATGCGGCGCTGCCGATCATCAGCGCGCTTGCCGCTGCCAAGAGAGGGGGGATGAGCTTAAAAACATTGTTGGAAAGATTTCCCCCGGTTTGGGGCCAATCTGACTTGATAGATGAGTTTCCTCAAGCCTTGAGCCAACAGATCGTGGCTTACTTTACTCCCCAGGAGGTTGGGGTTGAGGAATTGCGCTTTGAGGGCGAAGAGGTGGTCTTGCTTGATGGCAACGGTAAAAAGCTTGGCGGTTTTCCGAACGGCAGCCTTGAGGCGGAAGCGTGGCTGGGTAAAAAACGGTTGCTAGAAGAGGTATTCTCGTCTCACCTAGGATTTGCTCCGCTGTTTAGCCTAAATGTGTTGGATGGGGTCCGCTGCTTGTTTGCCAACGGCGAGGTCGCCCATGTGCGCCCCTCAGGCAACGCCCCGCAGCTTCGGATCTATGCGTTTGCCGCCACACCCGCGCGAGCGCGGGAAATCGCCGCGCTTGCGGTCGCTAAGGGGGGGCTGCTTGCGCAATTGGCGCAAGCGGTTATGGCTTGCGCAGCTTGACTTTAGTCAGCTGGAGCTTGGCCTGGCCAAATCCTGGAACTTCGCCTTCGATCTGTAAGGGGAGGCGGGTGGTAGGATCGCGCAGGAACACGACATCGCCTTCCATGCCCAGAAATTCAAACGGTTCTGGATCCTTGCCGGTGGGCTCATCCGGTGGAACCGGATGGATCAGGAGGCGTTCGGCCTGGATGAGGGTCTTGACCCGGTCGGATTTAGAATGTCTCAACAGCCGATAGTTGGCCTGCACCGGCTGAAAGCCGGTGCGCTGTAAGCTGACCTGATACACGCCTTCCTTGTTGAACATACAGATGTTCTCGGTCCCAGGCCAGTCCTGGGAGAGCAAGAGGAGAATGGCGTAGGGGTCGGAGACCAAAGCGCATTGGCGGGTGACGGTTGTAAGGAAAGCATGGAACACCTCGGCGGCGATAGGCCAGGTCTGGGGCGGTTGAAGGGCTTGGTCGGGATCCTTGGGCCGATGCCGGATCCGATATACTCCTCGGTCGGCATAGCGGTAAATCTTGTAATCGCTCGTTGGCCCGATCTTAAGCCGGGTGCGTTGCAACGCTGCCAGGTCAGGCTGGAGCCAAAGCTGCCCAAGCCAGGTTTTGCTGGACAGAAACCATTTAAGGCGAGTTTCTACCGCTAGCTGATAAACGGCGCTTTGAGGAGGGGGTTGGAGTACCCCTGGGCGTTTGACCAGCCTGGATTGAATCTGTTTGGCAGTTATAGCTTCCAGGTCGGCTTTGACCATCAAGGCTGGGGGTAACTCTAGCGTCAGCTCGCGCCAGCCAGGCAGGGGAAGGCGAGGCTGGGCCTGAAGGGCCAGCGCGATCCAATAGAGGATCAACCCTGCTGCCAACCGAGCTCTGAGAGAACTCCTTGGCGCAGGTGGAGGCTGAAAGCTGGGGTTGCCTGAACGCAAAATCATGTCTCTCAATTATGACACGAGGAGGATTTTTCAGGAACTGAAAGTTTTAGCAGTTATCCAAAGTAAATGCTTGCATTCAAGCTAGGCTGAAATACCATGTTGGGTAAATGAAGGTCTAAAAATTGCGCTATGAGAATGACGCCGCAGGAATTTTTGGAGTGGGATCTAAAATGCATCACGCTGCTTGGGATGTCTGGGGTCGGTAAGACGACGTTGGCGAACAAATTGCCTAAAGAGGAATGGTTTCACTATTCGGGCGATTACCGGATCGGCACTAAGTATCTAGAGGAGCCGATTCTCGACAACATCAAACGCCAGGCGATGCAAGTGCCGTTTCTGCGCGATCTGCTTCGGTCCGATTCGATTTATATCTGCAGCAATATCACCGTGGCTAACCTGGCCCCTATCGCGAGTTTCTTGGGCAAGATCGGCGATCCGGCAAAAGGGGGGCTACCGTTGGCAGAGTTCAAGCGTCGCCAAGCGCTTCACCGGCAGGCGGAAATCGCGGCGATGCTGGATGTGCCGGAATTCATCAACAAGGCCCGCGAGATCTACGGTTATCGCCATTTCATCAATGATGCCGGGGGCAGTGTCTGTGAGCTGGATGCGCCTGAAGTGCTTGGGACGCTGGCTGAGCATACCCTGATCGTCTATCTCAAGACCACGCCGGAATTGGAGCAGACGCTGATCGAACGCGCCCGTAAGAATCCCAAGCCGCTCTACTATCGAGAAGAATTTTTAGACCGCCAACTGGCTGAGTTTATGGCCGAACGTCAGCTGACTAGCCCGGATGAGATTGTTCCCGATGAATTCGTAACCTGGGTGTTTCCGCGCTTATTCCAGGAGCGTCTGCCGCGCTATCAAGCGATCGTCGACCGCTACGGTTACGTTGTCGATGCCGGCGAAGCTGCCAAAGTGCGCGACGAGCAGGACTTTCTCCAGTTGGTGGCCGATGCCATCGCAGCCAAAGAAGCTGCAGCTTATACCTAAGAGGAGGGAAAACATGCCTTTGGTTGCCCATACCGAACTGCCTACTTTCGAGCGCCTGAAAGCGGAAGGTCAGAAAGTCTTGTCCCTTGAAGCTGCTCGCCATCAGGACATCCGTGAGCTCCACATCGGCTTGCTCAACATGATGCCGGATAAGGCGCTGGAGGCGACCGAGCGGCAGTTTTTCCGCCTCCTTGGAGGATGCAACCAAATCGTTCAATTTTATGTCCACCCTTTTACGATTGAAGGCCTGGAGCGGGGTCCTGAGGCGCGTGCCCATATCGAGCGTTACTATGAACCGTTTGAAAAGATCCGCGAAGAGGGCCTGGACGCGCTGATCATCAGCGGTGCCAATGTCACGCATCCCGACATTTCTGAAGAGCCTTTCTGGCAGCCGTTGACCGAGGTGTTCGATTGGGCCAAGCAGCACGTCACGTCTATTCTCTGTTCGTGCCTGGCGACCCACGCGTTGGTGCAGTATGCCTATGGGATTCGCCGGACTCGCCTACCGGCTAAGCGCTGGGGCGTCTATGCTCACCGGGTAGTGAACCCGAATCATCCCTTAGTGGCGGATATCAATACCCGCTTTGATGTGCCCCATTCGCGGTTCAACGAATTGTTTCGAGAGGATCTAGAGCGGGTCGGATTGAAGATCCTGGAGGAGAGCGAGGTGGCCGGCGTACATCTAGCAGTCAGCCCAGATCTCTTGCGGGTGGTATATTTTCAAGGCCATCCTGAGTATGACACCATCAGCTTGTTGAAGGAATACAAGCGCGAGGTCTGGCGCTATTGGGCCGGGGAGCGCGAGGATTATCCGCCGCTTCTGGAGAATTATTTCAACGTTAAAGCCCAGGCAATCCTGAGAGATTACCGGGCAGCTGTCGAAAGCGCTAAGCGGCGAGGGGGGGAGCTGCCCCAGTTTCCGGAACCGGCTCTGCTTCCGCTGCTCGAGAACACTTGGCGGGATACCGCCAAGGCAGTGTTCAATAATTGGTTGGGGTTAGTCTACCAGGTGACTGGCCAGGATCGGCGGGTGCCGTTCATGCCGGGGGTGGATCCAGACAATCCTTTGAATTTGACCATTTAGCGTACCAAACGCAGGAGATCAAAAGCAGTGATGATCCCGCGGACGCAGTGCTTATCTCCTATCAGTACCCGGTGGATTCGATGCTCGATCATCACTTCCGCCACTTCCTGGGGGGACAGATCAGGTGGGACGAAAATCACGTCATCGGTCATGATATCGCCGACCCTGATGGTTTCCCCGGCCAGCTTGAAGTGGTCGCGCTGCTGGAAGCGCAACGCCCAGATGACGTCGGTTTTGGAAGCGATGCCGATGATCTCGCCTGCAGCGTTCTGGACTGGGGCCCCATCGATGTCTTGGATGGTCAAGAACTCTTCGAATTGATCGAGCGTCATTTCCGGGGGTACGGAAACGACTTCCGGCTGCATGATATCTTTAGCTTGGAGGGTCATGGATCGATGGTTCAGATAAAGACAAACGATTAAAATTACCGGAAAATTACTCTACCGACAAGGGAGTATCTACTTCAACCTGTTTGTGCGCTTATGGAGTCTCAGATGTCATTAATGCGCTTGTTAAGCTTTGTTTTGTGTGCATTCTTAGTAGACGTAGTCTGTGCTGATCAGGAGCCTTTTAGGGTCTGCGCTGATCCGGTCAATCCCCCTTTGTCTACCAAAGAAGAGGAAGGGTTTGAGAACAAAATTGCCCGTCTGTTTGCGCAAGCGCTGGGGAAAGAGGTGCAATACACTTGGTTTCCACAGCGGATTGGTTTCCTGCGCAACACCTTACAGGCTAAAGATCCAGAAACCGATCAATACAAGTGTGATGTCGTCATGGGGCTGCCGGCTGGATTGGAGTTGGTCGCGACCACCAAGCCTTATTACCGCTCCACTTATGTCTTGGTGATCGCAAATGGCAAAGGCTTTGACGATATCCAGGCGGCCGAAGCTCTTTTCCAATTGCCCGCTGAACGTAAAGCTAAACTAAAAATCGCAATGTTCGATCGCACGCCTGGGGTGACCTGGTTACTGCGGCATGGCTTGCTAAGCCAAGGGCGTACTTATCAGGCGATGACCGGCGATCCCAACGTCAATACCGCCATGACCTTGGAAAAGGAATTTGCTGCCAGCCATATCAATATGGCAGTGGTTTGGGGACCGATAGGCGCCTACTTGGCATGGAAGCACCCCCAGGATTACCGCTTATTGCCGCTCAGGTCGGAACCGGGTATCCGCTTTGACTACGCGATCGCTATGGGGGTCAGGCGGGAGGATAAAGCGCTAAAAGCCAAACTCGATGAACTGATCGAGCGCAACCGCGATGCGATTGTGGCGCTGCTCAAGCGCTACAAAGTTCCGCTGGTAGATAAAGAAGGTAATTTGCTCTAAAAAAAAGAGGTGACTTTCATCACCTCTCAAACTCTGGAAGAGAAGGAGGAGTCAACAGGTAAATGGTCAGCGATAGGCGGAAAACGCCTTGTCTTCCTGAATCGCCTGCTGGGTGGTTATATATTTACCTTTTTCGTTGCTTTTGACTATCCATAAGGTAGCGGCCACAGCGATGATCACGGCGGCGATGATGTACCAAAAATAGTCTTTTTCTTGCTTTGGCTGTTCGCTCATCGTTTTCTCCTGAAATTTTGTGACTGAACTCTAGAGCTGATCTGGTGTAGCCAGACTACCACTTAAGGCAGCTTAGGTTTTTGATCTAGAGCAAAAAACGCTTTAGTTGTGCAGCTTGCGGCGTAAGACCTTGCCTACTGGGGATTTAGGCAGTTCAGTTCGAAATTCTATGGTGGTTGGGCGCTTGTAAGCGGTGAGGTTAGCGCGACACCAGGTTTGAATCTCATCTGCGGTCAGGCTGGGGTCGGCTTTGACCACGAACAGCTTGACCGCTTCGCCGGTGTGGGCGTCTGGCATCCCTACTGCGGCGCATTCCTTGACCTTCGGATGGGCGCCCACCACCGCCTCGATTTCGCTGGGATAGACGTTAAAACCGGACACTAGGATCATGTCTTTTTTACGATCCACGAGGTAGAACCATCCCTGTTCGTCCATCCTGGCGATATCACCGGTACGCAGCCAGCCTTCCTCGTCCAGAACGGCTCGGGTTTCTTCAGGCTGCCGCCAGTAACCGCGCATCACTTGGGGGCCGCGCACGCACAATTCGCCCGCCTCTCCTGGAGGCAAAATCCGGCCGTCGGCCACGATTCGGCAATCAGTGCCGGGAAGCGGTAGGCCGATGCTGCCGGTGAAGGTATCGCTGTCTAAAGGATTTAAGGTGACAACTGGGGAGGCCTCGGTCAAGCCATAGCCTTCCAGTATCGGACAGCCGGTGATTTGTTGCCAGCGTTCAGCCACTTGCGGTTGCATCGCTGCGCCGCCGGATAAGGTAAGTTTCAGAGAGGAAAAATCCAGTTGGGAGAATCCCGGCGTCTCAAGGAGGTGGATGAACAAGGTATTGACCCCGGTGATCACCGAGCTTTTAGATTGGCGGAAGGTTTTGATCAGGCCCTGTCTATCCCGCGGGTCGGTGATGAGATGGTTGCATACCCCCAATGCCATCCCGACCCATAGGTTGGCGGTCAAGGCGAAAATGTGATACAGGGGAAGCGCGGTGATGACTTGTTCGCACCCCAATTTTAAGTGTTTACGCCAGTCCCGGCAGGTTAGCCACAGGCGCGCTTGCTCGATATTGGCAATCAGATTGGCGTGGGCCAGCATCGCCCCTTTAGGAGTGCCGGTGGTGCCGCCGGTGTATTGCAGAAAGGCGATATCTTCTGGTTCCAAAGAGATGTTCAGAAGCGTTTCGCAGCCTTCATCTAGCGCTTGAGGCAAGCTCAGCGTGACTTTCAGCTTAAAAGGTGGCACTTTGCGCTTGAGGTAGCGCAAGGTCCAGTTTACCAGCTGGCGTTTGGGCGCAGGATGAAGGTCTCCTGCCTCAGTGATGAAGATGTGTTTGAGCGCCAACCCGAATTCAGCTTGAGCCTGCTCGAGCACATGGCCAAAGTTAGCGAGCAAGACGATCCCTGAGGCCTCGGAGTCGATGAGTTCCTGAGCTAATTCTCGGGGAGTGAACAGCGGATTGATGTTGACCACAATAAGCCCTGCACGCAGCGCTCCCAGTAGGACGACCGGAAATTGCAAAAGATTAGGCAACATAATCGCTAGCCGCTCGCCTTTAGTCAGGCCGAGCCGGTGTAAAGTATGAGCAAAGCGCAAAGATAATCGGTTCCAGTCGCGATAGGTCAGGACCGTGCCCAAGTTTTCCAACGCAGGTAGATCGGCGAATTGCCGGCTGACGCGTTCAAATAGAGCCACTAAAGAGGCATCCTGAAGGGGAGGAAGCGCAGCTGGAAGGCTAGGAGGATAAAGTTTAAGCCAAGGTCGGTCAGTCATAGGAAAAGGGCGCAAGATTGGTCGAGAAAGCAGCGGATCAGATGGTGGACGCCGCCCGGATCATCGAACACGATATTATGCCGGCGGGCGCTGATCAGGCTTAAGGTTTTACGATGGGTGCCGAGCCGCTCGAAAATCACTTGGGCACTGTCCGGATCGACTACCGGATCCCTATCTCCCTGTAGAATCAACACCGGACATTTGACATCGGCCAGACGCGTTTTGGTCTCGGCGATGAGCTCACGCAGTTCGTGCAGGGCTCGAATCGGGATGTGACGATAGTTCATTTCCGGATACTCCGACTGGTTAGGGAGGAATCGCTTAAAACCGCCGTCCAGCATCCAATCGGTTAGGCGCTGGGCCTGATGGACCAACGGTACCAGCGCCATCGTCGGGCTGCGGAATTTGATCGGGGCGGCGACTGCAGCCACAGCCGCCAACTGGTCGGGCTGATCCGCAGCCAGGCGCAACGCCAAAAGACCCCCAGTGGAGAAGCCGACGATGGCGATGATTTCGGTCAGGTCAGCCAGGATCCGGTAGCCGCGTTGGACCGAAGCGTACCAATCAACAAAGCTGCGCTCGCGCAGGTCGCAAGGAGAGGTACCGTGGCCCTTGAGGCGGATGCCGAGCACAGTATAGCCAGCCTGCGCCAAGGTTTCTCCCAGTGGGCGCATCGCCGCAGGCGAAGCGAGTAAGCCGTGGATTAGCAGTACCCCTTTTGGGGAAGTATTGGTCGAAAGCAAAAACGGTTCGCCGCTGGCGGTGAAGGTTTCCAAGCGGTTGAGCGGCTCAAAGCAGGAGGCAGAGTAAAACGCTTTGTCCCATTGCCAGGCTCGGATTTCATCGTCGAAACGCAGCTGGGCCAAGTCAGGCGGCGACAGTTGGTCGGCCTGATCGAGTGCCTGGCTGACGATCTGCTTCAGGTGCGCCAATGAAGCGACCTCGTTAGCGTAAACTGCCACAGGATTTTCCAGGCGGATAGTATCGAGTTCAAATTCCTCGCCCAATTTGGGCAGAAAGTGGTAACTGCCGCCAACTGGCTCGATCAAGGCGGCCGATTCTGCAGTGCAGAGAAACTGCTGCAAAGAAGGTGGCTCAGCTTCGGGTAAATCGTGATATTGATCCGGGTTGCGTAAGCTGCGGTGGAGGAATAGTTGCGGCTCTTGTTGGCTCTGTTTGAGCGCAAGATACAGCGCCTTGCGGAAGGTGTCCTGAGCCATTTGGTTGCGCCCGCGGATCAATGCTTCATAGATCATCGTTGCAGCCAGATGGCATAGATTGACGGTAACCGCCCGATACATAGCGACCATATACTGATCCCGAATTCGGTGGGCGTTGCGTCGAATCCGGCGGGCCAGAAAGCGCTGCTTTAGGTTTTGCTGGGTACGCCAAGTGAAGATTTCATCTAGGCTGTTGATCTGTGCCAGAGCGTGGTCGATCAGCCAGCGTTCCCAGAACTGCCAACAGGCGTCGACCCGGATGGGATCGCCTAGGTGAATATCCATGTCGGTGTCTTTCATGAGTAGGTTGCCTTCGATCAAAAGCTCTTCCAGCAGGCGTTTGCTGATCCCAGGGCGGATGGTCTCGATCACCCGTTTGATCAGATTGTCGTCAATGCGTAAGGGGAAAAAGGTAATGTTGGCCGGCACGATCAGCGTGGGCTCGCGGCAGCGGGCGAGCAATTCGTTGCGGTCAGCCAGGTTCAAGTGCCGCTGCCAGCGTTCGAGCCGGTCTTCTCGACCTTCGGCGTAGGCCTGAAGGACTGCCTGCTTGAAGATATCTAAAGCCAGTCCTAGCACGGCTGCACCGGTATGCTGGCGGCGCCGATTGAGGGCAGAACGAGAATAGATGCGGTAGCGCCCTTTACGGTCAACGACACGTCTGTCCTTGACCATGCCCCCTTCCGGAAAGATGATGATCTTGCGGCCGCGCAAGATCTGGGTCGCCAATAGCGGCATCAGCTGGGGATGGTCGTGGGGGATGGCGCCTACCGCTAACAACAGCCGAGTAAGATGGTCGTCGATCTCAAACAGTTCCCGATGGGCGATGGCGCAGCAGTAGGTGCCGCAACATTCGTAGATTAGGTACTGAGGGATGAGCGTTTCAAAGCGGGCAAAGTGGTTGAAGACGAAGATCTGACCCTGGTGAACCAAGCCCTCTGGGGCATGGAGTTTGAAATTAAGGTGGAGAAAGCGCTTAGCGAAGCGGAATAGGCGCACGGCGCGATCATAAACTGCAGTGTCGATCTCATAGGAAGCATAAGGCAGCCGCTCAAAAGCGGCTAGCACCTGATTGAGAGCGGACATGATTAGCCAGATGGAACAAACATTTTTGTCTGAATTGCCTCGTTTAAGTCTTGGCAACGATCAGGCGGGCCTGATGCTGGCCCGCCTGGGATAAAGTGGTAATCGATCAAGCCGGAAAGCCGGATACTTTGATGATGATGAACAGGATCAGACGAATTAGCCCGAAAAGCACGGCCAAGGTCAAGAAGGTAATTAAAATCAACAGAATCATCGGACCGCTCTCACCGATCTTCTGGCTCGACCAGGCAGATAACCTTTGCCACAGTAAAGCGATTTTGTCCCGGAAAAACTTAAGTCCCACCGCAACTGCGATGACTAGGATCACGATGATTAAAGGGACCCAGTTTTCCAGTTTAATCCGAATCTCTTGATCCAAATCAAACTGGTGAACGGCGAAGTAGTTGACCAGAAAAGCTAGCGATTGGACGGTAACGATGGACAAAGCAAAAGAGAGGATGAACTTGTCCAGTGCCGGGTTCTCGGTCAGCTTGACCTGATCCATATAGAGCTTGACGATGATATATCCGGGTAGGAACATGATCAGGATGGCGCTTAGGATCTTCATGATCAAGGTGAGCGGAGAAGTGGTGGTAAACACCATGAAGATGCCGATGAACACCAAGCTGACCAGTAAAATCCCCGCCCACATCAAAAGGTCGGTTTTATGTTTGCTGTCGATGTTTATTTTCATTGCCGCCTCCTCTCTAATCTAAGATCATTTGCGTTTGAAGAAATAAAAACCTTCCACACCGCCTTGGAGAACCAGGTCGCTGTCTTTTAAGTCATAAACTTGATAAGCGATTTGTTTACCTGGCCGTCCAGGAACTTCGGTGACAATCATGCCATCCTTAATTTCATAATGGAATTCCTGCCGGTCTTCGCGTTTAAAATGGCGATTGTAACCGGAGGTGATCAAGGTTCCATCAGGGCGAAATTCCCACGTCCGGTTTTCAGGGATGCGCGGTCCGGTGATGCGCGGGGCCACTTCGACCAAGGTCCAGGTGCCAAGGATAGGGGTGGCATCTTGCAGTTGGACCGCATTGCGTTGGCTTTCTTCAGGCTGCGCGTTCGGTTGCCGGATCGTCACCGCTTGACTGATTTGGGCAGCGGCTAATAATCCGGTGACGAGCAAGAGAGAGAAAATCTTACCCATAGCGTTCTCCTTGAAGAATTGTTTTTAGGATGGGTTTGCCATTATCGCAAAACCAGCGCTAAAAATTGAGGCGATTTCTTCCTTCTGCCATGATACATTGGCTTTAATCTGAGTATTTTGAGCGATGAGTACCAAGCGACTGACTTCCCCTGCTTCCATTAGCCAGCTTCTTGCCGAACGCATCCTGATTCTGGACGGGGCTATGGGCACGATGATCCAGAGCTTTGGCCTGACCGAAAGCGACTACCGCGGCCAGAGGTTCCGAGACTGGCCGCAGGAACTTAAGGGGAACAACGATCTTTTGTCTTTGACTAAGCCTCAGGTGATTGAAGAGATTCATCGCCGTTATCTAGAAGCCGGCGCCGATATCATCGAGACCAATACTTTCAACGCAAATCGCATCAGCTTGGCCGATTACGGCATGCAAGCGCTGGCGCGCGAGCTCAACTTGGCAGCAGCGCGTCTGGCTCGGCAGGCGGCAGATGCTTTTAGCACCCCAGCCAAACCCCGTTTCGTCGCCGGCGTATTAGGCCCGACTAACCGCACTGCGTCGATTTCTCCGGATGTCAGCGATCCAGGGTTTCGCAACGTCACCTTCCAGGATCTAGTTGCTGCTTACACCGAAGCGGTTGCCGGGTTGATCGAAGGGGGAGTCGATTTGATCCTGATCGAGACTGTGTTTGACACCTTAAACGCTAAAGCGGCTGTGTTCGCTGTCAAACGCTACTTCGAGGCACACGGAGTGGCGCGGCCGATCATGATTTCCGGCACCATCACCGATGCCTCTGGCCGCACCCTGTCCGGTCAGACGCCGGAGGCGTTCTGGAACTCGCTGCGTCATGCCGAGCCTTTGGCGTTCGGTTTCAACTGCGCCTTGGGTCCCAAGGAACTGCGCCCATCTATCGAGGAGATCTCCCAGTACGTAGACACCTTCGTCTCAGCCCATCCCAACGCTGGCTTGCCGAACGAATTTGGCGGCTATGACCTAACCCCACAGGCGATGATGGAAGAGATCAAGGAATGGGCGCAAAGCGGCTTGCTCAACATCGTCGGCGGTTGCTGTGGGACTACCCCCGACCACATCCGCGCGATCGCCAAAGCAGTCGAGGGTATCCCCCCTCGGCGCGTGCCGAAGGTAACGCCCATTACCCGCTTGGCTGGCTTGGAACCTTTAAACATCGGTCCCGATTCGCTGTTCGTCAACATCGGCGAGCGCACCAACGTCACCGGCTCTGCCAGCTTCCGGCGCCTGATCCAGGAGGGAGACTTTGAAGCGGCGTTGGAGGTAACCAGACAACAGGTAGAAAACGGCGCCCAGATGATCGATGTCAACCTGGACGAAGGGATGCTCGACTTAAGGTTTAGTTTGGCAAAATAAAAAATCGTTAAACGTCCAATTTGTACGCGCCATTCCGCTGTTGATCGGCGGGGCAACCACGTCTCGGGTGCATACGGCAGTCAAGATCGCTCCCCACTATTCCGCTCCGGTGGTCTATGTCCCCGACGCCTCGCGCGCAGTGGGGGTGGTCGGCAGCCTGCTCAGCGCCGAACTGCGCAGGCCTTTTCTCGCTGAGCTTGCGCGCGAATATGAAGCAGTGCGCGTGCGTCATGCCAAGCGCCAGGAGCGCGACCGCTTGCTCCCCTTGGAGGAAGCGCGATGCAACCGTTTCCAAGCAGACTGGGCCAACTATCGGCCGCCTGAACCGTGTAAGCCAGGGATCTGCGTCTTCGACGATTACCCCTTAGAGGTTCTGACCCGGTATATCGACTGGTCACCGTTTTTCCAAGCGTGGCAACTGGTCGGAAGCTATCCTAAGATCCTCGACGATGAGATCGTCGGTTAAGAGGCAAACAGGCTTTTGGCTGACGCGCAAACGATGCTTGAGCAAATCGTGGCACAAAAATGGCTGATCGCGCGCGGCGTGGTTGGTCTATTTCCAGCGGCAAGCGCAGGCGATGACATTTTGGTTTTATCCGAGGACCGCCGCCAGGTTAGAGCTGTCTTGCACCATCTCCGCCAGCAGCAGCAAAAACCCCAAGGCCAGCCAAACTACTGCCTGGCTGACTTTGTTGCGCCTCAAGAAACGGGTCAAGCCGACTGGATCGGAGCTTTTGCCGTCACCGCCGGGATCGGTATCGAGGCTCATCTGAAACGGTTTGAACAGGAGCACGACGACTACCGCGCCATCATGCTAAAAGCGTTGGCTGACCGCCTTGCCGAGGCGTTTGCAGAGCACCTCCACAAGCGCGTGCGCCGAGAATTTTGGGGGTATGCACCAGACGAACGCTTGACTAACCAAGAGCTGATTGCCGAACACTACCGCGGCATCCGTCCGGCCCCAGGGTATCCGGCTTGCCCGGACCATACCGAAAAGCGGGTTTTATTCGACCTGCTCGGCGTGGAACAAGCGACTTCCATCCACCTCACCGAGAGTTTTGCCATGCACCCGGCGGCCTCAGTCAGCGGTTGGTACTTCTCTCATCCTCAGGCGGTCTATTTAAACGTCGGCAGGCTAGGCCGTGACCAAATCGAAGACTATGCCCGCCGCAAAGGGCTTGCAGTGACAGAAATCGAGAAATGGTTGGCGCCGCATCTGGCCTATGCGCCGGAAGAATCCTAAAGCATTCCAAGCCTCAAAGAGTACCTAGCTGGCGCAGAATGTGCCGCGCGCAAAACTGTACCGGAACTGCTAGCGGCTATCTGGAAATCTATGGGCCGGGAGAGTTGATCCATTCAGCTTCGGTAGAGCTTGAACTCTCTATGACCGAAATCTACTGAAACTTGTAACGCGGAGCAAGATACCGAGTTGCCGGCTTTCGCTAAATGCCCTAAGCTTTTTAGGCCAAAATCTGGCTTCAAGTTGCGTTCCGGCGAGTTTGCGCGCGATCAACCTTGAGCCAACGAAGCTCGGCTGGCCAGGCTTCAGCCGGTGTTCACCCAGCTGCGCGAGGCGGTCGAACCGCATTGCAGGGAAGGCTGGCTGCCCCGCGAAATCGTTCCAGAGCCGGCCAAGTTATTCATTAAAACGCGGTCTGGCGGTGGTTACGAGCAGGTGGCGCAAGCGACCAAAATGCTGCGACGTTATGGCAAGGAGCGCATGACACTAAAACCAAGGAATTGTTGGATCCTGTAAAAGCCGGGACCTGAAATCGCTAGGGAATATCGCTTGATCGAGCAAGACACCATCCGGCTTGAGCCGCGCTTGGATCAGGCAAGCTCCTGCTGACAGGAGACCCAAGAGGATTGGTCCGTTTACGCGGTCTATGATCATTACCGCGAACGCCTGGGTTTGAATCCGCCAGCTGCGTTGAATGTATGGATCGCCTGATGTCATCTAGCCCTCGAATGCCTTCCATGGGCTTTGCGCCTGGGTTCAGTCTCTGGCAAGCCAGCTCCTACGGCCGGAACGCAGGTATTTTGGCCAGGTTAATGATGGCTTTTCAAAGAACTCGCGCAATAGTCGCCGGAAAACTGCGCACCAGCCGCCAGGTGCTCTTGCGCGGCGCCCGGGAAAGCAAGTCTGCCGAAGACCATAATCGCCGGGAGTGGATTGAAACAATTGAAACACACTTACCGCTGCCAGGTGATCGCAGCGATCTCCAAAGGTGCCTGAGCCTCTTCGTGAGAAGGTATCACCCGCAGGGTGTAGTGGTCTAGGGGCCGGGTAGCAGGGGCTTGACCGGCATAGAGGAACCCCCTTTCCGCGCCGAAGAGAGGATGCTGGGGCGCAAGCGGAATTCTTTCAGGGAGGTGGTCAGGGGAGAGCGGGTCAGCGTACAGCTCGACTCGTACCCAGTTTGGGTCTATTGTCCCCAGATAGACTTGAACTTCAAAGCGGTAGCCATCGTTTTGGATCTCGATGTTAGGCTCGCTAAGGTGGATAGTGTGCCAATGGGTCTTAAGGTGGCGCTGCCAATGCAAAATCTCTCTGGCTTGGGCCTGATCGTTATGGTGCCGCTTGGCCAGAGATTTGGCCATAGGCAAATAATATTGATCAGTATACTGGCGCACCATGCGGTTGGCAGAGAAAAATGGGGCAAGCTTGGCCATGCTCTCGCGCATCTTGGCCACCCATCGGATCGGGATGCCGTGCGCATCGCGCTCGTAGAACATGGGACCGATCTCCTGTTCGAGCAGCTGATAAAGTTGCTCAGTTTCTACTTGATCCCAGGCGGGGTCAGCGTCGTGTTCCTGGCCGTCGCCGATCGCCCAACCGACGGTTGGGTCGTAGGCTTCCGCCCACCAGCCGTCGAGCTCCGACAGGTTGATCCCGCCGTTGACTAAGACCTTCATGCCGGAGGTGCCGCACGCTTCCCACGGCCGCCTAGGAGTATTGATCCACACGTCCATACCGCTCACGAGCTGCTCGGCGAGCTGCATATCGTAGTCGGGCAGGAAGACCACTCTGCCGGCAATTTCCGGATGACTGCGGATGAACTCGATCCAGGCATGGAGCAGATTTTTACCTTCTTCGTCGCGGGGATGAGCTTTGCCAGCCAAGACAAGCTGCATTGGCTGATGCGGATTGATAAGCAGCTGGATGAGCCGCTTAGGGTTGGCGAGGAGGAGATTGGGGCGCTTGTAAGCGGTGAAGCGGCGCGCAAACCCCAAGGTCAAAATGTTGGGGTCGAGCAGCGGCGCCTGAAAAGGGGGGAGGTAATTGAAGGCGGTCGGCCGACTGGCCCGATAGGCGCGTACGAACTCCACCAGGCGGCGGCGGTTTTGCGCACGCAATTCCCACAACTCCTCTGCCGGCAGCTGGCGTAATTTTTTGCCAAGCAAGCAAGGATCGCAGATCCAGCGCTCTCGGCCACAGGCGTTTGTCCACAGCCGATCAGAAGCCGGCGCATCCCAAGACGGGGTATGCGCGCCGTTGGTGACGTGGCCGATAGGAACTTCCGCCAGCGGCCAGCGCGGGAACAACGGGGCAAACAAGCGCCGGCTGACGCGGGCGTGCAAGCGGCTGACAGCGTTGATCGCGCCGCTGCCGCGGATAGCCAAGTATACCATGTTGAAGGGTTCGCTTGGATCGTCGGGGTCGGCTCGACCTAGGGCGAGCAACTTCTCGACCGAAATGCCTAGGAGTTCGCAGTAAAAGCCCAAATAGCGCCGGATGAGCTGTGGCGGAAAGCGGTCAAAGCCAGCTTCTACCGGCGTATGCGTGGTGAACAAGTTGCCGGCGCGGGTAACGGTCAAGGCGAGATCGAAATCTACCCCATGACGCTGCATGTAGCTGCGCGCCCGCTCCAGGATCGCCAAGGCCGCATGGCCTTCGTTGAGGTGGCAGATGGTAGGTTCTAGCCCTAAAGCTTCTAAAAGCTGCCAACCGACGATGCCGAGCAGCATCTCCTGCTGGAGGCGCTGCTCTAGGCCACCGCCGTAGAGCCTGTCGGTGATACAGCGGTCTGAAGGCGGATTGGCCGGGTCGTTGAGGTCTAGCAGATACAGCTTGGTTCTGCCGACCTCGGCCTGCCAGGCTCTAACCCATAGATCGAAGCCGTTGAAGCAGTAGCGCAGTCTAGGGAGCTGACCGGAATCCGTGCGCACCGGGGTGATCGGCAGCTCCCAGGGGTTATTGTTGGGATAAAGCTCGACTTGTTTGCCGCATTCGTCGAGGATCTGGCGGAAATAGCCTTCCTGGTAGAGCAGGCCTACCCCCACAACTGGAATCCCTAGGTCGCTGCCAGCCTTTAAAAAATCTCCGGCCAATATCCCAAGCCCCCCGGAGTACAAAGGCAACGCTTCGGTCAGACCGTACTCCATGCTGAAATAGGCGATGCAGCTTAGCGGCGCCTGGCTTTGGACTTCCTCAAACCAGGTGGGTTTTGCCAAGTAGGCGCGGCGTTCGGCGGCCAGTTCTTTAACTTGCCGACAAAAGGCGGGGTCGTTGGCCAATTCTTCCAGCTTGGCAGGCGCGAGGCTTTGCAAGATCAGCCAGGGATTGGCGGTGCGCTGCCACAGGTCGGGATCGAGGCGCTCCCAGAGTGCGTCGCTGACGTGGCTCCAAGACCAGCGCAGGTCCAGGGCGAGGGGGATCAGTTCGGTCAAAGGCTCAGGAACAGCAGGAAGCGCAAACAGGTGGGTGTTCAAAGCGGTATTCGGTTGAGTTTGTTTTTATGCTAGCTGGCTGTCCGCATTAGGGCAAGCGCTTTTCTGAGGTGGTCAGCGCAACCACTCGGCGATAAGCTTTCTGCACGCTTTTGCCCAAGGACACTGCTTGGTACAGAAATATCGCTCATCGCTTCGAAAGCAACCAGGGATGGGAATCTCTAGGGCAACAGTGGGTTTAGGAGGATCATCTTGGGCAGGAATGCTCGATCTGGCGCTTGGCCGGGAAAGGAGGGGTTTAGCCATGAGCCTACCTCCTTGAAAGTTTCAGTTTAAGAAAAAAACTATTTCTATAGACAAACGTAGAAACTTAAGGTTTCATTTTTGCCTCGGTTAATTGAACCTAAAGGAGTGGGCCTATGTGTATTACCTGCGGTTGCGGTCAACAGGAGCCTCACGCGCATCATCACCATCACTTGCGCCGGCTCCAAATCGAGGAAAGTTTGCTCGCTGCTAATGATCGCCATGCCCAAGCCAACCGCACCTGGCTGGCCAGGCGCGGCATTGCGATGGTCAACCTCATGGCCAGTCCGGGAGCGGGCAAGACCTCGTTATTGGTCAGGACCTTGACCGATTTGGCTGGTAAGGTCCCGTTTGCGGTGATCGAAAGCTACCAGCAGACTTCTTTAGATGCCGAGCGGATCCGCGCGTGTGGCGTTGTAGCGGTGCAGATCAACACCGGCAAGGCTTGCCACCTAGATGCGCATCAGGTCGGCCATGCCTTAGCCGAGCTCGATCCACCGTCAGGAGCTTTGGTGCTGGTCGAGAACGTCGGCAACCTAGTCTGTCCGGCTGGCTTTGACTTGGGAGAAACGAGCCGGGTGGTCTTGGTATCGGTTACCGAAGGCGATGATAAACCGCTCAAATACCCTTATATGTTTCATTGCGCCGACTTAGTGCTGGTGACCAAACTCGACCTGTTACCTTATGTGGATTTCGATCTTGAGCGCTGCCTCGAACACCTCAAGCGGCTTCAGCCCAAAGCCCAGGTGCTTAGGTTGGCGGCCAAAACCGGGGAAGGACTAACGGCTTGGTATGAATGGTTGTTAAAGCAGGTCCAACCGGTTGGGTTATCCGCTGCCACGGGTTAGTCCAAGGGGTAGGTTTTCGCCCGTATGTCTGGCGCCTTGCTAACCAGCTAGGTGTTAGCGGTTGGGTCGAAAATAAAGGCGCCGCGGTCGAGATTTGGGTCTTCGGTACTACGCAAGGCTTGGGCGAGTTTCGGCACAGGCTCCTGACAGAGCTGCCGCTTGGGGCCCAGGTGGTCAGCCTAGAGCTCGAACCGCCCGATGAGCCTCCACCGGCTGGGTTTGCGATTCGAACCAGCACGACCGAGGCGCCTGCTCCTTTTGTCCTGCCGGATCTGGCGGTTTGCCCGGCGTGCCAGGCGGAAATCCAAGATCCCAAAGCGCGCCGTTACCGCTACCCGTTTACCAGCTGCACCCAGTGCGGGCCGCGCTTCTCGCTCATCCAGCGCTTGCCCTATGATCGCGAGCGGACAAGCCTGGCGGCATTTGCCCCGTGCCCAGCCTGTCTGGCCGAATACCGCAACCCATCCGATCGAAGGTTCCACGCCCAAACCATTGCCTGCCCGCAGTGCGGGCCTAAAGTGTGGGTTGAACCCGGCGGGGCTTCGGGCGAAGCAGCGATCCGTCAAGCGGTCTCCTGGTTGCGCCAGGGCAAGATCTTAGCGGTCAAAGGCTTGAGCGGGTTTCAGCTGCTCGCCGATGCGACTTGCTTGCAGGCGGTTTCCCGGTTAAGGCAGCGCAAGCGCCGCCCGCATAAGCCCTTGGCGCTGATGGCGCGCGATCTGGAAGTGGTACGCTGCTATTGTACGCTGCGCTTGGAGGAAGAACAGGCGCTTGCCTCCCGGGTTGCGCCGATCGTGTTGCTACCGGCCAATACCTACTTGCCTGGGGTAGCGCCAGGGCTGGACCTGTTGAGTTTTGTGCTGCCCTATACCCCATTACACTGCTTATTGCTGGCCGAATTTGATACCCCGTTGGTGTTTACCTCAGGCAACTTGAGCAGTGATCCGCTTTGTGCCGACAACGCCGAGGCCGGCGAGAGGCTGGCGGCGGTCGCCGATGGGATGGTAGTCCACAACTGCCCGATCGTGCACCCGTGCGACGACTCGTTGATGCGCTTTGCGGCGGGCAAAATGCGGGTGCTCAGACGCGCGCGCGGGCTGGCGCCAGCGCCTATTCCGGCGCCGCCTGGATTTGAAAAGGTCCAAGGGGTCTTGGGGCTCGGCGGGGAACTTAAAAGTAGCTTTGCGCTGCTGGCGCAGGGTCAGATTGTGCTCTCGCAGTACCTGGGCGATTTAGAAACGGCTTTAGGATTTGCCCGCTATCAACAGGAGCTTGCAGGATATCTGGATCTGTTGGAATTTACCCCGCGCTGTTTGGCAGTGGATATGCACCCCGACTACCTTGCAACCAAACTGGGGCGAAGCATGGCGAAAGCGCAGGGCCTCAAGCTTGTGGCTGTCCAGCACCACCACGCGCATTTTGCCGCTGCGTTAGCCGAGTATGGTCACCCGCGCGCTGGCCGGGCGGTGCTCGGCTTGGTTCTGGACGGTTTGGGCTACGGCACAGACGGCACACTCTGGGGTGGGGAGCTGCTTTACGGCAGCTATGCCGGTTATCGGCGGCTGGCGTGCCTTAGACCTTTCCCCTTGCTCGGTGGGGCTAAAGCGGTATGCGAGCCGTGGCGCAACCTGGTCGCCCAATTATCGCAGGCGGGCATGGAATTGACTGCTTTTCCAGCACTTGCGGGCAAACCTTTGGAGATGATCGGCAAGGTTCTAGCAAGCGGCCTTTGGCCTTGGACATCTTCATGCGGGCGGCTGTTTGACGCGGTGGCCGCGGCGCGAAGCGGGCTATCCTTTCGCCGCGGTCGCCGGCGATTCTTGGCAGCTAGACCCTGCACCGATGTGGCCGGGGTTGTGCGCCGATCTGGCCCAAGGGGTTGCTAAGGCAGCGGTGGCGCGCCGCTTCCACTTGGGTTTGGCGGATGGTTGGTGCGCTTTGATCGGCCATTTTGGGAAGAAGTTAGACTGTGCTACCGTAGCGTATTTCAGAACCGGCTGTTGCTGGAGGCTATGGCCGCGCTTGGCTGCACTAGGCTTGACGGTGTGGATTCCAGCGCAGATTCCAGTCAACGACGGTGGCTTGGCGGTCGGGCAAGCGCTGGTGGCTGCAGCGCAACAGGAGGAATAAACATGTGCTTAGGCGTTCCGGGGAGAATCGTTGCCATCACCGATCCTGAATGCCAGCTGGGGCTGGTGGACATCGGTGGGGTCCAACGCGAGGTGAACCTCGCTTGTGTGGTCGAGGCAGGCGAAAGCCTCCACGACCTCATCGGCGCCTGGGTAGTGGTGCACGTCGGCTTTGCCTTAAGCCGGATCGATGCCGAGGCTGCCCAAGCCACGTTGGCTTTCTTAGCGCAGTTAGAAGACGATGCGCTACCTGGATGAGTTTCGCGACCCGCAGCGAGCGCAGGCGCTGATCCAGAAGATCGCGCACCGCTTAGCGCATGTGCAGGGGGCAGTGCGGGTGATGGAGTTCTGCGGCGGTCACACCCACGCCATCTTCCGCGCCGGCTTGCACCAGCTTTTGCCTGAGGCGGTCGAATGGGTCCACGGTCCCGGCTGTCCGGTGTGCGTGCTGCCGCGCGCGGCGATCGATCTGGCCTGGCGCTTGGCGTGCGAAGCCAAAGTCATCCTGGCCAGCTTCGGCGATGCGGTGCGCGTGCCGGGAAGCTTAGGCAACCTGCTTGCTGCCAAGGCAAACGGGGCGGATGTGCGCATCGTCTACTCGCCTTTGGATGCTTTAGCGCTGGCCAGGCGTTATCCAGAGCGTGAAGTGGTGTTCTTTGCCATCGGTTTTGAGACGACTCAACCGGCGACGGCGTTGACGATCCTCCAGGCCGAACGCGAGGGAGTGAGGAATTTTTCGGTGTTGTGCCGACACCTGACCACTGAGGCTGCGATCCGCGCCGTGTTATCCGACCCTGAGCTGCATCTGGCTGGGATCATCGCCCCGGGGCATGTCGCCACTGTCATCGGCGCCCAAGTGTTTGCGTTTCTTCCTCAAGAGTACTCTCTCCCTACGGTGATTTCCGGGTTTGAGCCGCTGGACTTATTGCAGTCATTGTGGTTGCTGGTGGGGCAACTCGGTAAATACTGTAAGCTGCAAAACCAGTACCGGCGCAGCGTGCGGTGGGAGGGAAACCGGACTGCTCAAGCGGCGATGCTTGAAGTGTTTGCGCCTTCGCTGCCGGCGGAGTGGCGCGGCTTAGGCGTGCTGCCTGCCTCAGGGGTGAGCATTGGCGAGCGTTACCGCCGTTTCGACGCCGAGCATCGCTTTCAACTGGCGGTGCCTACTGAAGCGGAAGGACCGCTTCCCTGTGGGCAAGTGCTTAGCGGCAAGCTCAAACCTAAAGCTTGTCCGTATTTCGGTACGCGCTGCCGGCCCGAGGCCCCCTTGGGAGCGCTGATGGTCTCAAGCGAAGGAGCGTGCGCAGCATGGTATCGCTACCGGCAGGCGGCCTGAACGGAAGTTGCATTACCCTCGCCCACGGCGGCGGAGGGCTGGCGATGAACCGGCTGATCCGTGAACTATTCCTGGAGATCTTGACCGATCCGGCCCTCGCTCAGCTCGAAGATCAGGCCTGCCTGCCGCCAGTGGCAGGGAAGCTGGCCTTGACTACCGATGCTTTCGTGGTCGATCCGATTTTCTTTCCCGGCGGCGACATCGGGCAGCTTGCCGTGTGCGGGACGGTCAACGACCTGGCGGTAGGCGGAGCTAGGGCGTTGTATTTGAGTTGTGCGTTTATCTTAGAGGAAGGTTTACCGCTTGCCGACCTCAGGCGCATCGTCCAGTCTATGCAACGCGCAGCTGAATTAGCTGGGGTGCGCATCGTCGCCGGCGACACCAAGGTGGTGCCCAAAGGCGCTGCTGACCGAGTATTCATCACTACCTGCGGGGTAGGAGAGCTACCCGAGGGGATAGCGCTCGGCGCGGCCGCCATCCGACCCGGCGACCGGCTGCTCCTGAGCGGTCCGATCGGCGATCATGGGGCGGCGATCTTAGCCGCGCGAAGCGAGTTGGGGATCCATTGCCCGGTGGTCAGCGATTGCCGTCCCTTGAACCATCTGGTGGCCGATCTTTTGGCCGCGTGTCCTGACGGGATCCGCGCGCTGCGCGATCCCACTCGCGGTGGGGTAGCGGCGGTAGTGAACGAATGGGCTTGGAGTTGTGGTTTTTGCCTGCGCTTGTACGAGGAAAACCTACCGGTGCGCGAGGAAGTCAGGGGCTTGTGCGAGCTGTTAGGGATAGAGCCCTGGTATCTGGCGTGTGAGGGACAGCTGATGGCAGCGGTGGCACCAGAGGTGGCAGAAAAGGCGCTGGCCGCCTTAAAGGGGCATCCCCAAGGTCAGGGCGCGGCCCTAGTGGGGGAGGTCAGTCAAGCCCCGACTAAGACCGCTATCCTCCATACCTTGTTCGGCAGTGAGCGCTTGCTCGATCTGCCCGAAGGCGAGCCTTTGCCCAGGATCTGTTAAAAATGCTTGGCTTTGATCTCCTGCACCCGCCGCTGCAAGCTTTGGGCTAACTGCGACACTTCGTCGAGCAGGCGCAGGTAGCGCGCACGCTTAGCGTTAAGTTCTTGCTCCAATTCCCACTCGCGGTGAAGGAGGCGATCTTCTTCTTCGATTACTTGATCGTAGGCTTCGCGGAGCTCCTCCAAACGTTGCAGCGCAGAGGCTAGTTCGCTTGCTAGGACATCGCGCTCCTGGCTCAAGCGCTGGTATTCGTGGGGAGAGAGCTTAGGGTCGAGTTCGGCCAACAAAAGGTTGTGTTTTTTGACTTTTTGCCTCAGCTCGTTCGCCTTATGCTTTTGCGCGCGGATAGCCGAAGTGGCCTCAAGTCTTTTTTTCTCCACTTCGTTCAATTGGGCGCGTAGGTTAGCCAGCTGCACTTCCAGCTCGCTCAAGTCCCAGGCAAGATCCTTTAACTGTTGATCCAGAAAAGATCGAGTTTGGCTGCTTAAGGATTGCAGGGCAGATTCAATGTGGTCGATGTTTTCCATAAGGTCCTCTAAAGTGGCAAAAGTTCAGCGATTATATGCGGGCAAAGCTTGACAAAATCCAGTCCCAACGAGGGTTTGTTGCCCTGTGCCGGCCAGGGTTTGAGCGCGAGTTGGTAAAAGAACTTGCACGCTTGTCTCTAGGTGCGGTAGTTGAGGCCGAATCAGGCAGCGGCTTTGTCGCGCTTGCGGCTGAGCGCCCGATGGCCAGAGACTTAAGCTGGCGAGACTTGATTTTTGCCCGCCAGATATGGCCGTGGGGTGCCAAACTTGAACATTTACCTGTTGGCGACCGCTTAGGGCCGATTTTAGCGGCGTTGGCCAATCGCCCTTTTGCTGGCCGTTACCGAGGTGCGGTGCTCGAATTCCCCGACAGCGAAGCCGGCCGTCCTTTGGCTAGGCTTTGCCGGAGTTTTGCTAAACCGCTCGCCGAGGCTTTGCGCGCTGCAGGTCATCTCACCGATGAGGCACCTTGGGAGCTGCGGCTTTTGTTTACCGCCTCCACGATCGTCTGGCTGGGGGAGGTTCCCTGCGGCTTGGCTTGCCCTTGGCCGGGCGGCATCATCCGCCTCAAATTGCCCGTGCAAGCGCCAAGCCGCGCGGTGCTCAAGTTGGTCGAGGCGCTCAAAGTCTTCCTGAGCGAAGAAGAACGCGCGCGCTGGTTAAAGCCGGCGATGAGCGCGGTCGATTTGGGCGCCGCGCCGGGTGGCTGGAGTTGGCAATTGGCGAAGTGGGGCCTGCAGGTAGTAGCGGTGCTTGCCACCGGCCTGGTCGAGCACGTAGCTGCCGATGGTTTTAAGTGGCGGCCGACAGAAGCCGTCGATTGGCTTTTGTGCGATATGATCGCTCGCCCGCAGCAGGTGATCGAATTGATCTGCCAATGGCTTGCACGCCGCCTGTGCCGCCAGGCGCTGTTTAATCTGAAGCTGCCGATGCAAAACCGCCTGGAGATGGTAGAGGCGACTGCCAAGCGCCTTGGCCAAAGCGCCAAAGTGGTGCGGATCAAGCACCTCTACCACGACCGCGAGGAGGTGACGGTGTATGCGCGGATTGAGTAGTACGCAACAGGAGGAATTATGCTTGAGATCTGCATGATCGCCTGTAAGCGCGAGGAGGTAGCGTTGCAGCTGCTTTCTGGCAGTAGGGGATTTTCTACCCAAGCGAAGGTGTGATTTTTGGGTCATCCGCTTCAGGCTCTCTACTTGCGCAACTTGCTAGGGTGTATTCTAGACGGTGCTGGCCGGCCGATCGACGAGGCCAAGATCAAGGTGGCAGGTGCGACCGTCAATCCGATGTGCAGGCAGCTTGCCTTACGCCTGATCCGTACCAACGTGCCGATGATCGCTCTGTTCCACTGTCTGGCAGAAAGCCAAAAGATCCCGATCTTCTCAACCTACGTAGCAGCTGGTATGCCGTTACGAGCAGGCGTGCGATTATCAGGGTGCAAGGTCGGTGACCATTCTCTCGGTGACGACCGTTCTCGGCGATGATATCACCCATCCTATCCCCGCAATACCGGCTACATTGCCCGGCAGATTCAGATTTATCTAGATGACTTAGAGCGCGCCGAGACCCTGCGCGCCAAGTTGGCCAAGAGGAAAGTTGGGCGGTGAGCATCGTCGCTCTCGTCAAATGCACCCTGATCGGTTTACTCCGGGAGCAGAAGGAGGTGCTGGAAGAACTGCAGGCGCTCGGTTGCCTGCACTTGGAGCCTTTGTGTTCAGTTGCGGTAGTGTTTATTTCGTTCGTTGCATTTTTCGCGATCATGCTGGCCGATGTCGGCTATGCGCTAGTGCTCTTAGGGCTGCTTTGGCTGTTACGCCGCCGCTTGCCAGCTGACTTTAAAGTCTTAGGCAGTTGGGCAGCGGGAGTCTTACTAGTTTGGGGTATTAGGGCGGGAGCGTATTTCGGCTATGTGCTCCCACCGTGGTTGGCTTCTGTGCAGGGATTTGCCACTACCGATTTTGCAGCGCTGATGAAGTCAGGCCAAGGCGAAGGGCGTGATCGGGGCTGTATGGGGTAATGGCGCTGGGAGCGATCGGCAGCATCTTCGGCTGTGGCATCGCCGGTCAGGCAGCGATCGGTGCGATGCTTGAGACCGAGGGAGGATATGGGCGTTATATCGGTGTCTCGGTCATACCTTCCTTGCAAGTGATCTATGCCATCGTCATTATGTTCAGCTTGCAGCAGCCGGTGACCGTCGAGACTAGCCCGGCTTTTTAAACTAGTACGCGAAGCGCTTCAGCCTGGGCTTTTTTTGAAGCAGGTGATCCTCCAGGTAGCCGGCCAGGTTGACCGCGGCTTGCCGGATGGGCCTGTTACTCTTTGGCTTGCACCAAAAACAGAGTCAACGCGTCAGGTCAAGCTGCTAGTACGCTAACCCAGCTGACGCTAGGTGTGATCCAAGAGATGTTGCGCGAAGGCGTGCAGCTCAAAGTAGGAACTGACATAACTTGCGGCATTCGGATCGAGCTGGGCGAAGAGGTCATGCTCGATCCAAGCGATGAGGCGTTGAGCCGGCTCCTGTTGGCCCATCTTAGGCCAAGGTTGCGCCAGATTTTGGAGGGGATCGTGGATGTCTGACCGCTATGTGACGTTGATGGCTAGCTTGCCGCCGCATCCGCGCGAGCTGTTTGATGCTCGCAGGCTCCCGATCTCGCACGAGCGGCTGGCAGAGCGCCTTAGGATGCTTGAGCCTGAGGACGCCTCCAGCTTGGCTTTGATCGAACCCGCGGTGCATTGGGATAAATGGATCCCAACGCTTCTTCACCAGCCATCATCGCTGCGTATCGGCGGATGGAAGCGGAGCTGACCGATGCTTTTCTAAAGCAGCTAGTGCGCTGGCGCGCCTGCGCCAGATGGGGCATCCTCTCCACCTGCTTCACCTTGGGGCATGGGCCGGTTCGTGGCCTGGATCGAAGCACATTGGCTGAGCCCGGCGTTTGCTTTAGAGGGCATCTATCCCTGGCTGCCGCGCGCTGCCACCAACCTCTGTCCACCTGATCATGGTCCCGTTCGACTTGGAAGGGGAAGCAGAACTCTCCTGAATTCGCAAAGGTCAGGTGGAGGCAAATGAGCCGATCGCCTCTTTAGCCACTGAGTGCGGCGATCGCCTGGTGAGCTTGGTGCAATCTTGGCCGGTGCGTAGACCTTTGCCGGCGAGACTGATCGCCTAAGGCATCGCCCAGCGCGAATACCCAACTCAGCCGCTGGTGACCACGATCCGCCTGATCGATACCCGCTTTGCTTTGGAGGGAACGCGCTGCATCCCAGGCCCTTTTGGCGCCGGCAAGACCGTGTTGCAGCACTTGATCGCGCGTTACTCGGCAGTGGATATCGTAGTCCTGGTCGCTTGTGGCGAACGCGCCGGGGAAGTGGTGGAAATCTTAAGCGAGTTTCCCAAGTGATCCGATCCTAAGACCTCTGTGCCGCTGATGGAGCGCACGATCGTGATTGTAAATACCTCTGCCATGCCGGTGGCGGCGCGTGAGTCTTCGCTTTATACCGGGATCATTATCGCTGAGTACTACCGCCAGATGGGTTATGACGTATTGCTTTTGGCCGACTCGACCTCGCGTTGGGCACAGGCGATGCGCGAGATCTCCGGGTGCCTGGAGGAGATTCCAGGCGAGGAGGCGTTTCCAGCTCTGGCATCCGCAATCCGCAGCCTCTACCAGTGCGCCGGCGTGATCTCAGGACCTGCGGTATGGGGAGCCTGACCCTGATCGGCACCGTCTCGCCAGCCGGCGGCAACTTTTTAGCGATTAGTGGATCTAGTCACTATCTACTAGTCACTATTAAGGTCGAACGAACGCTTGCGCTTCTGCGCCAAAGTGAGGTAGTTTATCAAATAATGCAAGTAACCGGCGAGGAGTGGCGCTGGAGGATTTCGTGACCTATCAAAAAGCTTGGCTGTTAGACCTGGTGTACTTGCAGCAAAACGCTTACGATGCGGTGGACGTTTCTACTCCTTTGGCGCGCCAAGAGAGGGTGTCTTCCTTGTTGCTAGAGGTGCTCGAGCGTCGTGTATACGTTCGCTGACAAAGAGGCAGCGCGCCGCTTCTGCTTGCGCCTGGCTAAGCTGTTCTGCAATCTAAATTATACACCATCGGATTCAGAGGCGTTTTTGGAATATTGGGCGGCGATTCAAGATTGCCTGAAAGAGGCGCCATGACCCGGTTGCAACTTGCAGTGGCCGAGGCGGTTGCCAGCTATGGGCGAGAGCGCTCGGCTTTGCTTGCGCTGCTGCGCGCGCTGC
>CAZJKH010000001.1:367995-420001 GCA_964546735.1 uncultured Methylococcales bacterium | reverse complement strand
CCCCGGCGGCGATTCGCGAGCTGGCTTCGGCTTTAGGGCTAGCGGTAGCTGAGGTCCAGGCAGTGGCTGAGTTTTACGGTTTCTTCTCTCAGCAGGGCCGCTATCGACTTAGCTTTAGCACCTGCATCGTGGACGAATTTCAAGGCCGCGCGCAGTTGCAGCAGCAGTTATGCGCGCGCCTTCAGCTCGTGCCGGGAAAACTGCGCGCCGATGGACTTGCCAGCGTGCACGAAGTCTCCTGCACTGGGTTGTGCGACCAAGGGCCGGCCCTGCTCGTCAACGGCTTGCCTATCCCGCGCCTGACTCCCGAGTTGATCGAAGCCATTGCTGACCATATCTTGCAGGGCATCCCTTTGGAACGCTGGCCGGCTGACTGGTTTTCGGTCCTCTAGTGTTTGCCTGCGCGGGATGCAGCTTACTGCCCCTTGGCGTTCTGGCGCGGCGCTGAAAAAAGCGCAGCGGTTAGGTGCCGAGTGGATGCTTAAGGAGTTGGAGATTTCCGGGCTGCGCGGCCGCGGTGGGGCTGGGTTTCCAACTGCGGCTAAATGGCGCTACTGCAGCGAGGCGGAAGGCGAACCTTATATCGTCTGCAACGCTGACGAAGGCGAACCGGGCACCTTCAAAGATAGAGAGCTCCTTAGGCACTTTGCCGATCAAGTGTTTGAAGGTATGACCTTGGCCGCGCTGGTCACCGGCGCGCGCCAAGGTTTTCTGTATCTGCGCGGCGAATACGAGTTTTTGCTGCCGCACCTTTTGCAGACTTTGTGGCAACGGCGCCGCCGTGGGCTTCTGGGTCGCAATCTGTTGGGCCTGGACGATCTTTGCTTCGACATCTCGATTGCGATCGGCGCCGGGGCCTATATCTGCGGTGAGGAGTCGGCGCTGCTCAATTCCCTCGAGGGCCGGCGTGGCATTCCCCGAAACCGCCCACCGTATCCGGTCAGTTGTGGCTTGTGGGGTCAACCGACGGTGGTCAACAACGTCGAGACTTTCTTTTCAGCGGCCCTGATCGGATTGCATGGAGGAGAGTGGTTTGCTGCCTGCGGCACGGAGAAGTCGCGCGGCACTAGGCTACTGTCGGTCGGCGGCGACTGCGCTCGGCCCGGGATTTACGAACTTCCCTGGGGAATGACGGTGGCAGAGGTGCTTGCGCTGTGCGGGGCAGAAGAGACCTTGGGGGTCCAAGTCGGCGGCCAGTCTGGGACGTTTGTAGGGCCACAGGACTACCGGCGCCGGCTAGGGTTTGAGGACCTTGCCACCGGTGGGGCGTTCATGGTGTTCGGCAAACACCGCTCTCCTTTAGAGATCGCCGCGCAGTTCAGCGCCTTTTTCGCGCACGAGTCATGCGGTTTCTGCACCCCGTGTCGGGTGGGAACTCAGCTGCAGTGGCAATTGATTCAGAAGCTTCGGCGCGGCGAAGGAACGATGGGGGATCTTCAAGAGCTGGAGCGCTTGGGGCAGCTGTTGCAGGCCAGCCACTGCGGGTTAGGGCACACCGCTGCCAACCCGATCAAGACCACGTTGGCTGCTTATCCTGAGGCATACCAGCAGGTGTTGAAAGGGATCGACTTTTCCCCTGGCTTTGACCTCGATGCAGAGCTGGAGACCGCGCGCCAGCTCACAGGGCGCTTTGCCGATCACCTTGCTAAGGAGCTTGACTCTGGTATTCAGTAAGGTGTTTTATAGTGCTCATAGAAGGCATGATGAGCCTTAAAACGGCTGGCAACCGCAACTGCCCTACCCATGGCAAGTTTGTCCGGTAACGGCGGCGCTGCGGCAGAGGGGGTCTCTGCCGTAGTCGGGAAAGTGGTGCCTGTCAGGTACAAGTCACCAAACTGGGGGCAGGAAAAAAATAGCGCGCATAGTGCACTTTCTTGATAGCAGTCAAAGATGCCTAAGTTTTTGCTCGATGGTCAGGAGATTCCCTTCGTAGTAGGACAAACTCTCCTCGAGGCAGCGATGGTTGCCGGTACCTATATTCCTCATCTGTGCTGGCATCCTAAGCTTCCTCCCTACGGCAGTTGTAAACTGTGCACGGTCAAAGTCAATGGTAGGTTATGCTCAGCCTGCACTTTTCCCGCCGCCGAAGGCCAGGAAGTGATTTCAGCTTCCGAGGAACTGCGCCAGCTGAGATTGCGCCTGACGCAGATGCTGTTTATCGAGGGCAATCACTTTTGTCCTTCGTGCGAGGCCAGCGGCCAGTGCGAATTGCAGGCAATGGGCTACTACCTGGGGATGACCTCAGGCCATTTTCCGCATTTCTTTCCTAAGCGCGAGCTCGACGCGTCTCATCCGGACGTCCTGCTCGACCGCGACCGCTGCATTTTCTGCGCGCTGTGCGTGCACGCCAGCCAGGCCGAAGGCAAGCATGTGTTCGAATTGGCCGGGCGCGGGATTCACACTCATCTGGTGGTCAACTCGCCTTCCGGTAAATTAGGCGACAGCGCCCTTAAAGCAGACGATCTGGCAGCGCGGAGCCCGGTGGGGGCGATTGTGCTCAAGGCGCAGGCTTTTCGCATCCCCATCGGCCAGCGCCGCTATGATCATCAGAGCCTCGCTGAAGTCAGCTTGGCGCAAGAGGCGCCTTTGGTGCGTGCGCGCTGGGAGAGCAAAGCCCATGAAGGCTAAAATCGCCACCTGCTCGTTGGCCGGTTGTTTCGGTTGCCATATGTCGTTCATGGACATCGATGAGCGCCTGCTGGAGTTGGCCCAAGTGGCCGAATTTGATCGCTCGCCCTTAACCGATATCCGCCGCTTAGGCCCGCGTGCGACATCGGCTTAGTCGAGGGCGGCGTGGGTAATGCCGAAAACGTCGAAGTGCTGCGCGAATTTCGGCGCCAATGCAAGCTCTTGGTAGCAGTCGGGGCGTGTGCCATCAACGGTGGGATTCCACGTTGCGCAACCGCTATGAGCTCGCCGAGTGCTTGGAAGAAGCCTTCCTCACCGGCATCGGCGTCACCGATCCCAAAGTGCCAGGCGATCCGGAGCTGCCTCTGCTGCTCGATAAGGTCCATCCTATCCACGAGGTGGTCAAAGTCGACTGCGCTATCCCCGGCTGCCCGCCTTCTGCCGATGTCATCTGGGTGGCGCTTAAGGCGTTGCTGGCCGGCAATCTGCCTCAGTTTCCTTTAGAGCTGATCCGCTATGACTGAGCGCTACCGTTACCTAGAGACCGCAGAGCACCCTGAAACTTTACGCCGCATCGCCATCGATCCGGTCACGCGGGTAGAAGGCCACGGCAAGGTTACTTTGCTGCTCGATGAAAACTACCGGATTCGCCAAGCGCGCCTGCACATTGTCGAATTCTGTGGATTTGAGAAGTTCATCCAAGGGCGCCTGATCTTCGAGGTGCCGGTGCTGGTACAGCGGTTGTGCGGCATCTGCCCGGTCAGCCACCTGTTGGCCGCAGCTAAAGCAGTCGATCGGATCTTCGGGGTGGAAGAACTTTCACCGTCGGCTTTGAAGCTAAGGCAGCTTTTGCACTACGGCCAGGTGCTCCAGTCGCATGCTTTGCATTTCTTTCATCTGGCCTCGCCAGATCTTTTGTTCGGCTTTGACAGCCCAACTGCCAAACGCAATATCCTTGCGCTTCTGCAGAGTGAGCGCTTTTGCGATTTGGCGCTAAAGGGGGTAAAGCTGCGCAAATTCGGCCAAGAAGTCATCCGTGCTGTGATCGGCAAGCGCATCCACGGCACCGGCCCGATCCCAGGTGGGATGAACAAGCATCTTGACCGCGCCGATGGAGAGCAACTGCAGGCAGAGCTGCCCCAGGTGCTTAGCTGGGCGGAAGAAGGGGTCGAGCTTGCCAAAAAGATCTACTTGGCTGACCCAGACCATCTGCGCTTTGCCAGGATCGACTCCCATTTTCTGGCTTTGGTTACCCCCGAAGGCGGTCACGAGCTGTATGACGGCAAGCTCAGGGTCAAAGGCGAAGACGGCCGGATGCTGTTCGACCAGGTCCCCGATCGCGATTATCTTGCGCTGTTGCGCGAGCAGGTCAAACCGTGGTCGTATATGAAGTTTCCTTATCTAGCGGCCTTAGGGCCAGAAGCTGGCTGGTACCGAGTAGGGCCGCTGGCGCGCCTGAATGTTTGCAGCTTTTTCACCACCCCTAAAGCCGAAGCAGCGCGCCAGGAGTTCGTCCAGCTTGGCCATGGCTTTCCAGCACAGGCATCTTTAGCCTATCACTTGGCTAGGATGATCGAGATCCTCCACTGCGCGGAGAAGATCCAAGCGCTGCTGGCTGACCCTGAACTGTACGCAGGCGAGCTGCAGGTCAAAGGCGAGGGGAGCTTAGAAGGCATCGGGGTGATCGAGGCCCCGCGTGGAACCTTGATCCATCACTACCAAGTGGATGAGGACTGGTTGGTCAGGCGCGCTAACCTGATCGTCTCTACCACCCATAACAATACTGCGATGAACGAGGCGATCCGCCAAGTCGCAGCGGAATACTTAGACGGGCGGGAGTTAACCGAGGAGCTTTTAAGCCGGATCGAGATCGCCATCCGCGCCTATGATCCTTGCTTGTCTTGCGCTACCCATGCCCTGGGCAAAATGCCGCTGGCACTTGAGCTGCAAGACGCGCAAGGGAAAACCTTGCAGCGCTTGGTGCGCTACAGCGACAGTGCGGTCGAGGCGGCATGAGGGTACTGGTTTTAGGCTACGGTAATCCAGGACGCGGCGATGACGGCTTAGGACCAGCGCTGGTGGAAGCGCTGACGGGGCGCTTTCCCCACCTCACTTGCCAGCTTGCCTTTCAGCTTCAACCCGAGCACGTGCTCGATCTTGCCGCTTGCGGTTTGGCTTTATTCATCAATGCCGGTATTCATACCCCGGCGCCGTTTGTTTTCTCGCGCCTTCAGCCGCAGCGCGACCCAAGCGCTTTCAGCCATGCGCCCAGCCCTTCAGGATTGCTTGCGGTTTACCAACAAGTATTTCGGGCTGATCCGCCGCCTGCCTTCGTGCTGACAGTAGCGGGCGAAAGCTTCGGTTTCGTCGAGGGATTGAGCCCAAAAGCGCAAGGCTGCTTGCGCGTTGCGCTTGGCTTTGCCGAAACGCTGCTTAGTCAGCCTGAGCTTGCCTATTGGGAAGCAGCATGCACGAGCTGTCCTTGACCGAGAACCTGCGCGCTATCATCGAGCGCGAAGCGAAACGGCAAGGGTTTACGCGCGTGCGCCGGGTAATCTTAGAGGTGGGTGAGCTCTCGTGCGTGGCTCCGGAAGCGTTGGAGTTCTGTTTCGGGGCAGTGATGGCAAATAGCCCCGCCGAAGGGGCTATGCTTGAGATTGTACCTATTCCTGGCCGGGGGCGGTGCGCGCGTTGTGGCCAAGAGGCAGCGATGGCAGAGCTATATGAGGTCTGTTCAAACTGTTTGGGACCGTTGACGGTAATCCAAGGGTTAGCAGTGCAACTGCAAGCGTTGGCAGTAGAATGGGCAACCTGCAGGTTGCCCTAGTATGCTCAGCTTGGCTGTTCAGCTATTTCGCCAAAGTCAGTCTTGGGCTCAAAAATCGCCTCGGCTGCTTCAACACCCTCTTTAAATCCGCGCATCATCACTTCTGGAAGCACATTAGAGACGCTAAGGGCAACGAACGTGACGCCATAGGCAATCCCATAACAGGTACCATAAACGGCCTTGGAACTTAGCCGGCCTAGAGTAGTAGAAGTGGCTTCCACTGCTTTACCTGCGTCAGCTACTCCCTGTTGAATTCTAAAGGCAGCGCGTTTGATCCACGAAGGCTCTGGTTGAGTTGTGGTTGATTCCTCGGTGTTGGTCAGAGACTCGGTCATAATTTATCTCCTTTAAGGCTATGCATTTTTAAGTCTATTTAAGCGCCAAAGTGCTGTCAAAATTTCTTAATAATTGCATGAAACCATGATGTCTTGATGAAACTAAGTTATTGGAGAGACTGATGAGCCCTCCTGTTACTCTACTTGCCTACGATGACCGGCTAAGCTTAGTAGAAGCTTATAGATTGCTGGAATCTCCAAGCCTGACTGCGCGCCTGACGCATGTTTTGGGAAAGCCGATCGAGTTGGGTTTTAAGCATCTTCCCGACAACTGGTACGAGGCGGTACAAAATATGGCTCAAGCAGCGCTTGAAAAAGCCCTTGAGGTGGCCTTGTCCACCATGGACTCTAAAACTCTCAAACCGGCTAGGAACCGAGCTTACCAGCTGATAAGCGGAGCCTGCGGCGCGGTGGGTGGTTTCTTCGGTTTACTGGCGCTGCTAGTGGAGCTTCCGATCTCGACTATCCTTATGCTGCGGGCAATCGCTGCTATTGCCCGGGAACAAGGCGAGCGCCTTGACGATCCAGAGGCGCGTTTGGCGTGCCTTGAGGTATTCGCTTTGGGGGGACGCAAAGCGAGCGACGATGCTGCTGAGACTGGCTATTACGGGATGCGTCTGGCGCTGGCTACTCTAACCGCTGAGGCGATTCAGTTTGTCCAGGTACACGGGCTTGGCCACCAGAGTGCGCCGGCTTTGGTACGCTTGCTGACTGTAATTGCCGAACGCTTTGGAATTGCCTTGACCGAGCGCACGGCCGCCTTAGTGATTCCCTTGCTCGGTGCAGCCGGAGGAGCTACCGTCAACATGGTGTTCATGCAGCACTTTCAGGCTGTCGCTAAAGGGCATTTCATGTGCGGCGGCTGGAACGCAAGTACGGCAAAAAAGCAGTTGAAGCTGAGTACCGTCGCCTCCAAGCGATAAACCAGGTAAGCTGGCGTTACCGCCGTGCTGCTTGAAGTCTTTAAGGAGGGCGAAAGACTTTGAACGATGATACCTTGAAAGGCATCGCACTCGGCGCGGGTGCAGCAGCGGCCGTGTGGCTTGTGAAATCTGCTCTGGCTAGTACGGCTGGGAAAGCGATTGTGCGCACGGCGGTAAAGTCCGGTTTGATCGTTTTTGAGAAAAGCCGCGAGCTTTTAGCTGAGGCAGCCGAGAATTTAGAGGACATCGTCGCCGAAGTGCAAGACGAGCTGCGAGCCGAAAAAATGGCCAAAGGCCAAACTGCTTCCTCTGGTGAGAAATGATCGCCCGTGCGTATTTGAGCCATATTGCTACAGGCCGAGTGCGGCTTAAGATTCCGGCCAAACGCGGCAACGAGGAGTATTTTCAGGCGCTAGAGGCAGCGCTTGCGGCCCACTCTGACATCGATGCAGTTCAGGCCAACCCGAGGACTGGAAGCGTGCTGATTCTTCACGGCGGCTCGCTCGATCTTGCCGCTTTGGCCCAGCAAGCCGAAGAGCAAAGCTGGTTTCAGCTTGAAACCTTGGTGCCGATTTCCGAATCCCTCCACAGCCTGGCCAAACGTCAGCTCGATTGGATAGACGCCTTACTACGCCGCTCTTCGGGCAGTCGTCTAGACAATCCCTCCCTGATTTTCCTAGCTCTGGCTTTTCTTGCTGGCAGGCAAAGCCAAAGGGCAGATAGCACCGCCGGCGGTGACGGTGTTGTGGTACTTGTATGAGCTTTTACAACCCAGTGAGCGCCGGTGAAGAAATACCTGCAGTCACTGAATTTTCATCTGCAGTGACTACAGTGCTGCGCGGAATGACTGCCTGCGACGGTATCCGCCGCACTCCTTGGGGCACGATTTTGGCAACTGAGGAGACCAGTGACGGGGGAGCGTATGAGATTCTCGATCCTTTAAACGTGATCGAGGCAACGGTCTTAAATCGCGCCACTGGTGCTGTTTCTGATCCGCGCGTAGCTAAACGCAGCGCGCTTCCAACGATGGCATGGGAGGGGATAGCGATATGGGAGTCAGGAGTGGTTATCGCTGGCGATGAGCTTCGGCCAGGCACTGGTACGCCGGATAAGGATGGCGGGGCAATCTTTAAGTTCATACCGGCTGTGCCGCGTACCGGTGACGGCGTTATCACTGACTTGTCCCAATCGCCTTTGGTTGCTGGCAACGTTTACGCGATGCAGGTAAGCTGCCGAGATGACCGCCAGCAATACGGGCAGGGCTGTGAGGTCGGTAACGCTGCTTGGGTCCCGGTCAATGCTGCCACTGCGCGCGACGACGCGGATAGAGTAGGCGCTACCGGTTATTACCGGCCGGAAGATCTGGAGCGAGATCCCAATTATCCATGACCGGGAGTGCGCTTTTGCTGGACTAATACCGGCAATGAAGGCGCTGGCAACTTTGCTGAGGTTGTCTGTGGGGTGGATAAAGATCCGCTGTCGGCAGATGCCAATACCAGGAGCGTTGTGGTTAACCGCTTTGTCGAAGGTGACGAGGAGTTCAATTCTTTTGACAACCTCGCCTTTCAACCTAGAACCGGTAACTTATACGTAGTCGAGGACCACGACAACGGTGACGTCTTTGCTTGTTTGCCGGATGGTCAGGACCGCGACCTAAAAAGCGACGGTTGCGTCCGAGTTCTTTCGGTCAAAGACTCAACTGCTGAGCCGACCGGCTTTACCTTCACTGCCGATGGTAAAGCGGCGATCCTGTCGATCCAGCACACTGACGATAGTCTTTGTGTCTCAGGCACAGATTGCGCCGCAGTCGATGGCTATCCCACCGACGATATCGTAATTGTCACCGGCTTCAAAAGTGTTAATCGTAGTGAAGATAGATAATTTTGGGTTTGCATTTACTTTGGGAACAAATGAAACAGTTTTTGATTTTAGCGAGCATAATAATCGCTACCTTAGCTTGTGCCGATGAAATGCAAAATAAACGCAGCTTTCAGATTCAACTCGGTCCTAGGCCGTACTTTCTGGTCGAGAATATGCGTCCTGGGGATCTCAAGGAGCGCCTTATGCGCTGTGCTGCCCAAAAGATTCGGTTTCGAAAGAGCGAGTTCGTCATCGGCCACCGCGGCGCGTGCTTGATGTTTCCTGAGCACTCCAAAGAATCTTATCTGGCTGCGGCGCGCATGGGAGCTGGGATAGTAGAATGCGATGTCACCTTCACCAAAGACCTAGAACTGGTCTGCCGCCATTCTCAGTGCGACCTGCACACCACGACCAATATCCTAGCGACGCCTTTGGCGGCAAAATGCTCGCAGCCGTTTCAGCCAGCTCAGTTCGACGCGCAAGGAAACTTGATCCGGGAAGCTTCAGCCAAGTGCTGCACCAGCGACATTACCTTGGAGGAATTTAAAACCTTAAAGGCCAAGATGGACGGCTACAACCCTTATGCGCGGACGGTAGGGGAGTATTTGGCCGGCACTCCTGACTGGCGCACCGACCTCTATGGTTACGGGCAGGTCATGACCCACAAGGAGAGCATCGCGCTGTTTCAAGCCTTAGGCGTGAAGATGACGCCGGAGCTCAAAGCCCCTGAAGTACCCATGCCGTTTGCCGGTCTGACCCAGGAAGATTACGCGCAAAAGCTGATCGATGAATACAAAGAAGCCAAGGTCCCGCCGGAGCAAGTCTTTCCTCAGTCGTTTAACTTGCAAGACATCCTCTATTGGCTCGCGCACGAACCGGCGTTCGGCCGCCAAGCGATATTCCTCGACAGCCGTTACGAGGACCCGAGCTTTCGCCACGACGACCCGGTAAGCTGGCGGCCGTCGATGGAGGAGTTGGCCGCCTTGGGGGTAAAAATCCTGGCGCCACCGATGTGGATGCTGCTTGCGCTCGATGCTAACGGGCAAATCGTCCCTTCGGTGTATGCCGAGCGCGCCAAAGCGGCAGGGCTCGACCTGATTGCCTGGACCTTGGAGCGCTCCGATCTGAGGTGCGGTGGAGCAGGCCAATGGTACTACCAAACCGTCGGTGAGGCGATTCAAATCCAAGGCGATCTTTATTTGGCCTTAGATGTCTTGGTTAGGCAGGTGGGCGTGCGTGGGGTATTTACCGATTGGCCGGCGACGGTGACGTTTTACGCGAACTGTATGGGGTTAAAACTAAAATGAAAATAGCAGTTGGTGCGGCGCTATTGACATTGGTTGGCTGCGCTGCGCTTTCGCCTGGCGATTGGCAGCTCAACGAGGCCAAAGCATCAAGCTCGCCTATGCAGTGGTTTGCCGAAGGCAAAGCCCTTGCCGAGCGAGCGTTTGGGCTAAACTCCAACCGCCGGCGAGCGAGAAACCTGATCCTCTTCGTCGGCGATGGGATGGGGATCACCACGGTCACCGCGGCCAGGATTCTGGCAGGGCAGCAACGCGGGGCAAACGGCGAAGAAAACCTCTTGCCTTTCGAGCGTTTTCCTAACACTGCGCTTATTAAAACCTATGCGGTCGATCAGCAAGTGCCAGACTCCGCCGGGACGATGACGGCGATGATGACCGGGGTCAAGACCAAGGTCGGGCTGATCGGCCTAGATCAAAACGCTCGCCGCGGCGATTGTGCAAGTAGCTTAGGGCGAGAACTATTGACTTTGCTCGAAGAAGCAGAACAACGTAGTCTGGCAACGGGGGTCGTCACGACCACCCGCATCACCCACGCCACCCCAGCGGCAACGTATGCCCATGTGCCAGAGCGCGACTGGGAGAGCGATGCCGACCTCCCGCAAGCCGCCAAGGAAGCAGGCTGCAAGGACATCGCCAGGCAGCTGATCGAATTTCCCTACGGCGATGGGTTAGAGGTCGCTTTAGGCGGCGGCCGGCAGAAGTTTCTGCCGGCTTCGGCCAAAGACCCCGAATACCCAGATCAGAGCGGCAGCCGTCGAGACAGGCGCGACCTGACCGCAGAGTGGCTCAAGCGCTATGCCCAGGCCGCCTATGTCTGGAATAAGGCGCAGTTCGACGCGATCGATCCTACTCAAGTCGAGCACCTGCTGGGGCTGTTTGAGCCGTCCCATCTCCACTATGAACCTGAGCGCCTGTTGGACCGAGCTGGCGAGCCTAGCCTCTCGGGGATGACCGCCAAGGCGATCCGGATCTTGAAGCAAAACCCCAAAGGTTTTGTGCTCGTGGTCGAAGGCGGGCGCATCGACCACGCCCACCACGCTGGCAATGCGTTCCGCGCCTTGACCGAGACCATCGAGCTGGGGCGCGCGGTAGAGATAGCGCTTGCCCTGACCGACCCGCGCGATACCTTGCTCGTGGTTACCGCCGATCACAGCCAACCGCTGGTATTTGCCGGCTACCCAAGGCGCGGCAATCCGATCTTAGGCAAAGTTCAAGACCGGCAGGGGAAACCTGCGCTGGCCGCCGACGGCCTGCCGTATACGGCGTTAAGCTACGCCAATGGCCGCGGCGCGCACCTTTTGCCTGACGGCGGCGATCCCGTGTTTGCGCAGGCCATCCATCCCGGGCGGATGGACCTGCGCGGGGTCGATACCACCCACCCTGGTTATCACCAGGAAGCTTTAGTGCCGCTCGATGCGACGACCCACGCCGGGGAGGATGTACCCTTGTACGCTACAGGAGCTGGCGCCTATGGGTTTCACGGCGTGCTCGAGCAGCACGCGATCTACCACCTATTGCGGCGGGCGGCGGGGTTCTAAGCATCCAAGATGGCTTTGCTCAACACCTGCTGCTGCTCGTCTAGGCGGTATTGGACCGGCACGCCAGTGGCAAGCTCGTAGGCCAAAATCTCCTTAGGCGTGAGCTTCTCGAGGTGCATGATCAAAGCGCGTAAAGAATTGCCGTGCGCGCAGACGAGCACGTGGGCACCGTTTTTAAGGTGCGGGGCGATGCGGTCCTGGAAGAACGGAATCACGCGGCTTGCCGTGGCCGCCAGGCTTTCGCCGTTGGGGGGAGGCAGGTCGTAGCTGCGGCGCCAGAGTTTAACTTGCTCGTCACCGAACTGAGCCCGGGCCTGGTCTTTGTTTAAGCCCTGCAGGTTGCCGTAGAAGCGTTCGTTGAGCGCTTCGGCGTAGTACACGGGCAGGCAGCTCTGATCTTGAGGATCGGGTTGAAAGTGCTCGTACCAAGCAGACTCCCCTTCGTGGATGCGGCGAAAACCTTGGACGTGGCGGTTTTGGCGCAAGATCTCGAATAACGTTTCCTGGGCGCGGACCAACGTCGAGACGAAAGCTAGATCAAAACGTTGATCTGCCAGGCGCTTTCCCGCCTGACGGGCTTCCTCAACACCGGCCGGGCTCAAACACACATCAATCCAGCCGGTAAAACGGTTTTGAAGGTTCCAGATCGATTGGCCGTGGCGAACTAAGGTAAGCAGAGATTGCATCATCGGATTTCTCGAAATTATTTTTTAAATTATAACCTAGGTTCCGGCAGTAGGTGTTAAACCAGGCGGTAGCGGAAAAAGAGTAGCTCTTTGGCACGGCGCTGCGCTGATTGAAATGAGACAGTCATCATTTTTTTAAATCCGTATGGTAGCCTCTGAATTTACCAATTGAGCCTTGGGGCATCTTATGGAGAAATACTGGATTTATGGCAATATCGACGGGTTCGGCGAGCCTCCAGATGCAAATCTTGCCCTGCCGCTGCCGGAAAACTTGCACCAGCTGGATAACGCGGCGTGGAGAAAATTCCTCCTGCAACCAGAAGTTCCAGCTTCCAGGCAGGAGCTGACAGAGATCCTGAATGCCATCGACCGGCTGCGGGATCCCGATTGAAGCGTTATCCTCTCAGCAGAGCGTCTGCCTTGTCAGTCCGCTCCCAAGGGAGTTCGGTAAACGAGCTCCCAAAGTGACCGGCAGTTGGCAGCTTGCGGTAGAAGCTGCGAGATAGTGGGCGGGAAGATGTCGGAGGTCGAAATCTCGGACAACGGCGCCGATGCGCAGGTCAAACACCTGGTTAATTCGGCTGATCATTTCATCGTCGCTGAGCTGACCGGTGCCGAAACAATCTACTTGGGTGCTGACTGGCTGCGCTTGGCCGATGGCATAGCTAAGCTGTACTTCGCAGGCATCAGCTAGACCCGCAGCCACAATGTTTAAGGCTGTGAATCCGCACTGGCTGTCCTTGTACTATTTCCACGCCTGCCTGAACTGTGCCGTCGGGGGATAAATAGGGTAATCGGCCTTCCTGATAGGCTGCAAATAGCTGATTGGATAACTGCCGCGCTAGAGTGATAGGAAGCGGCATGAGATCGGGGGTATGAGTGCAGGCAAAACCAAATACCGTCACCTGATTCTGCGCCACGATGTGGTCTAGCACAGCTTCCCCTACGATGCGTTCTTCCAGAGGAAGAGAGCTCAAGTTGGACACTCGTTTGGGTTTGAGCTATAGCCATAAGCCACTCCTAGGACCCGCAGGGCATCGCTGGCCATCGCTTCGTTAGCAGCTTGGATGTGGTGACGGATAACGTCGTTTAAGGGTGCCAATTGGCCGTTGCGCTGGTATTGGGAGCACAATTCAAGCACCGCTTGGGGATTACCCTTAACTGCCACTAAAAACTGCTCTTGATGGCGATGGTAGGTAATCATGTAGGGCCGGTTCTCAGCGCGGTGGATGGTGATAAATAAAGGATAATGCTGGCGGGTGGATTCGATCTCGATGCCTACTGTCTGCGCGCAGGCGACCAGCGCTTTTTCGGTAGGGGAACCGTCTAGTTCTTGCCCATTAACTGCGACTTCACTGCATAGGGTGACGATCTCCAGCAGCTTATATACCTCAGGCTCCGCTTCAAGCTTGAGGGTTTGGCCAGCGTAGTTTAGCTGACCGCTTTCCACCTGGATCGCCCGATTGGGGGTCTGAAGCCGGGTTACCGTCATTTGGTTGAGGGTCAAGGTACCGGTCTTGTCGAAGCAGATCACTTGTACCGCTCCTAGGTTCTCGACTGCATTCAGTTGCCGTACCAGCGATTTCCTGGTGCGCATCCGCTGAATTCCTAACGCCAAGGTGGTGGTAGCAACCGTCGGCAATCCCTCCGGCACTGCCGCAACCGCCAGAGAAATCGCCGATTTGAGCATCGCCAGCCAACCGTAACCCCTAGTTACACCGATCAGGAAGACTGCTGCGCAGATACCGCCACTCAGTAGGGCAAGATGGAGGCCCAGGCGCTCTAGTTGGCGTTGCATAGGAGTCTTGAGAGTTTGGGTCTCTCCCACCAGGTTTTGGATCAGACCGATCTCAGTGTGCTGCCCAGTCGCCACAGCTATCGCCACGCCGCTACCGCCGGTAACGACCGTGCCACGGTAGACCATGTTGTGCCGTTCTGCCAACGGCGTCAGAGGCAGACAACACGGGTCAGCAACCTTTCTAACTGGTAAGCTCTCGCCGGTGAGAGCTGACTCGTCGACGGTCAGATTGCTACAGGCTAGCAATCGGGCGTCGGCAGCGACATACGTGCCTGGGGTCAGCTTAAGGATGTCCCCTACCACTACTTCGGAAACGGGGATTTAAACGGGGATTTTACGCGTTTGCCCGCTTCGCAGTACTTCCACGTAAATCGGGCTCATGGATTCTAGACCCTGGATGATCGCCTCGGAGGAGGCTTCGGTAATGAAGCCTATCGCAGTGTTGATGCCCAGCACGGCAAAGATGACTAGCGCATCCAGGAACCCTCCGGTGGTAACTGAAATAGCTATCGACACGCCGAGCAAAATCACCGGTGGGTTGATGAGCTGTTCTAATACAATTTGCAGCGCAGAGCGCGGCGGGGTTACTGCCAGTTCGTTGGGGCCGTAACGCAGCAGGCGCTCACCGGCAACCTCAGCGCTTAAACCTTGTTCCGAGGTATCGAGGATGCTAAGGACTTCCTAGGCTGTGCGGGTGTGCCAGCATGCGTCTGGCGGCGTGGCAGGCTCGGTGCGAGTCTGGTAACGGTACCGCTGAAGCCAAGGATTTGCCGATTTTCGCTGCGTCCTACCGCGGCGGATTGCAACTTCGGATTGTCTGTCCGCTGAATTCGCAAGATAAGCATGCACAAGCTTCAAGATTGCAGAGGCGCTTTGAGTAGGCGCGAAGGCAATGACTAGGTTGCCGGTGACGACGTTGATCCGGACCCAGTCAACTTCCGCATTCTCGCTCAGGTTAGCCTCGAGCCATGCTTTCAGGCTTGGGTTGCGGTACAGAGCAGGTACGTGGAGGCGAAGCCGGCCTGGAACTTGGTCGTGGAGGACAGCGATTGTCACCTTGCTTAACTTTAAAGTTGCATTAGTTTTTAAAGTTTAAACTTTACTGTGTGACGGATAGATGACAACTAATACAGCCTGTGCCGGAATAGCCAGGCAGCAAGCGTTAAGCTCGCCACACCGATCAGGCCCATCGGCCAAAGCTGCGGCCACAGTTGGGCAAAAGCAGGGTCGGCCAGGAAGCTTGCGCGCACGATGATCAAAAAATAGCGCATGGGGTTGAGCAGCGTAAGATGCTGGACGATCGTGGACATGTTTTCTATCGGGGTGGCAAAGCCTGACAAGATCACCGCTGGGACGATGAACAAAAACGCGCCGAATAGCCCTTGCTGTTGGGTGACGGCGAGCGAGGAGATCATCAGTCCCATGCCGATGGCAGAGAGCAAGTACAAGCTTAGTCCCAAATAAAGTATCCCCAGTTCTCCGCGGAAAGGGACTTTAAACCAAACGACTGCCGCGACCAGGATGAGCGTGCCTTCGCCCAGACCGATCACAAACGATGGGACAGTTTTCCCGATCAGGATCTCGAACGGGGTCAAGGGAGTGACTAAGAGCTGATCGAAGGTACCCTGTTCGCGCTCGCGGGCGACACTGAGAGCGCAGGTGACCAAGGTGACCACCAAGGTTAGGATGGCGACTAAACCGGGGACGATGAACCAGCGGCTTTGCCGGTTTTCGTTGAACCAGGCGCGGACTTCAAGCTGGGGCGGAGAAGGCTGGCTAGATGCGGCAAGCGTGCGATTGAATTGGGCGATCATAGCTTGCACGTATCCCAAAGCGATCAGGGCGGTGTTGGAGTTGCGCCCGTCGAGGATAACCTGCAGCTTAGCCGTTCCGCCGCGCGCGAACTGACGGCTAAAATCCGGGCCAAAGTGAAGCACTAGCAGGGCGCGGCGCTGATCGATCAGCGGAGCGATGGCGCGATCGTGGGTAAGGCGCGCGACCTCGGTAAAGTGCTTAGATCCCTGAAATCGGGCTAAGATCTCCCGGCTCAACCAACTTTTATCCTGGTCATAGACTGCGTAAGGGATATGGGTCAGGTCGAAGGTGGCTGCATAGCTGAAGATCAATAGCTGGATCAACGGTGGGGCGATGATCACCAGGCGGCTGCGTTTGTCTTTGAGCAGGGTCAAAAATTCCTTGCGGATCAGAGACAGGATACGGTAGATCATTCCAGGCGTTTGCGGGAAAGTTTGCGCGTTAGGCTTAGGAACAGGACTGCCAAAAGCGCTAGCATGAGCAGGTTGGGCCAGATCGCTGGCCAGACATCGCCGGCCAGGAACACCGTATGCAGCACCGTCACGTAATAGCGCGCTGGCATCAGGTAAGTCAGCATCTGGATGGCTTGGGGCATGCTCGGGATTTCAAACAGAAAACCCGACAGCAGAAAAGCCGGAAGATACGTGACGATGATGGCGATCTGGCCGGCTACAAACTGGTTTTTGCTCAGCGTCGAGATCACAAGCCCCATCCCTAAGGCGACCAGCAAGAATAGACTTGAAGCTAGCCAAAGCAGCCACCATGAGCCGCGCAGCGGGACTTCAAACAGCCAGGTCGCCATCGCCACCGATAAGAGAAATCCCAAGGTGCCTAAAAGAAAATAGGCGATCAGCTTGCCCAGTAAGATTTCGTCGCTCGACACCGGGGTAGCCATCAACGCCTCCATGGTACCGCGCTCCCACTCCCGCGCGATCGCCAAAGCGGTGAGCAGGGCACCGATGATGGTCATGATCACGGCGATTAACCCTGGGATCAGGTAATTGCGGCTGGCTACTTCGGGGTTGAACCAGATCCTAGGTTCTATCGCCAGCTGTGGCAGATCCTCCCCCGCTGCGCGGCGTTTTAGCCACTGGTTCAAAACCCCTCTGACATACCCCTCTATCAGGCGCGCGGTGTTGGCGTCGATACCGTTGACGATCAACTGGATCGAAGCGCTCTGGCCAGCTTTCACGCGGCGGGTGAAATCTTCTCTAAGCCGCACGATCCCTTGAACCTTGCCTTCGCGCAGGAGTGTTTCCGCTTGCCTCATGGCGGCAACTGGAACAGGTACGAAGTACTGAGAGCGGTAAAAACCGCTCAGGAAGTCCCAGCCAGTAGCGTCCAGCTGTTCAGCAACCAGGGCCAAGGGAACCTGCTTGGCATCGAGGGAGACCCCGTAGCCGAACAGCAAAAGCAAGACCAAAGGCATAACGAAAGCGGTGGCATAGCTTCCTGGGTCGCGCGCGATCTGAAGAAACTCTTTGCGGATGAGTGCCAGCAAGCGGCGGTTCATGTCCTCTCGATCAGCTGAATGAAAGCTTCTTCCAAGGTCGGCTCCGGATTGTCCGGGGTAGCGGCCAAGTGCCGGATCTCTTCCGGCGTACCTAAGGCGAGAATCTTGCCGGCTTGCATCAGCGCCAAGCGGTCGCAAAATTCGGCCTCCTTGAGAAAATGGGTAGTTACCAGCACAGCTACGCCTGCTTCTGCCAGATGATTGATGTGGCGCCAAAATTCCCGCCGAGCCAAGGGATCGACGCCGGAAGTGGGTTCGTCCAGAAATAAAATCTCTGGCCGGTGGAGCAAGGCACAGGCCAGCGCCAAGCGTTGTTTGTAACCTAAAGGGAGGTGGGAGGCCTCCAGGTTGAGGAAAGGCCCCAAGCTAAAGGCCTCTTGCGCCCAGCGCAGCGCCTCTTGCTGCGCCGAGCCGCGCAGGCCGTAGACGCCGCTAAAGAATGCAAGGTTTTCAGCCACGCTGAGCTGGCCGTAGAGGGAGAACCGCTGCGCCATGTAACCGATACGGGCGCGCGCTTTCGCCGGCGCGCGGCGAAGGTCTACCCCGGCGACTTGGGCGATGCCTTCGCTCACTGGCAGCAAACCGCACAACATGCGGAAAGTGGTAGTCTTGCCAGCGCCGTTGGCGCCTAACAGGCCAAACACCTCACCGCGGTAGACTTCAAAGCTTACCCCTTGAACGGCATAGAAGTCCCCGAACCGGCGGGTGAGGTTGCGGACTTTAATGACGGCTTCACGGTCGCCGCTGGTCGGCGCTCGGCCCAGGTTAAGCCGAAGGTTGGGCACATGTTTCCCTTTTTCCTCCTTCGTAGCGGTGAGAGCAGCGACGAAATAATCCTCCAGTTGCGGCGCGACCGCCGTAAGTTGCATGCCGGTCGCTTCTGGGAGTGAGGGCGGCGCAGGGGTATGGGTGACTAGGTGGATTTTGTCGCCTACGATCACGGCATCGGCGATGTCAGGTGAGGCGGCTAAACGCTGGGCTAAGGCGCGTTTGGAAATCCCCGCCGGGACAGTGACTTGAAAGCTTCGCCCGCGCATCGTCTGGATGAAATCGCAAGGTGGTCCCTGGCCGATCAGCTGGCCTTGGTGTAGCAACAGCACTTCTTGGCAGCGTTCCGCTTCGTCTAAATAGGCAGTGCTAATGAGCACCGTCAACCCTTGCGCCTGTACCTGCCGGGAGAGAACCTGCCACAGTTCGCGTCGCGAGAGGGGATCGACGCCCACGGTGGGCTCATCCAAGAGCAATAGTTCAGGTTTGCCCACTAACACGCAAGCCAGCCCCAGTTTTTGTTTCATGCCACCGGACAAACGTCCGGCTAAGCGGTCGGTGAACGGGGCCAGGCCGGTCATGGCCAAAAGCTCCCGCACGCGCTGAGGACGCTCCGCCTGAGGTAGGCCTTGAAGCTCACAATAGAGGTCGAGGTTTTCCTGCACGGTGAGATCTTCGTACAGGCCAAAGCGCTGTGGCATATAGCCGAGGCGCTGTTGAACCGCCAAGGGATTGCAGGCCAACTCTTGCCCGAGCACTGTGATCCGGCCTGCATTCGGCACTAAAAGACCTGCAATCAGGCGCATCAAAGTGCTCTTGCCGGCCCCGTCGGGGCCGATTAAACCGGTGATTTGCCCGGCCCGGATCGTAGCGCTTAGGTTTGCAAGCGCCGGGATCGGGCCAGCCGGGCTGGGGAAAACTTTACTCACTCCTTCTAGCTGGACCGCGATCAGGGTTGCTGCCGACATGGCGGTGCTGCGTTGCTAGCCTGACCGAGCGGGATTTTGACGGTGACCGGCATGCCCAGGCGCAACTCTCCCTCCGGATCGCACGCGTACACCCGTACCTGGTAGACCAAATGGGTTCTCAATGCCTCGGTTTCTACCGTCTGGGGAGTAAACTCGGCAGTGGGGGAGAGATAGCCGATCCAGCCTAGATAGCGTTTACCGGGAAAGCTATCGGTTTCGATGACGGCTTGCATTCCGAGGCGGATTTTACCTAGGTCGGGTTCGTCCACGTAGACCCTCGCCCACCGGGGATCGGTGAGGGCCAGGGTATAGACCGGACGCTGGGGAGTGGCCATCGCGCCGGGTTCTAACAAGCGCTTTTGGATGATCCCTGCGGCAGGGGCATACAGGCGGGCGTCTTTTAGGTTGTGCTCGGCTAAAGCGAGCTGGGCTACGGTGGCAGCGAGGGTGGCGCGGGCAGCGGCGATGTCCTCTTGGCGCGGCCCTTCGAGGATGAGGCTGAGGGCCTGTTCGGCCGCCTCGCGGTGAGCGCTGGCTGCCTCGGCGCTGGCTTTGGCGTGGTCTACGTCCTCGGGGGAGACGAGCTGTTTCGACAGCAGTTTGCGCAGCCGCTGATAAGTGAGCCAGGCAATCTGTTCTTGGGCTTTGGCTTCGGCAAGGGCTGCCTGGGCTTGGCGGATCTCCTGCGGGCGGCTGCCGCGCTCGAGTTTTTCTACCAACGCCCGTGCGGCGGCGACCTCGGCCTGGAGTCTGGCCACTTCGTCCTGGAAGCGGTCGAGCTCCAACTCAGCCAGGAGCTGGCCTTTTTCTACCCGGTCGCCTTCCCAGCAATACATCGCGGCGATGCGTTCGGTGCCGTTGATCGCTAACTCCACCTCGCGTTGGTCGATGTTCCCGTAGAGGGTAAGGACTGCGGGGAGCTCTTTAGGGCGTGGCTGAAATCCAAAGTAACCGACCGCAGCCAATCCGGCGAGGATCAGGAGGAGAATGAAAGATTTTTGCATGAGGCGGGCCATCACGGCAGGTGAGCTTCAGCTTGGCGGTTTGGGGCAGCGTCTTGCTTTTTCGCCGGCGGTTCCAGCCACCTGTTCAAAGCGCGGATATCCTCTGGGCTTAAAATTCCCGCCAGGCGCTTTAGGCGCAAGCTGGCCAGAACGTAATCCAGGCGGGCGTTGGCGTGATCCCGCATAGCAGCGTAGAGGGCGCGCAAGGCAGTGAGTACGTCGACGATGTTGCGCGTGCCGACTTCGTAACCGGCTTCGGTGGCTTCCAGCGAGGCGCGGTTGGAAGCAACGGCCTGCTGGCTGGCCCGCGTCCTGGCGATCGCCGTCATCACGTTGATGAATTCGGCGCGCGTGTTCTGGACAGTCTTGCGCTCGGCACCCAGCCGTTCCTCTTCGGCCCGTTGATATTCGGCGTCAGCCTGGCGCCTGGCAGCACTGATTCCGCCGCCGGCAAACAGCGGCATGGTTAGGTTGAGCGACATCGCACCTTGGTTGAGGTTGCGGGGAAAGTTAAAGAAGCGGGCGTTGTCTGCCGCTGGGGTAAGGTTGTGGAAATCGTTTTCGGAGCGGGTTTCTAAGTAGCTTAAATTCGCGGTGAGCTTAGGTAAGAGTTCAGCACCAGCTGCGCGGGCTGCTTGCAAGGCGGCGTTGCGCGCCAAATCGGCAGCCTTAAGGTCGTAATTGTGTTGCCGGGCAAAGGCGACCCACTCGTCCACCTTCTCCGGATCTGGGGGCGCGATAGGGTAGTCTTCCTTGAGTACCCAGACGGCTTTGTGTTCCCGACCGGTGAGAATTGCCAGTTGCTCTTTCGCCACTTTGAGCGCGCCCTGGTCGGCCAGCCGTGCGGCGACTGCCAAATCATAAGCGGCTTCTGCTTCGCGTAGATCGGTGATCGCGGCCAGCCCAACCTCAAAGCGCGCGCGCGCTTGTTCCAACTGCCGCTGGGTCGCCCGCTCCTGGGCGCGCGCAGCGGCTAGATTGGCTTGGGCGCGCAGAATCTGGACATAGGCTTCAGCAACCCTCAGGATCAGAGACTGCTGCTCGGCAGCAAAGCGCGCTTTGGCCTGCTCGCTCAGCTCTTGGCCGCGCTTGAAGCGAAACCAGGCAGCCCGATCGAAGATCGGCTGAGTCAGGCTCACGCCCCAGGTCTTGGTTTCCGAGCCGATGTCGGTGTTGCTGGGAAATAAGATACCGCCGGCGGGGAATTGGCCGCGGTTTTGGAGGCGGTTGAGGCTAAAGCCAGCAGAAGCCGTGATCTTAGGTAACAGCTCAGCCCGGCCTTTGATCTCCTCTTCTAGTCCTGCGCGCAGGCTCGCCTGGGAAGCACGGAAAGCAGGATCGTTTTCAAGCGCCAGCTGATAAATATCGACTAGATTGTCGGCAGCCTCTGCCGCTGGTATACAGACTGCCAAAAAGAGTATCAAGATAAGGTTGTGCACCATCGACCTCCTTTGGTTTGATGGGTAGTGAGTAAGGTAGTGAATAGCAACTAATCACTAACCACAACTCAGCCCTGCTTGTTTCCGTCTTTGAGGGATTGTCTGCGCTCGACCCAAGCCTGCACGACCACATAGAATGCCGGGGTCAACACCAGACCAAACAAAGTCACCCCTAGCATCCCGCCGAATACGGTAGTGCCTAAGATGCGCCGCGCCTCAGCGCCAGCCCCCTGGGCAATGGCGAGCGGCAAGACCCCTAAAATGAAGGTAAAAGAGGTCATCAGGATTGGCCGCAGGCGGATACGCCCCGCCTCAAGCGCAGCCAGCAGGCGATCCTGACCTTGCTGTTGGCGCACGCGCGCAAACTCCACAAGCAAGATGGCGTTCTTAGTCGCTAGTCCCACCAGCAAGATCAAGCCGATCTGGGTAAAGATATCGTTTTCGTAGCCCCTTAGCCAGATTGAGCCCAACGCGGTAGTGACACACAGAGGCGCGATGAGGATGACCGTCAGCGGCAGCGACCAGCTCTCATACTGGGCAGCCAGGACTAAGAACACAAACGCCACGCTCAAGGGGAAAATCAGCCAGATCGTATGGCCAGCCAGCACTTCTTGCAAGCTTAGCTCGGTCCATTCAAAGCCAAAGCCCGGCGGAAGCACCTGGCGAGCGAGCTTCTCCATGCGCGCGATCGCCTCGCCGGAGCTGGTGCCAGGCAGGGTAGCGCCGTTGATATCGGCAGCCAGGTATAAATTATAGCGGGTCAGAAGGTCAGGACCTTGGAACGAGCGGATCGTGACCAGCGAGCCCAAAGGCACCATAGCGCCGTGGTTGCTTCGGACTCTCAGCGCGGCGATGTCTTCTGGGTGCATGCGGAACGGGGCGTCGGCTTGAGCCAGCACCTGGTAGGTCCGGCCGAACAGATTAAAATCGTTCACGTACAAGGAACCCAAGTAAATCTGCAAGGTAGCAAACAGCTCGCCTAGAGGAATATCCATCGCTTTGGCGCGGGTCCGGTCGACCTCTAAATACAGCTGCGGCACCTTAGTTTGGAAAGTGGAGAATACTCCCACCAGCCCAGGTTCGCGGTTAGCTGCAGCAACTAGGGTATCGGTTGCCGCTTTGAGCGCCTCCGGGCCTAGGCCTGCGCGATCCTGGACCTCGAGCTTAAACCCGCCTACCCGGCTCATCCCGCGCACCGGCGGCGGCATAAATATCGCCACTTCCGCGCTTTCGATTTGGCTGAAGCGCGCGCGCAGGGCATCGGCGATTTTAGCGGCAGGAAGCTTGGCGCGTTCGTCAAACGGCTTGAGGCGGGCGAACATGGTAGCCGCATAGGACTGCTGCGCGCCGCTCAGAAACGACCAGCCGGCATAAGCGAACACATGCGCTACCCCTTCGGTATTAAGCGCTGCTTGAGATATTTCCCGAACCACCGCATCGGTGCGCGCCAAGGAGGCAGCCTCAGGCAAGCGCGCGATCAGGATCAGATAGCCTTGATCCTGATCGGGGATAAAACCTTTGGGAACAGCCTGAAACAAAGTCAGGTTAAGGCCGACTAGGCCCAGGTACGCCGCGAGCGTCACCGCAGTCAGGCGGAGCAGGCGCCTAAGCAGCACCAGATAGCCTTCCCTAAAGCTGGCAAAGGTGCGGTTGAAAGCGGCGAAAAACCAGCCCAGCAGGGCTTCTAATAAGCGCGAAAACCAGTCTTGTTTGCGGCTGCCTAACAGTTTGGCGCACAGCGCCGGGCTTAAGGTAAGGGAATTGAAGGTAGAGATGGCGGTCGAGGCGGTCACCGTGAGGGCAAATTCGCGGTAAAATGCCTGCGAGACCCCAGTGATGAAAGCGGTGGGCAAAAACACCGCGATCAACACCAACGAGGTGGCGATGATCGGGCCGGTGACCTCGTCCATCGCGCTGCGGGTGGCTTCCCGCGCTTTCTCTCCGAGCGCTAGATGGCGCTCGACGTTCTCCACCACCACGATGGCGTCGTCTACCACGGTGCCGATGGCCAGCACCAAGCTCAAGAGTGAGAGCGTGTTGAGCGAGGCACCTAGCGCTGCCATTACTGCCAAAGTGCCGATGATCGACACCGGCACCGCCAACAGCGGGATCAGGCTGGCGCGCCAATTCTGCAGGAAGACCACGACCACCAAGGCCACTAGCAGCACTGCCTCAAACAGGGTCCTTCCCACCGCCTTCAAGGACTCTTCCACGAACACCACGGTGTCGTACCCCAGGGTATAGTCCAACCCTGGCGGAAAAGCGGTCTTAAGGTTATCCATCGCTGCCATGACCGCCTGCTTGGTCTCTAACGCATTGGAGCCGGGTAACTGAAAGATCCCTATCCCTACGCTGGGTTGACCGTCTAGATAGAGCTTGGAAGCATAATCGCGCGCCCCTAGTTCGATGCGCGCTACGTCTTTGAGACGGACGATTTCCCCCTGAGGCCCGACTTTGACCACGATCGCGGCGAACTGGTCAACGTCCTTGAGCCTGCCTAAAGTGGTGACGGTGTACTGGTAATCGACTTGGCCGGCAAGCGGCGGTTTGCCTACCACGCCAGCGGCAACCTCGACATTTTGCTCGCGCACCGCCCGGACCACGTCCATCGCCGTGAGATCGCGCGCGGCGAGCTTTTGGGGATCGAGCCACAGGCGCATGCTGTAGTCGCGGGCGCCGAAGATCACTGCCTCGCCCACCCCTGGCTGGCGCGCGAGCACGTCTTTGATCTGGGTCAGGGCATAGTTGCTCAGGTAATCGCTGTCGTAGCGCCCATCTGGGGAAATCAGGTTGATCACCAGGCTAAGGTCTGGGCTACGCTTGCGCACGCTGATCCCCTGGCGCCTGACCTCCTCGGGCAACCTGGATTCGGCGAGCGCCACGCGGTTTTGCACTAGCACCTGGGCCATGTCCACGTCGGTTCCCGGCCCAAAGGTAACGGTGATGCTCAGGGAGCCGTCATTGCCGGAGTTGGAGGACAGATACAGCATGTGTTCGACGCCGTTGATCTCCTGCTCCAGTGGGGTGGCTACGGTGTCCATCACGGTTTTAGCATCGGCCCCGGGATAGACGGTGCTGACCACGATGGTAGGCGGAGCTAGGGGTGGATGCTGGGTAAGGGGCAAAGCGTAAAGGGAGATAAGTCCCACCAGCACGATGACGATGGAGCAGACCGAGGCGAACACCGGCCGGTCGATGAAGAAATGGCTAAAGCATCCCATCAGCGGCTTTCTTCGGGGAGCACTTCGATTCCCGGTTTGAGTTTCTGCACGCCCTCCACCACCATCTGCTCGCCAGAGTGCAGTCCCTGACGGATGACCCGCCAGCCGTCGACCAGCGGCCCAACCTCTACAGGACGGAAGGAGACAGTATGATCTTCGCCCATCACCCAGACCCCTTTTTCGGCCAGATTGGCCACCACCGCTTGCTCTGGGACGAGTAAGGCGCGGTAAGGGACAGTTGTGGCGATCCGTACCCGGGCAAACCGCCCGACTTGCAAACGGCCGTGGGGATTAGGCAAGACTGCCCGCAGGGTACGGGTGCCGGTGTGCCAATCTAGGCGTGGCGCGGCATAATCCAAATGCCCCTGGTGCGGGAAGCCGGATTCCTCGGCCAGCCCGACTTGGACGATGGGTTCTTGGGGAGCCGTCTCTAGAAAGCTAGCGGTCGTTTCATCGACATCGAAATAGACGTAAATGGGATCGCGGCGGACGATGGTAGTGAGCACCGTGGCGTCGGCCCCGCCGCCTTTGACTAGATTGCCCGCGGTGACCTCTTCGCGCCCGATAGTACCTGCGATCGGGGCGCGGATCTCGGTGAAGGAGAGGTCTAGGCGGGCGGCTTGCACGCGCGCTTGGGCGGCTTGCACTTGGGCTGTCGCCGCTAGGAACTCAGCCCGCTTGACGTCGTAGTCCTCAGGGGCAATAAAGCGCTTGGCGAGTAAGCGTTCGGCCCGCGTCAGGTTGCTGTGGGCCAGCTCCAGATGCGCTTGTGCCGCTGCCAGTTCGGCTTGGGCTTGCTGAAAGCGCACCTGGAACGGGCGCTGGTCGATCACGAACAGGAGATCACCCGCGTTGACTGTTTGCCCTGCGCGGAAGCACACGCGCTCTAGGTAGCCTTCCACGCGCGCGCGCACTTCCACCTGCTCGACGGCTTCCAGGTGGCCTGGATATTCTCCCCATTCCACCACTTCCCGTTCGACCGGCTGGGCGATCTTGACTTTAGGGAACATGGTTTGCGGTGGGTTGGGGCTTGAAGAACAACCCACCAGGAATAGGCTTAAGCCGAGGACCAAATAGCGCATCTTAGCGTTTGAACAGCGGTGGCAGAAAAAATAAGATAATACTTCTTTTCATTTTTTGCACGATGACGATTCCTATCCGTTTTGGTCGGCCGCGCAAAGGCGAGGAGGCGCTTCGCCGCGACCTACTATTGGACCAGGCCATGCAACTGTTTGCCGAGTACGGCTATGGAGCCTTGAGCCTGGAGACTATCGCGCGCCGGGCGCGGGTATCGCTGCGCACGATTTACCGCCAATTCGGCGGCAAAGCGCAGTTGTTCGGGGCGGTGATCCGCCGGATAAGCGACGAGTTTGCCGCCAGCCTGCCACCCGAAGGGGATCTTCGGAGCCCGTTGGACGAAGCCCTGGTAGAATTTGGCCGGCGCTATCTTTACCGCATTACCCGGCTGGAGTGCCTGCGCCTTTGGGCTCAGATCTTAGCCGAGGCGCATCGTTTTCCGGAGTTCGCCGCTGAGTTTTACCGCAACGGCCCAGAACGGACCCTAGTCCATCTGAGTAAATTTTTCGCTGCATATCAAGAGAAAGGTATCCTTATCGAGATCGATTGCCGCTTCCTCGCTGGGCAGTTTCTTGAGGCCCTACGCGGCGAGCGCTTCCAAAAGCTGCAACTTGGGCTAGAGGCGCCGCTTTTGGAAGAAGCAATCGAGGCCTGGGCAAGAAAAGCTGTACAGCTGTTTCTGCGCGGCTGCCTAAAATCGGCAGGTACTTAACCATTTAGGTTATGATTATCTAAAGCAAACTGTTTAAAGAGCGATCATCCAATGACACCTGCTTACCATGCTTTAGTGTTGAATCTGCACCAGCCGTCTGGCAACCTCCAGGAGTTATGGGAAAAAAACCAATGGGAGGCGAAGGAGATCCTGTTCGCGCTAGATCGCATCCCGCGGCGCCTTTGGGGGTTCGAAGACGTAGCGCGGGTCCATTTATCCTTATCTGGAACCCTGCTGGAGACGCTTTCTGACCCAGCTTTTCAAGCCATGGTGTATGGGACGGTGGATGTGGGTTCCTTGCTTTGGTACTACCAAAACACTTCCCTGTTTGAGATTTTGGGGACTGCTTATTACCATCCGGTGCTGCCGTTGATTCCTAAAGAAGACTGGCAAGAGCAGCTTAGGCGCTGGCTTGGAATCGGCCGCCACTTGTTCTGGCGGGAAAAGTTCCAAGGATTTTGGCCACCGGAGATGGGTTTTTGCATGGAGCTGATCCCGCTTTTGGTGGAGCTAGGTTACCGCTATGTGCTGGTAGACAGCGAGCACGTCGAGCCGATCACGCCGATGGACTGGCCCCAGCTCTTATATCGTCCGCATCTGGCCCGCTATGGCGGCGCAGAGATCGTGGTGATCGTACGCGACCGGGATCTGTCTAACGCGCAGGAGTCGGGGCTAGAACCTGAGTGGTTCTACCGCGAGGTGGAGGAGCGCACGCGCTGGTGCGATTCCCCGCCGCTGGTGACGACCTGCACCGACGGTGACAACGGCGGCTGGTTCCGCAATGTGACCGAGGGGGCGAACTTCTGGGATGCGTTCTACCTGCCGGTGCTAGCGCGTGCTCGCAGCGATAAGACCGCCCCGCAGCCGATTTTCATTCACGAATATTTAGATCGCTACGGCGTCCACGGCGAGGTGAAGGTCCATACCGGCGCGTGGAACACCGGCTGGCACCACGGCCGAGGGTTTACCCAATGGACCGGCTCGCAGCGCCAAAAAGAAGGTCTAAAAGCCATCCACGAGCTCAGCCAAAGGCTGCATCGCTTGCGCTGGCGTGCCGGCTATCTGGGCCGCCAGGATCCTGCGACCCAGGCGTTGTTAGAGCAAGCTCTATGGCGCCTGCTTAGGGCTGAGACCAGTTGCAATTTCTTTTGGGGTGAGGCGTGGGTAGAGCGCGCTGAGCGCGATCTGAAGGCGGCGCAAGAGAGCCTAAGCGCTGCCGAAAAGTCCCTGGGCGATTTGTAATGCCTGTACTTTTAGAGGAGCTTGCCATGAGCGAACCATTACCGGAAATCGTCGATGGCCTACCGAATCTGTGCGGTTGGGAAGACCTGATCCAGCAGGCGCAGGCTGCATCTGCCGGCCAGAATTTGTACCTTGGGCGCATCGGCATCGACTTCGAGCGCCTCGACAGCGCGTTTGCGATCGCCTTGCACATGCACCAGCCGCTCATTCCCGCCGGCGGGGACCACTTCCAGACCGCTGCGATTATCAGCAATTTGCAGTACATGATGGAGCACCAATGGCTAGGTGATAACCACAACGCGCCGGTGTTTAAGTGGTGCTACCAGCGCATGGGCGAGTTCATCCCTCAGCTCGTTAGGGAGGGCAAACATCCGCGGGCAGGTCTAGACTATTCCGGCACGCTGTTGTACGGCCTGCGCAAGATGGGGCTTGATGAGGTATTCGATGCCTTGAGCCGGTTGGTGCGCGAGCATCCGTATGCCGCCGAATGGCTGGGCACTGCCTGGGGGCATGCGGTGGCGCCTTCAACCCCGGTGCAGGATTTCCGCCTCCACGTGCGCGCTTGGCAGCATCATTTTGCGGCGATCTTCGGCCTTGAGGCGCTTTCGCGCGTGCGCGGTTTTTCGCCGCCGGAGATGGCCCTGCCTAATCACCCGGATGTGGCTTACGAATTCGTCAATACCCTGAAAGAATGCGGGTATCAGTGGGTATTGGTCCAGGAACACACGGTCGAACAGCCTGAGACCGGCTTTGGGCCGGAGGCCAAGCATCTGCCCCACCGCTTGGTGTGTCGCAACTGTCAGGGCGAGAGCGCGGAGATCATCGCCATCATTAAAACCCAAGGCAGCGACACCAAGCTGGTGGGACAGATGCAGCCTTACTACGAAGCCAAAGGGCTTGGACGCCAATTGTTGGCTGGCCGTCAAGTTCCCCCTTTGGTGACCCAGATTGCCGACGGCGAAAACGGCGGAGTGATGATGAACGAATTCCCGCCTAAATATTTAAAGGTGGTGCGCGAGTGTTCCGGCAGCACCACGCCGATCGTCAACGTGACCGAATATCTAGAATACCTGTTCTCTCTCGGCATTACCGAGCACGACCTGCCGGTGCTGCAACCTCGGCACCAAAAACTCCTGTGGGAGCATTTTCAGCCCGGCGACGGCCACGAGCGCTTGGCCCAAGTGATCGAGCGCTTGCGCCATCAACGCCACGACTTCCACATGGATGGCGGCAGCTGGACCAACGACATCTCTTGGGTGCGCGGCTACGAGTCTTTGCTCAAACCGATGGACGAGGTCAGCGCGCTGTTCTATGAAAAAGTGATCGCAGCCGGGGTTCCCACCAGCGACCCCCGCTATCGTCGAGCTTTGTTCCACCTATTGGTGTGTGAAACCAGCTGCTTTCGCTATTGGGGGCAGGGCATTTGGGTTGACTACGGGCGCGAGCTGTGCCGCCGGGCACGCGAGATCCTAGAAAACGAGTTCTGACGCTTGAGCTTTGCGATTAGGGTTGTGCCGAGCCGCAATCGGCTGCACGCCGTTTGACGCCATCTGCTTGCTCCTTACGCAAGCTCTCTAAGACAGTTTCCGCTTCCGCTGAGCCGGGAAAACGCTTGCTTTGGCTTAGGGCTTTTGCCAACAAAGCCATAGCTTTTGCCTGATCGCCGCATTCTGCCTGTAAGATTCCAAAATGAGCGATGATCATGGGATCTGTAGGCGCCAATTGCGCCGCCTTTGCCATGGCGCTATACGAATCGGGAAACTTGCCCTCGGCGCGGTAAATCTGCGCTAGGGTATCATGAAATTGGGCCACCTCAGGCGCCAATTCGACGGCTTTGCGGGCTAAGCGTTCAGCTTCGGCCAAGCTTGACTTTTGATTGCTCAAAAGCTAGGCGAGATTATTATAAGCCAAGGCCGACTTGGCATCGGTTTGAATGGCTAAGCGGTACCATTCAATCGCAGCATCTGTTCGGCCTTGTTGTTGATACAGCATCGCCAAACGCAAGCGAGGCGCCGCAAGTCGCTTATAGCGCAAGGCTAACCGTTTGTATTCGGCCTCGGCTTTGGAGAGATCGCCTTTAGCCAAGAGAATGTCGCCGCGCAACAAGCTAGCTTCGGCCAGGCCAGGTTGAATTCTAAGCGCGTCGTCGACGGCCGATAAGGCATCGTCTGGTTTCTTCAATGCCACATAAATGCGCGCTAACTCGAGCAAAGGAAGCGGATTGTCCGGCTCTAGCTCGCTAGCTCTGCGTAATTCGGTAATGGCGCGCTCGCTGTTGCCGAGCTTGAACTCGGCGATCCTCAGCGTTTTGACCTATGCTGCACAGCAATGATGTCGCCGCCGGACAAAGACTGGTGCGTCTGCACGAAAGTCTTGTCGCGGCGTGACCTGGTCACCTTGATGAGGGCGGGGGGTTGAGCCTTAGATTTCAATACCACCAATACCCCGGCCAGTAGCGGTAATACAGGGGATAAGGGTAATACCACCAGTAGGGGTAGTAGGGGTAAACTTGAACTGACTCGCGCCTGGGCCACAGGTGCCAGCGCTCGGCTTGCACCACCGGCAGTTTGACTTGGCGCTTGCCGATCGTGCGTTCTGCTACCCCGGCTAGGCTGCCCACCACGGTGAGCTCACGGTCGCGGCTGTAGATGGCCGGGTCTAAAAAGCGATCGGTGCGGATCAGGAAGCGGCCGGTTGGGTCGGCGTCCTCCTGGGGGCGTCCAAGGCGATCTAAAGGTTTGGCCAAGACCTGAATCCAGGTGATATCGGGTTCGTTTTCCACCGCCAGGATCAGCCCTCCCCAACGTACCCTGTGGCCCTGCCAGGCCTCCGGTTGCGCGCTGACCTGGGCGAGGGTGGGGGATTCTACCACGCCTTGAAGCTGCGGCGGCATGGTCGCGCAGGCGGACAATAGAAGGAGCAGTGGGCAGAGGCAGCGGATGGGATTCATGGCGGCTCTCCTTCTTCGTTGAGGCTGGTTTCACTACCGTCTTGCGGCGAGCCAGAGCCTTCCTCTCCACAGGCGGTCACCGTGGAGCTTATGGCGCTCATGATTGAGGCAGATACAGATCCAGCGCCTCAAGCAGCGTAGTCATATACATCAGCGCCGGTCCTCCGTGCATGATCACCGCCATGAAGCCTGCCTCGACGATCTCATCGCGGCTGGCGCCAGCTTGGATGGCGCTTTTGACATGCACGCCGATGCACCAATCGCACTGGCTCGCCACCGCTAAGGCGACATTGATCAGTTCCTTGTGCTTGAGGCTTAAGGCGGTACCCGCCTCAGCTTTCTGGAAGAAATGCGCAAATGCCTGAGTCTCGGTGGGATACTGCTGGCGCAAGGTGCTCATCGCACGGTGCATCCTCGCCATTTCTTCGGCAAGCACGCTTTGGGTCATAAGAGGCTCCTTGCTGGGTTTTTAATATGGCCACTGCCATTGTAAGACTTCCGGCATGTCCTGTCAAAATTGCTCGATGTAACGTGCTCGATCAGCTTATCGCGCAATAGCTGCTTGATATGGGCAGCGTGATAGCCTAGCTTGGGTACCCGATCGATGACGTCCATGACCAGATGGAAACGGTCGATGTCGTTGCGCGCCGCCATGTCGAAGGGTCGTAGTGGTGCCTTGCTCCAGTGAGAGCTAAGGCGCGTAGCTCAGGACGCAAGCTGCCATGAGAGTCTAACAGCTCTTCCGGGCGTAGGACATAAAGCCGTAGCCTTCCATGAGTTTGGCAGCTCCTCCTTGGAAATCCGAGCCAACACGGTTTTGTAGCTGTTTAGGTACAGAATTGGCAGGACTGCCCCGGGATTTACCTAAGAAGATGTCTGGTTTACCTCCGGCGCAGGGCGTTTTAGAGGCTCTGCTTGCCGGACCATGACCTCCAGCGGCCGGCTGGTATCTAGATGCACATCCCGCTGCGGGAAGGCGATCTCGATGCCGGCGGCGCGGAACTTCGCGTAGATGGCCTGGTGGAGTTCAGTGATGGTAGCGAGGCGATCGTCGAGCTTACCTAGATAAGCCCTAAGCACCAACAGCAAGGCGTTGTCCCCGAAACCCTCGAAGCTGACCAGGGGTTTTGGATCGGTAAGGACTTCTGGGTGCTCGGCTGCCGCCTCCTCAATCAGGCGCATGGCTTGCTCGACATCCGAGCTGTAGGCGATGCCAACCTCGATCCGGATCCGGTTGATGGTATCGGTTAACGTCCAGTTGATGAATTCTCCAGTGATGAAGTTTTTGTTCGGGATGATCAGCTCCTGCCGATCCCAGTTGAGGATAGTGGTAGCGCGGATGCGGATGCGGGAGACGGTGCCGGTGACGTTGCCGATGGTCACCAGGTCGCCGACCCGAATCGGGCGCTCGAACAATAGGATCAGACCGCTGATGAAATTGGCCACCACTTCTTGCAGACCGAAACCTACGCCTACCGACAGGGCAGCGATGAGCCACTGGATATCTTCCCACTGTACTCCGAGCGAGGAGAAGATCACATAGATCCCGACCGCGGCGATCAAGTATTGGGACAGCGCGGTCCAGGCGTAACGGGCACCTTTATTCAGCGGCAAGCGTTGGAACAGGACAAACTCCAACAGCCCAGGTAAGTTTTTGGCAGCAAGCACAGTGATCAGGCCGAGCAATAGGCCGGTGGCAGCGTCAGCCAAGGTCAAAGGCACTTCCTTGCGTACCCCGCCGATGAGTTTGGTGGTCGTCATGGGCAAAGTCACCTGTTCCAGAAAAACCAAGGCGGGGACAGCGTCTTTCCAGATCAGCCACAGACCACCGATCCCGGCAGTGGCCAGCCCGACTCGCAGCAAGCGGCGGGTCTGTTCGCTCAGGCGCCCGAAATCGACCTGCGGCTCCTCAACTGCCGGCACTTCGCTCTCGCTGACCTCCTCGCGTTGGGCTTTGATTTCTTCGCGCCGGCGCAGGATTTCTTGATAACGCAGCCGGCGTTCGGTCACGTACAGCCACCGTAAGAGGAAGTCCTTGACCAACATCAAGGCGACAAAATAGACCAACACGCGGAAGATGGCCTCGCTTAGGTAGAGCGCTGCGTAGTAGTAACCGATGGCGGCACCGGCGGCGATCACCACCGGCAGCGCCACTGCCAGCGGCAACCAGAGCGGCTGATAAGTCACTACCCAGCTGGGTCTGGTGGCTGCCAGTTCGCTCAGGATCGGGCCGGATTTGCGCCACAGGTAAAATACCAGCGCGCTGGCCGAGAGCATCAACACCACAAACGTCCAGCGTCCTAGCCCTAAGGAAGTTGGAGTCGGGTTAAGCCCGCCGCTGCAAGCGATGACGAACGTACAGCCGCTCGTCCAATATTGGAACCAATGCAGTTGGCGCGCTAGCTCGGTGCGGGTCGCTGCTAGCCAGCGTAGGTGACGGTGGGCCAGGCCGTCAGGGCGGCAGACCTGGCGCAAGAGCCCTAAGGTTGCCCAAGGTTCAGCCGCGGCGATGAGCGCTTCGGCAAGATCAGCGGCGAGGTGGTCCAACGGCGCTGTGCGTTTGAGCCAAACCCCAAGCCCGAACAGCAGCAGCGGCACTGGCGCGGCCAACAGCAAGGTATCGAGCAGGGCGCGCAGCGAGTTGCGAAATCGGTCGGTGCGGATGCTGCGAGTGGTTTGCGCCAGGTTTGCCAGGTCTTGCTTGATTCTCGCGCGTAACAAAAGGAGCGCGATCTCTCCAAGGACGACCAGTGCTGGAAGCTGCCAGTTGCGCTGGAGAGATTGCCAAAGTTGCTGCGCCAGCGCCTGGAAAGCATTCGGTGCCGCCTGGAGCCAGGCGGGGATTTGCTTACCTGCTTGCGGGATGCCTTGGTAGCGGATCCAAAGCAAATTGCGTTCGATGTACGCGCGGTAAGCTTTGCTTAGCCTAAGCAGTTGTTTTTCGCGGGCATCGAGTTCCGATAAGGCGCTCAGATAACGGGTGTATTCTTGCTGCAGGGCAGTGAGCGCCTCGCGCCGGTTCTGCAGCGCTTCGCGCCACTGGATGGCGAGCACGGTGCGGCGGACAGCGCTGACCTCGCTAGGCAGCTTCTGCAGCCTAGCTTCGACTAAGCTGTCTAGGTCGCTCAGTTTAAGCAATCTACCCTCGATTTCCAGGCGGCTGGCGATCGCTTGGCGTAAGCGGTCAGTGCGGACTTTTGCTTCCGCCTGAAAAGCAGTCGCTGCCGGTAGAGATCGCAAGCGCTTGTGCAGCAGTTGGGCAAGGGTTTCATCGGCTCCGGCTAAGGCGATCGCTTGTTGGGTCTTGGCAAAATCGTCTTGCCAAGTTTCGAGCACGCGTTTGCGTTGCTCTACCTGCGCTTTTAAGGTTTGTTCTTGGCCGAGCAAGGCCTCTAGCTCTTCCCACAGCTTGACGTTTTTAGCCCAGTCCGGCCGAATCTCCAGTTCGTGGGCAGTGAGCGCTTGCCGGGCGCGATTTGCTGCGCCTAGGACTTGGCGCGTGCGTGCAGCTTGCACCGCTTGGCGTAACCGCTCGACCAGAGCTTGACGTTCGGCGACTTTCAGCGCCAATAGATCCCGTTCAGCTCGGTTCAACTCGGTCAGCAGGGGGAGATTCGATTGCCGCAGCCTGAGCCGCTCTAGCTCTGCCTGGAGCCAGAGGCGCTTGGCTTCTAGGAGGAAACGGTAAGCGCGTTCCAAAGGCGTGGTAGGGCTAGGTGAGATTGTCTTGAGCTCGGCTTCTACTTCGGCCAATTGCGTTTCCAACTCCGCGATTTGGTTGCCGCCAGTGGTGGCAGCGCTAAGGAGTTCGGTCAGTACAAGTCCTTGTTTTTCGAGGGCGGCCTTGTCTTCGCTGAGGGCTTTTTCTTCCTCGGTCAGCTGGATCTCCAGTCCTTCTAAGGGACGGGAGAGATCTAAGCTAGGTAGGCGGAGGGATTTTTCCGGCTGCGCTAAGAGCTTTTTGGTTGCCAAAAGCCTGGCGGGCGCCTCGCGCACTGCTTGTTCTAAGGCTTGCCGGTCACTCTGGGCGGTTTGTGCTTGGCGTAGCCACTGCTGAGCTTGGCCGAGCCAATCGGCGGCTTGCTTGCGTTGCTCTTCGGGGAGATCGGCGGTGGCTAAAGCGTTTTGCTCTTGGAGCAAGAGGCTGTCGCTCAGATGTTCTTGGCCTAAGCTCAACCAAGATGCCAACCAAAGGCAGACGCACAAGGATAAGCGCAACATAAAGTAAGCAGGCGGTAGGTATAAACTCTGTAGGCAGCGTTTCGACATAGTATTATTATTTACCAAACTTGGGAGGGAAACTTTATGGGGTATTTGACGCTCGGCAAGTTCATTGTCGGTTTAGCTTTGCTTAGCTTAGGCGCAGAAGCTTTAGTGCGCGGCTCAGCACGCCTGGCCGCTACCGTGGGGATTTCGCCGCTGATTGTCGGATTGACGGTGGTGGCCTTTGGTACCAGCTCGCCTGAGCTTGCAGTCAGCATCATCGCTTCCCTAAACCACCAAGTCGATATCTCAGTCGGCAACGTGGTCGGGAGCAATATCTTTAACATCTTGTGTATCCTTGGGGTCTCGGCTGCGATTGCACCGCTTTCTGTGGCGCTGCAGGTCATCCGCTTGGACGTGCCGTTGATGATGTTAGCGTCGGTAATCGTGTGGGTATTCGCTTGGGATCGGCGGATTAGCCCTATCGAGGGAAGAGTGCTGGCGGTGGGAATCTTAGCCTATACTGCGCTGTTAATCCACAAGGCTAGCCAAGCGCGTGAGAAGGTGGAGGAGTTCGAGCGCGAATTTGGCCAGCCTAGGCGCGGGGGAATTTGGACGGGGCTGATAAACTGCAGTCTAGTTGGAGTTGGGTTAGCCTGGCTCGTGCTCGGCTCGCGCTGGCTGGTGGAAGGAGCAGTGGCGATTGCCCGCAGTATCGGGATGAGCGAGCTGGTCATCGGTCTGACGATCGTCGCTGCTGGGACGTCGCTGCCGGAGATGGCGACGTCCGTGATTGCCAGTTTGCGCGGCGAACGCGACATCGCCGTCGGCAATGTGGTCGGCAGCAATCTGTTCAACCTTCTGGCAGTCCTGGGTGTATCTGCCTTGATCTCGCCACGCGGACTGGTCGTCTCGGAGCAGGCTTTGTACTTTGACATGCCGGTCATGATTGCCGCTGCTTTGGCGTGTTGGCCAGTGTTTTACCGCGGCTTTAACATCTCGCGCTGGGAAGGGTTGGTGTTTATAGGGTATTACGTTGCCTATCTTAGCTATCTGATCCTGACTTCTACCTGGATAGAGGTGATGCCGGTAGCCAATTCTGCCATGCTGTTCTTTGTCCTGCCGATGACTTTACTGACTTTGGGCGTGGTGTTGTGGCAGGGAATCCGCAAACAAGGCTGGCCGCATCGTGCGATGAAAGATTCTTGAAAAAATGAAGCTGTTTCCAAAACGCTATCACCCGCCGGGGACGCCGCCTGGCACGCTGGTATCGGCTGCGATTCGCCCAGTCCAATGCCAGTGGATCGAGTGCGAGGCAGGTCAATTAGCCGTGCACGAGGGGCTAGATGCCGAGGCGATCTGCGCCCGAACGGAAGCCGGTAGAGTGACCTGGGTTCGGATTCAGGGCAAGCCGTCAGCGGAATGGATGCATCGCTATGGGGCGTGCCTTAGGCTGCATCCCCTGGCGCAAGAGGATATCCTCAACGGGGGCCAGCGGCCCAAGCTCGAACCTTACGACGGGCAGTTGTTTTTGGTCTTGAACGTCCCCCGAGAAGAAAGCGGGCAAATTATCCACGAGCAGCTGTACCTGTTTCGCTCTCAAGACCTGCTGGCGACCTTCTTTGAAGGCGAGTTGGATCCTTTTACGCCGTTGCTTGATCGGCTGAAAGAGAGCCGTTTGCGGCTCAAGCAAATGGGCATGGATTACCTGTGCTATGCGATCTTAGACACCGCTATCGACCATGCTTTTCCAGTGCTGGAGTCGCTCGGAGAGCGGATCGAGGACCTGGAGGAGTTTTTGGTGGAGCATCCAGAGCGCCAAGTATTGGAAGAAATCTATGCCTTAAAGCGTGAGCTGATTTTGTTACACCGCGCTTTATGGCCGCATCGGGAGGTAGTAGGTAGGCTGTTACGCAACGAAGGCGAGTGGTTCGGTGAGGGGGTGTTGGTATATCTTCGGGATTGCTACGACCACGTATTCCAGATTTTGGGGCTATTGCGCTCTTATCGCGAAATGATGGCCGGGCTGTTGGAGATCTATCTATCTGGCGCGCAAGTGCGGCTGAACGAAGCGATGAGGGTGTTGACCGTGATCGCCACGATTTTCATGCCGATCACCTTTGTGGTGGGAGTATACGGGATGAACTTCCGCTATATGCCGGAGCTGGAATGGCATTATGGCTATCCCTTGGCGCTGGCTTTGTGCGCCGCCATTGCGTTTGGCATGGTCATCTGGTTCCGCCGCCGGGGATGGTTTTGAACCAAAGCGCTTGAGCGTTTAAGGTACCGTTTGGGCGAGAAGTTCGGATAGTCGCTCGAGGCGGTGGTTACCCATCCGCGATTGCCAAACACCGGTGACCTAGCTATCGTAGATGCAAAACGCAGACAGCGATGGTCGTTCCTATCGGTTAATTGGCAGTTATGTTGTTGCAGGTAACCCATGGCTAACTTTACTCCCTATTCGGCGTTGGGAGGCGGTGTGCTCATCGGCCTTGCGGCGGCGTTGCTTTTACTATGCAATGGTCGAATAGCTGGTATTTCTGGGATCCTGGCGGGTTTATTGACTCCGAAACCGGGCGAGGTAGGTTGGCGCTTGAGTTTTCTCGCCGGATTGATGGCAGGTCCTTGGTTGTTGCGCCTGTTGACCGGCCCCGTGGCGATCCAAATCGATGCTTCGCCGGTTCTATTGGTCGTTGCTGGGGGATTGGTTGGGTTTGGTACCCGCCTGGGCAGCGGTTGCACCAGCGGTCACGGTGTCTGCGGTCTGGCAAGAGGATCGTTACGTTCGATCGTGGCAACGTTGACGTTCATGCTGACGGCGGCCGCGACGGTTTTCATCGTACGCCACGTGTTTGGCTGGAGATAAAGCGATGGCAAATCTTACAGCTTTGATCAGCGGCTTACTGTTCGGTATGGGGTTGGCGCTGTCGCAGATGATCAATCCAGCCAAAGTACTTGGCTTTCTCGATTTTGCCGGCGACTTCGATCCCAGCCTTGCGCTCGTGATGGTCGGAGCGGTGGCTACGCTCGCAGCGCTTCAGCGGTGGGTTTTGCGCAGGCCAGCACCGCTATTGGAGGAGCGCTTTCACCTGCCGACCAAGAGGGCAGTCGACCGCCAACTGATCGCTGGGGCAGCGATCTTTGGGATCGGCTGGGGACTTGCCGGATTTTGTCCTGGTCCGGCGCTCGCCGCCTTTGGCCAGGGAGAGCTTAAAACAGGCCTATTCCTAGCAGCGATGATCGCCGGCTTTGGCTTCTACGAGGCGATTGAGCGTCTTAGGCGCTAAGAGCTTTGCGTTCAGCCTTGAGCTGTGGATCCCTTAGTGCTGCGCATCACTCGAGGTTAGGCTAAACCGTGCTTTTGTATCCGATAGCGCAGCGTCTCGCGGCTGGTCTTAAGCAAGCGCGCTGCGGCGGTGACGTTGCCGCTGGTGCGGCTTAAGGCGATTTGGAGGATGTGTTTTTCCATCTCCTCGAGCGACAGGCTGCCATCTAAGGGCAGATGGATGAGATTGGAGTCCTGGGGGGCAACAGACCCAGGTAAATTCAGCCACTGTTGGGGAAAAATCTCATCTTCAGCCAGCAGCACGCAGCGCTCGATCAGATTCCTAAGTTCGCGTACATTGCCGGTCCAGTGATAACTCTCCAAGGCAGACCAGACGCTCGGTGGGATGACTTTTACCCGCTTGCCGGCTTTGGCGTTAAATTCCTCGATGAGCAAAGGCACTAGGGTTTTGAGGTCCTCGCGGCGCTCCCGAAGCGGTGGAATCGTCACTTCAAACACGCTCAAGCGATGATATAAGTCGCTGCGGAAGCGGCCAGCTTCGACTTCTTTGAGGAGGTTGCGGTTGGAGGCAGCAATCAACTGGACGTCTACTTGGATTTCCCGTTCTCCGCCCAAACGCCGAAAACGCTTGTCTTCCACCGCTTTGAGCAGCTTGGCCTGGATGCCTAAATCGAGCTCGCCGATCTCATCTAAAAACAAGGTACCGCCGTCGGCCTGTTCGAGCAGGCCGTGGTGGCGTCCCTTAGCGCCGGTGAATGCCCCAGGTTCATACCCGAACAGCTCAGCTTCAGCCAGGTCTTTGGGTAGAGCCGCGCAGTTGAGCTCCACCCAAGGCCCTTGCGAACGGCTGCCGCTGGCATGCAGGATTCTCGCTACCAGCCCCTTGCCGGTGCCGGTCTCGCCTAAGATCAGACAGGAAGAGAACGGCAGCTTTGCCAGCTTGGCGATCAATTGCCGTAATTCCCTAGTTTTCGGGCTGTCGCCGACTAAGGCTTGGGGAGAAAAGCGCAGGTTGAGCTGGGCAGCCTCAAACGCCAGGCGCCGTTGCGCGCGGGCGCTGCGGGCGGCAGCTTCCAGCACCAGTTGGAGGCGGTTAGGGTCGCAGGGTTTTTCCAAAAAATCGTAGGCGCCAAGGCGGAGTGCCCGTACTGAGTCAGGCACGCTGCCGTAGCCGGTAAGGAAAATCCACTCCGAGGCGCGGCGGCCGATGCCTTCTAAGAGATCCAAAGCGTTGCCGTCGGGAAGGCTCAAGTCTGAAAGCACGACCAAGGGTTCCAAGCGCCCTTCTAAGAGCTGACGCGCTTTGGCTAAGTCTTTTGCCAGCCACACTTCCCAGCCGAGGTGCTGAAAGTGGCGCACCAGCTCTTCCCCCAAGAGGGGTTCGTCTTCGATGATCAGGAGGGAGTTCGGCATGGGATCTCCAAGGTCACCCGAGCGCCTTTAGGGTCATTGTGGCTTAGGCGGATGCAGCCGTCTAAAGCGGTGGCGAAGCGTTTGACCAGTAGCAGCCCTAAACCGGTGCCGCCGGCGCGGCCGCTGCTAAACGGGCGGATGCCGTGAGCTAGAAGTTCCTCCGGAAACCCAGGGCCGTCGTCGGCTACTTCCAAGATGAGATACCCAGCTTCCTGCCGCACCTGGACCCAGATGTTGCCGCAGGTTTCGCCGATGGCTTGGACGGCGTTGAGGATCAAATTGATGAGCGCCTGTCGCAAGCCAGTCTCAGGCAACAAGACCTTAAGACCGGTCGGTTGCGGCAAGTGGAGGCGGATGGTGTCCGGGATTTGGTACCGCAGCAAGGTCAAGGTCTCGCCGATCACACGGTCTAAGTCTACTTCGCGGATCGGTTCGGGCTGATGGCGAGCTTGGTCTAAAAGTTGGTTGAGGTGGTGGCTTAAGCGTTCCAGCTCTGCGATGACCAGGTCAAAACGGGGTTGGAGCTGGGCGTCGCGACACTCGGCGCGCAGATTATGCAAAGCTAGACGAATTCCAGCTAACGGATTGCGCAGCTCGTGGGCAACCCCAGCGGCCAGTTCCCCTAGGGCTGCCAAGCGTTCGGCGCGCGCTAGGTTTTGGCTTTGGGCCAGAAGGGTGCGGGCAGCAGCTGAGACTTGCGATTCCAGCGCCCGAGTCCGTTCTCGGCGCGCCCGCTCCAGGGTGGCAAGGCGCTTGACCATCTGGTTGTAGTTTGCGATCAAACTGCGCCAAAGCGGAGTGGTGTTTGTGCTGGCGATGGGTTCAAAGCGCCCTTCTGCCAGCTGCAAAAGCAGTTGGTTCATTTGCCTTAACGGCAAGAGCAGCCAATAGCGCATCAGGATTGCGCCGAGCGCAAGCAAAAACACCATCCCTGCCAGACCTGCCCACGCCGCTTCAAGCTCCAATTCGCTGTCGGCGACCACTTGCGCGATCAGCTCCCGTTCGCGCGCGTTTTCCCGCTCCAACAGTTTTTGCAGCGCATCCATAGCCGTCTCCAGCTGCGCTTGAGTGGGTGTCCCTTCAGGTAGCAGCGCCAGCTCGGCTTGCCTAAGTTGCTGATGCAGCTTGGCGAGCCGGATGGGATCGGATCCATGGAAGCGCAATGTTTGCAAGAGGTGGTCGATCTCTTGCAGGCGGTTGACTTGGCTGACCATGGCCTGAATTCGCTGGACCCGTTCCAGGTTGCGCCAGCTCAAAGCGATAAAGGCTGCCAACACCAGCAGCAAGGCTAAGGTCAATATAGCTCCGGCGACCAGGATTGGACGGTAGAACAAGGTTTGGACGGGCATGAAACGATGAAAAGACTGAATTTTAGCGCGTTCTGTGTTAGGCATCCATGCCAGGGGCGCCGGAGGAGCGGCAGCTTGGAGCAGGATGGCCGGCATGTAGGCGGTCAAAATCTTAAGTTTACAGAGAGCATCGGCCCGTGGATCACTTGCGATTTCGGTCGTCTGCCGCCGAACTGGTCGGCAGGCGTATATTGGTTAAGATACCCCAGCTCGACCCAGGCTTTAGGGCTGAAATAGTAAGCCCCTCCTAAAAAGCTGCGGTTAGCATTTAAGCCGGTTTTAGCGCCCCAGTTAGGAGTGGTCTTGGCCCAGTCGGTGGTATTCAAGCTGATGAATACCTCATCCCAAAACACCCCTGACCAAGGTGCACCCTGCCATAAGGGATGAGCCAGCCGGAACATTTGCCGAAGGCGCCAGCTTTTGTCGGCAGTGGTGTTTAAAAACCGCTGTTCCAGGCGGGTGCGCGAGGTGAAGCTGCCATCTAGGAACGGGTGGCTGAAGATGACCTGCTCAAACACCCGGTGTTCGTGCACGGTGGTCAGGTTAGAATCGAAGGAGCTTTTGAACGGCACGTACGCGTATCCTAACCATAGGCTTAAGTGAGGGGTCAAGGCATAGCCTAAGGCCGGGCGCACAAAGCCGCGCTTGAAATCCGAGGAATGCGAGCCAAAGCGCCCTTGAAGTTCCAGATACCACTGCCAAGGGCTTTGCTTTTGCCAGGTCCCTTGAGCGATGAACTGGGCCCAAGTCTGAAGATCGGCATCGGTTTGAGTAGCCGAGGCAGACAGCGCCACAAACCAGCTTAGCCCGAGCGCGCAAACCCACTTTTTCATCTGTTTCTCTTCATCTGTTTCTCCCGACGGCGGCCAGGATACCTGCTAAAAGCTGGGCTGGATTAGGCGGACAGCCGGGGATTTTGGCGTCCACCGGGATGGCGTTTTCCACCGCCCCTAAGCTCGCATAGGATACCCCAAATTCCCCACCACACACGGCGCAATCCCCGCACGCGATCACCCATTTAGGGTCTGGGGTGGCCGCAAAAGTGCGCCGCAAGGCTGCCTCCATATGGCGCGATACCGGTCCGGTCACGAGTAGGATATCGGCGTGGCGCGGCGAGGCGACAAAATGCACGCCGAAACGTTCGACGTCGTAGTAGACGTTGTTCAAAGCGTGGATCTCCAGTTCACAGCCGTTGCACGAGCCAGCATCCACTTCGCGGATCGCTAAGCTTCCGGCAAAGTGTTTATCCACTAGGCGTTTGACCTCTGCCCCCAGGCGTTCCACCTCGGGATCGCGCCAAATCTTGTGTACGGGCTCGGTAGGGATACCGGTCTTGAGAATCTTGAAATACTGACGCCGCATAATTGGTTCCTGTTAGAGATCGACCCCGGAATAAGAGCCGTTGACCGATTTGTTGCACACTGGAAACTCAGGCACGATGTTGCCCAAAATCAAACGCTCCAATGCTGGCCAGTTGAGCCAGCTTGGGTCTCTAGGGAAAAACCGAGCGATCTTGCCGTCCTCCCCAAAGCGCACGTAGCTGACGATTTCGCCGCGCCAGCCTTCGACGATCCCAAGCCCTTGGGCACCTGCCGTAGGAGGCGGGAGTGCGACCTGATACGGCCCTTTGGGTAAGCTCTCCAAAAAACTCCTAAGCAAGCGGAGCGCGATTCGGGTTTCCTTATAGCGTACCCAAAAGCGGGCCCCCACGTCGCAGCCTGTCTCGGCCGGTACCTTAAGCGTAAACCGGTCGTAGGGCGGATATGGGCAATCGCGCCGCACGTCTAAGTCCTGACCGGAAGCGAGGCCGACATAGCCGACGCAGCCTAATTCGGCAGCGTCCTCGACGGTGAGCACGCCGGTGGTATAAAGGCGATCGCTGACTGAGGTGTTGCGATCGACTAAGGTAGCCAGTTCATCCAGTTCCCGCTGGAGCCTGGCCAGTTCTTGCAGCATAGGTGGGATGGCCTCGGGCGCCAAATCTACCGCTACCCCGCCGGGGAGGATCTTATCCATCAGCAGCCTGTGGCCGAAAACAGTGCGGTTGGTGCGCAGGAAATCCTCGCGCAGGCGGCCGAATTGGTAGTAGCCAAAGGTGAAGCCGATATCGTTTAAGATCGCTGCCATATCCCAGAGGTGATTGGCGATGCGCTCGCGCTCGGCCAAAATCGCGCGCACAAAAGCAGCCCGCTCCGGGACCTCGACGCCACAGGCGCGCTCCATGGCTAAACACGCCGCCAGCGTATGCCCTACCGTGGTATCTCCCGAGACCCGCCCAGCCAACCGGGCAAGCCCGACCGGATCGCGGCCGACCGCGAGTTTTTCGATGCCTTTGTGGACGTAGCCTAAGCGCTCCTCGAGTTTGAGTATCGTCTCCCCTACGGCTTGAAAGCGGAAGTGGCCGGGTTCGATGATGCCGGCGTGCACTGGACCGACCGGGATCTCATAGACGCCGACGCCGGAAATAGAGGCGAAAGGATAGCTGTCATCCGGCGGCGTCTGGCCGCTTGGCCGCCCAGCGATAGGAAAATCGGCGCGCAATGGGTATTCCTCCTCGTCCCAGGCCTGATGGCTGGTCCAGCGGCGCTTGTCGCCGCCGTGAAAACAGATCCCCAACAAGTCGCGGGTATGGCGCTCGCTGCGGTCGGCGGCAGGATAAACCCCGGCCTGAGAGGGAAGTTCAGGGCTGGCGCTAGGTACTTGGGTGCGAAGCAGCAGATACTGGCCCTTCTTAGCGAGCAGCGCGTTGCCATAGAAACCTTCTGGGATTTCTTCGCCCCAGCCGGCGCTCCAACGCCAACCCAAAGACTTGGCGATTCGCGCTGCTTGCTCCCAAGCGGAGCTGGGAATGCAGCAGACCTCAGCGGGAGGCAGAGGCGACAGAATTTCGACTGCGATACCGGCGTTTTCCAGGGCGGTGTGGAATTCGTTCATTTTGGCATCTCCCCGCTGATCAACTGAGCTGCCTGATCGAACCAGTCAGCCAGCGCGCTGGGAATGGCGATCCCCAACAGCAGTACCAGCGCCAGGTGGACGAATACCGGGATCATGTTGGCAGGGACCGGCTGTTGCCCTGGTGGGCGATGACCAAACACTATGGGATGAAGCTGCCGGAAGATCCCAGCGAAAGCGATCCCAAGCCCAGCCAGAAGCGGCAAGGTCAGCCAAGGGTGAGTCTGCATGGTCGCGGTGAGGACTAAAAACTCGCTCACAAACACCCCAAAAGGCGGAAACCCAGCGATGGCCAAGGCGCCTATCAGTAGCCCCCAGCCTACTGCCGGCTGGGTAGCGATGAGGCCGCGGATTTTATCCATCTGTTGGGTGCCGGCGATGTGGGAAGCATGGCCGACGGTGACAAAGATCGCAGATTTGGTCAGAGAATGCACGGTCATATGTAGCAGGGCAGCGAAGGTTGCAAAAGGCGTGCCGATACCGAAGGCAAAGGTCATCGTCCCCATGTGCTCGATCGAAGAGTAACTGAACAAACGCTTGATGTCGCGCTGGCGATGTAAAAACAGCGCCGCCACCAGAAATGACGCCATCCCAAACCCCATCATTAGATAGCCTGGAAGATTTCCCCCCACCGCTTGATCCACGATCATCTTGCAACGCATGATAGCGTATAAGGCATCGTTGAGAAGCAGCCCGGACAAGATCGCCGACATGGGCGTGGGGCCTTCCGAATGGGCGTCCGGTAGCCAGCTGTGCATGGGCACCAGGCCCACTTTGGTGCCGTAACCGACGAGCAGAAACACGAAAGCAAGCTTAAGCACGGTAGGGTTCAATTCTGCCCCATGGACGTAGAGCGTCGTCCAGCTGAGGGCATCGGTGCCAGTCCCCAAGACCTGGGCAGCGGTGAAATACAGCAAGATGGTGCCGAATAGTGCCTGGGCGATGCCGACCCCGCACAGGATAAAATACTTCCACGCTGCCTCGACGCTTTCCGGGGTACGGTACAAGCTGACCAAAAGTACTGTGGCAAGCGTCGCGCCCTCCATCGCTACCCACAGGACACCTAAATTATTGCTCACCAGGATCAAGTACATGGCGAGCATGAAGCCTTGATACATGGAATAGTAGAGCTTGAGCCGCCGGCGGTTCAGGCGGCCGATCGCTCTCTCATGCTCCATGTAAGGGCCGGAGAAAATGCCGGTGGTCAGCCCCACTAGGGCGGTGAGGGCGATCAGATAGACGTTGAAGCTGTCCACCAGCCAGAAGCGGTCTTGAGAGATCAAGGACCCGCTTTCCAGCACGATTCCAGCAAGCACTACCGCTAGGGCGAAAGTCAACGCGTTGAGCAGATTGTTGAGGCGGGCCGCCACTGGCTTGTGGCCAAGCACGGCGAGTACTCCCATGCCGACGAGGGGGAGCAACAGGATCAGATACAACACGATCATTCTATCTCTCCTTGGGGCAGGCTCTCCCCTTGGGGGATCTCTACCTCCCTGCTTTCACTTAAAGCGCTTAAGGCGTCTACGTCCAGCGAATCGATGCTCTCTTGGATATGGAAGAAAAACACGCCGAAGATCACCGCCGCGACCATCACGTCGAAGGCGATCCCAAGTTCCACGATCAGCGGCATCCCATAAATGGAGACCACCGCAAGGAAAAACAGCGCGTTCTCCATCGCCATGAATCCTACTACCTGGCTGATCGCCTGGCGGTGGGAGATCATCAATAACATGCCGAGGAGGAACGAAGCGGTGCTAGCGGCGATCAGGTGGCGGGTAGCCAGCAGCGACAGCTGCACCACCGGCAAAGTAGCAGCGTAGCTGAATACCACCAGCGTAGCGCCCCCCAAGAGCAGGCCGAGCGGGCGCTTGACCGGATCCTCGCGGCGGTGCAGACCCAGGCGCAGGATTAGCCAGTGTAGCAGTACGGGGATCAAAACCGCCTTCAGCACCAAAGTGAGGCCAGCGGATATCAATAAGTGCGGGATCTCCTGCACGACTGCCGCTAATGCCGAGGTAACTGCGAGCAACGCCCCCTGCAGGGCAAACAGGTTGACCAGGGTAACTAGGCGTGTCTCGGCCAGCATGAGAAAAGACGTGAACAACACCAGCGCAGCAAGCAGGAACACTGCTTGCCCGTATAAGGATGACAGGGTCTGCATCAACCGACCTCCAAAATCACGTGGGTGAGCATGCCGAGTAAGGCCAATAGATAAGCAAAACCGAGAAACTGCGGGACGCGGAACAGACGCATCTTAGCCAGCAGGATTTCGGCCAGGACCAGGATCAGCGCAAGCCCTGCCAGCTTGGCTGAAATCGCCGCTAAGCCAAGTCCCAGCGAGCTAAGGTCGAGCGTCTCCGCCAGTCCCCAAGGCAGGAAAATATTGGCGATCAATGCCCCGAAGATCAGCAAGCGGATCTGCGCTGCCCACTCGATCAGCGCCAGATGATGGCCGCTATATTCTAAGATCATAGCCTCGTGAATCATGGTCAGCTCCAGGTGGGTGGCGGGGTTATCCACCGGGATGCGGCCGGTTTCGGCGACCGCTACCAACGCTAAGGCCAGCCCTGCGAACACGAAAGAGGGGCGCACGATGGGCGATTGGTGGAGCAGGGTATCGATCGCTGCGGCGAGGTTGGTGGTGCCCATGGACACCGCCAAGGTGAACACCACCATCAACATCGCTGGCTCCGCGAGGGAGGCGATAGTCATCTCGCGCGAGGCGCCCATCCCGCCGAAGGCAGTGCCGAGGTCTAGCCCCGCCAGGGCCTGGAAGAAGCGCGCCAAGCTGAAAAACCCGACGAGCACGATCACGTCCGCGATCTGGGCGGTGGGCAAATGCACGGCGATCAGCGGAACGATGCTTGAGGCCAGGACCGCGACCGCGAAAATCAGATAAGGCGCCAGGCGAAACACCCACGAAGCCCGCTCGGCGACCACCATCTGCTTGCTAAGCAGCTTGATCAGGTCCCGATAGGGCTGGAGGATAGACGGCGCGCGGCGGTTCTGAGACCAGCACTTAAGCTGCTTGATCCAACCGGCGAGCAAAGGCGCTGCGGCCACGTACAGAAAGATTTGGACGAGGTTGACAAGCCAGGCCATCATTGGATCACCCACAGCAGCAAGAGTAAAGTGACGAAGGAATACCCTAGGTAAACCCGGATATTGCCGCTCTGGATGCGGCCTACGTGGCGCACGCACCAGCGCAAGGCCTGCGCCACCGGTTGGTAGAATATCCCCCATGACCGATCGTCCACGTGAAGGCGGTAGCGCAAGCTGCCTTCGACGGTTTCGTGGACCACGAAACAGTCGGCAAAAATACGTCTGAGCGGCATGGCGAAAGCAGTGGCCGAATACTGCATCCTGGGCGTCAGCTTCCCAAACCCACACTCCCAAGGGTAAGCGAGGCGCTCGCTGCGGTTGCCATCGCGGTGGAGGAGATACCAAGCCAAGAACCAAGCTAACCCCAGCGCCAAAAACACCCACAGGGCAGCATAAGACGCGGTCTCTGGCGCCACCGGGGCAAGCCACAACACTCCCCGTGCAGCCGTCTTTAGCAACCCCGTTCCCGTCAGCTGGAGCGTGACTCCTTCCAAAAGCCGCACCCACGGGGTGGGCAGTACGCCCAAAAGCAAGCAAGCCAAAGCCAGCCAGCCCATTCCGGCAATGGCGCTCGCCGATTCCAGCCGGCGCGCCCGCTGGGCATGATGGCTGCGCGGCACGCCTAAGAAGGCCACGCCAAATACCTTGACAAAGCACGCTGCCGCCAGCCCAGAGGTCAAGGCCAACAGCGCCGCGGTCACAGGGACAAAGCTGCGCAGCACCCCGCTCTCTAAGGCTGAAACCTGGAGCGCCGCCTGAAAGGTGAGCCACTCTGAGATAAAGCCGTTGAACGGCGGCAGTGCCGAAATGCTCAGGCAACCGATCAAAAACAGCACGGCGGTCACCGGCATCCTGTGGATCAGCCCGCCCATGCGTTCTAGGTCGCTCTCGTGAGCGCGTTGAAGGATCACGCCTGCCCCTAAAAACAGCAGGCTTTTAAACAGGGCGTGGTTGAAAGTGTGATACAGGGCAGCGATCAGGCCGATCGCGCCTAGGGCGGGTTTGCCGTCGCTGTAGAACAGCAACGCTAATCCCAGCCCCATGAAGATGATGCCGATGTTTTCCACCGAGTGATAAGCGAGCAGGCGCTTTAGGTTATGCTGCATCAAGGCATACAGGACCCCAAGCACCGCCGAAGCGCTGCCTATGGCCAGGACCGCCACGCCGAAGCCCCAATGCAGCTGGTTTAAGCCTAACAGCTCAAAAGCAAAACGGATAAATCCGTAGACGGCGACTTTCAGCATCACCCCCGACATCAGCGCGGAGATATGCGAAGGGGCGACCGGATGAGCCTCCGGCAGCCAGGCATGGAGCGGCACCAACCCCGCCTTCATGCCAAAGCCGATTAGCCCCAGGGAAAAGGCAATAGCAGCCCAGGAAGGGGTAAGCTCTGCCGCTTGCATCTTCGCGAAGGTAAATCCATCCCCGAAGCCTACCAGCACGCCGTAGGCCAAAATGATGAACAGCGCGCCGACTTCGGCCATGAGCAGATACAGGAAAGCGGCGTGGCGATTTTCAACATGTTCATGCGTATAGGCGACGAGGAAATAGCTTGCCACCGACATCAGCTCCCAGCTGAGCATAAAGAAGAAGGCGTCAGCGGCGAGCAATACCAACTGCATCCCAGCGACGAACAAGCCAGTGGTCAGGGCAAGTAGCGCTAGGGAATAAGGGCTGTGTTCGTATTCGCGCACATGCTGGGGGCCAAACAGCGCTACCGCCACCAGCACGGCGCTCACGACGAGGAAGAAAAAGCCAGCCAAGCCGTCTAAATGCAGGTGCCAGGAGAGCCACGGCAAGCCCAAAGGGACTACCAAGTCTTGTCCAACCTGAAAGACAGCTGCGATCCATCCTCCGCCCAGCCCTAACATCCCTGACCAGAGCAAAAGCGGCAAGCAGACCTTAGCCAGCACCTGAGGGGAGCGGTCGGCCGCTATTCCTACCAGGCTTGAGGCTAGCGCCAGCGCCACTGCGAGCAGGCACAGCAAAAGCGCTGCCTGGTGGCCTAACAGCAGGCCAGCGCCGGCCTCAAAGCCGATCCACCCCAAGGTAATTGCCGCCAACAGCGAATGCTGGCGCAGCCGCTGTTGGCTAAGCTCTATCCCGGCGCTTAAAACGAGCCTGCCGGTCTCAAGTAAAGGCAAGTTAGGGGTCATCTTTCTCTCCACCCATTAATGTTTCTTCCGCAGCTGAGGTTGAGCTGATTTGGATTCTAGGATTTTGCCGCCGTGGTCTAAGCAGTACTTTTTGATTTCTTCTATCACTGGTTCAGGTAGTTCCGCCTCGCTTAAGTCCAGGTAAACTTTTTTACCCGGCGGGAGGGCTTGCAAGGTTTGGCGTACCTGGATTTGCACCTGGCGCATCACTTCCTTGCCTTTGAGGCAGATCTCCAGCCGACTGCCGTGTTCTGCCATCTCCAGGAAAGCGCCTAGCAAAGCTTGGCTCTTGCGGCGCGCAGCCAAGGGGTGAGAGGAAACAGGCTCGTGTAGCTCCAATCCCCGGATTTGGCAGCACCCGCCAGTCCTTTGATAGTCGTGGCAGAACTCGTGTAGAAACTCCATCACCGTATGGTCGATAAAAGAGGCATTGGTCAGGTCGAAAATCAGAGTCTTGCTCTTAGGCAAGTTGGCTAAAGCTGACTTCAATGCGAGAAAATTGGAAAACACTGCCGCCCCGTCGATAGCCACGTAGATTGCATCAGGGTCGGTCGGCTCGATCCGGTAAGCGAGTTTGAACAGTTCTTTGGGCGAGACCCCGCGCCAGAGATGGATGGCGACCTTGGCGCAAATTCCCAAACCTACCCCGATCAAGAGGTCGGTGGCAAGCACAGCTAAAATCGTAAATACGAACAAAAACAACTGCTCTTTGCCGATTTCCCAGGTCTTGTAGAACTCCTTAGGTGAGGCGAGCTTATAGCCGACGAAGATCAATAGACTGGCTAGCGCCGCTTTGGGAATCTCGTGGATGAGGCGGGGGAACAAGGCGACGAAAAGGAGTAAAAACAGGCCGTGGAAGAAGTTCGACCACTGAGTGCGAGCGCCGAAGTTGATATTGGCGGTAGAGCGGACGATCTCCGAGATCATCGGCAGTCCACCGAGCGCTCCCGAGACGGCGGTACCGATTCCGAGCGCAGCCACGTCGCGGTTGAGATCGCTCTGACGCTGAAAAGGGTCGAGCTTGTCTACCGCCGCTGCCGAAAGCAAGGTCTCTAGGCTAGAGACTAAGCAGATGCTCACTACCGCTAACCAGAACTTAGCGGTGCCGATGAGAGAAAAATCGGGGAAAGCAAATCCGTCCCAAAAATTTTGAGGCACGGGCAAAAGTTCCTCAGGACCTACGGCGTATAAGGTAGAGTGCCAGGAGTACTTATAGGGGTGCTCCAGGTCGAAGCCCAGCCCCATCAGCAACCCCACCGCTACGACCACGATGGGGGCCGGAACCCATTGCAAAAGCGGCAGGCGCGATTTAAACAGTTCCCAAAAAATCAGGATCAACAGTCCCGTCAGGCCGATCGCGGCGATTTCCGGGTTAGCTTGCGCCAGGCTTTGAGGAAGGGCGGCGAGGTTCTCCAGTAGCTCTCCTTGCGGTTGCACGTCGATCAAGACGTAGGCTTGCTTGATCATGATGATCACGCCGATCGCCGCGAGCATCCCGTGAACCACCGAAGTTGGCACCAGCGCGACGAAGCGCCCCGCGCGGAGGATGCCGAGCAGCACCTGCAAGATGCCGGCGCAGACGATGGCCGCCAAGGCTCGATGGTAGCCAGCGAGCGGATCACCTTGGCCTAGGCTTTCCACCGCTCCTAAGGTGACCACGATGAGACCTGCTGCCGGCCCTGAGATGGTCACATAAGAGCCGTTGATGCGCGAGACCAAAAGACCCCCCACTATGGCGGCGGTGATGCCGGCCATAGGGGGGAAGCGAGAGGCCATGGCAATGCCTAGGCACAGGGGGAGGGCGATGAGGAAGACTTGAAAGCCAGCGAGCAAGTCATAGCGCCAGTTTTCTTTAAGGCCGATTAGACCGGGCTTAGGCAGGGCGATGGTCATGCTGACTCCTGGTAAAGTGGGTCTTAAAGAAATATTAGCACTTCGCGTGCCAAAAATTCTTACTATGAAAATCAAATACTTGATTTTTACTCAACCTCACTGCTGGTGGATTTCAACCGGCTGAAGGTGGGGAAAATTTAATATTGATAACGATTATTATTAGTATTAAAATTTGCTACACAAATCCCAGGAGTCGAAGCTATGGTTAAGGTTTTATCCATTTTTACGCTAGCGCTGTTAAGTCTCTATGGCCTGCCTGGGCAGGCTCAGGTACGCCAGTATTATCTGGCAGCAGAAGAAGAGATCTGGGACTTTGCTCCTAGTGGCCAGAACCTAGTGCATTGCTATCCCGACCCGGCGCCTTGCCCGCTGCCTGAGCCTTGGCGGGACAACCACCGCTTCCCAGTGACTCGCTTTGTCCAGTATGCCAATGCAAGCTTTACGACGCGGGTGCTACAGCCTGAATGGCTAGGGATCTTAGGGCCGATCCTGCGCGCCGAGGTAGGCGATGAAATCCGCGTGCGCTTGTGCAACCGAAGCCAACGGCCAGTAAGTTTACATCCGCATGGGTTGCGCTATGCCAAAGATCACGAGGGGCGCATTACACTGGGGTCAACTCCGGCCAGGATCCAGGGTCTGGGGCAAAGGTGTTGCCCGGTCAGTGCTTTGACTATGTCTGGCTAGCCGATGCGGAGAGCGGTCCGGCGGCGATGGAGCCAAGCTCCAAAGTCTGGTGGTACCACCCGCACCTGCACGAACCCACCGACGTCAATCAGGGGCTTTTAGGGCCGATCATCATCACCCGCCAGGGCTGGGCCAAGCCGGACGGTTCTCCCAAGGACGTGGACATAGAGGTAGTCACCGCTTTTTTCATCTTCGATCGGTTGGCTGGCGAAGAAGCCGGGCTAATGCACAGCATCAACGGTTTTATCTTCGGTAACCTCAAAGGGCTGATCTTTCCTTATGGGAGCAAGGTGCGCTGGCACGTCCTGGGGATGGGCAACGAGGTCGATCTCCACACCCCGCACTGGCATGGGAAAACCG
>CAZJKH010000001.1:308643-367895 GCA_964546735.1 uncultured Methylococcales bacterium | reverse complement strand
CAATTGAGGATGGCTACTAAGACCGCGTTTTTCTTGCTTGGGCTGGTATCTAGATTAGGTTAGGGCAAGAGCCTCCTCTACGAGGGGTTGGGGCGGCAGGATGCCGCCTTTTTTTCAGCGCTTGCGGCATCATAAATACGCTCTAAAAATAATCAAGAGGAATGCTATGCGACGCTTACTGCTTGTCCTGCTTGTTGTCAGCGCCAGCGCTTTTGCTGCCGACCCCGAGGCCGGCAAGACCAAAGCGGCAGTTTGCGCTGGCTGTCACGGAGCAGATGGGATCGCTACCAACCCGGCCTATCCTAATCTGGCTGGCCAAAATGCTCAGTATCTAGTGGCTGCGCTTAAGGCATACAAAGATGGCAGCCGCAATAACCCGATCATGAAACCTATGGTCGAGGCTTTGTCGGACGCTGATATTGAAAATATCGCTGCGTATTATCAGAGCTTAAAGAAGTAAATTTCCAACTTTAGTGGGCTGAAAGGCGAGGCGGCTGTTCTATTCGAGGTAGCTTTGCGAAAATAGGTTCTGCGCCGTCAGCGCAGCCTAGTACTCAACCAGTTGCTTGATCTCTGCGTCAGACAGCTGCCCCGCGATCTCGCGCACCCGCCTAAAAGACCTCTTAGAATAGTCGATCGACAAAGTTGCAGCCTGGCAAGCAGGCCCTTAAAGAAGGGCTATACTCGCAGATTGGGCGATAACAAAGGGGGACTGATGGCGCGCGAACTGTAGCTACCGAGCAGTTATTCGGCTTGCGCTATCGCCGGTGGGCAATCGGGGGTGCAATCGCGCTGATCTTGGCATTTGATCGAGGTGACTACCCAAGCCAAAGCGGAAGCTGAACGCCAGCGCATTGAAGCCGATGCCAAGGCATACCGGATTATGAAAGAAGCCGAAGCGGTGGCAAGCGCCAACCAGCTGATTGCCAACTCCCTCACCGATAAGCTGATCCAGTACAAATCCATCGAGAAATGGAACGGCACTTATCCGGCTACCCTGATCCAGGGAGAGAGCAAAGGGGTGTTGCTGCAGTTGCCTCCAGTCCGCTGAGCGTGTAAAAATCAGACATTAAAAATCAGACATAAAAGTAAAAGAAGAGGGCGATGTGATCGAGGGGATAGTGGCGATTTTGGTGGCAGTCTGGTTCTATCAGACAGCCAGGCGTTTGGGGCGCGATGCGTTTCTGTGGGCGGCGATCGGCGCTGGGGTGTTTTACGCGACGGTGTTTTTGTGGATCGGGTTGAATAAAACTGACTGGATGGAACAGCTTCACCACCAAAGCGTGGCAGTTGGCGTGTTTATCCATTACCTAGGCAGCGCGCTTGGGTTGTTGGCAGCCTGGCTGGTACGCAAGGTAGGGCTTAGATGAGGATCTACACGCGCACCGGCGACCGGGGCGAAACCGGCCTCATCGGTGGCTTGAGGATAAGCAAGGCCGCGCTTCGCATCGCCGCTTATGGCAGCGTAGATGAGCTAAACTCAGCGTTAGGAGTAGCCATCGCCCAGTTAGAGGAAGATGAGCTTAAGAGATGGCTGCATGCGATCCAAAACGAACTGCATGTTGTCTGCGCTGATTTAGCCAGTCCCGACCTTGCCAGGCCAGTCCCCAGAATTACGGCAGCTCACGTTGAACGATTGGAACAGCTTTGCGATCGGATCGATGCAGAGCTTCCTCCGCTTAAGCAGTTCATCCTGCCGGGGGGAAGTTTTCCGGCGGCGCTCATTCATCTGGCCCGCGCGATCGCACGCCGGGCTGAGCGCGAGGTGGTGGCGTTAGCGCAGCAAGAGCCAGTCAATCCGGAAGTGATCCGGTATCTTAACCGGCTGTCTGATTTGCTTTTCTTGATGGCGCGCTGGATTAACCACCGGGCAGGGGTAGCCGAAATTTATCCTTCCTATTGAATTTGCCCTGAGACGAGGATTGCAGTAAGCTTTACCTACTTAAACACTGGGAAAAAGGAGCTGTGCACATGAAACACGAACTTCCCCCTTTGCCTTATGCGATGGATGCTCTAGAGCCTTATATTTCTAAGGAGACCCTGGAATACCACTACGGCAAGCACCACAAGGCCTATGTGGATAACCTCAACAATTTGATTCCGGGGACGGAATTTGAAAACCTAACGCTGGAGGAAATCATCCTAAAAGCCTCTGGCCCCATTTTCAACAACGCTGCCCAGGTTTGGAATCATACCTTCTACTGGAACAGCATGAGGCCGAACGGAGGCGGCGAACCTGACGGCAAGCTCGCCGATGCCATCCGGCGAGATTTCGGTTCGTTTGAGGCTTTCAGGGAAGCTTTTTCCAAGGCCGCGGTCACCCTATTCGGTTCCGGCTGGGCTTGGCTGGTGAAAAATCCTGACGGCAAACTCCAGATCGTTCAGACCAATAACGCCGGCAATCCCTTAACGTCTGGCCAAAAGCCGCTTCTGACCTGTGACGTGTGGGAGCACGCCTATTACATCGACTACCGCAATGCCCGTCCCAAGTATGTGGAAAATTTCTGGAATCTGGTCAATTGGGATTTTGCTGCCCAAAACCTGGCTGACTGATCGGTTGGCATAAAGTTTAAGCCTTCAAAGCCTTTTGGCTTTGAAGGCTTTTTTATTTGTAAGTTGCAATCTAGCTGAAGTTTTCTATGGTTAGAGAAGATTCTCTAACTTTGGAGTGCCATATGAGAAATTATCTTAAGATAGTTATTTTGCTTGGAATCTTAAGTGCAGCGATCGAAGCTGCCGCAGGCGAAGAAAGTTACGATATCAAAATACGGCGAAAGCTTGGGATGGGTTTGGGAAACATTGTGACCGGTTGGCTGGAGATCCCCAAAACGATGATCAACACTTACAATCAGACCAATTTCTGGTTCGCCCTCAGCGGCGGAGTGATCAAAGGATTGGTGAATACCAGCGGACGCGTGCTTTCTGGCACGTTGGATGTATTGACGTTCTATGTCCCCACCCAACCGGTACCGCAGCCTGCGCTGGTATGGCAAGACTTTGATGCCGACACACGCTATGGAGAGGCTTTTAGGCTAGACATCAATGATTAAGATGGTGGTAGAGACAGGCGCAGGCAGCTTCATCGTTGCCGATGATTCAAAGCATAGGCAATCTCCCTGCAATCCGGTTGTAGTTGCTTCTGACAAGATCTAGACGAGAAAGCCCGTATATCAATTTAGCTCGAATAAGGAGCTTGACTTTAACCGCAACTGCTTTATCTGTGGCAAGTCCGTCCGGTAACGGCGGCGCTGCGGCAGAGAGGGGTTCCTGTCGTAGTCGGGAAAGTGATGCCTGTCAGGTACGAGTCATCGAACTCAGGAAGAAAATAGTGCTGTCTGTGCACTTTCTTGCTAGCAGCAATTGGGTTAAATCCCCGAAATCTTAAGGCGTTCGAGAATTTCTAGGATCAGTTTAGGGCCGCGATAGATGAGGCCGGTGTAGAGTTGAATCAGGCTCGCACCGGCCTCAAACTTAGCCAAGGCATCCTCAGCGCTTAAAATTCCGCCGCAGGCGATAATCGGCAGGCGGCCTTGAAGTAAAGCGTGGAGCTGGCGGACGATTTCGGTAGAACGGGCAGACAGGGGACGGCCGCTCAGCCCCCCTGCTTCCTGGCCGTGCGGCAGATGCGCTACTTGGCTGTGGTCTAAGGTGGTGTTGGTGGCGACTACCGCGTCTATCCCATAGCGGAGAAAAATATCCACCTGGGCAGCAAGCTGATCAAAGGTAAGATCAGGCGCGAGCTTCACTGCAAGCGGTAGGAATTTCCCCGTGGTTCGGTGCAAGCGCTGACGCGCTTCGTGGAGTTTAGCCAAGAGCGCTTCTAACGCCTGGCCGTGCTGGAGTTCCCGCAGCCCAGGCGTGTTGGGGGAGGAGAGGTTGATCGTCACATAATCGGCTAGCTCATAGACGCGCTCAAGACCTAGCAAGTAGTCTTGGGCGGCTTGTTCGTTGGGAGTACTGCGGTTTTTGCCTAAGTTTACCCCAAGGATGAAATCGCGTTTGCGAAGACGCTTTAGGTTAGCGACTAAATGCGCTAACCCCAGGCTATTAAATCCCATCCGGTTGATCAACGCTTGGGCGTCAGGCAGGCGAAACAGCCTGGGTTTGGGATTGCCCGGCTGGGGGCGGGGAGTGACCGTGCCTACTTCGATAAAACCAAATCCTAGGCTGGCCAGCCCTAACAGGTGATCGCCGTCTTTGTCCAAGCCAGCCGCCAAGCCGACGGGATTAGGAAAACGCAGGCCAAATACCTCTCTTGCCGAGCGGATCTGAGGTTGGCTAAACGGGTTTAAGGGACCGAGCCGAGCCCCTAGGTCTAAAGCAGCCAGCGCTAGGCGATGGGCAGCCTCCGGGTCGAGGCGAAATAAAAGCGGGCGCAGACAAGAATAAACGTCTGTCACGCTAGCGCTCGCCGTGCTTGGGCAACAAGCTCAGGGTCCAATGCCCCGGTGCGCCCGCCACGGCATAGGGCGCCCCGAAAGCCTAGGTAATCCGGCTCAAGCGGCAGCAGCTTCGGGATATCCTGAAGCCGCAACGAACCGGCCAGTCCCACCATCAGCCCTAAGCTTCTTGTCGTGCGCACAAAACTTTCCACATACTCTGGCGAACAAAGCTCAAGCAGCGAGCCTCGGCGCTTATCGGCAGTATCGAGCATAACTCCGGCAAAGCCAGCCCGAGCCAACGCCGGAAGCACGGAAAATTCCCAGGGCTGGTCGGCAAACAAAACCGCAACCAGCGCGGTTTGCGTGGTGAGCTTGGCAAGCGCTGCTAAGGTGGCGGTAAGATCGCCTGCAAATAACCCAATTTTGACGTAATCCACGCCGGTAGAGGCGATCTGCTCGGCAGCCTCGCTCACCGATTGGGGACAAAGCAAAAGATCGCCGACAGTTGCGCTCATACGGCGGTTGGCAAAAGACTGACGCACGCGGTAGATGGTCGCCAGCGGCAGAGCACCTAGCGCGCCGGCAGCCGGTTCTTTCAGGTCGAGCAAATCAGCCTCGGCGGCGAGATACGCTTCCTCCAAAGAGCGGACGCTAACGAGTAAGCGAGTCATACTCTTGTTGACGTTTGACATGGGAAACTTTGTCGCATAACCATTGCCAGGCCTCTTTTTCCCGCGGGCCGCAAGTTTTGGCGCAGATGATCTCAAGCCGCGCCAGCTCAGCTTCGATGTCCGCCAAGGGCAATAAGTGCAAGCGGCTGACCAGAATCGCTGCCTCTAGGACGGCGAATTGAGCGCGGTTAAAGCCTGGGAAAGGGGCATGGTTGGCGCAGTGGACAGAGCGGCAAAACAACCTGGGGCGGATCGGATCTTCTTCCACTGCCACAAGCGCCAGCTCCGTATGCGCCAACGCGTCGCGCAACCTCACGCAAGCGATACGCTCGGCCGGCACCAGCGGCCAGTTGCGGCGCCCGGTCAGACAACCAGCGAAGATGCGCACATCGTCGGTGGTGTTCACCACGGCAAAGCCGGTAGCTTGGAGGTTGGCGAGCGTCTGCGAAGGGCGAAAAGGCGCAATCACCCATCCTTCCTCCCACGCGCGAATCCCCATTGGGGCGATATGGGGTCGGCCTGCTTCGTCCTGGGTCGTGACGATCGTTTCCAAGATCATGGTTTGGGTTTTTTCTGTAAAGTGGTCCCGGCAGGTTTATAAGCGTGCAGATCGGTTGCTTCAACTGGCGGATCCACCGCACAGCCCCAATCGAGCGCTTCATCCTGAACGTAGCGTTTGCCAAGTTGCCAGGCGATCTGCGCCTTGGTGAGCTCGGCTCCCAGGTAAAAAGCGTGACCGCCGTCTTGTTCTACGCCCAAATTCGGAAACAGTTCAAACGGGTCGGTAGCGGAGTAAAAGCCGTCGCGGTTGAAGATATGGATTCCTTCTTCTGTGATCTGGATGCGAAAACTGGGATCGCGGATCATGCTTTGGAGCTCTTTGAGTTCGTCAATATTATACGGGAACGGTTTGATCTCATGCAGACTCATCAGGCCCGGGTGAATGTGTTTGGGCAGGGTGTGATTGGCGCGGGCGTAAAACAAGATGCGCCGGGCTAAATCAGCTTCTGGGACAGCGCGCCGGCAGTGGCCGCTCACCTGGGTGGTTAGGACGTTGTGGATATGCAGCTCAGAACAGATGCCGAGCAGCAGCAGATTGATGCCGGCAGTGTCAGCGTGGCTAAGTTCAGTGAGATTGCCGATCCCCATCATCATTTCTGCCTCCGGGTGGCGGCGGCGAGTTTCGTAATAGCGAACGATCGAGGCGGTAAAGCCAAAGTGGATCGGCTCTAGGATCGGATCTAGGATGAACGGCCGATTCTTCTGGCTTAAGCGCTCTGCAGCCTGATCGAGCGTCTCTAGATCGGTGGCAGGCTGGGGAATGAGGACAGGGCAGCTTTCAACTTCTTCCGCTACCCACAGGGTATCTAGGTGTAGGCTGAGCAGATAATCAGCGCCCGCCCGTCCGCCGCGGAGCAAATCTTTGGGATTCAAGGAATCTACGCTGACTTGGTAGCCTTCGGTTTTAAGGGCTTGGATGGCTTCTTCGAGGTGGGGAAATTCGGTCTCCGGTAGACAGCCTAGATCGATGACATCAGCACCGTGACGGCGATACCAGTCGGCCTGGGTTAGGATCTTCTCGATGCTCATCTTTGGGGCTTCGGTGAGCTCGGCAAAGATGCGGATGTCATAGCGGGAAAGATCTGGCTTTTGCTTTTCGTGGCCGAAGAATGCAGGCAGGTCTTTGATCTCATTAGGGCCGCGTTCGACTGGGATGCCGAGCTCTTTAGACAAAGCCTCAAGATCCCCAGTACAGCGCCCCGGGACCAAAATCCGATCAGCGCCGAAGGTATCTTTGAGCCGGCGGCGGATCATGTCGGCGGTCATCAAGGCAGCCACCGTCAGTCCTAATTGGTGTACGATGTAGTCAAAGTCCGGCTGCATTGCCTCGAGCGTCTGGCGCAGCTGTTTTTCTGCCAGCTTCCCGGTAAGAAACAGGATCCGTTCGCGCCGTTTTTCCGCCATGAGCTTTAGTAAGAGAACGAGAAAAACATGTTACCATTGCCCTAACCGATTAGACGAATTTGGAGCGATGTCTCTTCTGGAGCGGATCAGGCAGGGCAAACCTATTCTCATGGGGATCCTCAATGTGACCCCAGATAGCTTTTCCGATGGTGGGCGTTATGCGGAGGTTTCCCAGGCGGTGGCGCGAGGGCTGGAAATGGTAGCAGAGGGGGCAGAGATCATCGATGTCGGGGGAGAATCGACCCGTCCAGGGGCTGATCGGGTAGCTGCAGTAGAGCAGATCCGGCGCGTCCTTCCGGTGATCGAGGCGCTTGCCCAAGCCCTTCCCAGCGACCGTTTTATCAGCATCGACACGACGTTAGGGGCAGTTGCGGAAGCAGCGATTCAGGCCGGCGCCAGCCTGATTAACGATGTCTCAGCCGGGCGCGATGATCCGGCGATGTTTGCGCTTGCAGCCAAGTATCAAGTGCCCATCGTGCTGATGCATATGCAGGGCACGCCTAAGACCATGCAGGATAATCCTTATTACCAAGACGTAGTCGCCGAAGTACTTCAGTTTTTACAGGCGCGCGCAAAAGCGGCTCAAGCAGCCGGGATCCGGCGCGAGTGCATTGTCATCGACCCAGGGATCGGGTTTGGGAAGCGTAAGCTCGACAATCTCAAGTTGTTGGCGCATTTAGATAGCTTCGTAGCGACCGGCTTTCCGGTCCTATTGGGGACTAGTCGCAAGCGCTTTATGGGCCAGGTCCTTGAAGTGGCCGAGCCGACCGAACTGGTTGCTGCCACGGTAGCGACAACCGCTTTGGGAGTGATGGCGGGCGTGAGGATCTTACGCGTGCACGACCTTAAGGAAAACCGCCAGGCGCTGGAAGTGGCTTGGGCAATCCGCCAGGCGTTTTAAGACTTGCGTCATTCTTGAGTTAGATGATAGGTTTTGCTGTGGAAGAATTTGAGGAGGCAGATCATGGGTTGGCGCAAGCGTGGTCCTGAAGAAGCTTACACCGAAGAAGAAATCCTAGCGCGGCTAAAGGAAGAGCTGCCTTGCTGGTACTACGAGAACGGCTGGATTCGGCGCCGGTATAAGACTTTCGGTTGGAAGGGTACCCTGATGGTAGTGAACGTGATCGGTCATTTGGCAGAGGCAGCCTTTCACCATCCGGATCTGACCGTTTCTTACGCCTTTGTGATCGTCAAGCTCATGACGCATTCAGCCAAGGGGATTACCGACAAGGATTTCGAGCTTGCCAAGAAGATCGAAGAAGTCGTGATGTGGCGTCCCGGGGAAGACAGCGCTTTGGAAGGTACGCCGGATGATCCGCGCTTTAAGTACATCAAGTACGAGGCTTAAAGAAGAGCGTTTCTGCTAACTGGTGGACAAGCTGGTCTTGATGTTCCAATAACCAGTCGATGTCTAGTAGGTAGTGCATGGCTTGATGGATGACCTGGGCGGTCGCTTGGTGGTGGATGTCAAACAGCGCCTGATGATCGCATTCGTAATCTTCTTGGCCGACCATCGGATTTAGCCATACCGAGATGAGAATGCCCAGGTCATTGACTTTATCCTTGGGGATGTCGCCTGCCCGGACCGCATCTAGAACCCCGTGGGCGATGGCGGCCTGGACCGTGCCCAGGAGAATATTGGTATAGCGCTTGGTGAGTTTACCTTCGACGGTCACTTTGCTGACCATCAGGGTTAAGGGGCGTATCTGAATCGCGGTGTTGAGGGTAGCAAACGTGCGGATCAGTCCTAGCACTGGATGGCCGGTCAGAGTCGCAAGCGCAGTTCCCACAGGTCCGTCCAGCTCGCCGATGATGACCTCCGGTGCAGCGGCACTGCCAAGCGGACCTTCGGTCACCAGAATTTTGCCACTGCGAAAAACGATGCGTTCGCCCATGTTTGCCTCCTTGCCTTACCTTTTGTGGAGCGGCTTTAAGGTTGCGCGTAAATACCAGATCAAACTAAGTATACTAGCTCTAAAATCAATTCCGTGAAGGAGGATGGGATGAAAATGGAGGAAATTTTTGCCGCGCTCATTCAAGCGATCGGTGAAGACTTAAACCGCGAAGGCCTAATCGACACTCCCAAACGGGCAGCGGCTGCGTTTCACTATCTCAACAGCGGCTATCATCAGTCGCTAGAGAACGTCCTCAACCATGCCATTTTCGAAGCCGATACTGAGGACATGGTGATCGTACGCGATATCGAATTGTACTCTTTATGCGAACACCACCTTTTGCCTTTCATCGGTAAGTGCCACATCGGTTATCTCCCGGCTGGGAAAGTCATCGGCCTGTCCAAGACTGCCAGAATCGTTGAGATGTACGCCCGCAGGCTCCAAATCCAGGAGCGGCTGACCAAGCAGATCGCCGATGCGATCCAAACAGCGATCCAACCGCGAGGGGTAGCGGTGGTGATTGAGGCCAAACACTTGTGTATGATGATGCGGGGGGTGGAAAAACAAAATTCGGTGATGACCACTTCAGCGATGTTGGGGTTGTTCCGCGATCGCATCAGCACCCGTACTGAATTCTTAAACCTCATCGGCCGCAAGCTCTGACCGATGTCCTTAGGGCTCTTGCTGGTCAATCTAGGGACGCCTAGCGATCCCACGCCTGCTGCGGTCCGCCGCTATCTTCGGGAGTTTCTAGGAGATAGGCGGGTGGTGCCGCTGCCGCGCGCCTTGTGGTTGCCTGTTCTCTATCTTGTGGTTTCAACCGTGCGTGCTAGGCGGGTTGCTAAATTATATCGATCGATTTGGCTGGAAGAGGGCTCTCCGCTTTTGGTGTACACGCAGCGCCTGGCGCAAAAGCTGCGCGCTCAGGGGTGGAAAGTGGCGGTCGGGATGTGCTACGGTCAGCCAGACCTGGCAACAGGACTGAAAGCATTACAAGCACAGGGAGCAAAACGAATCTTTGTGCTGCCGCTTTATCCGCAGTATTCCCAGGCGACTACTGCGGCGGTGTTCGACCAGCTCAACCGGGTGCTTTCCGGCTGGCCATCTCTACCTACGTATTGCTTGTTGAACGATTATCATGCCGAGCCTGCTTACATTCAGGCAGTCGCCAGCCGGATCCAAGCCTTTTGGTCCGAACACGGCCGCCCTCAGCGGCTGTTGCTTTCTTTTCATGGCTTGCCGGAGAAAAGCCGTGCCCAAGGCGATCCTTACTACGATCAGTGCCTGACTTCAGCGTGCCTGATCGCCGAGGCCCTAGACTTGAATGCCGGGGATTGGCAGGTGGTGTTTCAGTCCCGCTTCGGGCCGGCTAATTGGCTCAAGCCTGATTGCGTAGAGGTCCTAAAGTCGCTACCTAAGGAAGGGGTCCGGGCAGTGGATGTGGTCTGCCCAGGCTTTGCCGTGGATTGCTTAGAGACCCTAGAAGAGATCGCTATCGGCGGGCGTGAGGTTTTCCTCCAGTCGGGGGGAGAGCAATATCGCTATATCCCAGCCCTCAATGACAGCGACGAGCAAGCAGAGATGCTGGCCAGCATCGTTTTGAATGCCTTTAAGCTGGAGTGAGCGGATCTTGATCGTGCTGCTGTTTTTGCTTGCCGGATGAGCACAAACAGAACGTCGGCCAGTTTACGCTGGATCGCGGTATGCTGTCTATGTAGTCAATCATGGCAAACACACTGGATTGATTATCAGGCGTGCCGACATTCCCGCAGACCAAATACCGGAGAAAGCGGATTTTCCAGATGCTGAGTACCTGGAGATCGGTTGGGGGGAGGTCGACTATTATCCGGCCAAAGCGCCTGGCCTGTGGTTGACCTTAAAAGCTGCGTTGTGGACCGGCGTGCCTGGATGCGGCTGATTCGCTATATTCATGGCAGCTTTGCCAGAAACGGCGGACAAAGGGTCAAGCCATGGCGGCGGGGCCTTTATGGAAACAGTTGGTTCTACTCGGCACGCGGTAAATTCTATCTGTTCAATACCTGTCATAGTTGGATTGCCCAAGGGTTACGGCAGGCTGGTTTGCGGTTAAGGATGATCGACTCGTTCACTTCCGCTCAGCTAATGGCTAAGCTGGAACAGCTTGGTGCGGTGGAGGTTGGGACTAGCTCGAATCAATGAGGTAAGACTTTGCAGCGGAGAAGGTATGCAGCGTTACGATCGTGACTGTCCCTTGTGTCGGGTGATGCGGGCGATGGCATTTAGCGGCCTGGGAGCAATGATCGGTGGGTATGGGGCCTTGTTGTTTGACGCTTCCAAGCAGACGGCGCTGATGGCAGCAGTAGTGGGGGCTAGTCTGGTGCTTGGGTTGGCAGCGCGCGCCAAGCGTTAAAACCAACGCTTAAACCACGGCTGAGGCGAAGGCGTCTCCGGTCTAGAGAGACAGGAGACGCTTTTTATCGGCGCTGAGCCGCGCACAAAAGGAAATTGGCGTGCGCCTGGGCAGTTTTCCTCCGTCCGAAGTCCTGTGGCAGGATCGATCCAGACCCACTCTACCGTTTCCGGTTGGCTCAAACGCAAAGGCTGGTCGGAGATCTTGGCCATCAGCCTGGCCCAGAGCTGAAGTGCGCCGCTTGCGCCAGTGAGCCGGGTAGGGGAATTGTCATCGTGGCCGATCCAGGTCACAGCTAAATAGTCTCCGCTAAAGCCGGCAAACCAGCTGTCGCGCAGGTCATCGGTAGTGCCAGTTTTGCCAGCTACTTGCATCGAGCGGGGAAGGATGCGATAAGCTGAGCTTGCAGTCCCCTGGGAGACGACTTCCTGGAGGATGGTGTTTAGCACGTACACCGCTGCTGGATCGACCATCTGCTGTACGGTTAGGGGATAGCGCTGAAGCGGTCGGTTATCGTTGGATAAGACGGCTTGGATAGCCCGCAGGGGAGTGGCAAACCCTTGGTTAGCTAAGGTCTGGTACATTTGGGTGACCTCTAGCGGAGACAGTGAGACTGCACCCAAGAGCAAGGAAGGGTAGAGCGGGAGCGGTTGGCTGATCCCAAGCCGGCGGCAGGTGTTTGCGACGCGATCTAAACCGAGTTCCAAGCCTAAATGGATAGTGGCGAGGTTATAGGATTGGGCTAGCGCCCAGTAGAGCGGGACCTGGCCGTGCACCTTGCGGTCGTAATTTTGCGGCCGCCAAAGGCTGCCATCTGAGTTCTTAATCTGCACTGGAGTATCGGGCAGCGGGGTGATGACGGTGTAGCGCTGCGGCTGCTCCAGCGCGGCGAGATAAACCGCCAGTTTGATGAGAGATCCGATTTGGCGCACGCCGTCCAAAGCGCGGTTAAACCCAGCCTGACGGGGATCGCGGCTGCCGGTCAAAGCTACGATTTCGCCGCTATCGCGGCGGGTGACGATCGTAGCGGTTTCTAGCTCCTTTAGCCGATATCCTTGCTCAAGCTGGGTCAAAGTTGCTTGCGCGGTCTGCTCTAGCACATCCTGGGTGAAAACGTCCAAGGTGGTAAAAATCTTAAGGCCTTCCGAGGTGAGGTCTTCTTCTTTATATTCCAACGCTAGATGCCGCTTGACTAGGTCTAGGAACGCTGGATACCGGGCGCTAGGACGGTGGAAGTAAGGGGTTACCTCAAGCGGCTGGCGCTTGGCTCGGTTTAAGGTGACAGGATCGAGCAGACCTGCCTCGGCGCTTAACTCCAGCACTAGGTTGCGGCGCTCGATGGCTCGCTCTGGGTGGCGGCGGGGATCGTAGTAGTTCGGACCTCGGATCAGACCGATGAGCAAAGCGATGTGGTGTGGCTTGAGTTCTACCAAGGGACGGCTGAAATAGAATTCGCTCGCCAAAGCAAAGCCATGGATAGCGCGCGCGCCATCCTGACCTAGATAGATTTCGTTGAGGTAAGCCTCTAGGATTTCGTCTTTGGTATAACGCGCCTCTAAGATCAGCGCCATCAGGGCTTCGCTGACTTTGCGCCAGAGGCTGCGCTCAGCGGTTAAAAAGAAATTTTTGACCAATTGTTGGGTGATGGTGCTTCCTCCTTGCACGATGCCTCGCGCCTTGATGTCGGCCCACAAGGCGCGGGCGATGGCGCGCAGCGAGATACCATGATGGCGATAGAAATCCCGGTCTTCGACGGTCAGTAAGATTTTGATCAAAAGCAGCGGTACTTCCTCTAGGCGGACTAAAATACGGTCTTCCTTGCGTCCTGGGTAGAAGCTGCCGATTTGTACCGGATCCAAGCGCAGTAAAGCCAGTTCGGTTTCCTGGTCGAGGTCGTAGAGCCTGACTAATTGTTCTCCCTCGAAGCTCAAACTGACCTGGTGGCTTGGCTCGAAGCCGTCGGGGAAGTGGAATGCTCGGGTGCGCACCGCAACTTGATTGTTCTTCCGATAGTAACTGGCCTGGCTGCTTAAGTTAGGATCGTAGCGGTAATTGAGTTGTTTTAGAAGGCTTTCCAGTTGGGGCGCAGACAGCTTCAAGCCGGCGTACATTTCCAAAGGCGCAGCATAAACGTTAGCGGGCAATGCCCAGCGGCGGCCCTCGAATTGTTGCCGGATGAGATGATCCAAATAGCCAAGATAGATAGCTAGAGCGACCAGGCTAAAGCCTAAGGCCCACCATAAGGGTTTAGTCAGCCAGGTCGGCAGGAGATAAATGCGTTGGTGCCGGAGCCCTCTGCTTCGAGATATTTTAGGCATGCAGGATTTAGTTGAATAACGGACGCTTGTCTAAATTGGTCTGGGTAAGTTGAGTTAGGTTGATAGTGCTGCTTGGAAGTAGCTCAGGTTGTGGCTTGCCTAGCAGAAACCCTTGACCATAATCTACGTCCAGGTGTTTCAATAAGTTCAGTACTTCGGAGGTCTCGATGTATTCGGCGATCACTTGTTTGCCCAATTTGTGGGCGATTTCGACAATCGCTTTGACCAGTACCAGATCGGTTTCATTATCGGGCAAATTCTGCACAAATTGGCCATTGATTTTGACATAGTCGACGGGAAAGTTCTTGAGATATCCGAAAGAACTGAAGCCAGTGCCAAAATCGTCCAGCGCAAAACCGCATCCAAGCGAGCGTAGCCTGGCAATCATCGCACGGCTACGCTCGCAATTAGCGATAGCAGAAGTTTCCGTAATCTCAAAGATTAAGCGCTTAGGGGAAACCCAGGTCGACGCCAGCTTTTCCTCCAAAAAGGGTAAAAGTTTGTGGTTTTGAAACGCATGGCCGGACAAATTGATAGCAAGGGCGATGTGATCCTGCGTAGGTGGCAAGGCGCTGAGAAAGTCGATCGCGTGCTCGATCACCCACATGTCGATATGATGAATTAACCCCATCCGTTCAGCGACTGGGATGAAAATATCGGGGGTAAATATTTTGCCATTTTCGCCTTTTATTCTCAGTAATACTTCGTAGTGGCTGACAAAACCGTCTTGGAACCGAAGGATGGGCTGGAAAGCCAACCAGAAGTGTCCATATTTGAGCGCATTCCGCAGTAATGGGATCCAACGGACATCGTTAAAGTGGGTAGCAGCGATGTCGTTGGCATCATATAGGTTGACCAGATTGCGGCCGCGCATCTTAGCAACGAAACAGGCCTGATGAGCTTTAGCGATCAGTTCATTGGGGTGGTGGATGCGAAGTTGAGGCGTCAATAGGGCAACGCCGATGCTGGTGGAAATATGGTAGTAGTCGTTAGGAGTCAAAAAGCAGAATTCGTCTACCGCCTGACGGATTTTTTCTGCGATCTCCAAGGCCTTTGCTTGGTCGGTATTGGGAAGGTGGATGCAAAATTCATCGGCACCGATACGGGCGAAGGTAGGCTTGCCAGGTACCGTATGGCGGATCAGATTGATCAATTCCACCAGTAAGCGGTCACCCGCATCGTGGCCTTCGAGATCGTTGATGATATTGAAGCGGTCGATATCTAAATAGAGCAAGGCGCTTTCCTGTCGGTATGCCTGACAGTGGTGGATGGCTAGTTGTAGGGTTTGCTCCAAGCTACGACGGTTGCTGACTCCGGTTAGTTCATCGTGGAGGATTAAATACTTGAGCCTGGCTTCGAGGATCTTGTGTTCGGCCAGTTCAGTCAATATCTGGTTTTCAAGCGGATAGAGCCGATTGCGCTCGCATTTGAGCACTGATGCTAGGTAAACCAATGGCATGAAATCCTTAGCCCGGATCGGCTTTTCTACTAGAATGACACCATGGGTGGTAAGCGCTTGCAGTGCCTGAAGCTGGGAGGAATTAGGCTGATCTTGCAGAATCACAATCGGGACTTTGAATTCGCTGTGCTCGTCAGCCAAAGCTTGGCACAATTCAACGAGCTGGCAATCAGGCAACCGATCGCTTAGGATAATCAAGCCGATCTGGGCAAAATCCTTCTGCAAGCTTTTCAGCAAGTTGCGCAGTCCCGCGCCATCAGCAACGCAATGAATTTGCTTAAAATTGTGTTGGGAGAGAATGGTTTCTATTTGGCAGCGATGGTGATCATTGGGTTCTGCGACGATGATGGCTTGGTCGAAAGGATTGAGAGTGGTCATAAGAGCGAGTGCAAAACAAGATTGGGTTAATCTCGGTTTAGTTATAGTCTATTTTTTGTTATAAAACAAACTATCAACTCGACGTATTCTTCCAATTCAATTTTAACAGGCGAAAACTTCTGTCATGCTGACCGGTTTAGGCGAAAAAACCGTCATCACGGTGGATACCTTGCTGGCAGGGGAAGTCAATCTAGCCTCCCCGCCGGAAATCTTTCTGAAGGTGAGTGAAATCCTGGATGATCCAACCAAGACCGTGCATGACGCTGAACGAATAATCAACCATGATCCAGGTCTAGCGGCCCGTTTGCTGCGTTTAGTTAACAGTGCCTTATATGGATTTCCGGCTCAGATCAGCTCTATCTCACATGCAGTTTCTATGATTGGCCTTCAGGAGCTGCGCGACCTGATTTTGACCACTTGGGTAGTCGAGCGCTTCAGCCGTCTACCTAACCGGTTGCTGGATATGCCTACCTTTTGGCGGATCAGCGTTCGCTTAGGGCTATTGGCTGAAGCGCTTGCTCGCCGCCATCCACAAAGCAGTGAGCTGAAGTCGATGTTTTCCTGTGGTCTGCTACATGAAGTCGGGCGGTTGGTGATTTATGCCAAAATTCCAGAATTGGCCCGCGCGGCGATGCTTTTAGCTGCAGCTGAGGAGATCGAGGAAGTCCAGGCAGAGCGGAGAAGCTACGGCTTTGACCATTATCAGCTCGCATCTGAGCTTGCCTATCGTTGGCGCTTGCCGGAGGTGTTCGTCGCCACTTTGCGCTGGCATGGATCGCCTGAGCAGGCTGGTTCCTTCTCCCGTGAGACCGGCATTGTCACTCTGGCTAGCCGGCTGAGCTTGGCAGAGATCGAAAAACCAAAGCAACTAGGGAAGGTTCAGCTGTCTTTAGTTCCGCTGATGGCTTTCCTCCGCTTGGAGATTTCCGCTCTGCCTGAAGTGTTGGAAGAAGTAGAAATCCAATTCGAAGAGGTATTCAGGTTGTTATTTCGAGGTTAAAGAACTTTTGTCAGCCTATACCAGGATCGGTATACTTCGGCAGGGTTGCGATCATAACGAAAACAAAGACTGCCATGAATGCTGATTTGCAAGCTGAAGTTTCTGTTTCCCGCAATAGTCTGATCAGTACCCTAAGAGGGGTGATCTACGATCATACTTTTGCCAAGCTTACCATCAACTGGTATCGGGCAGTGCTAGAGCGCCTGCCCGAAGGCGCTGAGGTACTGGATGTAGGGATAGGTACCGGAGGCGCAGTGGTTGCCAATGCCGATCTGATTCGGCGCAAGGATCTTCGTATCTTGGGATTGGACATCGATGCTGACTATCTGGAGCGTTGCACCAAAGCCTTGGCAAAAGCAGACCTGACTGAAAACGTACAAGTCCGGTTAGAATCGGTCTATGATCATCAAGGGGGGCCATACGATGCAGTTTATTTCAGCGGGAGTTTTATGTTGCTTCCGGATCCGGTCAAAGCACTGGCACATGTCCTAAGTCAGCTCAAGCCTCAGGGCAAGGTGTTCTTTACTCAAACTTTCCAGGAACGGCGCTCCCTGCTCGTAGAGAAAATCAAGCCGATGCTGCATCGGATTACTACCATCCATTTTGGCCAGGTAACTTATTGGGAAGATTTCCAAGCCGTGCTCGCTCAGGCAGGCGCCAAGGTGGCGGAGATGGTTATCCTCAAGCAATTGCGCAATGCGTCTTTCCGTTTGGTGAACGCCGAGCCAGATTCATTGGTTTGATGCGCGCAATCTAGGTACTTATCCCGCCTACTTTGAGAGAAGGTAAAGCAGAGGCTTAAATTGGCCCAGATTCAACCAAGAAAGGTTGATCTGGGCCTTTAGGCTGTTTTCAGGAGGCGTTGCTTTTCCCGCTGCCAGTCGCGTTCCTTTTCGGTGGCACGTTTGTCGTAGAGCTTTTTGCCCTTGCCGAGGCCGATCTCCAGTTTGATCCGGTTTTTCTTCCAATACAGCTTCAGCGGAATTAGGGTATAGCCACGCCGTTCTACTTGGCCAATCAGGCGGCTCAATTCCTGTTTGTGAAGGAGAAGCTTACGCGTGCGAGTGGGGTCTGGGGTAACGTGGGTTGAGGCCGAAGCCAAAGGCGAGATATGAGCGCCAAACAGCCACGCTTCGCCGTTTTTGAGCAGCACGTAGCTTTCTTTGAGATTAACCCGCCCCGCACGCAGGCTTTTTACTTCCCAGCCTTCAAGTACCACGCCTGCCTCGAAGGTAGCTTCGATGAAATAGTCGTGGCGAGCCTGACGATTAACGGCGACGACGTGGTTTTCAATGGGTTGATTTTTCTTACTAGCCATAATTTTGTTATTTTATCTGATCTGCTTGCTGACGCTAGAAAAACGCTATCGGGTTGTATGCGGAAGATTCACAAAAGCGCCTTAGTCTGCTATCAGGCTGATTTAGTATTTAAGTTAGTAGACGACATCGAAGCTTATCCGGAGTTTCTCCCCTGGTGTCGCGCTAGCCGGGTACTGAAGCGGGAGGGAGAGGTGGTGGAAGCAGAGCTTGAGATTGCCCGCGGTGCGTTTCGCCAAATTCTTGCCACGCGTAACTTCAATCAGCCGGGAAGGGAGATCCGTATGACTTTACTTCGTGGTCCATTCAGCCATTTAGAAGGCACCTGGCGTTTTCACCCCTTAAGGGAGGATGCCAGTAAGATTACCCTAGACTTAGAGTTTGAAATTTCTTCTCGGTTAGGTGACCTGGCTTTGGGCGCAGTATTTAACCAAATCTGCGACACGCTGGTCAGCGCTTTCACGCAGCGGGCAAGATACTTATATGGCTGAGGTGGTAGAGGTGGTTTATGCCCTGCCTCAATTGCAGCGCGTAATTGAGGTTCCGTGGGTAGCTGGGATGACCGTAGCTCAAGCGCTGGAGGCGAGCGGGATATTTAAGCAATTTCCGGAGCTTAATCTTGCTACGGTCAAGGTTGGGATCTTTGGTCGCCTGTGCCAGTTGGACCGCAAGCTTAAAGCTGGCGAGCGGGTTGAAATCTACCGACCGCTCGCCCTAGATCCTAAACAAGCACGGAGGTTGAAGGTAGACCGCTAACTGAATAGGTTCCGTAGCAGATTGCCAAGTATTTCGAAAATCCCTTGTTCGATCTTACGCGGGGGGACTTCAATCGGGGTCACCGCAGGCGTTTGAAAACTCGATTCAGGATGGGGGCGAAAGTCCCCGCGCAGGCCAACGAGGCGATCGTAGTCATCGAACATTAGCGTCAGATGCTGTACTTTCAGGCTACCGCCAGCTTGTTGAAAACTGTAGAGGTAATCCCAGCGTTTGGGCTGGAAAGGGTTTTTGGGTAAGGGAGTACCTATGATATAACGTACTTGATTTGGCGTCATGCCTGGCCTGAGCTGGTTGACCTGTTGCTGGGTGACGACGTTGCCCTGTTGAATATCAATTCGATACACGCAGCCGGCCAAATTCAGACTTGCAAAGTAGGTAATAAAAATGAGATGCTTTTGCATTGAGTTTTAATTCATTGGATGCATAAAAATGATACTCGATCACTTGCTGGCTTGCATGGGATGGTGAGCATCACGGGCTATCTAGAGGAGATGCTGTGGAGTCGAAAGATCTCAGAAACGTCGGCCTCAAAGTTACCTTGCCGCGAGTAAAGATTTTAGAAATTCTAGAGCGGCACCGTGGATCCCAACATCATTTTAGCGCCGAGGATGTATATAAAATCTTGCTCGAAGAAGGCGAAAAAATCGGACTGGCCACGGTCTATCGGGTATTGACTCAATTTGAGGCAGCCGGTCTTGTCAGGCGCCATTATTTCGAAGGCGGTAACTCTGTGTTCGAACTCGACTTGGGGAGTCACCACGATCATATCGTTTGTGTAAGGTGCGGTCGAGTCGACGAGTTCAAGGATGAGGCAATCGAACAGCGGCAGCAGAAAATCGCCGCAGATCTTCATTATCAATTTCAGGACCATAGTTTAACCCTCTACGGCATCTGTCCTGATTGCCAAGAAAAATCTTAAGCATCTGCATGTTCAAACCTTTGCCGCTCTATCTCGCCCTGCGCTATACCCGGGCGAAAAGACGCACCCATTTTATTTCTTTTATTACGCTGACTTCGGTATTGGGCATTATGCTGGGAGTGACGGCTTTGATTACGGTCCTCTCGGTGATGAACGGGTTTGAATCGGAACTACGTCGGCGGATCTTGGGGATGACTTCCAATGTCACCGTGACCGGGATAGACGGTAAGCTTTATGCTTGGCAAGCAGTCGCCGAACGCCTGCAGGATTACCCTCATCTGGTGGGCAGCGCACCTTTTGTCGAAGGTCAGGTGATGCTCACCTTTGAACGGCAGGTATCAGGTACGATGCTGCGCGGAGTTCTGCCGGAGCGCGAGCATCAGGTCTCAGAGGTGGTCGAGCGGATCACTGCTGGGCAACTGGAGGCGCTTAAGGCTGGAGAATACGGAATTATCTTAGGCGCTGAGCTGGCGCACTACTTAGGAGTCTGGGTAGGAGACAAGGTCACGGTGATTACCCCGCAGGTGACTACTACCCCGGCAGGCATCCTACCGCGCCTGAAACGTTTTACCGTCGTGGGGGTATTTGAGGTCGGAATGTATGAATACGATCGTAATCTGGCTTTGGTTCATTTGGAAGATGCGGCTAAATTGCTGCGTCTGGAAGGGGCGGTAAGTGGGTTAAGGCTGAAGCTAGACGATGTATTTATAGCACCACAAGCAGCTAAGATATTGAGCTTGAGATTAGGCGGCGAGTATCTGGTGACCGACTGGGCGCGCTTGCATAGCAATTTTTTTAAAGCTATCCAAATGGAAAAGACCGTGATGTTCATCATCCTGCTGCTGATCGTTGCTGTGGCAGCGTTCAATATCGTTTCTACCTTGGTCATGGTGGTCACCGACAAGCGCGCCGACATCGCTATCCTGCGTACTCAAGGAATCACGCCGGGAGCGGTGATGGTAGTATTTATTTTGTTAGGCTCGATCATCGGCCTGGTGGGCACGCTGGCTGGGGTAGTCGGCGGAGTGGCATTAGCCCTGAATGTAGAGACTTTGGTCCCTGCACTTGAACGGTTGCTTGGAGTGCACTTTCTGGCGGCGGATGTGTATTACATCAGCGAATTGCCTTCGGAACTCCACTGGGAGGATGTCTGGCACGTCAGCGCCTTGGCTTTTCTATTGACTTTGCTGGCGACTTTATATCCTGCCTGGCATGCCGCCAAAGTGAAACCGGCCGAGGAACTACGCTATGAATGAGACGCCGGTATTAGCTTGCCGCGGTCTAGTTAAGCAGTTTCGGCAGGGGCCGCTAGAAGTAAAGGTGCTAAAAGGCGTCGATCTGGAGGTAGCGCCTAGGCAGCGGATCGCTATTATGGGCGCATCCGGCTCGGGCAAGAGTACTTTGCTGCATCTTCTAGGGGGGCTGGAAAGCTTAAGTGCTGGCCAGGTGTTGTGGGAGGGTATCGACATCAGCTGTTTGAGTGAGCGTCAGCTTAGTTGGAGACGCAACCGGACTTTAGGGTTTGTCTATCAATTTCATCACCTGCTGCCGGAATTTACGGTGCTGGAGAATGTGGCGATGCCCCTCTTGATTAGGGGGCTATCTATCGCTGAGGCGTGCCGCCGAGCAACGGAGATCTTGCGGCGGGTCGGGCTAGAGGCGCGCCTGAAGCACAAGCCTGGCGAGCTGTCCGGTGGGGAGCGCCAACGCGCCGCGGTAGCCCGGGCCATGGTAACCCATCCTCGCTGCGTGCTGGCGGATGAACCGACCGGCAACTTGGACCGCAAAACCGCCGAGCGGGTGTATCAACTGATGCTAGAGCTAAATCGGGAGCTTGGGATCAGCTTCTTGATCGTTACCCACGACCGAGAGTTAGCCGAGCGGATGGATACGGTGCTCAAGCTAGAAGACGGTCGCCTTTATCCTGCGGATTGATTGCGGCTCTGGCGTTGGCGCCAGCGTCTTACTGTTACCCAGCGCCAGACTGCGTGCATTCCCACGTAACCGAGCGCGGCCAAGGTGATTCCGAAGATCAAGCTGCCGGTGAGCAACGGCCAAAACACATCTCCGATCTCGTTCAACAAACTGAATTTCTCTGGCTGAATCTCGTTCTCGGTACCCAGTAACCAGGCCCCGAGCTTGTATGCGGGGTAGAACATCGGTCCCCACGTTAAGGGATTGGTAATCCACACCAAGACTACAGATAGCGGTAGATTGGCCCCGATTAAGAAGGCGAGGGCGGCAGCGACGATCATCTGCCCTGGGATCGGCAGGTACATGACAAACAACCCTACCGCGCAGGCTAACGCAGCTGAGCGGCGGTTAAGGTGCCACAAATTAGGATTGTGCAGGTGCTCACCCAGAAATTGCAGATGTTTATGCTCTTTGATGACGTGGTGTTCAGGCAGGAAGCGCTGGATAAATTTTTTGGGCATATTCGTATATCAAGTTCTACTGAGACCATAATCATTTTAGCGATTTCTGACAGGTTCTAGATGAAGAAGTTTTATGCTTTGGGCAGGGCTTGGTTTTCTAAGCGGAGAAGCAGGGATATTTTTGCTGCCTGAGCTACCATCGTGGGGATGGATCATCGCTGGGATAGCCGGTTGGTTGATTCTGATGTGGCGGGGCTGTTGGTATCCGGCATGGGTGATGCTAGGTTTGGTCTGGACTTCAACCTATCTCCATTGGTATTGGCAGCCTTTGGATCCTGCGCTGGAGGGGCGGGACCTGATCGTGACTGGGCAGATCGCAGATATCCCAGTCAAACGCCCATGGGGGTGGCGATTTGACTTCCAGGTCGAAGGTGGGTCATTAGCAGAGAGCTTGCCGAGACGGATCCGTCTGAGTTGGTACGATGCTTCGCAAACCCTCAAGGCTGGTGAGCGCTGGCAGCTAAAGGTGCGGTTAAAACGCCCGCATGGATTTGCCAATCCCGGTAGTGACGATTACGAACGCCACCTGTTTACCAGGCGTATAGGTGCAACCGGCTATGTCCGCCCCCAGGGCCCCAATCGTAGGTTGACGGACAGTTCAGGATTGGCTAAATGGCGCCAACAAATAGCGGACTTTATCGATTTTGAACTAGCCGAATCGCCGTATCGAGGGATTCTGAAAGCGTTGACCGTTGGGGTGCAAGCAGGAATCAGTGAGGATCAATGGGAGATCCTGCGCCGCACTGGAACGGCGCATTTGGTCGCTATTTCCGGCCTGCATCTCAGCTTGGTAGTAGGGCTGATATTCTGGCTAGGACGCAAGGCTTGGATTTGGTTTGGCCATTGGCGGCTAGGAGCCGATCAGACCGGGGCTTTGCTGGCATTGCCGTGCGCGGTTGGGTATGCCGCGTTAGCCGGGTTCTCAATCCCTACCCAGCGCGCGTTAATCATGTTGGGCGTTGGAGGTTGGGCTTTGCTCCAACGCCGTCACTTTGATTCTTGGCAGATCCTGAGCGCCGCTTTGCTTGGGGTCTGTCTGCTTGATCCTTTAGCGCCGCTTAGCGTTGGATTTTGGCTGTCGTTTGGCGCGGTGGCTTGGATCCTATACGCCGTATCGGGTCGGTTGCGACCGCCTAAATGGGCATGGTTGAAGGTACAAGGCTATCTTTTTGCAGGGCTGGCGCCGTGGTCCATCTTTTTCTTCCAGCAAGTGGGTTTAAGTGCTCCCCTGGCAAATTTAGTAGCGATACCGTTGATCACGTTCGCAGTGGTGCCTTGGCTGTTGCTTAGCTGTGGGTTGGTGTGGGTGGTGCCCGCTTTGGCTAAGGCGCTGATGATCGGACCGACCTGGGTATTGGACCGGCTGTGGTTGGCTTTGACCTGGCTGGCTAGTTTCCACGACGGGGCCTGGCCCTGGCCGCCTCCGCCTGTCTGGAGCCTCCTTCTGGCTGTTCTAGGGATAGGGTGGTTGCTTGCCCCGCGCGGCTTACCCGGGCGCTGGCTAGGTGCGGTCTTGCTCCTGCCCACGCTGGGGACGCCGCTGCCGCGGCCTGTGCCAGGGGAAGTCTGGGTGACGGTATTAGATGTGGGACAGGGTCTGGCTGTGGTGGCAGAAACCCAAAACCACGTGCTCGTCTACGATACCGGTCCTAGCTTCAGCGAAGGTTTCGATGCCGGCAAGGCGATTGTAGACCCTTTTCTGCAGCAGGCAGGGCGAAGACGGCTGGACCTGATCCTGGTCAGCCATGGCGATTCCGATCATAGCGGTGGCTTGGCAGGACTGATGCAGCGCTTTCGCGCTCCTATCCTGACTAGCGCTATGGCCCAGCTTTCCAGTTTGGGCGCAGCCCCCTGCCGGGCCGGGCAGAGCTGGGAATGGGACGGCGTAAGATTTAGCGTGCTTTGGCCGGAAGAAGATCCAAAGCTGGCGACAAGGGGGAACGACGCTTCCTGTGTGCTGAGGATAGAAACTAAAGCCGGGGCGGTGCTCCTTCCAGGCGACTTAGAGCGGGCTGGAGAAGCTAGTTTGGTAGCCCGCTACGGGCAGTCCCTGAAAGCATCTGTCTTGATCGCCCCTCATCACGGCAGCGCCACCAGTTCCTCTTGGCTGTTCCTGCGCGCCGTCCAGCCAGAGTATTGCCTGATCTCAAGCGGTTATCGCAACCGCTTTAGATTGCCTGCGCGCCAAGTCACTGAGCGTTATCTAAAACTGGGCGCACAAGTGTTCAACACCGCTCATGACGGCGCAATTCAAGTTCAGATCGGCGCCACCATCGGTGTGACTAGCTGGCGCAGCCTGAAACCCCGGCTTTGGTCTAGGCAGCCTAATGGAGGATCTGCTCCGCTTTGAGATAACTTAAAGCTTGTTCCAAGTTTAGCCGGTCTGCATTTAGTACCGGGCCTGTCTCAGGCGCCTCAGCGATGGGCCAAAGCACGATCAGGCCAGCGTGAGTGAGGGCGTGGGCAAGTTCCTGATCGATCCTCGGCAAGGCTTGAGGGTAGAGCACGACTGCTGCATGACCGCTGTCAAACAGATGCCGTTCGAGGCGGTAAGCCAGATCTAAGGCGTTTTTGCCGATCAAATAAACGATGCTTGCCCGTTGGCCAAAGCGGGCAGCGCGTTCTTCTACAGTCACCGGGCGATTGCTTTCACCTTCGGCGACCCCTAGGATCATACCGGCACCACAGGTGGCGTTAGTGAGCCGGTCGATCAGGATGAAAGCCCCGGTTCCTTTGCAGATGCGATACGGATCGAATACCAGCGGTGCGTTGAAAGCCACTTCGCACAGGCCGATCTCGTTCATTTGAAGCTGGTCAGCGGGGATTTCCGCCAGCGTGTTGATATCGATGCGATGATCGATTCTGGCGACCGAACCGCTGAGAATGCGGGTGGCATGCTTGATGTAGTATTGGCGACCAGGGATCAGGGGTTTTTCGACCATCCAGACGATATGCGCTCGGCAGCGATCGGCCACATAGGGAAGGCTGTCTGGGCGCACGATCAAATCGCCGCGGCTGACATCGATTTCGTCTTCCAAAGTCAGGGTAATCGCCTGCGGCGGGAAAGCTTCCTCCAGATTGCCGTCGTAAGTGACGATCTCCTTGATTTTGCTTTTTTGTCCCGACGGCAAAACCAAGATCTCATCGCCCACGCGCGCTATCCCAGCCGCGAGCGTGCCGCTAAAGCCGCGAAAATCCAGATGCGGGCGATTGACGTATTGGACTGGGAAGCGCAGGTCTTTGAGATTGCGGTCCTTGGCGACCTCTACGGTTTCTAATACTTCAAGCAGCGTTGGCCCTCCATACCAAGGCATGTGGAGGCTTCTTTCCACCACGTTATCGCCTTGCAAAGCAGAGATGGGGATGCAGCGGATATCGGGTACTTTAAGCTTGTCAGCAAAGTTTAGGTAGTCTTTTTGGATACGCTCGAACACTTTTTGCCGATAATCCATCAGATCCATCTTGTTGATCGCTACGATGATATGGCGAATGCCGAGCAGCGAGACGATGAAGCTGTGACGCCGAGTCTGGGTCAGTACCCCTTTGCGCGCATCGATTAAGATCACAGCCAGATCACAGGTCGAGGCACCGGTTGCCATGTTGCGAGTATACTGCTCATGGCCGGGGGTGTCGGCGATGATGAACTTCCGCTTGGCGGTGGAAAAATAGCGGTAGGCGACATCGATCGTGATCCCCTGTTCGCGTTCCGCCTGCAGGCCGTCCACAAGCAGAGCCAAATCCAGCTCGCCGCCGGTAGTGCCAAGGCGCGCGCTGTCTTTTTCAAGCGCTTTGAGCTGATCTTCATAGATCGTCTGGGTATCGTGGAGCAGGCGCCCGATCAAGGTACTCTTGCCGTCGTCTACGCTGCCGCAGGTCAAAAACCGCAGGAGCTCTTTGTGCTGGTGCTGGCGAAGATAGGCTTCGATGTCAGTACGGATGAGTTCGTCTGCGTGCATCAGAAGTACCCCTCGCGTTTTTTCTCTTCCATGGAACCTGCCTGGTCGTGGTCGATCAGGCGACCCTGGCGTTCTGAGGTTCTAGTCAACAGCATCTCTTGGATAATCTCAGGTAAAGTAGTGGCAGTCGATTCGATGGCGCCCGTGAGCGGATAGCAGCCTAAAGTGCGAAAGCGCACCATTTTCATCTGGGGTTGCTCGCCCGGGTAAAGGCGCATGCGTTCGTCGTCGACCATAATCCAGGTACCGTCGCGCCAGACAACGGGGTGTTCCTTGGCAAAATACAACGGGACAATCTCGATATTTTCGAGATAGATGTAAAGCCAAACATCCAATTCAGTCCAATTAGACAGCGGAAAGACGCGGATGCTTTCGCCCTTGTTGATCTTGCCGTTATAGAGGTTCCAGAGCTCAGGGCGCTGGTTCTTCGGGTCCCAGCGGTGATGGCGATCGCGGAAAGAATAGACCCGTTCTTTGGCGCGCGATTTCTCCTCGTCGCGGCGAGCACCGCCGAAGGCAGCGTCGAAACCGTATTTACTCAGAGCTTGCTTTAACCCTTCGGTCTTCCAGATATGGGTGTGTTTTTTGCTGCCGTGGTCGAAGGGGTTGATCCCCAAAGCCAATGCTTCCGGGTTCTGGTAGACGATGAGCTCAAATTCCTTGGCAACTTTGGCGCGCATCTGGTACATCTCGCGGAACTTCCAAGTGGTGTCGACATGCAGCAGGGGAAACGGAGGTTTACCTGGGTAGAACGCTTTCTTAGCCAGATGCAGCATCACCGAGGAGTCCTTGCCGATAGAGTAGAGCATGACTGGGTTTTCAAATTCGGCTGCGACTTCACGGATGATATAGATGCTTTCTGCTTCAAGTTCCTGAAGATGGGTTAGCTTAAATTTTTTCATAGCGGCGCAAGGTGGATATAATGGCTATCGAGTTTATCACAAAGATAATTTAAAGAGATTTATGGAAACTAAACTCCGCCAATTTGAGCAGGTCAAGGACGTTTTAGAGTATGGCAGGTTGCTGCATCAAGAGATCAAAGCGCTGTGCGAGCGGATCGAAGACGCAGGACAATCTGCCCGGCTTAAGCTGCTTTTGGCGTATCTCAAGCGCCATGAAGATGAGCTAAGCCAAGCGCTTAAGCGGTTCTCCGAAGAGACCAAACAGAAAATTTTAGATTGCTGGCTGCCTTACCCCCTTGATCCCAAAATCAGAGAGAAGCTCCGGGAAGTGGTTATCCACCCTAACATGAGCGTGGAAGAAGTCGCTAGAATCGTTTTGCAGTTTGAGGATGCATTGATCGAGCTGTATCGTGAATCTCTAAATGAAATCGACGACCCAGACGTGCAACAGGTTCTCGCCAATCTCATCCAACTTGAGGACGCGGAAAAACGTCGCCTTGTGATGAATCTGGCGCGGTTTCAGGAAATCTGACGATTGGCGAGCAACTGCTCGACTATGGATGGATCGGCGAGGGTAGAGGTATCTCCCAGGTCATCGATTTGCCCCGCAGCGATTTTCCTCAAGATGCGGCGCATGATCTTACCGGAGCGGGTTTTGGGAAGATCTGGGGCAAATTGGATAATATCTGGCTTAGCGATCGGGCCAATCTCGCGCGCTACCTGATCGATTAAAGCCGTTTTGAGCGTTTCTGCCGCCTGGATCCCAGCTTTCAGCACGACATAGGCATAAATTCCCTGACCTTTCACCGGATGTGGATAACCTACCACAGCCGCTTCGGCAACGCTTGGATGAGCAACCAAAGCGCCCTCGATCTCTGCCGTTCCAAGGCGGTGGCCAGAGACGTTGAGCACGTCGTCTACGCGACCGGTGATCCAATAATAGCCATCGGCATCGCGGTGAGCACCATCGCCGGTGAAATAATGGCCTGGAAAAGGCTTGAAGTAGGTTTCTATGAATCTTGCATGGTCGCCGTACAAGGTGCGCGCCTGACCTGGCCAGGCGCGTTTGAGCGCGAGCACGCCTTCAGCAGGTCCTGTCAGCTCGTGGTTTTGGTCGTTTAAAATCGCCGGTTCAATGCCAAAGAAGGGAAGCGCAGCTGAACCGGGTTTCAAAGGAGTAGCACCTGGAAGGGGAGTGATTAGAATCCCGCCGGTTTCGGTCTGCCACCAAGTATCGACGATCGGGCAGCGACCTTCCCCCACGACGTGGTAGTACCATTCCCAGGCTTCCGGGTTGATCGGCTCGCCGACGCTGCCCAAAATCCGAAGCGACCGACGCGAGGTGCGCTTAACATAAGCATCGCCTAAGCGCATCAAGGCGCGGATAGCAGTCGGGGCAGTATAGAAGATATTCACCTGGTATTTGTCTACGATTTGCCAGAATCGGTCAGCTTCCGGCCAAGTCGGTACCCCCTCGAACATCAGGGTGGTTGCGCCGTTGCATAAGGGGCCGTAGATCAAATAGGTATGGCCGGTGATCCAGCCTATATCTGCGGTACACCAGTAGACCTCGCCCTCATGATAGTCGAAGACGTACCAGTGCGTCATGGCGGCATAGACCAAATACCCTCCGGTGGTGTGGAGCACACCTTTAGGTTTGCCGGTGGAGCCTGAGGTGTACAGAATGAATAAGGGATCTTCGGCGTCCACGATCTCCGGCATACCCTGTTTGGGGACAGCTGCCATGGCTTCGTGATACCAGACATCCCGACCCGCTTGCCAGGGAATGGCAGCACCCGTGCGCTGGACGACGATGACGGTAGCCACCTGCGGGCAATAGGTGAGGGCTTGGTCAGCGTTGGCCTTCAGCGGGATGTGTTTGCCGCCGCGCAGCCCTTCATCTGCCGTGATCAGGATGGATGCCCCCGCGTCCAAGATCCGCTCGCGCAAGGCTTCGGCGGAAAAGCCTCCGAACACCACCGAATGAACCGCGCCGATGCGGGCACAGGCAAGCATGGCGATAGCCGCTTCCGGGATCATCGGGAGATAAATGCAGACCAGGTCGCCCTTTTTGACCCCGTGCTGTTTGAGGACGTTGGCAAATTTTACCACTTCAGCGTGCAGTTCCCGGTAGGTCAAGGCCCGGGAAACAGCAGGGTCGTCGCTTTCCCAAAGGATGGCGATCTGGTCCCCTCGGGTGTTCAGATGACGATCTAGGCAGTTGAAGCAGGCGTTTAAGCGTCCCCCTTCGAACCAGCGGATGTGGGCGGTATTGAAATCCCAGTCGGAGACGGTGTGCCATTCTTGCTCCCAACTCACGAAGCGCCTGGCCTGCTCAGCCCAGAAAGCATTGGGGTCTTCTAGCGACTGGGCATACATTCGGCGGTAGCGATCCGCATCGACATGGGCGCTCGCTTCGATAGCAGGCGGGATAGGATAGACTTTGGTCTGGCTCATGTAGTGCCCATTTGCTTTTCGCGCAGTTCCTCTAAGGTTTTGCAGTCGATGCACTGGGTCGCAGTTGGACGAGCTTCCAGACGCCGTAAGCCGATTTCCGCCCCGCAAGTTTCGCAGTAACCGTATTCGCCGGTTTCAATCCGTTCCAGCGCTTCATCGATTTTCTTGATCAGCTTGCGCTCGCGGTCGCGGGTGCGCAGTTCCAGGCTGAACTCGGATTCCTGGGTGGCGCGATCGGTGGGGTCAGGAAAATTGGCAGCGTCGTTTTGCATGTGATGTAAGGTTCGATCAACCTCTTCCATCAGCTGCGCCTTCCAGTCAAGGAGGATCTTGCGAAAATGCTCCAGTTGAGCTTTGCTCATGTATTCCTCACCCGGTTTGGGTTGGTAAGGCTCGCGCGCATAGGGCTTGAGTGTAGTAGGAGTCTCTTGTGCAGTTCCCATGGGTAAAAGACCCTTAAATTTAAAGGTCGAAATTGATACCAGATAAGGGGATTTTACACAATTCTTTTTCTGACTCTAAGGTAGATTTGTATTTATAAACAAATTCATTCGACTTCCTAGCGCTCTAGGAAGTTTCCCTTTGCAACCGTGGACATCTCATTGTCATCTGGCTGCAAAGCAGGTACGCCAGTATCGGCAAGGTGCTACGGCGAGAGTTCGGCCGATTTCCTCCGCCGATTTCACTGCCATCGTGAGCGATCCGAGAGAATCGACTTCTATTGCCTCCAAGATTCTAGAGGGATTGAAAACGAGGCGGCGTAAGTTTGAAGGTAGAAGGGATTTCCTATATGATGCTTTACTAGCATTAGGATTTCGGATCGAAGTTAAGCCCAAGGTGCTTTTTTATGTTTATTGCTCGGCTTTGACTTTAAACAGCGATCGGTTTGCTTTAGGGTAGCTAGATCAGGTCAAGGGCCGTGACGCTGCGATGCGATTTCGGCTCGAGCGCTCTCTTACAGGTATAGGAGTAAAGCAGCCCCGTTAGAAGATTTTAAAAAACTAGACTGAGCTGAATTCTTTGCTAAATTTTACCTAAGAACAGCTGCAGCGTTAAGGAGTAGGGAGTAGTCAGCAGTGAAGAGAAAAACCTGCCAAAGATCAATCGGGTGGTCAGCTATTTTATTGATTTTGCTCAGCGCATGCACTCGGCTTCCACCACTGAATCCCCGCGCTGAACCGCCAGCTGATTATACTTATATTATCGGGCCAGGGGACTCTCTGGAGATGTTTGTCTGGGGAAATCCAGAAATTACCCGCACCGTTGTGGTGCGTCCAGATGGCAAGATTTCCGCGCCTTTAGTTGAAGAGTTGCCTGCCACTGGCAAGACCCCCTATCAGCTAGCGCGCGACATTGAAAAAGAACTGTCGCGCTATATCCGCAATCCCTTAGTTACTGTGATCGTCTCCAGTTTCGTCGGCCCGTTTAGCGAACAGATCCGGGTGGTGGGAGAGGCAGCTAATCCCCAGGCGATCCCTTACCGGGAACATATGACTCTGCTTGATTTGATGATTGCCGTCGGGGGGGTTACCGAATTTGCCGCTGGCAACCGCGCTACCTTAGTGCGCTGGATCAATGGCCAGCAGCAGCAATTTCGGGTCCGGATCGATGACCTGTTAAAGGATGGCGATATTTCCGCCAACGTCGATATATTGCCGGGGGATATCTTGATTATTCCCGAGGCGTTTTTCTAATTGCGGAGTTTGCCATGTACGAACTGCTGCAACAGGGATTGGGATATCTCAAAGTCGCCAGCCGCTATAAATGGTGGGGGGTACTGACTGCCTGGATAGTCTGCACCGCCGGCTGGGTTTTCGTCTCGCAGATGCCTGATCAGTATAAAGCGGAGGCCAAAGTTTTCGTCGATACCCGCTCGGTGCTTAGGCCACTGCTCAAGGGCTTGGCGATCGAGCCAGATGTTTCCGGGCAGGTACGCCTGATGACCCGTTTGCTGTTCACCCGTCCAAATCTGGAAAAAATCGCCCGGATGACTGACTTGGATCTGATGGCCAAAGATGAGAAAGTCATGGAAGCGATCGTCAGCCGGTTGAAATCTTCCCTGGCGATCGAGAGCGCCAACCAGGTCAACATTTTTACCATCAGCGCTGAGGACGCAGATCCACAGCTTGCCAAACGCCTGGTACAAGCTACGTTGACTGTGTTTGTCGAGCAAGCCTTAGGGGAGACCCGGCGTGACTCCGACACTGCCCAACGTTTCTTAGATCAGCAGATCCAGGAGTACCAGCGCCGCTTGCAGGAAGCCGAGAAAGCGATTGAGGAATTCAAGCGCAAAAACTATGGCTTGCTCCCTGGCCAGGGAGGCGATCTCTACGGGGAGTTGCAAACCGCTCAGGCTCAGCTCGAAGAGGCTAAACTAGCCGTACAAGAAGCAATCCACCGGCGCGATGAAATCGCCCGCCAGCTGGAGAACGAAGAGCCGACATTTGAAGAGTTTGGCGCCCAAAGTCCCACTGAAGCCAAGATCCAGGCGCTTCAGGCACGCATAGATGAACTCCTGATCAAATACACTGACAAGCACCCAGAGGTCATTGCCCTAAAGCGCAGTATTGCCCAGCTAAAAAAGCAGCAGGCGGAGGCGATGGTCAATGGCAGTGACGGTGAGGAAGAGGCATTGCCGGGGGAACTAGGCGGCGGTGAGGCCAATCCGGTTTTCCAACAGATGAAGCTCGCCTTGAGCGAAGCCGAGGCCAACGTGGCTTCCCTTAAGGCCAGGGTAAAGGCTTATGAGAACCGGATCCAGAAGCTTCAGGAACAGATGGATGCCCGCCTCAAGGTGGAGACTGAGCTGAAGAATTTAAACCGCGATTACAGCACGATCAAAAATAACTTTGAGACGTTGCTAGCGCGCCGAGAGCAGGCAAGGCTGTCTGAGAGCGTAGAACAGAACACGGATACGGTCAAATTCCGGGTGGTCGATCCGCCTCAGGTACCTTCTAAGCCGTCTGCGCCTAATCGGATCCTACTCTCAGCCGGGGTGTTAGGGATAGGCTTTATCGCTGGGTTCGGTTTGGCGATTCTGCTAGCGCTGGTGCGCCCCACCTTTATCTCTGTCCAACAGTTGCGAGAGATCACGGGCTTGCCGGTATTGGGTACAGTCTCTATGCACTGGATACCGGCGATCCGCAGGAAGAAATTGCGCGAGTTTCTCAGCTTCTGCGGGGCTTGTGCTGGGCTGTTGATCGTCTTTGCGGTCCTGGTTCTAATGGAGATCCGGGGGATTAATCTTTATTCTGCCAACATCTAGGGGTATTTCCTATGAGTATCATCGAAAAAGCGCTCGAGAAACAGGAGTCCTCCCCCGAGACTCAGACGCTGGCAGCGGACGAGAGGCTTAAGCTAGAGTCTGAAAGTCCGCCTGAGGTTTCAAGGCGTGAAGAATCAAGACCTAAATATGTTCAGGTAGACGTAGAAAAACTGCAAGCGCTAGGCATGCTGTCTCCGGATGCGGCGCAGGGGCAGCTTGCAGAAGAGTACCGGTTGATCAAGCGCCCTTTGCTCATGAACGCTTTCGGGGAGAACCTCAATCGCGTCGCCAACGCGAATCTGATTTTGGTGACTTCCAGCCTGCCAAGAGAAGGGAAGACTTTCACTGCGATCAATCTGGCTTTGAGTATTGCCGCTGAACGCGACAAGACGGTACTTTTAGTCGATGCTGACGTGGTCAAACCCGCTGCTTCCCAGCTATTTGGGGTCAGCGATCAGGCAGGCCTCATTGACCTCTTGGAGCATCAGGCAGGTTTTGCCGAAGTCTTGTTGCGGACGGATATTCCCAAGCTGACCTTGCTGCCCTCTGGACGCCGCCATCCCTATGCCACTGAGCTTTTAGCTAGCCAAGCGATGGCAAGGATAGCGGAAGAGATGTCTAGGCGTTATCCGGATCGGGTCATCATTTTTGATTCCCCGCCGCTGCTTGCAACGACCCAAGCCAGCGTCCTGGCGACCCACGTTGGACAAGTGCTGTTGGTGGTGGAGGCTAATTCGACCCCGCAATACATCGTCAAGGAAGCCGCTGCTATGCTTTCTGGCTGCGCGCTGGTGGGGTACGTCTTGAACAAGACCACGCAGGGCTTTGGCCCAGGGTATTATTACTATTATGGATACAAGTACTATCACTACAGCGAATGAAATGGCATGGAACGCATCCGTTGGATATTGCTGGGACCGGTTCTGTTGGGCGTGTGGGTCTCTGGCTATGCTGCTCAGTGGCGGATCACGCCTAGCTTAACCTTAAAGGAAACCTACAGCGACAATATCAACCTGCGCTCGCATGGGGAGGATGCCTGGGTAACTGAGATCAACCCTGGGGTTTCGATTTCCAGGGGGCAAGTCAGCGGTGGGGGGGGTGGCGGTTTGGGAGGATTTGGCGGCGGAGTTGGTGGTCTTGGAGGGCTAGGCGGCGGTTTTGGGGGAGCAGGTGGCTTAGGTGGAGGAATTGGTGGTTTTGGAGGACCTGGACTGGGCGGGGGGGTTGGCGGCCTAGGAAGAGGTAGGCTCGGTGGCGGGCGCCTTGCCCTCAACCTCAACTACCGGATGCAGAATATCTTTTCTACCCAAGAAGGACGAAGTTACGACCTGCGTCATCAACTCCAGGCTAACTCTACCGCGGAACTGGTGCGCAATTCGCTGTTTGTCGATGCCAGCGCCAGCGCTGGCCAGACGCTAATTAATCCCCAGGGCCGCCAATTTGCTGACAACCTCGCCAATACCGGTAACCGCGCCAATTTCTATACTTATGGGGTCAGCCCCTACTGGCGTCACCATTTCGGAGGCTATGCCGACACCGAAGCAAGGCTTGGTTATTACTACATCACGACTTCTACCAGCCGGGCTTCGGCGACTCACATCTACACCCAATCGGCGTTCGTGCAAAGCGGGCGGCGCTTTAATCTCTTGACCTGGAGCGGGGGAGTACAAAGCCAACGCCAAGTGCGTGCCACTGGCCAGGACGTGGAGTTTCGCTCCGGGATCGGGCGGGTCAATTACCGCTTGACGCGCACGCTCAGCCCCTTTATCCAAGGCGGGTTCGTCGATAACCAATTCCATACTACCCGCGGTACCAACCGCAATGGGTTGTTCTATACCGTAGGCGCTACCTGGACCCCAAGCAGGCTATTGAGCGTGACCGCAGGCGGGGGGCGCAATAGCTTTGTCACCGTGACTTTGCAGCCGACCCGACGCACTTTGGTGCAGGGAAGCTACCAGCGCAACAACGTCGGCAGCCTCACCGGCAATGTGTTTCAGGGACTCATCCGCCACCGCACTCGCCATACCGTTTGGCAAGGGCGTTATCTGGAAACCGTCACCACCACCCAGACCGTTTTGGCAGAGCAGCAGATCTTTGCAGTGGTCGATGAGTTCGGCAATCCCATCATTGACCCAGTGACTGAGCAGCCGGTGCTCGTGGCCATCGACTTGCCAGCGCTGGTAGATGAGGTGTTCGTGCGCAAGCGCGGGGAGTTGTCGTTTACCGGCAATACTGCCAAGAACACCTTCAATGCCCGTCTGTATCAGGAGCGCAGAACCTTCGAAGTGAGCCGTAACGACTCTAAGCTGATAGGGGTTTCCGGCAGCTGGAACTGGCGTTTTGGGGTGCGGACCAATCTCATATTCCACGGCCTCTGGCAGCATTCGGAGTTTACCGGCCTCCAGGGGCGCACGAACGTTTTTTGGACCGCGGCTTTGCGCTTGAACCGGCGCTTGGGAGAGAGGGCAAATGCTTACTTGGAATACCGCTATCAAGTTCAGTCCTCAGAGCGAGGCAATTTTGACTTTCAGGAGAATCGCGCGATTGCAGCGCTGAACATGAGATTTTAAGCCAAACCATGTATACTCAGTTTTACCGCTTTGCAAAAAAGCCCTTTCAGCTGACGCCAGACCCGGGATTTTTCTTCAATAGCCCGGTGCACAAGCGCGCCTTAGCTTATCTGCGTTACGGTCTTGCACAAGGGGAGGGGTTTGTCGTCGTGACCGGTGCGCCTGGTACCGGCAAAACCACGCTGGTCAAGGCTTTGTTCCAGTCCTTGCAGCAGAATGTCATCGCCGGGCTGATGGTGACTTCCCAGGTTGGGGCAGAAGATACCTTAAGGATTATCTCCGCTACCTTCGGTCTGTCTTACGATGGGGACGACAAGGCCACTTTACTGCGGAATCTGGAGCGGTTCTTCCAAGACAAATCGAAAGAGGGAAAGCGGGTGCTGTTAGTGGTCGATGAAGCTCAGAATCTTCCCCTCCAGTCGCTGGAGGAACTTAGGATGCTGTCCAATTTCGAGTTGGGCGGCAAGCCTTTGTTTCAGGCCTTTCTCTTGGGGCAGGAGGAATTCCGCTTAGCCCTCCAGTCCGACCGTCTGGCTCAAGTGCGCCAACGGGTCATCGCCACTTACTACTTGCGTCCTTTAACTTTGGCGGAGACTCAAGCTTACATCCTGCACCGTTTGAAGCTAGCCGGCTGGCAACTCGACCCGCGTTTCGAGGAGGAAGCATTTGCCTTAATTCATCGGTTTACCGGCGGCGTCCCCAGGGTGATCAATACCTTGTGCGACCGCTTGTTGCTGTTTGCTTATCTGGAAGAGTTGCATGAGATCGGTGCCCAGGCAGTCAAAGTCGTGGTCGACGAGATCCAGCAAGACTTGGCAGCGCCGACTGAACTTAAAGGCTGCCCACAGGAGGCAGTCAATCCAGTCTTAAAGGAGGCTCAAATCCCTCAATCTTGGCCGTATCTAGAACGCTTGGAAAAGCTGGAACGCCGGGTAGCAGAGCTGGAGCGGATTGTCCAGAGGGAGCAAGGGCTATTGCGCAAAGCTATCCTCCTCAATTTGGACCTGGATGCAGCGTATACGCCTGTGGATCGCTTAGCGAGCGCATCCCAACCGCAGGCAAGCTCGAGCGACAACCGCCCGGCTCGAGCTCAATACAACGAACCGGTGGCTGAAAAACTCCATAAGCCATCGTGGGAGGAAACGTGAGCCGCTTGCCAAAACTGGTCTGTGTGGTCGGCGCCAGGCCCAACTTCATGAAGATCGCGCCGATTTACAAAGCGCTGGCCCTTCGGCGAAGCATCGAACCGTTTCTGGTCCATACCGGCCAGCATTATGACGAGGCGATGAAAGAAACCTTTTTCCGCCAGCTCAGTATCCCCGAGCCAGAGGTGGACTTAGGGGTGGGTTCTGGTAGCCATGCTTTCCAGACCGCTCAGATCATGCAGCGCTTTGAGCCAGTGTTGGATGAAGCTGCTCCCTTTGCGGTGCTGGTGGTAGGGGACGTCAATTCCACCATCGCTTGCGCGCTGGTGGCGGCCAAAAAACAGGTGCCTGTGATCCACGTCGAGGCCGGCTTAAGAAGCTTCGACCGCACTATGCCTGAGGAGATCAACCGCGTCCTCACCGACCAGCTCTCCGAGCTACTCTTTACTACCGAGCGCAGCGCCAATGATAACTTACTCCGCGAAGGGATCGAGGCGAGCAAGATCCATTTCGTCGGCAACGTCATGATCGATGCGCTGTTTGGCCATTTAACCCAAGCGCTGCCGCCGCAAGAGACTTTAGCGCGCTTTGGCTATCGCCTGGCTTCCGAGTATGGTGTCCTGACCTTGCATCGGCCAGCCAACGTCGACGAGCCTAAAGTGCTCAAGAGGGTACTGGAAGTTCTAAGCCGGATCAGCCGCAAGCTGCCTTTGGTGTTTCCCTGCCATCCGCGGACTTTCAAGATGATCGAACAGTTCGGCTTGCAGGGGCGATTGGCCGAGGCTGAGATACTCGTTACCCCGCCTTTGGGATATTTGGAGATGCTAGGTCTTATCCGCTCGGCCAAGCTGGTTTTGACCGATTCCGGCGGTCTGCAAGAGGAGACGACCGCGTTGGGGGTCCCTTGTCTGACCTTAAGGGAGAACACCGAGCGGCCGGTGACGGTCAGCGAAGGAACCAATACTGTCGTCGGTACAGATCCGGATAGGATCCAAGAGAGCGTCGAGGAGATCTTGACCACTGGCGGCAAACGCGGGCGGATCCCGGCACTTTGGGATGGCCGTGCAGCCGAGCGCATTGTCCAGGTGATCGAGGCGAGGTGGTTATGACTTGCGTCAACGCCATGAGCGTGGACGTGGAGGATTACTTTCAGGTCTCGGCCTTTGAACCTTACATCGCCCGACAGGACTGGGACCTTTGGCCTCACCGGGTGGTCGCCAACACTGAGCGGATCTTAGCGCTGTTTGACGTGGCAGAGGTAAAAGCGACGTTTTTCACCTTAGGCTGGGTCGCCGAGCGATATCCGAACCTGGTGCGCCAGATCGTCGCTTTAGGGCATGAGCTTGCCTGCCACGGGTATGCGCACGTGCGGGTGAGCCAGCAATCTGCATCAGCATTTCGCCAGGACGTACTGCGCGCCAAGGGAATTTTGGAGGACATTGCAGGCGTTGAGGTGAAGGGCTATCGCGCCCCCAGCTACTCGATCAATCAGAGCAATCGCTGGGCTTTTGGGGTGCTGCAAGCAGTCGGGTTCAAGTACAGCTCCAGCGTCTATCCGGTCCGGCACGACTTGTACGGTTGGCCGGAGGCCCCTAGCGTTCCGTTTCGCCCGCAGGAAGCTCCTGAACTGGTTGAGATTCCAATCACTACTTTGCGCTTGGCCGGCTGCAACCTTCCTTGCGGTGGAGGAGGATACTTTCGCCTGTATCCTTATCGGTGTTTTCGCTGGGCATTGCGCCGGATCAACCGTCAAGGGCAGTCGGCGGTGTTTTATTTTCACCCATGGGAGATCGACCTGGAGCAGCCGCGCCCCAAGGGATTGGGGCTTAAGGCAGCAGTGCGCCACTACTTAAACCTCGATCGGATGGAAGCGCGCCTTAAGCGGCTGCTCCAGGATTTCCGCTGGGATACGGTGCAAACCGTGTTTTTGAAGCCGGTAGAATGCAAATCCGCACGCTGACCCAACATGATGCCAAGCGGTGGGAGGACTTCGTCGCAGACCACCCGGAGGCGACTTTTTTCCACTGCTTGGGCTGGAGAAAGGTGCTCGAGGAAGCGTTCGGGCATCCGACGTATTATCTTTATGCCGAGCAGGCCGGGAAAATCGTAGGGATCTTACCGTTAGGGCTCATCCGCAGCCGCCTTTTTGGCGATGCGCTCACCTCCACCCCGTTTTGCGTCTACGGGGGCGCACTGGCTTACGATATTGCCGTTCGATCTGCGCTGGAACAGGCTGCCTGCGATTTAGCGCGCGCGTTGAAAGTCGACTATCTAGAACTGCGCTACCTTCACCCTTCGGGCTCGGGTCGCCCTGCCAAAGCGCTGTATGTGACCTTCCGCAAAGCATTGGCGCCGGATCTTGAGTCCAATTTTAAAGCCATCCCCCGCAAGCAGCGGGCAATGGTGCGCAAAGGAATGGAAGCAGGCTTGACGAGCACGATCGACACCACCGTCGACCGGTTTTATCGAGTATATGCAGAAAGCGTGCGCAATCTGGGCACACCGGTATTTCCCAAGGGTTACTTTAAGACCCTGGTGGCCGTGTTCGGTAAGGCTTGCGAGATCCTCGTCGTCGAGCACCGAGGCCAGCCGGTAGCGGCGTGTTTGAGCTTTTATTTCCGCGATGAGGTGTTGCCTTATTACGGCGGCGGGACGGCGGCTGCAAGAGCGCTCCACGCCAACGATTTTCTCTACTGGGAAGTGATGCGGCGGGCGCTGGAGCAGGGAATAAGGATGTTCGACTTCGGGCGCAGCAAACGCGGGACCGGCAGTTTCCGCTTCAAGACGCACTGGGGATTTACGCCTCAGCCTCTGTACTACGAATACGAGCTCATCCGGGCCCGTACGCTCCCTGAGGTCAACCCGCTTAACCCTAAATACCAGCTGTTTATCCGGGCTTGGCGCCATCTGCCCTTGTCGGTTGCCAATCTGATCGGCCCTTGGTTGGCAAGGAGCTTAGGGTAAATGGCCAATCTCCTCTACTTAGTTCACCGTATCCCTTATCCCCCTAACAAGGGCGACAAAATCCGCTCGTTCCACTTTCTGAAAGCGTTTTCTCAAAAGTATCGGGTGTTCCTGGGCACTTTCGTCGATGATCCGCAGGACTGGGCTTACCTTGAGGCGGTGCGAAAGTACACCGAGGAAGCTTGTATCTTGCCGTTGCCGCGCCATCGATTAGTTTTTCGAGGCCTGAAAGGGTTACTGCGCGGCCAGCCGTTGACGCAGGCTTGTTATGCTGACCAAAAGCTTGCCGCCTGGTGCCTAAATCAGGTCGAAGCGGGCAAGATCGATAGGGTGTTTGTGTTTTCTTCAGCGATGGCTCAGTTTGTCGATCCATCTTGGCAGCTGCCAAAAATCGTCGATTTTGTCGATGTCGATTCGGACAAGTGGCGCCAGTATGCTGCTAAAAAGCCTTACTTTAGCCGCTTGGTCTACCGGCGCGAAGGGGACACACTCTTAGCGTACGATCGCCAAGTGGCGAGAGATTTTGACCTGTGTCTGTTTGTTTCCTCAGCCGAGGCCGAATTATTCAAAGCGCTGGTACCTGAGGCAGCAGCCAAGGTGGATTGGGTCGAAAACGGGGTAGATACCGAGTATTTCCGGGGTGGACGCGAATTTCCTTCTCCCTATCTTCCTGGGGAAGAGGTGATCGTCTTTACCGGCGCGATGGACTATTGGGCCAATATAGATGCAGTGCGCTGGTTTGCCGATCAGGTGTTGCCTGAGGTGTTGCGCTATCATGTGGAGGCGAGGTTCTACATTGTCGGGGCGCGTCCTAGCGAACAGGTCAGGTTGCTTGGGCGGCGCGAGGGCGTAGTGGTGACCGGTGCGGTCAAGGATATCCGGCCTTATCTAGCGCATGCGCGGCTTGCGGTCGCGCCGCTTCGGATCGCGCGCGGCATCCAAAACAAGATCTTAGAAGCTTTGGCGATGGGCAAATCGGTACTAACCACTTCGGTGGCGATGGATGGGCTAGAGGCTCCCTCAGGCTTGGATATCAGTGTGGCCGACACCCCGCAAGCGATGGCAGAAGCCATCGTCTCGGCCTTAAAGAAGCGCGATTTTTTGCCTCGTTATTCGGCAATCAATCGGCGTTTTGTGGAAATGCGCTATAGTTGGGATAGACACCTAAAACGCCTCTATACCCTGTTGGACGCCTGATGAGTACAGAAACGCTCAGCCCGCCAAGTGCAGCAGACAATGACGCCCGGGAAGCGCGAGGCGATGGCTCTGTCCTACCTGCGGCCGCCACGGCGCAGCCGACCCGAAAATGCTGGCCGATTGCATTGACCTGTGTTTTGGCTTGTCTGGCAGTTTTATTTGCCGGCTATTGGCAGACGTTTCTCTCCATGATCCAGATCTGGCAGCGTTCGGAGACTTTCACCCATGGGTTTTTGATCTTTCCTATCAGCGGATATCTGATCTGGCGCCGCCGGCAGGAACTGGCGGCGCTTGCGCCTTGCCCTGAATGGATAGGGCTGGCGGTTTTGGCGCAGCTTGGGTTGGTTTGGTTGCTTTCTAAGCTGGCTGGGGTTCTGGTGGTTGAGCAGCTTGCTGTCATCGCCATGATTGCCGCTTTGAGCTTAAGCCTGCTAGGTAAGCGGATAGTCTGGGAGATTGCCTTCCCTTTGGGGTTTCTGTTTTTTGCGGTGCCCATCGGCGAATTTTTGATCCCGTCCTTGATGAATTTCACTGCGGACTTTACCGTCAAGCTGATCGAGCTGAGTGGGATTCCGGTCTACCGCGAGGGGACCTTTTTTAGCATCCCGTCCGGGGATTGGTCGGTGGTGGAGGGCTGTAGCGGCCTAAGATACCTGATCGCTTCTATCACTTGCGGCTGCTTGTACGCTTATCTCAATTACCGCGCTTTCTGGCGGCGGCTTGCCTTTATCGCTTTGGCGTGCTTGTTCCCCGTCTTCGCCAACGGCCTGCGCGCTTATGGAATCGTCATGATCGCTCACCTGTCTGATATGCGGCTAGCTTTGGGGATAGACCATTACCTCTACGGTTGGGTGTTCTTCGGCCTAGTGATGGTCTTGATGTTTTGGATCGGCTCGTTTTGGCGCGAGGCAAACTCATCCCCAGAAAACTTGCCAGCCTTCTCTCTGCCTGCGGCATCGCCTCCTTTGCCTTTAGGAAGGCTTTTACGATCGACCCTGCTGGCGTTGGCTTGCCTTTTGGTTTGGCCGGCATTTGCTGTGCGCGGCTTAGCTCAGGCTGAGTTGGCTCCGGTAGCTTTAGAATTGCCCCAAGCGGTAGGTGCCTGGCACAGAGCACAACAAGATCTGACTTCTTGGCAGCCGCACTATTTATTTCCAGATGCGGTCGTGCAGGCAAATTACACCGACGGGGGAAGGCAGGTGAAGGTCTACCTGTTCTATTACCGCACCCAGGCTCAAGGCAAAGAGCTGGTCAACTCGCAAAACGTGCTGATTCCGCAGAAGCATCCCGTCTGGCGAATGCCGTGGGAAAAGCCGAAGGAAGTCAGGCTAGCTGGACAGAAGTTTAAAGTCCGCGAGGGTTTATTGCTTTCTGCGGATCAGAGGTTGTTGGTCTGGCGCTGGAACTGGGTATCTTCCACCTTCACTGTCAGCGACTCCCTAGCTAAGCTGTTGGAAGCCAAAGACAAGCTGCTCGGAAGCCCCAAAGATGCCGCTGGCGTGGTGGTGGCGACCGAATCTTTAGAAGAAAGTAATGCCCTGGCGAAGGCAAAGTTGCAAGATTTCACCAGCGCGTTTTTACCAGCGCTTCAGGAAGTCCTCCTCCGAGCAGGGGAGAAAAGATTGCGATGACTCCGCCTTTGATCGTCCACGTGATCTACCGCTTGGGAACAGGGGGGCTGGAAAACGGCCTGATCAACCTGATCAATCACTTGCCTGCGGAAAGATACCGCCACGCCATCGTTTGCCTGGATCAGGCGACGGCGTTCAAAGAACGCCTCAGGCGGAAGGTGCCCATCTATGAAATGCACAAGCGCGCAGGGCAAGACCTTAAGCTGTATCTGCGTCTCTGGCAGCTTTTCTGTAAACTTCGACCGACCATCGTTCATACCCGCAACCTCGCTGCTTTAGAATGCCAGCTTTCGGCTTGGCTGGCGGGGGTACCGATCCGCATCCACGGGGAGCACGGCTGGGACGTGTTCGACCCGGACGGAACCAACCTCAAGTATCTGTGGTTAAGGCGTGCTTTTCGCCCGCTGATCCACCAGTACGTGGCGCTCTCTAAGCACATCGAAGCGTACTTGATCAACCAGGTCAACATCCCGCCCGGCAAAATCGCCCGCATCTGCAACGGGGTAGATACGGCGCGTTTTTATCCACCGCCGAACGGCCGCCAACCGATTCCAGGCTGTCCTTTTACCGATCCAAATTTAGTTCTGATCGGCACCGTAGGCAGGATGCACGGCGTCAAAGACCAGACTACCTTGGTGCAGGCGTTTGTCGAAATGCTCGCTACCCGGCCAGAACTGAAAGTCAAAGCGCGCTTGGTCATGGTAGGCGATGGCCCGTTGCGAGTAGAATGCCAGAGGCTTTTGGCGCAAGCTGGACTGTCTGAGCTGGCTTGGCTGCCGGGAGAACGCGCTGATATTCCCCAGGTGCTACGAGGTCTAGATATATTTGTGCTGCCCTCTAGAGCGGAGGGTATCTCCAATACGATCTTGGAGGCGATGGCAACTGGGTTACCTATCGTAGCGACGGCGGTAGGGGGAAATGTAGAGCTCGTTGAAGCTGGAGTAAACGGGATGGTAATACCTGCAGCCGACCCGTCAAGCTTAGCGATCGCTGTAGCGGTTTACGTGCAAAACGATGCCATGCGGGTAGCGCATGGCCAAACTGCCCGTCAGATCGCTGCAGAGCGGTTTGCTTTGATCAGGATGATAGAGGCGTACCGGACGGTTTATGAGGATTTGTTAAATCAGCGTGGAGTATGTGCGGAATCGTCGGTTTAATCGATAGTCAAGCGGGGCGCGAAGTGGATCGTATGCTTCTAGAGCGCATGAACCAGACCCAACTCCATCGTGGCCCTGATGGCGAGGGAATATATCTTGAGCCTGGGATTGGACTGGCTCATCGCCGGCTGGCGATCATCGACCTTGCCGGCGGCGCTCAGCCCATGTCTACCCCGGACGGCAGGGTAACCGTCACCTACAACGGTGAGATCTACAACTTTCAAGCGCTCAGACAAGAATTGGAGGCCCAAGGGTATACCTTCCGTACCCGCTGCGACACGGAAGTGATCTTATCTGCCTGGCTGGCGTGGGGGGAGGCATGCGTGCAGCGTTTTTGCGGCATCTTTGCTTTTGGGCTTTGGGACCGCAAGCAAAAAGTGTTGTTCTTGGCGCGCGACCAGTTGGGGGTGAAACCTTTGTACTATGCCAAGCTGCGCGACGGCTGGTTTGGGTTTGCCTCTGAACTTAAGGCCCTCAAAGCCCATCCCGGGCTAGACCGAACGCTGGATCCTCAAGCGCTAGAAGACTATTTCGCCTTTGGCTACATCCCCGATCCTAAGACTATCTACCGCCAAGCCTTCAAACTTCCACCGGGGCACACCCTGACGATCCGACCTGGCGATCCACTGCCGCAGCCGGTTCAGTACTGGGAGGTGCGTTTTACGCCCAACCCGAGAATCAGCGAGGCTGAGGCTGCTCGGGAATTGACCGAGCGCCTGCGCGCAGCGGTCAGGCTCCAGCTAATCGCTGACGTGCCGCTGGGAGCGTTCTTATCCGGTGGGGTAGATTCCAGCGCGGTGGTGGCGATGATGGCCGACTTGATGGACCAGCCGGTGGATGCTTGTTCGATTGCTTTCGGCGATCCGGCCTTTAACGAGAGCCAGTATGCCAAAGAGGTCGCTTGCCGCTATGGAGCAAATCACTTTCTGCGGCAAGTGGAGGCGGACGATTTTCCTCTGATCGACCGGCTCGCGACACTGTACGACGAACCCTATGCCGACAGCTCGGCGCTGCCGACCTATCGCGTGTGTGAGCTGGCTAAAGAAAAGGTCACAGTGGCTCTATCTGGGGATGGCGGCGATGAGAACTTTGCCGGTTACCGGCGCTATCGCTGGCACGTCTACGAAGAAAGGCTGCGCGCTTTGCTGCCTGCTTGGATCCGGCGGCCGCTGTTTGGCCTGCTGGGACGGTTCTATCCCAAGCTTGACTTTGCGCCCAAGTATCTGCGCGCCAAGTCCACGTTGGAGTCCTTGGCGCGCGATCCCATCGAAGGTTACTTCCACAGCGTTGCGGTGATGGGGGACGAGCTTAGGGCACGCCTGTTGAGCGCTTCTTTTCAGCGCGAGCTACAGGGCTACCGCGCGGTAGAGGTGCTGCGTCAGCATGCCGCCAATGCCCCTGCCGATCCGCTATCCCAAGTCCAGTACTTAGATCTTAAAACTTACTTACCTGGCGACATCTTAACTAAAGTCGATCGGGCGAGCATGGCGCATGCCTTAGAGGTGCGGGTGCCGATTTTAGACCATCGTTTGGTGGAATGGGTCGCCACTCTGCCGCCGCAGTTGAAGCTCAAGGGGCGAGAGGGGAAATACCTACTCAAAAAGGCGATGGAGCCCTATCTTCCCGAAGACGTGCTGTATCGGCCGAAGATGGGGTTTGCCGTGCCGCTTGCAACCTGGTTTCGGGGCCCCTTGCGGGAGCGCGTACGTCAAGCCTTGTTGGGTCCGGTGATGCTGGATTCAGGTTGGTTCAATCCTGCTTTTCTCCAGACGATGGTGGACCAGCACCAAAGCGGATTGCGCGATTTTAGCGCACCGCTCTGGTCGCTGTTGATGTTGGAGGCTTTCCTCAAGCAAAACTAATGCGCGTTTTACATATCCTAGATCATTCCCTGCCGCTTCACAGCGGCTATGCTTTCCGCACACGCGCCATCTTGAAGCATCAGCGGGCGTTCGGGTGGGAAACCTATCACTTGACCTCCCCCAAACATCAGGCGGGCGGCTTGTTGGAGGCGATAGACGGTTTGACGTTTTACCGGACTCCAGCAGCGCGTTGGGAGAGCAGGCTGTTTGGCCCTTGGGCGGTCGTTTGGGCGCTTGAGCGGCGCTTGGGGGAATTAGTGCCTAAGCTTGCCCCCGACATCCTGCATGCGCACTCGCCTGCCCTAAACGGTTTGGCAGCGCTGCGCATTGGCCGCCGCTACCGCCTGCCGGTGGTGTATGAATGCCGGGCATTTTGGGAAGATGCCGCAGTCGATCATGGAACCACCGCTTATGGCAGTGTGCGCTATCGTCTCACGCGAGCGCTGGAGACGTTTGTATTCCGCCGCGCAAATGCGGTGACGGTGATCTGCGATGGGCTAAGACGCGACATCCTCGCGCGCGGCATCGCCGAGGATAAGGTGACGGTGATCCCAAATGGGGTAGACGTTGAGGAATTTCCCTTCGGCTGTGCACCTGATTTTAAACTGCGCAGTGCGCTGGGATTGGAAGGCAAAACCGTGTTGGGATTTGCCGGTTCGTTTTATGCTTATGAAGGCTTGGCGCTGTTGCTTGAAGCGCTGCCTGCAATTTTGGCCCGGCGGCCTGAGGTTCGAGTGTTGCTTGTCGGCGGCGGCCCGCAGGAAGCAGAGCTGAAACAACTCTGCCGCAGGCTAGGATTGGAGGCGGTAGTGGCATTGGTGGGCCGAGTGCCTCACGATCAGGTGCCGCGTTATGTCAGCCTAGTCGATCTATTCGTCTATCCTCGTCTGCCGATGCGCCTGACTGAGCTGGTCACGCCGTTAAAACCTTTAGAAGCGATGGCGCAGGGCAAGCTGGTGATCGCCTCCGATGTGGGCGGCCATCGCGAGTTGATTCGTCCAGGAGAAACGGGGCTGTTGTTCCGAGCTGGCGATCCTCAAGCCTTGGCTGAGACGGTGGTCGAAGCGATCGCGCAGCGGGCCAGCTGGCCGGAGATGCTGCATCAGGCACGCCGCTACGTGGAGACTGAACGCAGTTGGTCGGCAAGCGTGGCAAGATATAAGGCGGTATACGAGGGGCTGATCGCCGATGGATGCACGCCCTAGGATTTTGGTCTTAAGTAGCCTGTTTCCTTCCTCTGCCAGACCGCAGGCAGGGTTGTTTATCCGCGAGCGGATGGTTCGCGTCGCCGAGCGTTTGCCGGTGGTGGTGGTCTCACCGCAGCCTTGGTCTCCGCTCGATGGGATCATCCGCCGCTTGCGGTCGCACTTTCGGCCGCCGCTGGCGAGCCGGGAGGAGGTCCAGGGGGGAATCCCGGTGTATTATCCCCAGTTTTTCTCCGTCCCTGGCGTCCTAAAAGGGCTGGATGGGACCTTGATGGCCTTGGGTTGCCTGCCTTGCTTGCACAGGCTCAAAGAGAAGCCTGGGTTTGATCTGATCGACGCCCACTTTGCGTATCCAGATGGCTATGCGGCTGTACAGTTGGGGCACAGGTTTCAGGTTCCGGTGACCATCACTTTACGCGGCACCGAGGTGCCCCTTACCCGCGATCCAGTCCGGCGGCGGAAAATCCTGGAGGCGCTTGCTGGAGCGAGCTGGGTATTTGCGGTGTCGGAATCGCTCAAACAGCACGTGGTGGCGCTTGGTGCATCCGCTGCCAAGATCGAGGTGATCGGTAACGGCGTCGATGGGGCGAAGTTTTATCCCCTGCCGAGAGAACAGGCGAGAGCTGAGTTGGGTATTCCCCAGGAGGCGAAAGTGCTGATCAGCGTCGGCGCGCTGGTCCCGCGCAAAGGGCAGCAGCGGGTCATCGAGATCTTACCCAATTTGGTGCGCAAGCATCCGAACTTGCTGTATCTGATCGCAGGGGGCGCTAGCCCGGAAGGGGATATGCGCGCTCAGTTACAGGCCCAGGTTATCCGACTGGGGATGGAAAACCACGTGCGTTTTTTGGGCCTTGTTGCGCCAGAGAAGCTTAAAGTCCCGCTGTCAGCAGCCGACGTGTTTGTCTTGGCGACCGCCAACGAAGGCTGGGCCAACGTATTTTTAGAGGCGATGGCGTGCGGTCTGCCGGTGGTGACTACCGATGTGGGCGGGAATCGAGAAGTCGTGTGCCGAAAGGCGCTTGGGATAATCGTACCTTATGACGACTGTAAAGCGTTAGAGAACGCTGTCGATGAAGCGCTCAGACGCACTTGGGACCGGGCGGCGATCCTGGCCTATGCCAGGGAGAATGACTGGCAACGCCGGATCGATCCGCTGGTAGATCGGTTTGGCAAGATTGCAGGAGAGCGCTGATGGGCGTGCCGCTTCGAGACCTGTTTGTCACCGTGATGGTGTTTGGATCTTTGCCGGTGATCTTAAGGCGGCCTGAGATCGGCATTCTGGTGTGGGCTTGGCTGGGCTATATGAATCCCCACAAGCTCTCCTGGCAGTTCGCCCACGACTTCCCCTATGCCCAGATCGTCGCCTTGACGACGATGTTTGCCTTTCTGATCTCCAATGAGCCCAAAAAGATCCCCTGGACGGCCGAGACGGTTTGGCTTTCCGTTTTTATCGGCTGGATGTTTTTGACCACTTTGTTTGCCATGTATCCGGAGCTAGCCTGGATGCAATGGAACAAGGTCTGGAAGATCCAGCTGATGACCTTTGTCAGTATGATGATTATGACCACCCGTTGGCGGATCCAGACCTGGGTATGGGTGATCGCTTTATCGCTGGGATTCTACGGTTTTAAAGGTGGGATCTTTACTGTCCTGACGGGTGGGGCGTATGCGGTCTATGGGCCGGCAGGGACTTTCATCGGCGGCAACAACGAAATCGGTCTGGCGCTGATCATGACGATTCCGCTGTTGCGTTACTGCCAGTTGACCACGGCCAAGTTTTGGCTCAAGCGCCTGCTGCTGGTGGGGATGATTTTGTGTTTGATTTCGGTTGTCGGGACGCAGTCGCGCGGGGCGTTTTTGGGGCTGGCGGCGATGTCTTTGTTCTTGATCAAAAACAGCCGCAAAAAATGGGCTTTGCTATTGGTTTTGGCGGTTGCCTTGGCAGCGATTTATGCGTTCATGCCTGAATCTTGGCACCAGCGCATGTCAACGATTAAAACCTACGAGCAAGACAGTTCCGCCATGGGCCGGCTCAACGCCTGGCAGATGGCCTACTATCTAGCCAAAGACCGGATTTTCGGCGGCGGATTTGAATGTTTCCAACGTCTCACGTTTGCGATCTATGCCCCAGATCCTGGCAATGTGCACGATGCTCACAGCATTTACTTTGAGGTTTTAGGGGAGCATGGCTTTATAGGCTTGGCGTTGTTTTTGGCGATCGGCTACAGCGCCTGGCGCAGCTGCAAGCAGATCATGAAGCAGACGAAGGAGCGCGAGGAACTTAAGTGGCTTTATGATCTGGCTTCTATGCTCCAAGTCAGCTTGCTGGGGTATGCGGTCGCCGGTGCTTTTTTAGGGCTGGCCTACTTTGATCTCTATTGCAACCTGCTTGCCTTGATCGTGCTGACCAAAATCCTCACTCGCAAAGCCCTCCAAGGACAGTCGGTCGAGCAGATATCAGCGGTCAAGCCGATACCGGTTTATGGCTTCAGGCGCGGCGATGTTCCGCCCATTGGGCCCACATCATCAACACGTAGATCATGACCCCGTAATAGCTTGGATAAGCGTGCAAGTGGTGCTGTTTGAGGGTGGTCAGGTAATCCTTGCGTAGAATTCTGACTAAGGCCGGATGGTCGAGGCTAGCGTAAGCCAGCTCTTGCAAGCGGGCGTGCTGTTTGAGCCAGACGCCGAACGGGAGGCCAAAGCCGTGCTTGGATTTGGCTAAGGTCTGATGGGCAAGGAAGCCTCTGAAGGCGCGGCGGTAGAAAGAGCGTAGCTCAGTGCCGCGCATGAGCAAGCGGTCTGGAATCTGGGTAGCCAGCTCCACCACCGCGTCGCAGAGCATGGGGTAGCGCACCTCTACGCCGGCTAGGGCACAGGTGCGATTGACTTTGCGCAGGTCGTTGTCGGCTAAGGTGATCTTCCAATCCAGCCACAACATGCGCTTGAGCATAGACGCCTCGAGGCGGGAGTAGATTTCTTTAAGGTGCTCTAGAGGCCAGTCGGTTTGAATGCTGGCTAAAAAATCGGCGGTGAACATTTCTGCCAACGGGATACGGTGGAGGAAGTTATAGGTTTCTAGGCGTTCGGGCATGGGCAGGCGCGCTTGGTCCACATAGCGCTTGAGCTTGCTTAGACCAGGCAGCCCTGCGGTGAGGCTCGCCAGCGGTTCGATCAAAGCCCGGCGGAGCCAGGCGGGCAGGTCAGTGTAGTAAGAAAACAGCTTCTGCTTGGCATAGCGGGCATTGCCGGCGAATAACTCATCGCCGCCGTCGCCGGCGAGCAGCCGGGTTTTGCCGGTGGCGCGCGCGAGCCTGGCGCAATAATAGGCTGGGATCGCCGAGGCATTGCCGAAGGGTTCATCATAACCTGCAGCGATTTTCGGCACGGCTTCCACGACGTCTTCTGGGGTCAGGTAGTATTCATGCAAGGGCACGCCGAAATGGCGGGCGCTGGCTCGGGCGTACGCCATCTCGTCGTAGCCCTGGGCGGCAAAGCCGATGGAAAACGCTGCCGCCGACTCTGGCGCGAGCGTTTTTAAAAAACCGACCACCGTGCTGCTGTCTAAACCGCCGCTTAAGAAAGCGCCGGTGGCCGAAGGCTCATCTAGGCATTGCGCGACCGCCTCTTTAAGCGTTTGGCGCAGGGCATACGCCAGTTCGGTTTCGGTGCGAGCATCCTCGGCGAACTTAGGTTGCCAGTAAAACCCCTGGGCTAAAGTGCCCCGGCGCCAGATGAGATACTGGCCAGGTAAGAGCTTGCGCGCGCTGCGATAGACCGATAACGGTGCAGGAATCATGTGAAAATAGAGATACGCAAACAGCGCTTGGGGGTTAAGGTCGGCAGAAATTTCCGGATGGCGGCGTAGGATATCGAGGTCGGCTGCAAATACCAGTCCCCCTGGAAGCTCGGCGTAGGCCAGCGGGCAAATGCCCATCCGATCGATGGCGAGCACGTATTCATCGCGGTCTAGGTCGGCGAGCGCCAAGGCAAAGCTGCCCCCGATCCGGTGCAGGGTCGCAAGATGGTTTGCCTGCCACAGGCGGGCTAAAAGCTCAGCATTGCCGAGTCGGGCGGCTTGATCGGCCAAGGCCGTCTCTTGCCAGATCGGCGCCCCGGCTAGGAGCACGCTGACTGGGCCTTTGGTGGCGATCCGCCCAGCCTGGCCGGAAGCCAAAGCAAAACCTGGAAGAATCTGCCGTTCTTGAGGTGCACCCAACATGGCAGACAGGAGCGCTTCTGGGCTATGCTTGGAAGAGAAGGAACCGAACCAGCCGGCGATGTCGTACATAAATTCCCTCTAGGAGAAATCGATGCAAGCGTTTAGCGAAAAAATCTATAAGACAGCTGCATTTTATCAAACTAAACTCCTTAGGTTGATGCGGGGAGGGTGGTTTGCCTTGGCCAAACCACCTCTTGGGCCGCCGGTATTTGTGGTCGGCTGTAGCCGCGCAGGGACGACTTTGGTGTACAAGACTTTGTCAGAATCGCCCGCGTTAGGCTCCTTGCAGCGCGAGACCCACGACTTTTGGGCTAGCCTGCATTCGCCGGCAGCGCGCGGCTGGGATGGCCATCGGATTCCGCCGGAGGCGGCAAGCGACCGCGATCGCCAGATCGTCTTTAGGCTTTTCTATGCCCACACCGGCAGGCGCCGCTTTGTCGATAAGAATAATCAAAACGGCTTTTCTATTCCTTATCTTAGGCATCTGTTTCCGGAGGCTTTTTTCGTTTACGTCAAGCGCAATCCGGGCGATAACCTGCACTCTTTGCTCGAAGGCTGGAAAAAGCCGGAAGTATTTGGGCGTTGGGCCGAGTATCTGCCTGCTGAGGTCAAAATCGAGAAAGGCCGATACCGGCGCTGGTGCTTTTTCTTACCTCCCGGCTGGCGCGCCTATCTCGATGCAAGCATTGAAGAAGTATGCGCCTTCCAATATCGGGAGATCAACGCGGCGATCTTGGAAGCTAAATCTGAGGTAGCCGAAGAGCGTTGGTGTGAAGTAAGCTACGAAGCTATCCTCGCCGACCCGGTGGAGGCGTTTGCTAAGGTCTTTGCGCAGTGTAAACTGCCGTTTGACCGGCGCATCGCGCAGCATTGCCGCGAGGTGCTCAAGCGCCCCTACAACGCTTTTTCGAAGGTGGGCCAGAACAAGTGGCAAGACACGCCCAACCGTGCCAAGATCGAGCGGGTTTTGCCCAAAGTGGCTGAGATTGCAGCGAGGATGGGCTATGGCCAAAATTAAAATTCTGTATCTGTCCGAAAGCGCAGGCGATTGGGGCGGGGCGAGCCGGGTGTTGTTTACCAACCTGAAGCTGCTCGACAAGGAGCGCTTTGACCCGTTGGTGCTACTTCCCCGCCCAGGGCCGATCGTGCCGGAACTTGAGCGCTGGGGAGTAGGTTATCGGCTTTGGGCGGGGTTTACCGAGTTTACCGATCCTTGGCGGTATCTGCATAGCCTGGTGGGGTTTTACCACTTGCTCAAGGCAGAGCGCATCGACCTGATCCACGCTAACCACGCTTTCTGGCGCCCGGCTGAAATCCTGGCAGCCAAGCTTGCCAGGGTGACGGTGATCGTCCATTATCACGTGGTCATCGATATGCCTGGGCCGTTTCTTTCCCTGGCGCAGTTGATCGTCGCCAATTCCCGCTATACCGCGAGCGTTTCCAAGCCTGAGAGCGTGCCTAAGAGCGTCGTCTACAATCCGGTAGACATCTCTCGCTTCGACCGCGGCCGCCCGATTCGGGACGAGTTAGGCTTGCCGCCTTACGCGATCGTCATCGCTTTCTTAGGGCAGGTCAAGCGTATCAAGGGGGTAGATCTGTTCCTCCGCATGGCCAAGGTGCTCAGCCAACGGCATGCGAATCTGAAGTTTTTGCTCGCCGGCCAATGTAAAAACGAGCCCGGCGCTTATCGGGAGGAGGAGCTTCGAGCCGAGATCGGTGACCACCCCGACATCGATTATCTAGGGCGGCGGGACGATGTAGAAAACATCTACCATAGCGCCGATATCATCGTCATGCCTTCCCGTTGGGATGAGCCGTTTGGCTTGGTGGCTGTCGAGGCCGGGGCGTGCAAAAAGCCGATCGTCGCCACCCGGGTCGGTGGGATTCCAGAGATCGTCGAAGACGGCGTCAACGGCTTTCTGGTAGAGCGCGATGACCTTAAAGGGCTTGTCGCCCGGGTGGAGCAGCTGATCCAAGACCGGGACTTGCGCCAGCGCATGGGGGAGGCAGGTCGACGCAAAGTAGAGCGTGAGTTCACTATCTACCCGGTACGCGCGTTAGAACAGATTTATCTGGCGCTCTGCGAACAGAGGAGGTGACTGCGGTGACGTTTGGGCGGCCGTTTGCGCCGGTGTTGATCATCGAAAGCGACGACTGGGGACCTGGCGCGTTAGCGCAAGCCGAAGCGCTTGCGGCGATCTGCCAGCTGTTGCAGCGTTATCAGGCGGTGATGACCATCGGCGTGGTGCTGTCGATCCCCGACCCGGAGGCGATTGCGGCAAGCTGGCAGTATCATGCCCGCTTGCTCGATGCTCCAGCCTTTCGCCCCATCGTCGAGGCGCTGCGCGCAGGAGAACAGGCCGGCGCATTTGACCTCCAGCTTCATGGCCTGGCGCATTTCTGGCCAGAGAACTTCATGGCTGCTTGGCGGCAGGATGAGGCGATTCGGCGCTGGCTGGCCGAAGACGGCTGGCGGACTGAAAAGCTGCCTGCTTGGCTACAGAGCCGTTGGATCGAGGCGACTGCCCTCCCTTCTCGGCCGCTTGCCGAAGAGGTGATCGCCCAGGCGGTTGCGCAGGAAGTGGCAGTATTTGAGCGCTGTTTTGGTCGTCCGCCTAAAGTAGTGGTTCCGCCTACTTTCGTTTGGGATGAGACCGTAGAACGCGCCTATGCGAGCGCTGGCATCGAGGTCTTGATCACCCCGGGCAGGCGCTATCGCGGCCGCGACGCCATGGGCCGTCTGACCGCACCAGATCGCCTTTACGCTCACGGGGAGAGATTGCCCTGCGGCCTGCGCGCGCTGGTGCGCGATGTTTATTTTGAACCGGCTCTGGGGCACGATCCACGCGCGGTGCTCAAGCATATCGAGCGCAAGTGGTCAAGGCGCCTGCCGGCATTGCTCGAGACGCACCGCTTTAATTTCCTCGACGGTAAGCTTAAGGCTTCGTTGGCTGCGCTGGCGTGCCTATTGGATCAGGTTAAGACGCGCTTCCCGCAGGTTCGATGTTTATCTTCCTACCAGCTGGCGCTGGAGGCGCCGGCGACTAGGCCGTTTTGGGCGCGGCTGCAAGCCGCCTGGAGGCGCTTGTGAGCGTCGATTTTTCCGTGATCATCGCGGTCTACAACGGCGCCTCCACCTTGGCGCGCGCGCTCGAGTCGGTGCTGGCTCAAACCTTGCCGCCGCGCGAGGTGATCGTGGTAGACGACGGCTCGACCGACGCAAGCGCCGCGATCGCTGCCAGCTTCGGGCCTCAGGTCAAGGTGTTAAGACAGGGGAACCGGGGGGTGGCTGCCGCGCGCAACGTAGGGGTGGCGGCGGCGCAAGGGTCTTGGATCGCTTTCCTGGATGCAGATGACTATTACTACCCAAAGCGTTTAGAACTGACCGCCCGGGCAATTGCCAAGGTTCCGGGTGCAGATTTTGTGACTGCCGATTTCGATTACTGCGACCAGGCTGGCAATAGGCTGCGTCGCTCGTTGGCCTCCACGGCCTTAGGGCAACGCCTGCTGCGCGAACAGGCTTTCTTTGCCTGCATGGAAGCTAAAGACTTCGGCGACTTCATCGAGGATCACTTCGGCGACATCCACACCTTGACCCTGCCGCGGCAGACATTTGTGGCGCTTGGCGGGTTTCGTGAAGGCTTGGCCGTCTGCGAGGACGTGCATTTTCTCATCCGCCTGTGCTTGGTCAGCCGCCGCGCAGCGGTAATCACTGAGCCGGTGGCAGCTTACGTGATTCATACAAACAGCGCTACCCGCCGCGACCCTCTGCGCGCTCAGCGCCAGACAGTCGATGCCTGGTGCTCCTTAAGGCCTTTGGTTGCGGCCAAGCGGCGCGAGCATCCAAGGCTATTTGCCGGTTATCAGCGGGGGCTGGCGCGCGCCCGATTTAACCTGGCGGTGGCCCTGTTGCGTTTGGGGCAGCGGGGGCAAGCGCTGCGAGCGATCCTGCCGCTGCTTAAAGAGGCCCCACACCTGTATAGTTTGAAACTCATCGCTTCGATCCTCAGGGGATGAAACCGAAACCCGGCTTACTGGTGATCACCGAATTGTTCCTGCCGACCAAAGGCGGGACGGCGGTTTGGTTCGATGAGGTCTACCGCCGCTTAGGGGGCAAAGAGATCCACATCCTCACCGCTGCGGTAGAGGGTGCAGCCGTGCACGATCGCGACCATCCCAATACGATTCATCGCCTAAGGCTGCGCCGCCATCGGTGGCTGAAGCCGGAGTCTTTAGCGATGTACGCCAAATTGCTTTGGGCCGCGCTTAGGATCGCCTGGCGTTGTCTCATCGCTGCCGTTCACGCCGGGCGGGTATTGCCAGAAGGCCTGGTGGGGTGGGCGGTGGCGCGGTTGTTCCGCGTGCCCTTGGTGATTTATGCCCACGGCGAGGAAATTATGACCTGGCGCCAGCCGGGGAAGTTCCGCGCGATGGTATTTACCTACCGCCGGGCGGATAAAGTCGTGGCAAACAGCCAGTTTACCCGGCAGGCGCTGCTCCAGCTAGGCGTAGACAGCGCGCGCATCGTCAGGATCTCGCCGGGCGTGGACATCGAGCGCTTTCGCCCTGGCCTGCCTGTCCAGGACTTGTTCGAACGCTTAGGGATCCTGCCGCACACACCTTTGATTTTATCCGTGGGCAGGCTGACCCGGCGCAAGGGCTTTGACCAGGTGATCCGGGCATTGCCCTCGGTCGCCAAGGAAATCCCAGGGGTTCACTATGTGATCGTCGGCAGCGGTGAGGACGAGGGATATCTCAAGCGCTTGGCTGAAGCCCTGGGCGTTGCCGTCAGGGTGCATTTTGTAGGCCAGGTGTCGATGGAGGAGCTGCCGCGCTGGTACAACGCCTGTACCGTGTTTGCCATGCCCAACCGGAAGATCAACGGTGATAACGAGGGCTTTGGGATGGTGTATCTGGAGGCGGGAGCGTGCGGCAAGCCGTCGCTGGCGGGCAAGGACGGCGGCACTGGGGATGCGGTGCAAGATCGGGTGACCGGGCTTCGGGTCGACGGCAACGAAGTGTCCGAAGTCGCTGCGGCGTTAGTATTTCTGCTTAAGGCGCCGCACCAGTTAGGGCAGAAGGCTCTTAAAATCGTCCGTACCCAGTATGCCTGGTCCAAGGTGGCAGCGCAAACGCAACAGCTGCTTATTCCAGATAGCGGCGGAGTTTGGCGACGATCTCGGGGTAAAGCGCGCTGAGATCGGTCAGGCATTCAGGATCCGTGTTTAGATCAAACAGAAGGTAGCGGGGGGTATCGTTGAGCGCCAAGCGCACCAGCTTCCAGTGCTGGAAGCAGACGGCCACATCGCGGGCGCGCTCGATTTGCGCTAGATATTCAGGCTTGATCGCCAGGGTGCCGGTGGCCCGATTGGGGATGTAAAGAAGCTCGACGAGCTCAGGATAACGCAGGTGGTTGGCTGCCATCCCCGGCGGGCAGGTCAGCCACAGTCCGGTCTTGAATCGGGCAGTAAGCTCTGGCAAAGGCTGCTGGCCGGTCAGAAACGGAGCCAGCGAGATCCCTTCCATGGTTGGAGGCGGGGAGATCCCCAAGCGCTCCAGCAGCGTAGGAGCAAGGTCTGTTGCGCGGACGATGGCGTCTACTCTGCCTCGTCCGGCAATCCTAGGATCGAAGATGAGCACCGGGATGCGGTTGCTCTCTTCGCTGATGGCGCTGTTGCCCTGGCCCCAGGTGCCGTGCTCGAACAGCTCCATGCCGTGGTCGGAGAAAATCACCACCACCGTGTTACGGTCCAGCCGACAACGTTTGAGGTGGTGGAAGATCGCCCGGACCTCATCGTCAAAGCACCTTGTGCAGCCGTCATACAGCGCGATGATCTGATCGAGATCAAATGCCTCGCGCGGCTCGCGCTGACTGCGGATGATCTCGAACGGATCGGTCAGGCGCGCCATGGCGAACAAAGAGGCCCCGCGGTAGTTAGGGTCGGCGTACAAGCGGTAGTAGGGATATTCGCTGCCGAACGGGGGGTGGCAGGTACTGAAAAACGCGGTCAAACAAAACGGATGGTTTTGCTTGCCAAACGCGGTCAGCCGTCGCCTAGTCAGACGGCCAAGCGCTTGGGTCAAGGGGGTCCCCGCTAAAAAATACAGCTCCGGCAAAAACCTTCGCCCGAAGCGGTTGCGGGTAAACAGGCCCAAAAATAGACGCAGCTTTTTCGGCCCCTGGCGGATCAGGTAGCGAAAATTCCACTGGTCAGGCGGCATGAGCTTGCGCTTGAAGCCGAAGGAAAACTTGCCGAGATCGCTGCCTGCCCAATCGGAAAGCGCCTCGGTATGGTAGCCAAAGCTGGCTAAGATCTCAGGCAGGGCCTTGACCTTGAGCTGGGTTTGGTCGTCGCCTAAGTAGTTGTCGAACACGCCGTGAGTGCTCGGGTCGGTGCCGGTCAGCAAAGTCGCCAGGCTCGGCGCGGTGCGAGCGATCGGGGTATAGCAGCGGGTAAACAAAGTGCCTTGGGCGGCGAGCGCTTTGAGGAAAGGCGCCACCTCGCGTGGATAGTCGAGCAGCCGATCAGCGCGCAGGGTATCGCAGCCGATCAACAGGAGATTCGGGGGACCTGGGCGGTGCCTGGCGCGTTGCGGCCAGGCAGGTAGCTCGGTCGCAGCGACCAGCCCAGGCAGGCTCCAGACCAGCAAGACAGCCAACGACCAAAGGTGGTCTGGGCCAGCGCTTAAGAGAGTGCCTATATAAGCGGTGGCTACTAGGATCAACGCCCACCGCAGGCGAGTGACGGTCAAGATTTCCCAGTAAGGGTAGAGCCTGCGGATGTCGTAGGGAAAAGACAGCATGATCCTTACCGGGAAATAGAGTAAATGGCGCCCAAATTGCAAAGCGGTAAGCAGGCCGATTGCGCCAGCGCCTGCCAGGAGAAGACCTAGGAGAGAGAGCGGTAGCTTGCCAGCAGCCACCCAAGACAGATAAAGAATCTGGCCAAAGCCAGCCAGCCAAAACAGAATTAGAAAGACCCATACTGTCTGGCGCAATAGGCAATAAGCGGTATATAGGCGAAAGTGGCGGGCGATCTTGGCGCGGATTTGGGGGCCGGTGCAGCTGAAATTGAGCACCGAAAGCCCAAGCAGCGCCAAAGCCCCTACCCAACCCAGCAGGGCATCGACCGCCAAGGCTTGGGCCAATGCGCATCTCATGGCAGATAAGCGCTCAATTCCCCTAAGGCGGCTGCCGTGCGCACCAGCCAATAGCGCTTCTCCGGCCAGTATAAGGAGATGAGAGCTTGAAACGTGTGTTCGGAGAGCTTGCGGTAGAGATAGCGCGGCGGAAAACGCTGTAGCTTGCAGTACCGCACCGAGGTCTTAGAACGCTTGTAGGCTTTTTGCAGCAGGTACCAAAGCCGAAGGCGTTCAAGGTCCACGTAGTGGTACTGCAGCATGGCCGGCGCATAATGCAGCCGAAACCCTGCCTGAAGTGCGCGGAGCACAAATTCGCTGTCCTCGCTGCCGTTTAAATCGTGCCCTTTGGGACCTAAGTCTAAAGAGAAACCGCCGATCGTGTCGAAGACGCGCTTGCGGATCGCTAGATTGCCACCGCCAGGTAAAGGGCCATCCAAATCTATCCAGCGCGCTCGATCGCCTTGATCGTAGCGCGGGATGGGCAGGGGGGTGATGGGAAAAAACGTCTGGTTGTGCACCCAAGCGGGTTCTTCCCCGGTCCAGTCGGGCAAGATTCGGCCGCAGACTAGCCCTGCCTCCGGCAACCGGCAAAATGCCTCCACGACCGCTATTGGATAATTGGGATCGACCCGATGGTCATCGTCCACAAAGGCGATGATTTCCGAGCAGGTAGCCTGCAAGCCGGTATTTAAAGCATAAGATTTACCGGGGGTAGGTTCTGCTAGCAAACGCAAGGGCACCGGCATCGCCGCGCGGGCTTGCGCGACCACGTCTTTGGTTGCATCGCAGCAGGCGTTGGCGACTACGAGGATCTCTATCTGCTCGGGAAAGTGCGCCTGGGCCAAATAATCCAAGGTGCGTGCCAAAAGCTGGGCGCGGTTGTGAGTGCAGATCAGGATCGTCAGCTGCGCCATGTTCGGTATCGCTGAAGCCAAGCGTTGTGCAGCCGGGCTAAAATTCTAATCGCCGCAGGTAGCGGCCTGGCTCGGGTAGCTAGGGGGTAGCCGTTGACGTACAGTAGCGTGCCTACTGCGCCTTCAAACAGCCATAGCTGGAAGGAGTTTAAGCGGCTGCGCCATTTCTCGCAGTTGCTGGGTTTTAGGTCTTGTTGCAGCAGGGGGGTTTTGCCTGCCTCGCCGGACTTGCGAAACTGAATGACGTTTGCATCGAAAGGCTCGCCGAGAAACCACAGGATCCTGCGCAGGACCGGTTCGGGGGCGGTTACCAGATCCTCGTAGCGAACCTCTAAATACTGCTTAGGGGTCAGGCGCGCGCGCCCAAGATGCTGGCCGGTGGCGACGTAGTGTTCCCAGTATTTGGCACCGTAATAAGTGTTGTAGACGCCGAAATCGTCTTGCCTGCCGAACAGCGACAGCAACACGTCGCGCCCGTCGCGGATCACGTGAATGAATTTGGCCCCTGGAAACATCTCGAGCAAAAGCGGCATATGCAGCACATAGTAGGGAGTTTTCTCTCCCCAGCGCCGTTTGCCTTCGCCTTGGGCGTTTTTCTCGTACAGGCCAGACAAGATCAAGGGAAAGGTGCTTCGCCCTTCGCGGTACAGTTCTTCGCTTAAGCGGTCGAGGTCAAAACGGATCCCGTGCAGGTCGGTCTCCAAAAAATTGGCGCTTTGCCGATACATCGCCTCCAACACTCGGCGGACGTTCTCCTT
>CAZJKH010000001.1:252274-308543 GCA_964546735.1 uncultured Methylococcales bacterium | reverse complement strand
AAAAATTGGCGCTTTGCCGATACATCGCCTCCAACACTCGGCGGACGTTCTCCTTCCGGTTAAGGTCGCCAAACTTGGCGCGGTTGCGGTAGAGCGGGACGAAAAAATGCGACTCGCCGGTGGGCAAAGATAGATTCGGGTGCGAGCGCAGCATGTACTGGAGCAAAGTGGTGCCTGAACGCGGCGCACCGACGATGAAAAACGGGTCAGGAGAAACTTCAAGCTGAGCCACGGCGGAAATACTCCTGGATCATGCCGGTAAGATAGGCCACATTCATCAACTGGCGGAAGCTGCGATCCAACCCTTCGCGTGCGGTCTGCTTCAGGTAACGCCAAATAGCGTGCAGCCAATGTAAATACAAAAACCTGGGCACGCCCAACAGCTTGCGCGGAAAGTCGCGCCGATCAAGCCGCACCTGTTGCCGGCCGGCGTTGTAGTGCAAGGTCAAAAAATACCGCCTTTTAAGCTGCCTGGGTGTGACCAGGTGATACACCAGCGCCTGCGGTTGATACCAGATAACCCCACCAGCTTGGGCTAAGCGCTGGAAAAACTCAGTCTCTTCGCCTTTGAAGAGTTCTTCGCGGCGCCTACCTTCGCCTTTGCGGCCAAGTCTGGGATCAAATCCGCCAAGGCGCGCAAAGACCGACTTTTGAATGGCCATGTTGCCACCAAAAGGAAAAGCGCGTATCCCATCCAGCCGGCAAGGGTGGGCGCCGAAATCGCGAAAGCCTAAAAACCCTGGCATCTCCGGGTGGCTGGTAATCCAACCGGGAAGCTCGGCAAGCGGCACGCTTAAATGGATCGGGCCGCCGACTGCATCGCAGTGATAAGATTTGAAAGTTTCTACGATCGCCGCCAGCCACCTGCGAGAGACGCGAATGTCATCGTCGATAAACACAAGGTATTGGCCTTGGGCAGTCTGAATCCCGTGGTTTCGGGCATGCGATAGGCCCTGTTCGGGGCAAAAAGTATAACGCAGCTTAAGCTGGCTTTGGGAGGCGTATTCGCTGACCCAGGCGCGGGTATGGTCGCTGGAGTTGTTGTCTACTAGGACGACCTCCCAAGTAAGGCCGCAATCTTCCTGCTGCTCCAAGGCAGCCAGGCAATCGGGTAGGTTATAGCAACGGTTGTAAGTGCAGAGGATGACCGAAGCGTCCACTTATCCCCCCAGCAGTTTGGTCTTAAGTCGGCTGGCGTAATAGCGAAGCGGCATGGCCAGGCTTGCCTGGTGGCTGCCGAAGCGCAGCTTCAGTTTAAGCTGCCAGAGCGCATCGGTGCCTTGAACTTCGAGGCGGTGTAACAGGTACGGGTTGCGCTCTAAGTGATTGAACCCAGAGCGAGTCGAGCACGCCAGCCGGTAGCCGGCCTGACGAGTGAAATCTAAAATCGCCTCGTTGTACAAGCCGTAAGGATAGGCGAAATAGCGGCATTCTGCGCCTATGATTGATTCGATTTGTTGCTTGCAAGCTTGGATCTCAAACTGGGCTTGGTCTGGCGGCAATTCTGGCAGGCGCGGGTGGGTGACGGTGTGGGCACCGAAGGTGATGCCATGGCGGTGCATGTCTCGGACCTGGTCCCAGGTCAGCATAGGATGTTGGGGAAAGCCTTGCATCCAAGCGTTAGTTTTGCCTAGATAGCCTGTGGCTAGAAACACAGTGGCAGGAATCTGGAGCGCCTGAAGGATAGGAAAGGCGTGGGTGTAGTTGTCGCCGTGACCGTCGTCTAAAGTGATCGCCACTGCCTCATCGGGTAAGGAGGCTGTACCGACAAAAGCGGCCTCGATTTGGGCCAGCGAGACGAGCGCGCAGTGGCGCCTGAGCCAGGCCAGATGCTGGCGAAAGCGCTCAGGCGGGCAAGCGTAGCGGGCCTCGCGCGGGGTTTGCGGCACCCGGATCGAGTGGTACATGAGGATAATAAAGCGTTTCATGAGCGCACCAGTCGCTGGTACCAGGACAAAGGCAAGAGGCTGGCGAGGAGGTATTTTACATCCTTAAGCTGCCAGCTGCCTTGCCAAAGGGCATAGCGGAACAGACGTTGGGCCGAGACCAAATCGCGCTGCCAAAACGCCTGATAAGCCGCCTGCCGCACCGGCTCGCTCAGCAAGCGTTTGCGCGTAGTTAAGTCCAAATGGCCGATCAACTCGGGATGCTGAGCGATAAAACGCCGGCGCACGGCGACGGAGTGGATCACCTGCTGCCACTTGACCGCCGAGATCTGCCCGGCGTGGTGCCAGCGGTAAAACGCCAACACTTCTGGCACGCGCGCCCAGCGGCGCGTCAGGGCAGCGATCTTAAGCCAGAGGTCATAATCCATGCTGGTAAAGGCGTAACTCGAGAAGCCGCCGACGGCCTCTAAAATTTGGCGCCGAGTCAAGGCAGCATGGATCGGCCACGGACAGGATTTGAGCAGGCGCGGCCAAAAATCAGTTTCTTCCAGGTAATCCGGGGGGACGTAAGGGGGGCGATTGGGGCCAGATTCGGCGACGTTGTGCCAGCCGCAGTAGGCAAGGTCGGCACCGCTGGCTGCCAAAGCGTCGTGCATCTTCGCCAAAAAAGCCTTATCCCACCAGTCATCGGCATCCAGAAAGGCGACAGACTCGCCGCGGGCGTGCTTTAACCCTAGGTTGCGGGCAGGGTAAGGCCCCTGATTTTTCTGGCGCAGCAGGCGGATGCGCCGGTCTTGTTGGGCCAGTTGGGAGACGATCGCAAGACTTGCATCGCTTGAGCCGTCATCGACCACGATCAATTCCCACTCGGTCAAGGTCTGACGCCGCACGCTGCCGATCGCCTCTGCCACGTAATAGGCAGCGTTATGGCAAGGCATGATGATGGAGATTTTGGGGGCAAGGTTTTGTCTCATCTTGTTTCAGCATAGAACGGAAGGGCCTTTTGCACAACTTGCTCCCAGCTAAAACGCTGAGCAAATTCCCGGCACTTAAGGCGGGAAAAGCAGATCGTCCCGGCCAGGAAAGCGTGAAGCGCTTTGGTAATCTCCTCAACTACCGGCTTTTCAACGAAGAAGCCGCTTTCCCCTTCGGCGACCGCTTCTGCCGCGCCCGCTAGCCGCACTGCCAGCGATGGCACACCGCAGGCAGCCGCCTCCAGATACACTAGGCCAAACCCCTCGTGGCTGTAAGGTAACACCGAGGGCGTTAGGATAAATAAATCTGCCTCCCTCAATAGCTCGCGTAGCGCCTCCCGCCTTAGGCTGCCTGGGAAATAGACGCGCTCTGCCAGGCCCAGTTGCTGGGCAAGCGCGACAAGCTCGGTGCGCAAGCAGCCGTCGCCGACCACCGTGTAGTGGAAGTCATAAGCGTTTAGTTTGCTCAGCGCTTTTAGAACTAAATGGACGTTTTTCCTCGGCTCAGACAGCCTAGCCACCGTCACCAGGCACACTGGACGGTGGCGCGCTTGAGCAGCCAAGGGCAGCGCCAAAAAGAACGGATCCACGCCCACGAGCGCTGGAATGGTTTTTCCACGGCAGGCTGGGATTTTTGCAAGCAACACGCGCTCGGTGTAGCGGCTGTTGGTGAGGATGGCGGAAGCCTTAGGCAGCCAGGTGCGCAGCTTGAAGGTGGTATGGCTGCACCAGGCTCGCTCCAGAGAGCGGAGCTGGCCTGCAAAGCGCCATAAGGGGCCGAAGCGGTATAAGGCTGGGGCGGTGATCGGATAATAGGCGCGCAGGAAATCGTTGCCGTGCACCGAGACGATCGTCGGTTTGGTAGTCTCCTCGGCGATCCAGGCGTAAGCGGCGTTCATCGCATGCCAAGCATCGATTTTCGGAGTTTGCAGGATCTTTCGGTCTAGCGCTCGGCGCAAGCCTAGCACCTCGCAGATCTCAACCCCAGGCAGTTCGACCTTGCCTTGAGGGTGGCGGCGGGTAAACACGGTGACCGCATAACCCAGCTCGGCAAGCGCTTGAGTGTACCCAAAGGCGTAGTTCTCTACCCCGCCTAGGTCAGGGGGAAATTCCGGTGCGACGATGCCGATCTTAAGGGGCACGCCCTAACACCCACTGGCCAGGTTGAAGCGAAATTTCAAGGCCCAATGGCCTGCCTTGGGAGTTGATCCAGTTCAGCTCTCCCAGCGCTTCGAGATCGAGGCGGATCGGTTCGCTGCTCACCAGCAGGTATTCGGCCTGGGCAAAAGTGGAGAGATCGGCGACGCGAACGCCTGGCGGAAGCTGGCTCAAGTTCCGCCTCACGGTCCCGACACCTCGCTCCCGGTCACCTCCCAACAGCCCAGGCGGCTGGCCTAAGTGCAGGCGCTCTAACTGGGCCATGGTCTTGGCTAGCTTAGCGCGCAGGTGAATATCTGCCTCAAGCAGGCACAGGCGGTGCAAGGCCTCGGCCCAGAATCCATAGGCATAGCGCGTTCTTTCCTCTTCTCCCCAGCGCTGCCACAGGCCGCTGTGTTCAGTGAAATCGATGGCCTGGTCGATATATGCGCGCAGGTTCAGCATGGAAAAGCGCGCTTTGAGCCTGACCAGATCCATCACGTTGATCGCCTGATAAGCAGTAGCGATGCCTTTGAGGCTAAGCGCCCGGTCGATGTAGCCGCCCGTCATTACCAGGCGCGGGAACTGGCGTTTAAGATAGTGGAAATAGGGGATCCAATATTTCCAACCTAGCCGCTTCAAAGCCCTTTGCCACAGAGGTAGAGCTGCAGCTTGCGCCGTGGGCAGAAAACTTAAGGCGATCGAATAAAAGATCAGGCGGTACAGCCAAGTCGCAGGGGCGGCATTAAGGACGTTCTCTGTAGCCCGATTGGCCTTACTCACAGCCTCTTGCCAAGCAGGCAGGTTAAGCAGCGCGGCGGCGCGATCTACCGCGATGGTAGTATCTAGGTGCGTGTTGAGCACCAGCATATTGCTTTCGGATTTGCCAAACGCCCGGCATGGAAGCCAGATAAAAGGGCTTTGGCGCATGCCTGCGGTGGTAGTCTCTAGCGAGTCGTGCAAGAACCAGATGCCGCCTTCTAAGCGATCGGCGCGTTGGAGCAAGAATTCGATGCCTTGCTGTAAAGCTTGCTCGAGCACGGGGTCTCGGGATTCCTCCAGCGCGTCCATGAAAAGGTGCAAGGCGCTGGCGGCGAGGCGAAAATGCGATTCCATCTGGTCGGTCCACTCGCCGTGGTAGAAGCCGCCGTCTTCTGCTTGGCGCGCCAGCACGGCCAAAATCAACTGGCGCTTAAACAGGCGGTAGAGGGTTTTGCCGGTAGCGCGCGCCAGGCCTGAGAAAAGTACGTATAGGGCATGGGCGTCGTTCTCCGAGCAGATTTTCCAATGCTTGGGCCAGGTGGCGCGGTTTTCATAGACCCAGCCGTGGATCAAATGCGCGTACAACTCGGCTGGGCGGCGGTAGCAGGTGTGCGAGCCCCACAGGAAATAAGCCTGAGTCTCGATCGGGGTCAAGGCGGTCAGCTCGGCTTTCAGGGTCGGGGTCAGCTGCCAGACGACTAGGTCAATCACCCAACCGGCAGGAGGCGCAAGCGCCACGCGCAGCCCTTGATGGTCCAGTTGCAGTTGGGCAAGCGAGGCGGCAGTCTCCTTGAGGATATGGCCCTGAGCGTCGAGCTGTCTGGCCGCCGGCAAACGAGGCAGCCAAAAGCTCTGCTCCCCCTCCAGCAGCCACCCTCCAGCAGGGCAAGCCTGAATCTGTAAGATACCGGGCAAAGCGTAGTCAGCCAAATGATGGAAACGCACGAAGCGGCATTCAGCCGCTTCTAGCTGATCGATCAGTTGTTCTACGCCGGGGGCAGAGATAGTTTTGCGGGCGGCGTTTAAGAGTTGTAGGTCCTTTACGGCCACAATTGGTATACCTCAAAAAATTATATTGTCACAGAAAAAATATTGTCGCTGAACTGAATTTTTGTTTGCATCGCAACTTATCAGAGCCAGGGAAAAGGGAATTAACATCTCAATTTTCAATCGTGTTGAACCTACAGCGCGCTTGCCAGGCAGCCATCGATGCTGCGATGCATCTGGTGCGCATCAAGCGCCTGGGGGTGCTGCAGTCGGGGCGCGAGGTATTTACCCTTGCTGGAACAGGCCAAGATCTTGTCGCGCGAACTGGCGGCGAACTTGCGCAAAAAAAATAGTGGGATTTCGAGTATCGCCTTGAAGACTTGCGCGCCTTGATCGAGCTAGCTTAACTCAAGGCGGGTCAGCCAAGCATGCAAGCGCTTGCGATACGCTGGCAAAGCGGCGTAGATTGCTTCAGCCAGCGCTTGGTTGTAAGTGTGGGCGGCAAGGGCGCGCATCTCGGCCAAGACCTAGGCGAGTGGGCCAAATCGATGTCGGCGCCACAAACTGGGCCAGCCAAGGGGCAAACAGTTGCTGAATTTCTGCGACATCGCAGGGATCAAGCGGGATCGAGTCGGGTTTGGTAGCAGCCAGGTTACCAACCCCGATCTTAAGGTTCATCTTTTGACTTTGAACCGACGAAGCAAGGTTGCAATGGGGTTATCCAATAGCAAACCGGCAGCCCGTTCTGCTTTTTTCAGCCGCTCTTCCAGAAGCGTGACCTTCTGGCCTAAATAACCTATTTCGGTCGCTCCCTGAAGCAGCAAGTCTACCGCATAGCCTCCGGGAGAAGGAGGAGGGCAGGAAAGGATTTCTTCGTACACTTCTGTCAGGCTTTGTACCGAATTGCGAACCTCAAATTCGCCGCTGGCAAAAACAAATTCCCGGCCTTGGCTGGCGATTTGCTGTTTAAGCTCAGGATGGCGCAGGAGTGCCAGTACTGTATCTGCAGTCGATTGAGGATCGCCGTATTCCACCAAAAAACCGGTTTGGCCGGGGCGAATGACGTGTTCGACAAAGCCGCCGCACCGGGTAGCTACACACGCACAGCCGCACGCCATCGCCTCGATCAACACGTAAGGCCCGCCTTCTGAGCGAGAGGTCAGCAAGAAAACGTCTGACTGGGCAAGAATAGCCGGGACGTCCTGGCGAAAGCCCAAGAAACGAAAGCACCGATCGATCCCCAAGGCTTGAACTTGGGTTTTTAGCTGAGCTTCATAACCTGGGGAATCGGTACCTCCTACAATGACGAAGTAGGCATCGGGGATTGCCTGGGCCACTTTGCCGGCAGCTTCTATGAAATATTCAAACCCCTTGTCCGGATGAAGGCGCCCGACTCCAGTGATTAAAGGGGCATGCTGTGGGATATCAAGTTCGTGCCGAATGGCAGGCTTTAAAAATTGGTCTATGTGTTGAAAACGCTGCAGGTCGATCCCGTTGTGGATGACCTGGATTTTCGCCCTCGGAACAGGTGGAGAGAGCGAGCGGGCGACCGGCTCAGACACTGCGACGATGCGGGTGGAAAGATCGCCGATTAGCTGAGCAAAGCTAGAAGGGTTCAAGGGAAAGCGCTGGTAGATAGGCAGGTTGGCTTGGAAAGGAATATGCACGGTGATCAGGTGGTGAACGCCAGCCAGTTTAGCTGCTAAAGCGCCTTCCAAGATTTGATTGGAATTGGTATGGACGAGGGCGGCTTGGTTTTCTTCGATCAGGCGAACCAAGGCGCGAACCCGCTGCGGCAGCTCAGCTAAGAACGAATACCAAGGTAGAGGGGGCTTGAGCCAACCGTAATTGACTTCCTGGATTACCCATTCAACGCCTAGCTCGTCGAGCAGCATGCGGAATGCTCCGTCCCCAGGCAAAACCACCAGCGGGCGAAACCGCAAGCGGTCCATGTACTGGAAAACATCTCGCAGGTAGATTTCTCCACCGCCGATCTCCGAGCGGCTGGCAAGGTAGAGGATGGTTTTCATCTTAGCGGCCATAACCTGATTGCTTCGCGTAGACTCTGGAGGATGAATCCTGTTCTGGCGATATACCAAGCGCGCACATGCAAGGGAAGCCCGTGGAGATGCCAGAAAATGGTTTTCGGATGCCAGGAAGGTCCTTTGAGTTTTTTGAGCAATTCCAACGCCTCGCGAAGCGCTTGATCCAAGAGCGCTATACGGCTCAAGGGAGAATCGATTTGCCGATACACTACCTCGGAAACCCCTTGCCAATAACTGCGCTTGAGCACCCATGACTTTTCAGTACGCGCTGCCGGAATACGGTGTTGGAGCACTGCAAACGGTGTGTACAGGATTTTGTATCCTGCCGCATACACTCGCCTGAACAGATCGGCTTCCTCACCGGAAAGCAGCGACTTGCCGATTCTTCCTAGCCTGGGGTCGAACAATCCCACCTGATCAAAGACTTTGCGGCGGAAGGCCATATTGACCCCGTAGGGATGCTTAGGGTAATCAAACCAGCAGATCTCATCGCCGCAATCGATGACGCCATACATATAGAGCAGGTGATCGTGCAGCCAAGGAGGGGTTCCCCCTTCGAACAGCGGAATAGTTTTTCCACCCACGCAGTAGGCTTGAGGGTAAGCTTGGAAGGCGCTAGCTAAGGCTTTCAGCCAGCCAGGCTTGAAAAGAACGTCGTCGTCGGTAAAAGCTAGGATACTCCCTTGGGCTTCCCGGATACCGCGGTTTCTAGCATGGGATAGTCCAATTTCGGGTTCGAACACATAGCGCGCCCAGGGGTGGGTAACGCAGTATTTTCTAGCGATTTCCGCGGTCACATCGCTGGAGTGGTTGTCGATGATGATTAGCTCCGCCGAGATTCCGTCTGCCTGCGCTTGCTGGACGGCAGGTGTTAAGCTTGCTAAAGTGTCACCCAGAATATCTCCCCGGTTGTGGGTACAGATGATTATGCTGATCATGCTCTGTACTCGGCAATCACCTGCATGGCCTCTTCCCTACTCAAGTGCGGGGTATTCAGCAAGAAGGATTCCATCTCTTTAAATGCCTCGTCTTCATTGTAGACCTTAGCTGGCGGGCGCAGCGAATGCCGTACCGGGGTTTGATCGATGATGCCCATTTTAAGCTGCTTGGGTTCTAAAATCGCCGGCCAAGCGAAATCCAGCCCCCATCCCATGGGGCTAGTTTCTGGAAAAGGCAAGAGCCAGCGCAAGGCGTCCTGCCGGATGCTAAAAAGCGGGCCGATTTCCACAAACCGGGTTTGTCTTGCAATGACTCCTGGGACTTGACGGACGATGGCGTGGTCGAGATGGCTGTTAGCAGTTCTGGCAGGTTGGGCGAGGGCAAAATCGTAGCGTGCTTGAAGAGTCAGGAAATTGTCCAAAAATCCGGATGGAAGTTGAATGTCGTCGTCACAGACGATGACAAACGCGTATGGCTCCAATGGCGCTGAGGCAAGCAGTTGGTTGAGCAATCGAAATTTTGGGATTGTTTGGTCAGTTTGGAAGACAGTGACTTTAGCCACGTGTGGGGTTGGGGGCGGCCCGCCGATGGCGGCCCAACGCTGGATCACGCGGAACTTTCGGCTGGCATTTATTTCCTGGACGATATGGCGGATGAGGTTTTTGCGATCGGCTAGATACACCCCAACTACCAATACTCTGGGATAACGCAGGCGGGCTGGATTCAGGCGCCATAGGTTAGCGCGGATTTTGCGGTAAATTCTGACAGCAAGGCGGTTCATTGGATTTTTTCGAGTACTAGCAACCAATCAGAGGACCCAGGTCTTGAGGGCAATGGCAGCCAGCCGCGGTTTTGGGAAAGCGCGGCCCTGATGGGCAAAAATTGGCCGCTACGTGGGTCAAACCACTTTCCAGTATAAGTTCCAGGCGGCATTTCCTTGAGCTGCACAGGCTGGGTAGGCGTAAGGTAACGGGGAAAATAGACCGTCCACCATCGAGCACCGTCGCTTTTTACCAGCACGCGCATTTTTCGTCGTCGCCGAGATCAGCGCTGACTTGGCTAGGGCGAGGTTCCAGTTTCCACCACGGAAGCGACTCATAGAAGCGGCGCAGATAACCCATTTGCTCTCCGCCGGGCCGTTTCAGGGCCTGCCACCAGGGCAATGCTTTGCCCCAGGCTTCTAGGGCCGGATGTTGCTCGCTCGGCTCCAGAAGCGGCAGCCATAATCCGTGACATAAGTATAGCCGAGGCTTCCAGCTTGAAGCGCCAGGTAAGCCGCATGGCGTACGTCATCAGGTCCGGCGTTGGAGATGCCCTCGTAGCGAGTTTCGGTTTCTAAAAAAGGTTTGGCAGGAGAGCGGTTAAAGATTGCAAGATAATATTTAATTGGCGGTGGATAGCCATGCCCACCCTGAACCATGATGAAGTCGTATCAGGGGCGGTCCCAGAGCTGCCGCTTTTCCTTCGTATAAAGCCAGGGATGGACGCTTAGCGCGCGTTTGTAAGGGTCGAGTTGTTTGAGGTATTGACCAAGGGCGTCGACTTTACTGATGCGCTGGCTGTCGTTTTGGAAATTGTATTCTCCCACAATTAGCCAGCCGACTGCGTAAGCGCCGTAGCGGGCGATGAGATAGCGCCATAATAACTTCAATTGTGATAGCGGCAGGCTGTCTAGGGAAGCGTGAAAGCCGGTGCCCAAAATCGGAATCAGGCCTTTTTGGTTGGCATAGGCGAGATAAGGATCGACCAGGCGCCAGTAGTGCAGGTCGCTTTCGTCCCATTGACTGGGAAGGAAAAGCTTAAGGCTGTGGCCAGCAAAGGCCATCAATATGGTAGTATATCCTTGTTTTGCCCGCGCATCCACCATGTGTTTGTACATGGAATTGATGTCAGGATAAGACGAGCGGTCGATGGGGCAGCGGTGCCCGGGGCAGAACCACCAAGTATCACCTAGCCAGAAAAACGGGGTGCCGTCAGTATAAGTGAGATAGCGCCGATTAGCTGAAACTTGGAGAAATCCGCCGTGTTGAAATACAGGGTTGTCAGATTGAGAGACCGCCACCTCTAGGCTTCCTGTTTGGTCTTTGAGGCCGGGTTCTGAGGCGTAAGTGCGATAAGTCCAGGTGCCTGGAAGAGTAGGGGTGGAGCGGAGTTTAAAATTCCGCCCGCCGTCCCAGAACCCCGGAATGATCAGGCGAGTTTTAGCTGGTCCTTGGAAGACTACACCAAACTCGACAGCAAGGGGATGTTGGATGGGTTGAGTAGCTTCGAACTCAAGCTCGATGGGATGCCATTGGAGAGTTAGGCGCGTTTCGGCACCGGCGATCGTTGCAAGTAACAACAGCAACCATCTGATCATGCCTTAAAGCGCCACGCTAAGCGGCGTTCATATTCAAGCGCCAGCGATTTGGCAAACCATTCCCGGAAAGCCAATGATTTCGGTTGGGTATTGAGAAGATCGGAAAAAATTTGCAATAGCACTGGCGCCAGGGATTCCTCGGAATAGTTTTGGCGGATGAAATGCCAGCCTGCAAGCCGGACATTTTCATACCGCGTTGGATCCTGGTACAGACTGACGACGTGTTCTGCAAAGGCTTGCGGCGTATCCCCAATTAACAGGTGTTCACCGGGAGTGAATCCGAAACCTTCCGCCCCAACCGAGGTGGTGACTACCGGCAAGCCGCAGGCCATGGCCTCGCCGATCTTGCCTTTCATCCCCGCGCCGTAACGCAAGGGGGCAATAGAGATATGGCTGCGCTTCAAATAGGGTAGAGTTTCTGCAACGTAGCCGAGGACGTTCACCGGACCGCCGTGCAGCCTGCATACTTCCGGTGGCGGTGACGAACCGATGATATCGACCTGAATGGGAATTTTAGCTGCAATCAGAGGGAGGATATCGCGGCAAAAATACCCGACTGCATCGATGTTGGGATCGTGCAGAAAACTGCCTACAAAGACAAGCCGGCAGGGGCTTTGTTCGTGCTCAAGCTCGGGGGCATGAATACGGTGGATGTTGGGAACGACTGCCGTTTTGGATGTCGGAAAATGGGATAAGATGAGCTGCCGATCTGGTTCAGTGACGGCAAGGACGTAGTCGGCTCGACGGTAAGCGTCAAGTTCTTCTTTCCGGGTTTGCTCGGCGAACGCATAATCCTCTCGGCGACCGGTGATGTTGGCCTTTTCGTACCAGCGCTTGAAGTGGACGTCGACCGAATCGATGATAAGTATGGCCTTAGGGTTGTGGTATCTGGCTTCGACGATCCACTGAGGGCGGGCAGCATGATAAAACTCGAACGCGATCGTATCCCACTGACCTCTGCGCAGCCAGTAAATCAGTTGGCCTAAATGGATCTGAACGCCTGCTTTGGAAAGCAGGCAGCAGTAGTCGTCAAACCGTTCTGCGCCAAGTTTTTTCTGTTGGGCCGGATAGCCGAAGACGGCCAAATGAACTTCATAGGTGCTGGCTAGGATTTTTAGCAAAGAAAAGAACCGTAGATCACCTGAGGCGTGGTCAGGCAGGGGGAGTTTTTCGGAGATGAAGAGAATCTTCATCGTTCTTGCCTTGGCCACAGTATTTCAATCAAAGCTTGCTGAAAGTATCCGATTAGAGAACACCACAGGCTTTTCTCGTATAGCGGCATAGCCGCAAGCTGCCAATAAATCTTTTTCGGATGTGACCAGGAAAGGTATCGACGGTTAGATTTTAAAAGATAAACGAGTCTATTCTTGAGATTGCTTAGCATTTTAAGGCGAGATTGCCTGTATATAGCTCGGTCTAGGACTGCTTCAGAGCGGCCCTGCCAATAGTACCTGCGAAGCACCCATTTCTGGGTCATGCGTTCCTTAGGAATTCTATGATAGACGAGTGCGTTCGGATTGTAAATGACTTTCATGCCTGCGCAGTGGATGCGCCAAAATAATTCAGATTCTTCGTTGGAGAGAAGATTTCCCTGTTTTCTTCCCAACTGCGGGTTGAATAAGCCAACCTTGCAAAACACTTGTTTGCGGAAGGCCATGTTAAGTCCAAACGGGTGCTCTGGATACTGCATCCGTCTAGATTGATCCCCAGAGCAAATCGAACCATAAATAGGAAGCATCGCCTCGGTCAACCAGCTCGGCTTTTCCCCCTCGAACAGAGGGATGGATTTACCACCCATGCAGGCCACCTCTGGGTCATCAAAGTTTTTTTTCAGCTCGGTCAGCCAAGTCGCAGAAAAATAAACATCGTCATCTACAAAAGCGATGATTTCCCCATTGGCATGGCCAATACCATGGTTTCTTGCATGGGAAAGGCCAACTTTGGGTTCAAATTCGTAGTGAACATTAGGATAGATAGCTTGCCAACGTTCAACCACCAGCCGAGTTTCGTCTTTGGAAGCATTGTCGACAATAATCAGTTCAGCGTCTTCTGATGCTCCCTCCATGAGGAAATAGCTTGCAATCGTATCATCGAGCAGTTGTGCTCGGTTGTAGGTGCATAAAATGACTGAAATTTTCATTGACTTCTGAATTTATTTATCCTCCATAATAGGTGTCTGTTTAGAAAGGAACGAGTATAAGATTTAGTAAAGAATGCTGTTTCTTTAATCCATTCAGAATCTAATGGATATGATTTTGCTAGCTTCATGGAAAAATAAATACCTTTTTCCCAATCTCGGCTTTTCCTAGCTTCATACAGAAACGCTTTATATTTCCTTTTTCGCAATTCATCAAAAAAAGACGTATATTGTGGATAGGTATTTCTTAAATAGGTAACAAATCCAGACATTGGCATTTCGTCATAACGATCTTTTCCGGTTAGCTTGCGTTGTTCTGAAAGAATATAGGCAAGCACATGTAAAGCAATTTGTTCATCCAAGTGAGTGACAGAGACACTACGCTTATGTCTGCGGACCTTGACTAAGTATTCTGGCAGATTATGTGTTTTAAATTTTTCAACTGATCTTAACCAGAGATCATAGTCTTCGACTAAATTAAGTTTGGCTCGGTATTTGCCAATGAAGCGGATCGAATCTGTTTGAAAGACAACTGATGGGTGACAAAATGGAGACTCCCACTTAATTAAATGTTTAATTTCTTCGTGAGTTTTCGGAACATCCCAAAAAGCAAACGTGTTTAGATTATTGTCAGTAAATTCTGCGCGGGAACCTAGAAGTTTAATTTCAGGATGAGCATTAAGATATTTGAATTGCAATTCCAATCGCTTTGGATGGGATACATCATCATCATCTTGAAAAGCAATCCAGTAACCCTTTGCTATATCGATGACCTTATTTCGAGAGGCTGCGGGACCTAGATTTGTTGAGTTTCTAAGAATTCGGATTTTGGGATGGTTTTTGTATTTGCTTAAGATTTTCTGCGTGTTATCAGTAGAAGCATCATCTACAATGATAAATTCAAAATCTTGAAATGTCTGATTAAGGATGGAGTTTATGGACTCTTCCAAATATTGTTCGCGATTAAATGTAGGCATTACTACACTTATCGTGGGATATGTGTTCATTAGATACTCCTTAATAAATCAAGAACAGTTTCTGGGCCTTTTATCTTCTCTTTGCGCCATGATAGTTTAAATGGGATTTTTTTATCAGCCAATAAAAGAATGGATTTACTAACCTGAAAATTTCCTGTTTGAAGCAATATAATTTGGCAATTCCGGCTAGTTTTAAGTAAAACTATGTTTTTGATAAGCCAGGCCAATGATTTTAGAGAATTGCTTATCTGATAATCTGGTATGACGATCACTGAATTTTTAGAAATCGAATCAGGAAAATCTTGCCAGGTAAACGCTTCTATTACCCATCCTAGTTTTTCTAGTTGATTTACAATAGAAGTATTAGCAAAATTGGAATAATTATTTTCATGATAATCAAAAAATAGGCTTCTATGACAAGATAAAATCTTTTTATCAGTAATTTGTCTTAAGTTTGTATCGTACCCATAAGACAATAAACTCTTTTTGAAAAGTGTGGTTGCTAACCTCGTAATAGTTGAATTTACTTCTGTTTTCCACTTTTCGCAATTCGTTGGGTCAATATTATTGAAAATTTTTTGTTTATGGAGGCTTTGTCTTTCTGCAAGGTGTTTTTCTGAGCCGTTTGGAATCAGCATGTCTTCATAATATTCAACATCAAGGAAGGAGCATAATTTGTTTATAATAAAATCTGGATTTGAAATGAGGTCCTCATATTTAATTCTATGATAGTTGTAAGCCTTTGTTAAAAAGGTTTCTTCTTTTATGTATTTATTCCATAAAAGCATATTATCTAAAAAGTCATTGGTTATCCATGGCCAGCCGGTTTTACAAAGAGAAAGTGCTACATCACGGCCATCTCTATATATGTAAATAAATCTAGCGTTTGGATGTTGAGCTAATATCTTAGCTATAAATCTCAAGTGATCTGGGGTTTTTTCAATCCAAAACTGTTTATTTGCTCTCTTTTGGTACTTTGAAATAAGGTGTAGAAAAAACTCTCCCTCGTTATTTGGCGGGCTGAGTAGATCATCGATCAGTTCATTAGGTGTATAATCAGTCCAGTAGTCTCTGGTTAACGGCTCTAGGAATTGATATGCATTTATGGACCAGTTTGTTTTAACCCAACTTAAGCCTCCAGGAAACTGCTCATACATGTATCGGTAGAAATGAGTTTCCGGTGGAACACAGATTTTTGGGTGACGGTTTAGAATCGCAGATAATAATGTAGTGCCGCTTCTTGGGCAGCCTACAATAAAGGTAGGCTGCCATTCTATTTGTTTAACTAATTTGGAGCACATTAGCTTCTTCTAGAGTGTTAGAGGATTTAGTTACTTTCCATTCGCATTCTAATTTTACGAACCCTTCGTTTGTATAAATTCTATTCGCTTTTGGGTTAATAACTTGAAAATGCTTAAGGCTTTCTCCATAAAATAGGTTATACCCGTATTCCCCTGCATCTATACTTAATCTCAATGAGTATATTTTAGGAAGCAATGGAAACCGATTGATTTTGCATTGTATTTCATGTATTCCTGGTAATAGTTCCTGATTAACTTGAGTACCATGGGTTGCTAAGTATAAAAAATCTGTGGTATGGATTCCTATGCTAACTATTGGATTTTTGAGCATTGAATTTGCTTTGAGCTTAATTTTTATAATTATATCATTTTGAAAATAAACAGATTTTACAACTTCTCCTTCCGGAGTTAATAATGATATATCCAATATTTCTACTTCACCGCTTGATTGTATATTTTCCCTAGTGCGGCTGTTTTGTATTCTTTCCTCATTTATTTGATAAAAAGCATTACAAACGGAAATGCTATCTCCATCTTGAATAATTTTTCCGTGATCTAACAAAATTACTCGTTTACATAATCTCTGAACCTGTCTTAGGTTGTGGCTGACCACCAATACGGTTCTTCCTAGCTTGTTGATCAAGTGCTCCATCCGCTCAAAGCATTTTCTCTGGAACGCCAAATCCCCCACCGCCAGCACCTCATCGATGATCAAAATCTCGGCATCTAAGCTGGTGGCAATGGCAAACCCAAGTTTCACCTGCATTCCCGAACTGTAGCGCTTGACCGGGGTGTCGATGAATTGCTCCAGTTCAGAAAATGCGATGATTTCATCGATCTTTTGCCGGATAACTCTTTTGGGAATGCCTAAGATCGAGGCGTTTAAGTAAATGTTCTCGCGCCCAGTCAGTTCTGGATTGATACCGGCGCCGACTTCGATCAGGGGCGCGACGCTGCCGCGGACCGTCACCCACCCGCGGGTGGGGGTGGTCACCTTGGCCAAAATCTTAAGCAGCGTGGATTTGCCGGCGCCGTTGTGGCCGATGATGCCCACCACTTCCCCCTCCTCGACGCTGAAGCTGACATCGTCTAGGGCTTTAAACCGCTCGCGTCGAATGGGGGGCTTGCCGACCAAGCGGCAGCCTAGGTTGGTCAGGTTTTCCTTAAAGCTCGTTAGGGTACCGAGCTGGTATTCTTTGGTAAGGTGGTCGACTTCGATGATGAGCATGGGGTTTGCGCAAGTTGTTGGTCTGAGTTTAGCAGGGTTTGCCGCAAAGTGGCGCTAAATCGCTTTTGATTTTGGAGGATGGCTTGCGCCAAACCTCAGGAAAAGACCTCCTGGATAGTAGTAGCGGTCAGCACGCGCTCAGCCCAAGACAACAGAGTGTCGGCGTCGGCGGTTTCGATCCGCTGGCGTAAAGTTTGAGGGAGCGAGCCGAATTTGCGCTCAAGCAGGCGCAACAATACTTCGGCCTCTCCTTGACGTTTGCCGTGCTGAATTCCCTGCTGAAGCCCTTGTTGAAGCCCTTTTTCAAAGCCCTTTTGAATTCCGCGCTTTTCGAAACGGGATGCGAAGGTTTCCATGATAGCTGCCTCCTGTGGATATTGACGCTGATAGGCGGCCCGTTCGTCTTCGTTCAGGCCGGCGTAAATGTCGATAAAATCGAGATATTTGAGCTGCCTATCTGGATCCGGTTCCAGTTCCAACAGGCCGCGGATAGTATACGCATAAGCGCGCAGCTTGTCCTCTTGAGAATGATAACGCATGTTAGGCAAGTTCAGGCGCGCTACCAGATTAGTTGAGGTCAGATAGCGCTCCAGCGGCAGGTCACCTAGCACGCAGGCGAGATAATGGAAGCTTAAATAGGTGCTTCGGTCGCCGCCTAGGTGCAGTTCCCGCCGAAAACTTCCCGCGTGGAGAAAGATCACCACCGGCACCACCCGCTCGGTGCTGAACAGCTCGGCCAAATCCAGGCAGTAATGAGCTAAGCGATGGATGTTGTAATGAGCTAAGCGATGGATGTTGAAGCGGCGTGGATCGGTCTCTTCCTCCAGCACGAACAAGATCGCCGCGCGTTGCCCGTCAGGCCATTCCACCAAAAGTGGCACGTCCAGTTCCCGAAATCGTTGCCCTAGCCGCTCTTTGAGCTGTTCTTGACGGATTGGAACGATTTTGACCGAGGTATCTAAAGCGAACGCTTCTTCTTCGGCAAAAAAGCTAAAGCTTGGTGCGGGTAATCGAGAATCAGGTTTTTGAAGTTCTGGTCGTGGCTAGCCATGCAGCAGGATCCGATAGCCGTACAGTTTCTGGCGATGGCAATCGAAAATTGGTTGCAGCATCTTGATGGTGCTGCCGAGTCTCGTTGTGCGTGGCGGTTACCGGTTGAGCACTCTTGGTGTCCTGTGGCACAGCCTTGGTAGCTTACGGATTTGCATCGGTCGGGTTGGGGGTTGGGGTAGGTTCAGATTGTTTGCGCAAGGCAGCCAGCTTGGCCAGTTGTTTTTTTAAATACGCCTCGTGGCGCTTGTTGGTTTGGATTTTAAGGGCGTATCGCAGGGTTTTTTCAGCTTCGTCGTATTGCTTGGTTTTCATCAGGACGTTGGCCAGCCTGACGTAAGCAGGTAGATATCTTTTATTTTTGTGCACTGCCTGAAGGTATTCCTGGATGGCTTGCGGATAGTCGCCAGCCTCGGCCAAAAAATTGGCGTATTCGGTATACAGGTAAGGCACGAGCGGATGGTTAGGCGATTTTTCCCGGGCGCCGCGGATGACGTCTTGGATGCCTCTTGCTAAATAGGCCAGGCACGCTTGTTGGTCTTTGCCTGAATATTTCCAGCAAATATGGTGCTTGACCTTGCTATCGCAAAAGTGATTCAGGCCTGGGATGGCTGCATGTTGTCTGCGCCCTGCTTCTCCCATCTGTTTGAACCGACAAAAAGGCGGCAAGGGTTCAGGGGTGGTCATTTGTTTCCAATCGCCGCGAATCGCCTCTGGCCAAGGCGGAAGCGCTTGACTTGCACCAGAAACCACAAGGGCAGCAGCAAAAAGGTAAGTTTTCATATCACGTCCGCAAACCAGCGCTCGGCGCGTTTGAAAAACAGATAGCTTAGCGGTAAGAGCGCTGCGGTGACAATGGCGCCGGGGAGTAAAGCGCTCCAGTCTGGAGGCAGACCCTTGAGCATCACCCGTTGAAAGGCGTCGATGATCCCAGCCAAAGGATTACACAGGTACAGGGTATAGAGCTTTTCCGACCAGGCGCCGGCAGCTTGGTCTAAGAGCAGTTTTTGTTTGACCAGATCTAAAGGGTAGATGATGGGCGAGGCATACATCAAAAACGATAGCACTACTGGCAAAGCAGCCGCCACGTCACGGTAGTAAACGTTGGTCGCCGCGCCAAAGAAGCTGACCGTCAGCGCCACGATCATGGTGTATAAGATAATCGCCGGTACCCACAAGGCATGAAGGGTAGGCAGGATGTGGTAATAGGCCATCAGTCCCGTGAGGATCAAAAAGTTGATGCCAAGCTCCACAGTTTTAGTGACCATCGCGGTCAGAGGAAAGACCTCGCGCGGAAAGTAGATTTTGCGGATCAAAGCCGCATTGCCGGTGACGCTGCCGATTCCCTCTGAGGCCGATTCTTGAAAGAAGACCCACGGCATCAGCGCCGCAAACGTCAGGACCGGATAGGGGACGCTGCCGGTGTCGATGCCGACGAAGCTGCGTACCAAGGTAAAGATCAGCATCAACATCACCGGTTTGAGCACTGACCAAAGAATGCCCAAATAGGCCTGTTTGTAGCGCACGATGATGTTTTTCCACGCCAGTGTGGCGATCAGTTCGCGGTAGGTGTAGAGGTTCTTAGCGATCTGGAGCATAGGATGACTAAAGGATAGCATGCATGATCACTTTCCCTAACAATTTAAGCTGGCTGAGCTTTAAGCGGTAATGCTGGCTCTTCCAGAGGGCGCGCAGGGCAGGCAGATACCGTTGCTGTTGCCAATAAAAATACCCGGCGTCAAACCAGGAATCTGCCAACGAGTTTTGCAATTGCTTGATTGCCATAGGGTACTGCTGAACTAGGGGATGATCGATCAGCCTCTCTTTGGCGGCAAGCATAGCCAAAAGATGTTCTTCTTGGCGCTTGGTTTGAGACGAATAGCCCTGGCCTGAGGCGCGTTGCAGGTAAGGCGAGCTGTTAAGAAGCGCGCATGGCCCATAGAGGTCAGCGCGCAGTGCCCATTCGCAGTCCCACAGCAGGCAGTCTTCCTGATACCAGCCGATGGCTAAATAATCCTTTCGGCGTAGGATGGGGCGTTGGAACGGCATCGGGATGCGCTTGAGCAAAGCGGCAAACAGCCCCTCGGTAAACAGGATCAGTTCTGGCCCAATCGGCATGTGCCCAGTTTGCGCTAGGATGAGCAAGACGTTGCGGTCGTGGTTCGTTTGCCTCCACTCGGCGCGCTCCCCAAACAACTGGATGTGGCGAAATAAGATTTTGACCTCAGGGTGCTGGGTTAGCGCAGCGATCCCATCCTCGATATAGCCTGGGGAGAGCAGGTCGTCGTCGTCCAGGAAAGCCAGATAATCGCTGCAAGCCGCCTGAATCCCCAGGTTTTTGGCCGCCGCCCCTCCCCGGGGAGTTGGATGACGGGCGATCCGAATAGGAAACCTGCTAGGCAGCAGAGAAGATTCGGTCACAGGCGGGGAGGAGCCATCATCGGCGACGATGATCTCGATTGGGCCCAGATAAGTTTGCCGGTCGATGCTGGAAAGCGCCTCGGCGAGCAGCTGGGGACGGTTGTGGGTGGGGAGGATGACAGAGACTGAAGGGGGCGTCATGGATGAACCTGGCTAACCACATAGCGAAACTTGCCGGATTTTTCCGGAGGAATCTCAGGCAGGTACTCGATTTGGACCTGGATATTGTACCCTAAGCGCTGCTTGAGGCCAGAAGTGATTACCGCGGCGTTTGACGCTTGCCAATCGGCCTCTGGCACCAGCTGTACCCTCAGCTGGTCGAGGGAGGTTTGGATGATTTTGAACTGGCGAATGCCTGGCACCTCGCGCAGCACGTAGATCAAAGCTAAAGCGTGCATGATCGTGCCGTCTTGGCGGACGATAAAATCGGTCTGGCGGCCTAGGATTTGGTCTAGGACTTCTAGCCCGCGCCCTTGCTGGCAAGGCGTTTGGCTTTTAACTGCCAGGTCGCCGGTGCGATAGCGGATAAAGGGTTGGGCCTCGGAGGCGAGATTGGTGATCACTATCTCGCCCACCTCTCCGTCGGGCACGGGTCGACCTTGCAGGTCCAAAAGCTCGACCAAGATCCATTCGGAGTTGACCAAAAATTGTCCAGCCGGCGATTCCAGCGCGATCAGGCCCGCATCGCGCGCCCCATATTCGCCTGCGACTGGGGTGCCGAATACCCGTTTGAGGAGCTCGCGCTGGTAGGGATAAAGCGGCTCGCCGGTAGCAAAGACCGCTTTCAGCTCCGGCAGGTGGAGGCGAATGCGGCGGCTTTCTGCGTGTTCAGCCAGCAGCGTGAGGCTGCTGGCATAGCCGTAGAGCACCTTCGGGCGAAAGCGCTGGATGATTTGCAAGTATTCCTCCATGCGCGCTGCCGACATTGCAAACGCATCGAGCAGTACCTGATTGCACAGCCGATCGCGCAGGGTTTTGAGCCAGTCGGTAGCGTTGAGCTCCACCGGCGCTCCCCACAGAAGCACCTCGCGGTCGCCAGGCTCAACCCCAAACCAACGCCTGGCCCGCATCCTGCAGGCGGCATCGGCTGCCTGGCGCTTGCGCCCAAAGTAAAAGATCAAAGGCTCGCCGGTTGAACCGCCGGTGGTATACCGAAAGACTCCTCCTGGAGCGCCCTGCCAAACCATTTCTTCCCGGTGTTGGCGGGCATCGGCACGAGTCATCGGCGGCAGGCGACGGAAATCCTCGAACGTAAGGGTATCCGGGTCGAGACTGGCTTCCTGGATGCGCCTGGCGTGCCAGGAGCTGTGGGCTAAGGCAGCCTTAAGCAAAGCGCGCAGGCGCGTCAGCTGGAGGGCTTGAAGCTCGGCTCGAGGAAGGTATTGAGTGCGCTCTAATTCGGCCAAAAACGCGAAAGTTGGCCGGTTCAACAGGCGCTCTTGCAGACGGTAGAGGGCTTGGGCGAGCTTAGGCAACATGCCCTGCCTCAAGCTCAGCGATAACGCGGCTTGCCTCTCGCGCATACCGGCCGCCCTGGAAGCGGCAACTGCCGATAAAGTGCACAAAGCGCGTAGTTTCAGTCATCTTATCGCAGTTGCTATAGTCCGGGTGCGGCAACACGCAAGCTCGAGGCGCATTGGCGACAACTACGTTAGACATGACTTGCTCGCTGCCCCACTGCTGCCATTTAGGGCCGAGCAAACGTGCCATCGCCTGCGAGAACTCGAGGATAAATTCTAGCTTCACTGTACCTGGCGGAAAGCCGGCAAAACCTGAGCATCCGCGCACGTACTGGAGCTGATCGACCGCTTCCAGCTCGGCAAACGCCGCTTCGGCAGCCAGTTGCACGTGGTGAGAGCGGGCGTTTGGGTGCCTGCGGCGGACTCTGTCTGAGACCTGATGCATCGGTTCAATCTCTTGGCGATCGTAGGTGCCTAGGACAAAAGCGGTACCTGTCTCAATCGCCTGGCACACTTCCGGCAAGGGAGCGCGCGTTAAGGTATCGCTGTCGAGCTGGATGAGGTAAAAGCCTTGGCTGAACTGCGCGATCGCAAGCAGCCTCTCCCAAGTGCCACCCTTGGGGCAGCTTGGGTGGCTGAAAGCTGCAATCGGCAGCAAGCGCGCGTGCGGCAGGTGATGCTTGAGCAGGGCTTGGTCCTGGCGCGTGAGACTGCCGTCGTTTAAGATGAATACCTCACGCAGTGGCACCTGGCGCGCAAACGATTTGATCGCGATCAGAAACAGCAGCACGTCCTTGTGCTGGAGTTGAGTCAGTGCCGCCACCGGCTGATCGGTCTGCGGGGTCAGAGGGGAGGTGGCGTAAATCTTTTGACAGGCCCGCGCAAAGCGCAAGCGATAGAACCGATCTTTTATAAAATTTAAGATTTCCTCAAAGCTTGTGTTTGCCCGCCAAGCGGTTATAATATCCATCCACTTAGCGGGTGTAGTTCAATGGTAGAACATCAGCTTCCCAAGCTGAGAACGTGGGTTCGATTCCCATCACCCGCTCCAGTTTCTTTAGTCTAGATCTAAACCGCAAAGCCCGCTACTGCAGGCTCCCATCTCGCACGTTTCAGCCCCGCAGGGTTCGGGATTTTTCAGGCTGGAACTTGAGATCACGTTGCCGCCGGTGATCAGTTTCTCCACCGGGCTGGCCTCTGGCGTCTCACCAGGGTCGATCCCAGCAAGGCGGCAAACATCCCCCCAGGTTTTGACAGTCTCCCCGATTTTGTGGCGTACTTCTACAATTCTTTGATTGGCTCGGCACAGATAATCGTAAGTCGGCATACATTCTCCCGATCGAGCATGGTTCAAACTGGCAATAGATTTATAGCGGCATGAGGTAGCAAATACAAGTGGATGATTATGGATCATTATGTGCTAGATACCAGCATTTTCACCAATCCCGAGGTCTACAGCCAATTCGGCGAGTCAGCGCAAGTGGCGATGGATGCGTTTTTAAATCTGGCGCGCCGCAGCCGGGCGAGATTTTATATGCCCAGTTCGGTCTATGAAGAACTATGCCTGATCAAGAAAGGTGAGGTACCGCCGGAGTTTGAAGCCATCGTCCGGATCCGCTCACCGCGCAGGTTCAATATCTTGATCCCAGCAGGGATTCTGTACGAATTTATCGAAGAGGTGCGCTTGCGTATCGATCGGGGGTTGAAGATCGCTGAGGAGCACGCGAAGATGGTCAGCAGCGGGGCCCAATCCGAAGAAGTCGGCAAGGTGATCAACCGCCTGCGCGGCCGCTATCGCGAAGCGCTCAGGCAGGGGATCATCGACAGCCGCGAGGATATGGATGTGTTGCTGCTCGCGTATGAGCTCGATGGGGTTTTACTCTCGGCCGATGCAGGTCTGCGTACCTGGGCCGACAAGGTCGGGGTGATGCTCATTCATCCGGAGCATTTGCTGCAGGTGATGGAGAAGCTCGTAGAGACTTAAGTCTAGCGGTGGCAAGATAAAGCAATGGGATGATCCAGAGCGTCAACGCAGTGGAAAAGCCAAGCCCCCAGACGATGCTTGAAGCCACCGGTCCCCACAGCAACGATTTGCCGGTCCAGCCGAAGGCAAGCGAGCTTAAGCCGGCGATGGTCGTGCCGGAGGTAATTAAAATCGGAATCAAGCGCCGGCGCGCGGCGTAAACCGTCGCATGCAGCGCTCCCATCCCTTGCCGTTGCCGTTCGTTGGCGGCAGCGATGAGCACAATGGCAGAATTGACCCGGTGCGCGGCAAGCCCCGCCCTTGAGGGCGGGGAAGGATAGCGCGGGCGGCGTAGCTGTCCTTGGGTTTCAGTGCGGCGTCTTTTGCTGTTCGAGGTACTGGCGAAGTAGGACGGCGACCAGAGTATAATGCGATCCATGCAACGGATCCAAGCCTTCAAATATGAACTCATGCCGACCGGCGAACAGCAGCGCCAGATGCGCCGTGTCGCTGGCTCGTGCCGGTTCGTGTTCAATAAGGAGCTGGCGCTGCAGAAGGAACGCTACGAGCAAGGCGAGAAGAAGCTCGGCTACGCCGGACTGTGCAAGCTGCTCACCGAGTGGCGCAACAGCCCGGACACGGCATGGCTGGCCGATGCGCCGGTGCATCCCCTACAACAGGCGCTCAAAGACCTGGAGCGGGCCTACACCAACTTCTTCGCCAAGCGAGCCGGCTTCCCTCGCTTCAAAAAGAAAGGGCGGCACGACAACTTCCGGTATCCAGATCCCAAGCAGATCAAGCTCGACCAGGCCAACAGTCGTCTGTTTCTGCCCAAGCTCGGCTGGCTGCGCTATCGCAAGAGCCGGGCTGTGCTCGGCACGATAAAGAACGTCACCGTGAGCCAGTCGTGCGGCAAGTGGTTTGTGTCGATTCAGACTGAACGCGAGGTTGAGCAGCCAATCCCACGGGGCGGTGTGGTCGGCATCGACATGGGGCTGACCCGTTTTGCTACGCTCTCGGACGGCACGTTCTACGCGCCGCTGAGCAGCTTCAAACGGCACGAAACAGCTTTGCGCCGCGCGCAGCAGGCGATGAGCCGCAAGACGAAGTTTAGCAACCACTGGAAGAAGGCCAAGGCCCGAGTCCAGCGTATCCATTCCCGCATCGGCAATGCCCGCCGCGACTTCCTGCACAAGATCTCGACCGCGATCAGCCAAAACCACGCGATAGTGTGTATCGAGGACTTGCAGGTTCGGAATATGTCCAAGTCGGCGGCAGGCAGTGTCGAGAAGCCGGGCAAGAATGTTCGGGCCAAATCCGGCCTAAACAAATCCATCCTCGACCAAGGCTGGTTCAAGTTCCGTCGCCAACTCGACTACAAGCTGGCGTGGAGCGGTGGGCGTCTTATCGTCGTGCCGCCGCAGAACACCAGCCGCACCTGCCCGCGCTGCTGGCATGTGTCGGCGGCCAACCGCCAGGCGCAGGCACGGTTCCAGTGTGTTGAATGCGGGTTCGAGGAAAACGCCGATGTCGTCGGCGCGATCAACATCCTTTCTCGCGGGATGCAACTGTTGCGAGACGAAGGGCAGGACACGGCAGACGCTTCTGCCGGGATGCCATTAGAGGGGGGTGTCAGCCCGGATGGCCTGTGGATCAAACCGCGTTGGCGGTCGGAAGCAGGAACCCACCGAAGCGATTCAGGGGTGGCTCGATGCCGCACCTCGTCGCCGTAGGAATCTCCGGCATTCAGGCCGGGGAGGATGTCAAGAGTAGACCTACCGCGACTGCCACCAGCAGCCCAAGCCCTAAGGCCGTCCACCACGGATGGCGCAGGGCCGAGATCAGCTTGCGGCCATAGGCGTTTCTAAGCCGTCTTTGCCAACGCTCGCGCCAGCGCTTGATCGGCGACGGCGAGAGCACCTGGCGCATCCCCAAGATATGCGCCGGCAACAGCCAATAAGCCTCGATGAGGCTGGCAGTCAAAGCGAGCGAGACGACCTGCGGCACGATGCGCAAAAAATCGCCCAGCACTCCCGGCAGCAAAGTCAGCGGCAAAAAGGCGGCCACCGTGGTGAGCACAGCGCTCATCACCGGTCCTGCCACCTCGCGCATCCCGGAAGTGACTGCCTGAGCAGGCGCCAGCCCGCGCACGAGCTTGGCATAAATGGCCTCGACGATCACCACCGCATCATCGACGAGCATCCCTAAGGCGATGACAATGCCAAGCAGGACGCTTAAGTTCAGCGTTTGATCGGCCGCCCAAAGCAAAGCGATCGTCCCGGCGAGCGCAAATATCATTCCTGACGCCACCCAAGTCGCCAGCTTCCACCCCAAAAACAACGCCACGGTGGCCAGCACCAGGCCGACCCCGATCAGGGCATTGCTCTCCATCAGCGCAATCGCCTGGCGCGTCTCGCGCGTCTGATCATCGACCAAAGCCAATTCAAGCCCCAGGGCATAAAGCGCAGCGCGGTTGGTCTGGGAAACTCCTGTAACTGTTTCACTAACTCTAGGGTATTGGCGTGCGGCGTCTTGGTCACAGACAAAAGCAGGGCCGGTTCCCCCCGGAAACGCACCAGCTGGCGGGCGCGCTCGGCACCTAAGGCGACTTCGCCGAGTGCGGCAAGCTCAATGGGCGCCATGTCCGGCCCGAAGACGAGCGGGACGTGCGCCAGCGATTCGGGATCTGCGGTTCTGCCGCTGACTTCAACCAGCCACTCCTCGCCTCCGGCGAGCACGCGTCCGGCAGCCAGGTTTTGGAACCAAGCGCGCAGGCGTTCGGCCAAGGTCACCGGAGCGATGCCGCGCGCGGCCAGCAACCAAGGGTCAAAACGCACCTGGAGCTCTGGGTCTTGGGCGCCAAACACCAACACGCGGTCGACACCGGGCAAGAGTTCTAAGCGGCGTTTGAGCTGCTCGCCTGCCGCGCGCAGGGTCTCTCCGCCGACCGGTCCGCCAGCATGGCGGTAGGAAAACCGTTGGAGCTGGTGATCTCCCAGATGCGCGGGGTTTTGATCCCGGCCGGCAAGTCGTTGGCTTGGTTGAGCACCTCGCGGCGCAGGTCGTTGAGGCGTTTGTCGAAGGCTTGCTCGTCGAGCCGCTCGAAGCGGACCAGGATAGACGACAATCCTTCCCGCGAAGACGACACCACATAGCGGATATCGGAGACGTTGCGCAGCGCGTCTTCCAACGGTTCGGTGACCTCGCGCGCAACTTCTTCCGCGCTGGCGCCAGGATACGGCGTCCAAATCGTGACCCAGTTGAAGTTGATCTCAGGATCGCGTGCCCGCGGCAGGTCCAGATACGCCCAAATGCCGAGGGCAAGCACCAGCGCCAACATCAAGTTGGCCAGCGGCGCATTGCTGATCAGCCGCTGCCATCCTCCGCTTAAGGCGCCCATCCTAGCGCTCCATGTTCTGCCACTGCTAGCCAGGCTTGCGCCGGCAATTCCAGCGCTACCGCGCGACCGGGCAGCGCGTGTTTCAGCGCCAAAAAGCGCGGTTTAGCGCGGGCTGCATCCTTGATCCAAACTCCTACTTGGCCGCGCCAGGTGGTCACTGCTGCAGGCGGAGCCACGCGCAAGCGGCTTTTCCAGACGACGGTGCCCACCGCGCTGGCCGTCAAAGTCGCGGGCGGATCGACGCAGCGAAAACGCACCAATGCCTGTTGCGTGGTTTCCAGGCGGCGGGGGCTAGTGCCGAGCCAGGTCAACTGGCAGCTCTCGCCGCTGGCTGCGGTAAAGCGCACTTGACTGGTGGGTACGGTCTCAAGTTCGGCAGCTGAAATCTGCGCGTGGAGTTCAAATTCAGCTGAAGTTAGCCGAAGGAGGGGTTGGCCAGCTGCAATCCATTGCCCAACTGAAGCCAAGCGTGCGCTGACCCTTCCAGGCCAAGGCGCGCGCACTTGGCATTGTTCCAGGCGCCACTTGGCGTCGGCAAGCGCAGCCTGGCGGGCAGCCAGCTCTTGGCGGGCCAAGGTCAGTGCCTCTTGCGCTTGGGTGAGGGCTTCAGCGCTGATCAGTTGCTTGGGGCGAAGCGCTTGCGCCTGGGCGAGGTGGCGTTCGGCTTGGCTAAGATGCGCTTGTGCGGCTGCCACTTGAGCGCTTGCTTGCTCGTAGGCGGCGCGCAGGGGCGTCTCTTCGAGCTGGGCGAGCAACTGGCCGCCGGCGACGATCTCGCCCGCGCGCCCCCAAAGCGCGGTTAGCCTGCCGGAGATAGCCGGTGCAACTCTATTTCCTCTGCTGCTACCGCGCGCGCAGGCGCCTGGCGCACAAGCGGCGCAGACGCTTTAGGCCACGGCAGCCAACGCACCGTCTCCTGCGCCCAGCCAAATACGCTCGCCAAGCTTAAGATTAAGCTTACGATTGTTTTGGGCATCTTGAGATTGAAAAGTAACAGGGTCCTTCCAGGTCAGTCGTATATTATTTTCCCTGCCAAGAGATCCCCGAGCATGCCGGTCAAGGCTGGGTAGACGCGCTCGAATTCCAGTAGCCAGTAGCCGTCTTCCTGCCGCAGAGCATGGCGGATGATTTGGATATGACGGCTGGCGTGTTTTAGCTGATTAAATAGCAGTTCGGCATTCCCCGCTTCCCGAAAGCGGCAGCGGAAGCGTTTGCTAACATGGTGGGTCGCGCGGTAGCAGGACAAAGCAGCGAGCAGGCTGTCGAGGAAGGCAGCCCCAAGCTGGTGTTTCAGCGTATCGGTGACAGGCAAGGCGTGCTCTTCGACAAATAGCCCCAAGCGCAATAGGCGGTTGATAAAGTACTCCGGCGGCAGGTCCAAAAGGGTGTCGCTGCTTGCCCGCAGGTCGTCTAGGCAGCTTGTGCCGGTGACGTATTTAGCGCGGTGATCGCGGCTGGAGTCTTCTTTAAACACCAGCCCTTCGCGCCATTCCTCATGGAGCTTTAAGATCAGCGCGCGCAGGGCATCGATCTGGTCGGTTTGAAAATACCCGTGCAAGGGGACGGCAGGCAGGTTGAATCGTTCGATCTTCGCCTGTTTCTCCCGATAGGGCAGAAAGCCCATCTGTCCCTGGATCATCAGGTCGAAGACAAATAGCTTGACATCTTCGCGGATAAAAGGCGGGCTGCTCTCCAAATAGGGGTTGTCGGGGCCGGCTACTTCAGCGCATACCACTAGGGTAGGGTGTTCCTGGAAAATCCCTATCGGCATCAGGTCCGGCAGGCGGTCGGTGGTGAACGGGCAGACGAAGCCGCCGCGGGTCAAGGCCAGGATCTGATCGCCGATTTGGGCGATGCGGACGTTGTAACCGTTGATCTTCTCCTCGGCCCAAAAAGGCGCTTTAAAGTGTGCCTTAAGCCCGGCCTCCAGGGCCAATACGCGGCCGATGTGAGGATAGCCGAACACCACCGTCTCGCCGAACACCGCAGTGCCGCGCGGGATGTGGTGGAAGTCATCGGTGTAGTGGTAGTAGCTTCGGCCTTTAAAGGCCGAAGCTCTCGCCCGGCCTTGGTGCAGGGCTTTAGGCAGTTGCGCTAGAACCTCGGTCGCAGTCACTCCAGTCATCTTAGTGAGAAAGGCGTTTGTATTTGATCCGGTGTGGGCGGCTGGCTTCTTCTCCTAGGCGGCGCTTGCGGTCGGCTTCGTAGTCGGCGTAGTTGCCCTCGAACCAGACGACTCGGCTATCGCCCTCGAAAGCCAGAATATGGGTGGCGATCCGGTCCAAAAACCAGCGGTCGTGGGAGATAACCACAGCGCAGCCTGGAAACGCCAGCAGCGCCTCTTCTAGCGCTCTTAAGGTCTCTACGTCTAGGTCGTTGGTCGGCTCATCTAAAAGAAGGAGATTGCCGCCGCTTTTTAGCAGTTTGGCCAGATGGACCCGGTTGCGCTCCCCGCCGGAGAGATCCTTGATCTTTTTTTGCTGGTCTGGCCCGCGGAAATTGAACCGTCCTACGTAAGCGCGCGACGGCGTCCGATAGCCTCCCACCTCGATCATATCCAACCCATCGGAGATTTCCTCCCACACGGTTTTATTGGGATCTAGCGTCTCGCGGTTTTGGTCTACATAGGCTAGTTTCACCGTCTCGCCGATGCGGATCGTGCCACTATCGGGCGTTTCCTGGCCGACGATTAAGCGGAACAAGGTGGTCTTGCCAGCTCCGTTGGGGCCGATCACGCCGACGATGCCGCCAGGCGGTAGGTCAAAGCTCAAATCATCGATGAGCAGTTTGTCGCCGTAGCCTTTTCGGAGGTGGCGCACTTCTACCACTAGGTCCCCCAAGCGCGGTCCTGGCGGAATGTAGATCTCGCGAGTCTCAGAGCGCTGTTGAAACTCTTGCGAGGCGAGTTCCTCAAATCGGGCCAGGCGCGCCTTGGATTTGGCATGGCGACCTTTGGGGTTGCTGCGTATCCATTCAAGTTCTGCCTGCATCGCTTTGATCCGAGCGGTTTCCTGCTTGGCTTCGATTGCCAGACGATTCTCTTTTTGCTCGAGCCAGGAGGAGTAATTCCCTTGCCAGGGAATGCCATGGCCGCGGTCTAGTTCCAAGATCCAACCTGCGACGTTGTCGAGAAAATAGCGGTCATGGGTCACTGCGATCACAGTGCCTGGGTATTCTTGAAGATAACGCTCCAGCCAAGCCACCGACTCGGCATCGAGGTGGTTGGTAGGCTCATCCAAAAGCAGCATGTCAGGCTTGGAGAGGAGCAGCCGGCACAGCGCCACCCGCCGCTTTTCCCCGCCAGAGAGGTGGGCGGTCTTAGCGTCCCAATCCGGCAAGCGCAACGCATCGGCGGCGATCTCTAATTTCCGCCCCAGATTCCAGCCGTCTTGGGCGTCGATCTTAGCCTGGAGTTCAGCCTGCTCGGCGAGTAACTGTTCAAAGTCAACGTCGGGGTCAGCGAACGCGGCGCTGACTTCCTCAAAGCGGCGTAGCAGAGCCACCGTTTCGGCGACGCCTTCCTCGACGACCTCGCGCACAGTCTTATTGGGATCGAGCACCGGTTCTTGGGGCAAATAACCGATGCGGATGCCAGGCATGGGGCGGGCTTCTCCGTAGTCTTGGTCTACTCCAGCCATGATCCTGAGCAGGGTGGATTTGCCCGAGCCGTTCAGACCTAAAACACCGATCTTGGCACCTGGGAAGAAGGATAGGGAGATGTCTTTGAGGATGGTTCGGTTGGGTGGCACAATCTTGCTCACCCGATGCATGGTATAGATGTATTGGGCCATAAAATGCAATCTGTCTAGTTCAACTTTCAAGCGGCATTGTACTGGATTTTGCTGGCTGCTGCGGCAGCCAAGGCTTAAAATATATAAATTATCACCTAAGGTGGAGGAATGATGTTCAGCAAGGGGATGGAAATTGCCGGCTTCGACGACGATTTGTGGGGGGCGATCCAAGGCGAGCTCAAGCGCCAGGAAGATCATATCGAGCTGATCGCCTCGGAAAATTACGCCAGTCCCAGGGTCTTACAAGCGCAAGGGACGGTACTGACCAATAAGTATGCGGAAGGGTATCCGGGTAAGCGTTATTACGGCGGTTGCGAATACGTAGACGTCGTCGAACAGCTCGCCATCGAACGCGCCAAAGCGTTGTTTGGGGCCGATTACGCCAATGTCCAACCGCATTCTGGCTCGCAGGCCAATCAGGCAGTTTACCTGGCGTTGCTTAAGCCGGGCGAGACCATCCTGGGGATGAGCCTGGCCCATGGCGGTCATCTGACCCACGGCGCTAGGGTCAATTTTTCCGGTAGGCTGTTTAGCGCAGTGCAGTACGGAGTACGGCTAGACAGCGGCGAGATCGATTACGATCAAGTTGAGTCCCTTGCCCGGGAGCATCGGCCAAAGCTGATTGTGGCGGGGTTTTCTGCCTATTCGCGGGTGGTGGATTGGCGCCGGTTTCGGGCGATCGCAGATGCGGTGGGCGCGTACTTCATGGTGGATATGGCGCACGTGGCGGGCTTGGTGGCAGCGGGTCTATATCCAAACCCGGTGCCGATCGCCGATGTGGTCACCTCCACCACGCACAAAACGCTGCGCGGTCCACGCGGCGGGTTGATCCTGGCGAAAGCCAATCCCGAGCTGGAAAAAAAACTGGACGCGGTGGTGTTTCCGGGGATTCAGGGCGGTCCCTTGATGCATGTGATCGTTGCTAAGGCGGTGGCCTTTAAGGAAGCCATGGAACCTGAGTTTCGCGACTACCAGAGACAAGTGGTAGAGAACGCCCGCGCCATGGCTTCTACCCTGATGGCACAGGGATACCGAATCGTCTCCGGCGGAACCGACAATCATCTGTTCCTGCTAGATCTCACGCCCAAAGGGCTGACCGGTAAGCAAGCGGAGGAAGCTTTAGGTCGAGCGCATATCACGGTTAACAAGAACGCCGTACCCAACGATCCGCAGCCGCCGCTTGTGACCAGCGGTATCCGTATCGGCACACCGGCAGTCACCACCCGCGGGTTCGGGATCAAGGAGTGTCAGGAGGTAGCCAACTGGATCGGCGAGATCTTGAACGAGCCCGATAACGAGCAGATGATCGAACAGGTTAAAGATCAGGTCGTGCAACTGTGTCGGCGTTTTCCGGTCTATGGCAGTTAAGCTTGGAACCTGAATGGATTTCTGAAGACTTTAATGCATTGTCCTTTTTGTAACACACCCGATACCCGCGTGATCGACAGCCGGCTGACTCCTGATGGCAAAGTGCGGCGGCGGCGCGAGTGCGGCAAGTGTAGGGAGCGGTTTACCACTTATGAAACCGTTGAGCTGAATCTGCCCTGGGTAGTCAAGCGCGATGGCCGGCGGGAACCGTTTGCTGAGGACAAACTGCGCGCTGGGTTGTTGCGTGCGCTTGAGAAGCGACCGGTCGCGAGCGAGCGGATCGAGGCCAGCATCCAGCGCCTGAAGCAAGCATTGATGTGCAGTGGAGAGCGCGAGGTGCCTTCGCGCCAGATCGGCGAAATGGTGATGGAAGAGCTCAAAGGGCTAGATCGCATTGCCTACGTGCGCTTTGCCTCGGTGTACCGCAGTTTCGAGGATGTCAGCGAGTTTCGCAAAGTCATCGAGGGGCTGGAACAAGGCAGCTGATCCGATCATAAGATGAGCTTTGGCGCTTTGGATTTAGTTTATATGGCCAGGGCGTTGGCGTTGGCCAAGCGCGGTCTGTATACCACCGACCCCAATCCGCGTGTCGGCTGCGTGCTGGTGCGCGCGGGGCGCATCGTCGGGGAGGGTTGGCACCGCTTCGCCGGTGGCCCGCACGCCGAGATCGTAGCGCTTGAGATGGCGGGGGATAAGGCCCAAGGAGCAGATTGTTATATCACTTTGGAGCCTTGCTGCCATCACGGACGGACGCCGCCGTGCAGCCTAGCGCTGATCCGAGCTGGCGTGCGGCGGGTGGTGGTGGCTATGATCGATCCTAACCCTAGGGTGGCAGGCCAAGGGTTGGCGCAGCTTCGAAAGGCTGGGATCGAGACTGTCTGTGGGGTATTAGAGGAACAAGCGCGGGCGCTTAACCGGGGATTTTGCCGGCGCATGCAGTTTGGCCGTCCCTGGGTCACTGCTAAGCTTGCAGCGAGCCTAGACGGCCGTAGCGCTGCCGCTTCTGGGGATAGCCGTTGGATCACCTCCAGTGCTGCGCGGCGCGATGTTCACGCGTTGCGGGCGGCAAGTTCGGCGATCCTGACCGGGATCGGTACTGTCCTGGCGGACGATCCGTCCCTGACTGCGCGCCTAGATTCAGGCGAGGCGCTGCTCCAGCCACTTAGGGTGGTGGTGGACTCCAGGCTGAGGATGCCGCCTACGGCTAGGATGCTGAGTTTGCCAGGGCGAACGATCGTCGCTACGGTAACCAAAGACGATAGGCGGCGTGCAGCGCTAGAGCACGCTGGCGCGGAGGTCCTAGAGCTGGCTGCAGAGGTTTCTGGGAAGGTGGATTTGGCGGTCCTGCTTGACGAGCTAGGTCGGCGCGAGGTCAACGAAGTTCTGGTGGAGGCAGGTCCTAGGCTCAACGGAGCCTTGGCGGAGCAGGGGTTAGTCGATGAGTGGGTGGTGTATCTTGCCCCTTCCTTGCTCGGCGATCAGGGGCTTGGCTTGTTTCATTTGCCTTCTGTCCAGACATTGGCCGACCGCGTTGAGCTTGAGTTTAAAGAGATCCGTCGGATTGGTCCGGACCTGCGGATACGTTTTAGTAGGAGAGAATAAATGTTTACCGGTATTGTGCAGGCGATCGGCAAGATTGAAGCCATCTTACCCAAAGACGGCGATGTCCGCCTGGCGATTGCCTGCGGCAAGCTGCAGGAGCAGGTGCGGCTAGGAGATAGCATCGCCGTAAGCGGGGTCTGTCTGACGGCGGTGGCGCTGACCGAAACTGGTTTTGTGGCTGATGTCTCGCGCGAGACGTTGAGCTGCACGACGTTGGGCACAGCGCGCGTAGGGGCATCGGTCAATCTAGAGTTAGCGATGACGCCCAGCAGCCGGTTCGGTGGCCACCTCGTCTCCGGGCACGTGGACGGTATTGGTAGTGTCGCTGCCCGTTGGAGCGACGGCCGTTCGGTGCGGTTTCGGATCGAGGCGCCTAAGGAACTGGCGCGTTACATCGCTGCCAAGGGATCCATCTGTGTAGATGGGGTTAGCCTGACCGTGAACCGAGTCGAAGGCGCTGCGTTTGAGGTCAACATCATTCCCTATACCTTAGCTGAGACCACCTTGGGGACGACCTCGGTGGGCGATCAGGTCAATTTAGAAGTCGATCTGATCGCCCGCTATCTAGAACGCCTGCTCTTGGGAGAGCGGGCGGCCGAAGTGGGGTAAGCTTGGAATGGTTGCAACCTAAATGTAGATGAACACGATCGAAGAAATCATCGAAGATCTGCGCCAAGGGCGTATGGTCGTCATCATGGACGACGAATCGAGAGAAAACGAGGGCGATTTGGTATTGGCTGCCAGCTTTACTCGCCCGGAGGATATCAATTTCATGGCCCGTTGTGCCCGCGGTCTGATCTGCTTAACCTTGACTCGAGAGCGCTGCCAAAGGTTGCGGCTGCCGCTGATGGTAAGCGAAAATCAAACTCCCCATCGGACCAATTTTACCGTTTCCATCGACGCCGCCTCCGGGATCACGACCGGGATTTCTGCAGCTGACCGGGCGCGTACGATCCAGGTCGCGGTGGCGCCCGACGCGCGCCCGGAAGATCTGGTCCAACCTGGCCATATCTTTCCGCTCATGGCTCATCCTGGCGGCGTCCTAAGCCGAGCTGGGCACACCGAGGCTGGCTGTGATCTGGCGCGGTTGGCAGGTTTGGAACCGGCGGCGGTGATCGTCGAGATCCTCAACGAGGATGGCACCATGGCCAGAAGGCCTGAGCTTGAGCGGTTTGCTCAGGAACATGGACTGAAGATCGGCACCATTGCAGATCTGATCCGCTACCGGCTAGAGCATGAAAAGACCGTCGAGCGTGTGAGCGAATGCCGGTTTCCGACAGAATATGGGGAATTTCGCTTGATCGCGTTTCAGGACAAAGTCGATAATAAGCTTCACCTGGCTTTGGTGATGGGGGAGGTCGCTGGGGATGAACCAGTGTTAGTGCGCGTCCATGCCAGAAATCTCTTGAGCGACTTGCTTGCCTCCAAACGCGAGCCAGGGATGCCGCTGCGCTGTGCCATGCGGCAGGTGGCGAAAGAGGGGCGGGGGATCGTGGTGGTGATCCGCAACGAGGAGGATACCAAATCGCTGGTGGAAAAGATCCATCGTTATCAGATGCAGGATCACGAGGTGGAGCTGCCGGGTGAGGATCACCTGGTGGAGGATTGGCGCACCACCGGTACCGGTGCCCAGATCTTGGCCGATCTGGGCGTGCATAAACTGCGCGTGCTGGGGGCGCCGAGGAAATTCAAAGGCCTGGCGGGCTTTGGCCTGGAAGTTGTGGAATATGTGGAAATTTGAGGACGTATGCACGCAATCCAAACCCTAGAAGGGGATTTGAACGCTGCAGGCATGCGGTTTTGCCTGGTAGCGTCGCGCTTCAATAGTTTCATCGTCGACCAGCTTCAGCAAGGGGCGATCGACGCGCTGCTGCGCCACGGTGCTAGCCCGGAAGCGATTCAGGTAGTCAAGGTGCCGGGAGCGTTCGAATTGCCGCTGGCGGTCCAGGCAGTGGCCCAACGCGGTGGCGTGGATGCCATCATCGCCTTGGCGGCAGTGATCCGAGGCGCGACGGCGCATTTCGACTATGTGGCTGGCGAGTGCGTCAAAGGGATCACGGTGGCGATGTTCCAGTATCGCCTCCCAGTGACGCTGGGGGTGCTGACTTGTGACACCATCGAACAGGCCATCGAGCGCGCCGGCACCAAAGCTGGCAACAAGGGGTTTGAGGCGGCAGTGACGGCGATCGAGATGGTGGCCTTGCTGCGTCGTATAGAAAGCGTATGAAAAGAAAGAATGCTACCCGTACTGGGGCGCGTCGCTGTGCCTTGCAAGCTTTGTATCAGTGGCAGGTGACGGGTTTTTCCCCAGCTGAAATCGAACGCCAGTTTGTGCAGGAACATCAGGCCAGTGACGCCCGGCTAGATTACTTTGCTGAACTTTTATATGGTGTCGTCGAGCATCGGGCAGACATCGATGAAGCCTTAGGCCAATTTACCGATCGGGCTGTGGAGGAAATCGACCCCATTGAGCGAGCGATTTTGAGGTTAGGCGCTTACGAGTTGCTTTACCGCAAGGAAATCCCCTACCGGGCAGTGTTGAATGAGGCGATCAACTTGGCGAAAGACTTCGGCGCCACTCATAAGAGCTACAAGTATGTCAACGGCGTGCTGGACAAGCTGGCCCATCGGGTCCGGGCCCACGAGATTGGCGCCTCCCAACAACCAAACTCGGCTTGATCGGTTGGACGAATTCGATCTCATCCGACGGTTTTTTACTCGTTTGCCTGGCCGAGCTGAGACCTGCTTAGGCGTGGGCGATGATGGTGCTCTATTGGCCCCGCGTCAAGATCAGCTATTGGTCGCTACTGTCGACACCCTAGTCAGCGGGGTACATTTCCTCCCTGAGACAGATCCGGTTAGCCTTGGCCACCGCGTCCTGGCGGTGGCTTTGAGCGATTTGGCGGCGATGGGGGCCGAGCCGGCGTGGGCACTGCTTGCCTTGACTCTGCCTGAAGCCGATCCTGCTTGGCTTGCCGGCTTCGCCCATGGGTTCTTTGCCCTGGCTGAGCGTTACCGGGTAGATCTAGTCGGCGGGGACACTACCCGGGGGCCTTTGACGATTGCCGTACAGGCCTTGGGCTGGGTGTCAGAAGCTGAAGCGTTGACGCGATCGGCAGCCCAAGTCGGAGACTGGGTCTGTGTCAGCGGACGATTGGGAGAGGCTGGACTGGGCTTGAAGATGCTCAAGCAGGAAGTGGCCTGGCGGGATGAGGAGGCAGTTGCGCGGTTCTTGCGGCCCATGCCGCGGGTAGAGTTAGGCTTGATGCTTAGAGGGCGGGTACGCACCTGCATCGATATCTCCGATGGCCTGACGCAAGACTTAGGCCACATACTTGCCGCCAGTCAGGTGGGGGCGACCCTCGACTGGGAGGCGTTGCCGTTGTCAGCGGCAGTAAAGCGGTATATCGATGAGACCGGCGACTGGCATTTGCCGCTGTGCGCCGGAGATGACTACGAACTGTGTTTTACTGTTTCGCCTCAGCGAGCGTTAGAGTTAGAACAATGCTTACAACAGTTTGATCTGACATGGCATCGTATCGGCACGATAGAATATCAACCGGGATTGCGCCTGCGGCGAGGGAAAGAAGCGATCGATTTGCCGCCGCAAGGCTATCGCCATTTCTGATGCGACCTGCTAGGTTGACTTTCAGATGGTCCCGCCTCGATTATATGCTGGCGCTGGGATTTGGGGCAGGGCTTGCACCGCTTTTACCTGGCACGGTAGGCACCTTAGTGGCGGTTGCATTGTATTGGGGGCTTAAATCCGTCCATCCAGGGTTGTTTTTAGCTGCCATCCTTTTGGGGCTGGTGGTTGGGGTCTATGTCTGTAGCCGGGTCAGCGATGACTTGGGTCGGGACGATCATCCCGCCATCGTTTGGGACGAGGTGGTCGGCTATTGGATCGCTATGGTTGGAACACCTTTGACTTGGCAATATGTGCTCGCCGGTTTTGTGTTATTTCGCTGGTTCGATATATGGAAACCTGGACCGATCGGTTGGATTGAGCGTAAAGCAGGCGGCGGTCTGGGGGTGATGCTGGACGATGTGCTCGCTGGCATCATGACCGCATTGATTTTGAACTTTTTGCCGCTTTAACCGACTAATTAGCAAAATTTAAAGGGGCTTTGAAGATTGAAATTGGCGTTGCAAAGCCAAGTAGATCTTCAGTATAATTTGTTAAAACTGACGCGGGGTGGAGCAGTCCGGTAGCTCGTCGGGCTCATAACCCGAAGGTCGCAGGTTCAAATCCTGCCCCCGCAACCAATTTCAGCCCCTAGTTGGGGTTTTTTTATTTTGCGCAGGGAGGCAAGAAGGCAAATGGGCCAAAGGCCCATTTTTTGTGGCTGGAAATTTGCTTGTTGATGTATGCACAAGGCTCAAGAATTGACTCAATTGCTGACCCAGGTGGTTACCGGCTTGGGGTATGAGTTGGTCGGAGTCGAGTGGGATTCCAATGGCCGTAGACGGGTTCTGCGCATCTACATCGATGTCGAAGGCGGAATTACAGTCGCTGACTGTGAACGGGTCAGTGGTCAGGTCAGCGCGCTGCTCGATGTAGAGGATCCAATTGCAGGGGCTTACCTGCTTGAGGTTTCTTCGCCCGGACTCGATCGCCCTTTGTTTACCTTGGAACACTTTCAGCGTTTTATTCACCATAGGGTGCAGCTTAGGCTCAAACTTCCTATAGGCGGGCAGCGCCGCTTTAAAGGCGTGATCGCCGGGATCGACGGCGATCGAGTGATTTTAAGGGGTGAAGATAATAGCGAGATTGCCGTCCCGTTTGCGAACATCGACAAAGCTAAGTTAATTCCAGATTACCAAGCGATTCTGAAAGGATAAAGCGATGACGAACAAAGAGATCCTACGAGTGGTCGACGTGGTCTCCCACGAAAAGGATATCGATCAGGAAGCTATCTTCCAAGCGTTGGAGGCAGCTTTGGCGATGGCCACGAGTAAAAAATACGACGGCCGCATTGACGTGCGCGTCGAAATCGACCGCCAGACCGGCGACTACAAGACTTTTCGCCGTTTTAAAGTGGTCGAAGCGGAACAGGTGAAAGACCGGGACAAAGAAATCAGCTTGGCTGAGGCGCGCAAGATCGATCCCAATATCGAGCCGGGAAGATACCTGGAACAGCCGATTGAGTCTATCGCGTTTGGCCGTATCGCAGCCCAAACTGCCAAGCAGGTTATCGTGCAGAGGGTGCGTGAGGCAGAACGGCGCAAGGTGGTAGAGTCTTACAAGGATCGAGTTGGCCAGTTGGTGACTGGGGTAGTCAAGCGCATCGAACGCGGCAATGTGTATCTCGACTTGGGCGAGAATGCAGAGGCCATCATCCCACGCGAGGAGACCATTCCCCATGAGTCCTTCCGAGTCGGCGATCGGGTGCGCGGCTATTTGAAAGAGGTGCGCGAGGAAGGCCGCGGACCTCAGCTGATCGTCAGCCGGACTGCACCGGGGCTGCTGATCGAGCTATTCAAGCTAGAGGTGCCGGAAATCGGCGAAGGGTTGATCGAAATCAAGGGGGCTGCGCGGGAGCCTGGAGTGCGGGCAAAGATTGCGGTCAGAAGCCGTGATCCGCGGCTGGACCCAATTGGGGCTTGTATCGGCATGCGCGGTTCCAGAGTGCAGGCAGTTTCCAATGAGCTCAATGGCGAACGTATCGACATCGTGCTGTGGGATGAAAACGACGCCCAATTTGTTATCAACGCGATGGCGCCGGCCGACATCGTTTCTATTGTCGTGGACGAGGATGCCCATTCGATGGACATTGCGGTCGCCGATGAGAATTTATCTCAAGCCATCGGTCGCGGCGGGCAAAACGTGCGCTTGGCAAGCCAGTTGACCGGCTGGGAGCTGAACGTGACGTCAGCCTCGGAGATGGAAGCTAAACACCGCTCAGAGGCTGAATCGATCAAAAAAACTTTTATGGACCAGCTGGATATCGACGAAGACTTGGCAACCACTTTAGTAGAAGAAGGTTTTTCCTCGTTAGAGGAATTGGCTTACGTGCCGGCCAAGGAGCTTTTGGAAATCGAAGGTTTTACCGAAGAACTGGTAGAAGAGTTGCGCCGGCGGGCCCGCGATGCGCTCTTACTTAAAGCAATTGCCAATGAAGAACAGGCTGAGATCCAAGCGCCGACCCAAGCCCTGTTAGAACTTCCCGGCATGGATCGAGAGCTGGCCTATAAATTGGCTGCAGCCGGGATCAGGACGGTAGAAGATCTGGCTGAGAAGTCAGTAGATGAGCTGCTGGAGATCGATGCCAGTCTGGAGGAGGATAAAGCTGCCCAGCTGATCATCAAGGCACGCGAGCCTTGGTTTGCGACCGCCTCAGGCAGGCGAGTGAAAAAGGTAAGATGCGATGAGTGAATTAACCGTAAGACAATTAGCCGATACGATCGGTATTCCGCCAGAGCGCCTGTTACATCAATTGAGCGCAGCTGGCCTGCCGAAAAGTTCGATTTCCGACGTCTTAAACGATGAGGAAAAGATCCGCTTGCTGGCATATTTGCGCCAAATTCATGGCAAGGGTGATGAGGCCGAATCCTTAGACCCACGCCGGGTGACGTTGAAGCGCAAGGAGGTCACAGAACTCAAATGGGGGAAAGCCGCTGGGCGCGGCACTAAGACGGTCAGCGTGGAGGTGCGCAAGCGCCGCACTTATGTCAAGCGCAGCGAGATGACTGGGCTGACCGCCGAGCAGGCGGAGGTGGAAAAAGCCCGTCAGGCCCTAGAAGAGCAGCGTCGCCTGCAAGAGCTAGAGGAGGCCAAACGCCGCGAAGAGGAACAAGCACGCCGTGTCCAAGAAGAGGCATTGCGCCGGCAAGCGGAGGAAGGCGCAGCTCCTGCCGAGGAAGTAGCCGAGTTGGAGTTGGTGGAGATCGAGCAAGAGGCGCCGAAAAAGGCCAAGAAAAAAGAAGAAAAAGAGCCGGCAGCGCGGAAAAAGTTAGGAATGCCGGAGTCAGAGCAGATTTTAATCGCCAAAGCGCGCGCGAAGAAAAAAACCAAGGTAGAGGAAGTGCGCACACCTGCTCAAATCGTGCGCGAGGTGGCGATTTCAGAGTCGATCACCGTCTCTGAGCTGGCTCAGCGGATGGCGGTCAAGGCGACCGAAGTGATCAAGCATTTGATGAAGCTTGGGATCATGGCGACCATCAATCAGGTCTTGGATCAGGAGACTGCCGCCATTGTGGTCGAGGAAATGGGCCATAAGGCCAAGTTGTTGTCGGCCTCGGATCTGGAGCAGTCGCTCTTATCCCAAGTGGTCGAAGAAGCCTACGACGAGAAGCCAAGGCCGCCGGTGGTCACTATCATGGGGCACGTGGACCACGGTAAAACCTCGCTGCTCGACTTCATCCGCAGGACTCGGGTAGCAGCGGGGGAAGCCGGTGGGATCACCCAGCACATCGGTGCCTATCAGGTTAAAACTGACCATGGCAAAATTACCTTTTTGGACACGCCTGGTCATGCCGCTTTCACTGCGATGCGCGCGCGCGGGGCCAAGGTAACCGATATTGTCGTGTTGGTAGTGGCAGCCGATGATGGGGTGATGCCCCAGACCAAAGAGGCGATCGAACATGCCCGGGCAGCGGGAGTACCGTTGGTGGTCGCGATCAACAAGATCGATAAGCCTGAGGCCAATCCCGATCGGGTTAAGCAAGAGTTGACCGCGCTGGGAATTGTGCCAGAGGAGTGGGGCGGTGACACTCAGTGCGTTGCGGTTTCAGCGAAGACTGGGCAAGGAATCGACGATCTTTTGGAAGCGATCTTGCTCCAAGCGGAAGTGTTGGAGTTGAAAGCGCCGACTCGAGGCAGTGCGCGGGGAGTGGTATTGGAGTCGAGGCTGGATCGCGGTCGAGGTCCGGTGGCTGACGTATTGGTCCAGGCAGGAACACTCGCGAAAGGGGATATCGTCCTGTGTGGCAGTAGCTTCGGTCGGATCCGCGCGATGTTCGATGAGAATGGGCGCCCGCTCAAGGAGGCTGGCCTTTCCACCCCGGTGGAGATCCTAGGACTGTCCGATGTGCCTAATGCCGGAGATGAACTGATCGTAGTCAAGGATGAAAAGGTCGCCAAAGAACTTAGCGCGTTGCGGGCCGAGAAATTGCGCTCCAAAAAACTTGCTTCTGCTGCGGCAAAGCTGGAGGATGTGTTCTCCCGCATGGAAGAGGGTGAGGCAATAGATCTTAACCTGGTCGTCAAGGCTGATGTGCAGGGAAGCTTAGAGGCGCTGCGCAATGCGCTCACTGAGCTTTCTACCGATAAGGTGCGGGTACAAGTGATCGCCGGCGGCGTAGGCGGTATCAACGAAGGCGATGTCAATCTGGCGCTTGCCTCAGACGCGATCATCGTGGGTTTCAATGTCCGCGCTGAAAGCCAGGCCCGTAAGCTGGCTGAGGAAAAGGGAGTACAAATACGCTACTATAGCGTGATCTATGATTTGATCGATGAGGTCAAGCAATCCATTAAAGGGCTGCTTAAGCCCGAGATGAAAGAACGCATCGTCGGAGTGGCCGAAGTGCGGCAGGTATTCCGCCATCCCAAGTTCGGTCAGATCGCCGGTTGTATGGTCAAAGAAGGGGTAGTGCGCCGCAACTTGCCGATCCGAGTATTGCGCGACAACGTAGTGATCTTTGAAGGGCAGCTGGAATCTTTGCGCCGCTTTAAGGAAGACGTTGCTGAGGTCAAAGCCGGCATGGAATGCGGCATTGGGGTTAGGAATTACAACGACGTCCGGGAGGGCGACTTGATCGAAGTATACGAGCGGGTAGTCGTGCATGAAGCCTAAGGAATACGAACGGTCTCAAAGGGTCGCCTCTCAGCTCAAAAGGGAGCTTGCGGATTTGATTCGGTTCGAACTCAAAGACCCGCGCCTCGGTTGGGTCACCGTCGACGATGTAGAAGTCAGCCGCGATTTGTCGGTGGCCAAAGTTTATATCAGTAGCTTGGAGGATGCACAGCTGGAGGCAAACTTGGAAGCGCTTAACAAAGCGGCCTCATTCTTGCGCCGGGAACTTGGCAAGCGCATGAAGCTGAGGGTTGTTCCAGAGCTGCGCTTTTACCGAGATACGGCGATCGAACACGGGTTGAAGATGACTAAACTGCTAGACCAAATCGCTAATCAAACGCCTGATCAATCAGATGAGTCATAAATCAAGCTGCGGTCGCGGCCACCACATACACGGCATTTTGCTACTCGACAAGCCGCAAGGACTGACCTCCAACCAGGCGTTAGCCCAAGCCAAGCGCTTGCTCGGCGCACCTAAAGCGGGGCATACAGGCAGCCTAGATCCGATCGCTTCGGGTCTTTTGCCGATTTGTTTCGGAGAGGCGACCAAAATCTCACCTTTCCTGCTCAACAGCGATAAGCGTTACCTGGTGACGGTGCGTCTAGGGGTAGCGACGACGACTGGGGATGCAGAAGGCGGGATCAGCGGGCGCTGGCCGGTGCCGAAATTGGATGAAGTGCTGCTGGAGCAGACTTTGGAGAGGTTTCGGGGCGAGATCGAACAGATTCCCCCGATGTATTCGGCCTTAAAACAAGGGGGCAAGCGCCTTTACGATCTAGCCAGACAAGGGATCGAAGTGCCGCGCCAACCTCGTCGGGTAAAGATTTATACCCTAAAGCTGCTCGATTTCGGTACGGATTTTCTCAAATTGGAAATCCTGTGTTCTAAGGGCACGTTTATCCGGACTCTGGCGGAAGACCTCGGTCAAGCCCTGGGCACGGGCGCTTACGTGGAGAACCTACGCCGCACTCAGGTGGGGGATTTCTCCATCGATGCCGCCGTGACCCTTCAGCAGCTAGCAGAGATAGCCCCAGCTGAGCGCAAGGTGTATGTGCTTCCTGTCGACCGCGCGGTGGCTGGCTGTCTGCCGATCGTTCTATCGGACGAGATGAGCTTTTACGTGCTTAAAGGGCAGGCAGTCACGATCCCTAAACTTAGGGCGCAAGGGTATGTGCGCCTGTATAATCGGGAAGGAGACTTTTTGGGTGTAGGTGAAGTACTCGATGATGGTCGGGTCGCACCGCGCCGCTTGTTTAAGCTGATCGATCGATAACCATCAACATAGGAGTAAATTATGCCATTGACCGCTGCAGAAAAACTTAAGATCATGCAAGAATTTCAGCGCAATGAAAAAGATACCGGTTCGCCGGAAGTGCAGGTAGCGCTGCTGACTGCGCGCATCAATCAATTGACCCCCCACTTCCAGCAACATCGCAAGGACTTTCATTCCCGCCGGGGGTTGCTGAGATTGGTCAACCAGCGCCGTAAGCTTCTAAATTATTTGAAAGCTAAAGATATCGAGCGCTATCGCAATCTGATCGAACGCCTAGGACTACGCAAGTAGCAATCCAACATGAATCTGGTTCGCAAAGAATTTAACTATGGTGACCATCGGGTCGTACTGGAGACGGGGGAAATCGCCCGTCAGGCAGATGGTGCGGTAGTCGTCGACATCGATGGCACGGTAGTATTGGTCACGGTCGTTGGCGCTAAGGAGGCGGCTTCAGGGGCCGATTTCTTTCCGCTCATCGTTAATTATCAGGAGAAAGCCTACGCTGCCGGACGCATCCCAGGTGGCTTCTTCAAGCGTGAAGGGCGGCCTTCGGAGAAAGAAACCCTAACCTCGCGTCTGATCGACCGCCCCATTCGACCGCTGTTTCCGGATGGCTTCCATCACGAGGTCCAGATCATCGCCACGGTTTTGTCTTCTAATCCTGAAGTGGACGGTGACATTCCAGCGATGCTTGGAGCTTCGGCAGCATTAGCCATTTCCGGCCTGCCGTTTTTAGGTCCGATTGGGGCGGCGCGGGTTGGCTACAAGGATGGCCAGTATCTGCTCAATCCGACCACGACTCAACTGGCCCAGTCGGAGCTCGATTTGGTAGTGGCCGGTACCGAGAGTGCGGTGTTGATGGTGGAATCGGAAGCGAAGGAATTGCCCGAAGAGGTGATGTTGGGTGCGGTCCTATTCGGCCACCAGCAGATGCAGACAGCGATCGCTGCGATCAAGGAACTGGCCGCTGAAGTAGGGCAGGAACCGTGGCCATGGACGCCGAAAGTAGAGGATCCTGAGCTGTCTGCACAAGTCGAAAGCTGCGCCCGAGAGGCCTTGCTTGAGGCTTATCAGATTCGACAGAAAAAGGAGCGTTCCCAAAGGCTCAAGGAGATCCGCAAACAGGTCATCGATGCCTTAACCCAAGATGCGCGGTTTGATCCAAGCGAGGTTAAGCTGGCGCTGGAAACACTAGAAAAACAGTTAGTCCGAAGCAAGGTGCTGGCGGAAAAAGTTCGGATCGATGGCCGCGGTCCTGCTGATATCCGTCCGATCGCGATTCGCACCAGCGTGCTGCCCCGTACCCACGGCAGTGCCTTGTTCACTCGCGGCGAGACACAGGCCTTGGTAATCGCTACCTTAGGCAGCGGGCGCGATGCGCAGTTGATCGACGCCATCGAGGGGGAATATTTCGAATCGTTTATGCTCCACTATAACTTTCCGCCGTTCTGCGTCGGAGAAGTAGGACCGGTGGGTGCGCCTAAGCGGCGGGAAATTGGCCATGGCCGGCTGGCGAAACGGGCGGTTCAGGCAGTGATGCCGAGCGAGGAGGAGTTCCCCTACGTCATCCGCGTGGTATCGGAGATCACCGAATCGAACGGCTCCAGCTCTATGGCCAGCGTCTGCGGTACCAGTCTGGCGCTGATGGATGCCGGCGTACCGATCAAGGCGCCGGTGGCTGGAATCGCGATGGGATTGATCAAAGAAGGCGACGATTATGTGGTGCTGTCGGATATCATGGGCGATGAGGACCACCTAGGCGATATGGACTTCAAAGTGGGGGGAACAGCCAAGGGGGTAACCGCGCTTCAGATGGACATCAAGACCTCTGGGATTACACCGGAGATCATGCGCCAGGCATTGGAACAGGCCAAGGTCGGTCGCCTCCAGATTCTCGCTAAGATGAACGAAGTTCTATCGGCGCCGCGCCAGGAGATGTCCGATTACGCGCCTAGAATCATCACCTTTAGGATCGACCCGAGCAAGATCCGCGATGTGATCGGCAAGGGTGGGGTAACCATCCGTAGCATTACCGATGAAACTGGGGTTAGCATCGACATCTCGGACGATGGGGTAGTCAAGATCGCCTCGGTAGACAAGCGCGCCGGGGAAGAAGCTCGCCGCCGTATCGAGGAGATCGTCGCGGATGTGGAAGTAGGCCGAGAATACGAAGGCAGGGTGGTTAGGATCATGGAATTTGGCGCTTTCGTCAACATCCTGCCTGGGCGGGATGGGCTGTTGCACGTTTCCCAGATCAGCGACCGCCGGCTGAACGATGTGCGCGAGGCCCTCAAGGAGGGCGATGTGGTGCGGGTCAAGGTGCTGGAGATCGACCGTCAAGGCCGGGTGCGGTTGAGCATGAAAGGAGTCGCCCAACCAGCTAAAGCAGACAAGTGAGTTAGCGCAGGTAGGCGATGAGAAACTCTTTAAGCGCGGCAGCGTTGTTACGGACGTCGTCAGCGGCGGCGTAGACCAAAGTAACCGGCCCTTGCTCCAAAGCAGAAAGGATAGGTTCTAGGCGCTTTGGGTTTTGCTTGAGCTCGGCGAAATAGCGCTGTTTGAATTCTTCCCACTTGCCTGGATCGTGACCGAACCACTTCCTGATCGAGGTGGAAGGAGCGGCTTCCCGGCACCATCCGGCAAGCTGCAATTGGTCTTTACGCACCCCCCGAGGCCAGAGGCGGTCAACCAGGAAACGGGCACCATCCCCGACCGCCGGGGGGTCATAGGCTCGTTTGATGCGGATCGGATGCTTTGGTGGCATTTGAACTTCCCCACCAAGCAATGGCTTCGGTGGTGCAGCATACCACCCAGTCGCCTACAGAGTCAATGCCGATCCAGCCGTAGCGGCGGCGATTGGCCATGGCTTCTTGAAGCGTTTGGTGCGAGGCTGAAATCAGGTTTTGGCCGTCGCGTACCTGGGTCTCCAAGCGTACTGCCAAGCCGTTGTCGACGATCTGTTCGCCGATTCCGGTACAGCTGATGGCAGCGTACCTTGAGGCGTAGTTGCCTGCCACGGTCGCCGAATCGGAGACGCGCTCGGGGAAATTGGCACAGCCGCCGCCGGTTGAGGTGGCCGCTGCGAGCCTGCCTGCTAAATCCAATGCTACCGCGCCCACGGTGCCAGATCGCGCTTGGTCGGGTAGCGTTTTGTCCCGGCGCTCAATGGCTGCTGAAGTCACCGATAATTGGGGCGGGATTCCAAGTTCCCGGGCAATCAGTTGCGCTCCCAGCGGTCCGACGACCGATTCCTCGCGGTTTTGAAGGTAAGCCGCTAGGCGGGAGGGATGCAGGATATGCGTGGCCAACATCACCCCAGCGAACTTCTGCCGTGCCCCGTCCATCAGCGAGGCCGACAAGCGCTCTGCGCCCAGCATTGAACAAGGAACAGTCTTCTCGCTTTTCCACTGCCAGCGCAACTGCCGCCACTGCTGGTAAGCCGCGGTTGAGCTCAGCGAAGATTTCAGCACCGATGGCGATAAGCACCTCCTGGCGCGGTTGCTGAACTGACGGTTCGGGGCGAGAGCTTGCCCCGCCGTGGAGGAGGATGGGCGGTGAGGCTTGGCTGGAGTGGAAGATTGTTTCCATAAATTCATGTTACCATTTTGCCTAAAGGCTTGCCACCTAAGCCAATTTGCTGCGCCCAAAGGCCGGCTGGCAGCGGCTACAGCAGTTTGCCTGCTTGGAATTGGTTCGATTCGGCGCTCCTTGGAGACCGATTGGCAAGAGGTATCCTAAAATTTTAGCGTAGAAAAAGGGGAATGTTTTCCTGTTGCACCCACGCCCAAGCGGCGGCCAAGCTATTCTCGCAGCTTGCAAAGGTCTACCGTTGGCGGTATCGGTGGTTGGGTCTGGAGCGATCCCAACGCCAGCTGGTGGCGGGCTTGGAAAGGCTAGGGTTTGCTGGCGCCAGGATCTTAGAGATCGGCTGCGGGGTGGGATGCTTGCATCAATGGCTGGTAGCACACGGCGCACAGCAGGCAGTGGGGGTGGACCTATCCGCTAGGCTGCTGGCTGAAGCCGAAGCGCTGGCTAGGGAAAATGGTCTGGCTGAGCGGGTGCGCTATGTCCAAGGTGATTTCTTGGACCTGGCTGCTTGCCTGGAACCTGTCGAGATCGTGATCCTCGACAAAGTGATCTGCTGTTATCCGGATGCTAAGGCGCTTCTGACTCAGGCGGTTGGACATGCCCGCCGGGCAGTAGCCTTGACTTATCCGCGCGCGATCTGGTACAACCGGTTTGGAATCAAGCTCATCAACTGTCTCCTCAGCTTGGGCGGCAGCGAGTTTCGCACCTTCCTCCACCCTCCTGAGGCGATAACAAGCTGGCTGATCGAGGCTGGCTTGGAGCAAGCTTGGGAAAATAAGACGCTGGTTTGGTTGACGCAAATTTTCGTCCGCTCATGATCGAGCCAGTTCAAATTGAGAACCTTGCTTGGTTTTTTTTGACCTCCGCCGGTGTGGTCGTGGTGGCGTTTGCATATGCTGCTTTGATTGCCTTGGGGCGGGCGTATCCTCACCGCAGTTGGCGCTACGGGGCGCTTCTAGCCTATGGGGTGCTGGTGTGGATGGTGATAACCTTGGCGCGGTTGGGGAATCTGACCGGTGGGTGGCAGGTGCTCGTTGGGCTTTTGCTGCTGGGCTATGGGTTAGCGCCGGTGCTGATCTGGCGCTTGGGTGACGCGATTCACAAAACATAAGGAGAAGAAAATGGACCAACTACCCTGGTGGGCATCTTCCGGCTTCTGGAAGAAGACCGCGATCTGGGTGACGGCAGCTTCCTTCCTGTTGCTGATCGGCCTGGCCTTCGACACCATGACCAAGATTCAAGCCGGTAACGCTCGGGTGCCTGATTATACCGTGATCAACCGGCAGATCGACTACCGCTACGACGCCAACAAGCACTGCTTTGTTCTTGTGATTGGCGGTGAGGCGCCGCTGTTTGGCAAGATGCTTTTGCCTGAGGAAGCAGAACACCTGGTGACCTTAGGCAAGAAGACCGTTCAAGCTAAAAACTGCATGAACTGCCATACCTTGCTGGGCAATGGTGCCTACTACGCACCGGATCTTACCAAAGCTTGGCTCGATCCGGCTTGGGGACCGGAGAGCGTGCGTCCCATGCTGATGAAACAGTTCCTGCTGGACCCGGAAAGCAACGCCCGCACCTATGGCAGCGGGCGCAAAATGCCAAGGTTGGGCCTCACTGAACAGGAAGCGGAAGGCGTGATCGCTTTTCTCAAATGGATGGCGGCCATCGACACCAACGGTTTTCCTTATAACTTTCCATCCGCGGAGGGCAGATAAGATGGTCAGGGGTTTAGATGCGCGTTATCTCAACGGTGGCCAGCGGCTAGCGGTCAAATACTTTTTAGTCGCGCTAATTCTGTTCGGCGCTCAGCTCCTGTTCGGGCTGTTGGCAGCGACGCAATACTTGCACCCTGAGTTCCTCTATGGGGTGCTCGACTTTAACCTCAACCGCATGATCCATATCAACGCCATGGTCGTGTGGATGTTGTATGGTTTTATCGGCGCAGTGTATTGGTTCTTGGAAGAAGAAAGCGGCCGAGAGATCGTTGGACTAAAGTTGGGCCATCTGGCCTTTTGGGTCTTGACTTTTGCGGTGGCGGTAGTGGTTGCGGTGTACCTGCTGGTACAGACCGGTTCCGGCAACGACTTTAGCCGCTGGTTCATCAACGAGGGCCGCGAGTATATCGAAGCGCCGCGCTGGGCTGATCTCGGCGTCGTGGCAGTGATGGGGATCTTTTTCTACACCGTCGCTGCCACTTTCATGCGGGGGAGGTGGTCCGGCATCGCCGGGATGTTGACGCTGGATCTCATTGCCCTAGCCGGGTTGTATGTGGCCGGGGTGTTCTACGTGACCAATCTCAGCATCGACCAATACTGGTGGTGGTGGGTCGTGCACCTGTGGGTGGAGGCGACCTGGGAGGTGTTGGTGGGCTGCATCATGGCCTGGGCCCTGATGCATCTTTTAGGCGTGCAGCGCCGGATCGTGGAGACCTGGCTGTACATTGAGGTGGCGCTATTGTTCGGCTCCGGGATCTTAGGACTTGGGCACCATTATTTCTGGATCGGCGCGCCGGAGTATTGGCTGGCAATCGGTGGCTTTTTCTCCGCGTTAGAGCCTATTCCCCTGGTGGCGATGGTGGTCCATTCCCTTTACGACGCCTGCTTAAAACAGCCCTGCAAATGGCCATACGGTGACCGTTTCGCCTGCCTCCACCGGACCGCGCTCGTGCTCGAGGACGATGAAGCAATTGCCGAGGCTCATCGAGCTTAAGATGCCTGAGCCTTGTTTACCGGTGGTCTTGACCTGCCATTGACCCGTCGGCCCGAGGCTCAACATGCCGCGCTGAAATTCGGTCCGGCCGGGCTTCTTGCGCAAGCTTTCCAAACAAGTGGCGGTCAGGTAGGGCAGGAGAGGGGGGGAGGTTCCGGCCAGGCGATACAGGGCCGGCAGGACAAATTGGTAGAAGGTGACCAGTACAGCTACCGGATTGCCCGGTAGACCGAAAAAAACGCTCGCGCCGAGATGGCCGAAAGCAAGTGGCCGTCCCGGTTTGATCGCTACCTTCCAAAAGTGGATGCGACCTAGTTGAGCCAGAACTTTTTTGGTGTAATCGGCCTCCCCCACCGATACTCCGCCGGAGCTGAGCACCACATCGCAGCGCCTGGCTGCCTCGCTGAAGGCAGCGCGCAAGCGTTCCTCCTCATCCGGGAGAATCCCGTAGTCGAGGATGTCTACCGGTAGTTTTTGCAGCGCGCCAATTAGAGAGAAGCGGTTGCTGTCGTAGAGCTTGCCAAGGACGTAAGGAGCGCCTTGGGGAAGGAGTTCATCGCCGGTAGAGAGGACAGCTATCCTGAGCTTGCACCTGACTTTGACCTCGCTTTTTCCCAGCGAAGCGATCAGTCCCAGATCGGGCGGGGTAAGCTGCCGGCCTGGATCTAAAACGACCTCGCCCTGGCGAATGTCTTCGCCTGCCTGGCGCACGTTCTCGCCTGGGCGGTGGCGATCTCCAACTAGGATGCTATCCCCTTGAACCTCCACCTGCTCTTGCATCAGCACAGTATCGGTCCCTGCGGGAAGGGGGGCGCCGGTCATGATGCGTACCGCTTGGCCGGACTGGAGACTGCCCAAAAAGGGATGACCTGCCCGCGCTTCGCCGATGACAGCAAACCGCCTGGTTTGCCTAGGTCCAGGTAGATCTGCGCTGTGCACAGCAAAGCCGTCCACCGCAGCGTTACCGAAGGCGGGGACGTTTAAAGGGGAAACGATCGGTTCGGCTAAGACCCGATGTAGGGCCAAGGTAAGGGGCAGCTTTTCGTAGCCGGTAACTGGCTGGAGCTGAGCCAAAATGCGGTCTTGAGCCGCCTTGACCGAGAGCGTGCCAGGTTCGAATAAGTCGGCGCAGGTGAGCCTGGAGGCGATAGACGCCATAAGGTTGCCAATATATGATGTCAGTAAATTATATATCGCTTTTTCTAGTTCGGACCTTTTGAAGGTAAGGTGAGTCAGATTTTTTTACAATTTTTGCATAGCTTCTAGTTGCAATTTCTATTTAAATTTTAACTAGTTGTTTTAATAAAAGTTTTGATTCTGGCTTGATATTTACAAAACATATCTCAATGGATGAATTCAGTCATTCGACAAGTCATCAGACCCAAACTCCCGTTTCAGATCGACCTTTCGGTTTAGAAAGACGCCGGAGAATACGCCGGCAAAGCAACGGGGTAAGGCATCACCACCATAGCCACCGACGCCTAATTTACAGCCTGTGGATCGCAGTTGGGAGTTTGTTTTTGCTGCTGCTTGTCACTGCCATCAAGCTCAGCCTGTACGCGAAGGAGGTCAACGATTTGAGCGTGATTGCCGCCAAACAGGAGCGCGAATTGGAACGCTTGCGCCCGCAGCTGGCGCAGTTGGAAAAAGAACTGGCGGAGTTGGTCAGACAGCGCCTGCCTGGATTACACCCTTTAGAGTTTGACAAAGTCATCCCGCTCGACCAGCAGTATGTCCAACACATCCTCTTTACTCGTATCGGCAAAGAGACCGAGCGCAATTACGAATTCAAACTGACGCTGAGAAACAGCGAGTTGACTGCGGTGCATCCTATCGTCAGGGTGATGTTCTTCGACCATTTGGGCCTTCAGGTAGCCAGTTCCACCGTTGGGGTGGATGGCAAAGGCATGCCGACTTTGGATGTTTTGGAGCGGGGCGAGGTGCGTTCCTATGTGCAGGCGATTAGCTTGCCTGCCGGCAAGGAAGCGAAGTATTTCACTGTCGAAATTGACCTGCCTGAGTACCAAAAGCTGCGTGTCAATCCTTAAAGCCAGCGCTTGGAACCTGAGCTGAAAAGCAATATAATTATGGCTGCGGGGCATAGCGCAGCCTGGTAGCGCGCCTGCTTTGGGAGCAGGATGTCGGGGGTTCAAATCCCTCTGCCCCGATTTCTGGCGCCTGTAGCTCAACCGGATAGAGCATCGGCCTTCTAAGCCGAGGGTTGCAGGTTCAAGTCCTGCCGGGCGCGCTAACGTCTCGGTTAGGTTTTAAACTGCCCTACCTGAACCTCTATCGCAGAGGCGATCTCTTTTAGGCTTTGGCTGGCTTGCAAAAGTTCTCCATCCTGTGTGCCACTTGTTGGGCTTGCTGGCTGATCTCAGCCACGTTCGCGCGGATCTGGTTGAAAGTGACGCTTTGTTCTTCAACGCCCGTGGCGATCTGAGTAGTGCGTTCTTTGATCGCTGCGATACTAGCCAAGAGGTTGGCTAGGACTTGGGCGACCGCTTCGGTTGCCTGAACGCCGTGGATTGTAGACCAAGCATGGTCATCGCGTTAGGCCAAGATGCGCACCAACGGCGGATGAAGCGTTAAGCTTGCGATTACCTCGCCATCTTCTTGCCTTAAGCTCAAGTGGGCTAAGTCCTTAGGCAATAGCTGGCACACCAGTTGTAGCCCGGTCCCCAAGCCTTGACCGGTGGCCAAATCGACAGCTAGCTTGGAGGCGCTGGGATTGGTGAGTATGACTTGCGCGCTTTGGCCTAAGCAGCGCAGGCGCAGTTGAACGGGACCGCTGCCGTGCTTGATGGCGTTGACCAAAAGCTCGTTTAACACCAAGGCGAGCGGGACCGCTTCTTGGTCTTTCACTTGGATGGTTTTGACGTAAGGGATGTCGACCATCAAGGGTACCTGGCATAGGTTTTTTCCAGCTTGGGTGATGATTTGGCATAGCTGGCACAAAAACACCGTCTCTTCACCTTGGGCGTACAGCCCGTGAAGCTGGGCGATGGTGTGGATTTGGGAGATCGGGGCAGCGAGCAGAGGCGCCAGGTTCGGATGGGCAAGGGCTTGGTTGGATAGCAAGCCAGCGATGCCTTGGAGGTTGTTTTTGATCCGGTGGTGGATCTCGCGCAGCAAGAGATTGCGTTGTTGCCGCTCCAAATTGATCTCCAGCTTGACCCAGACTAACAGCTTATCGCTCTGCCGGCAGCCGAATAGGGATGCTGCCAGTGCTCTGCCGCTGGCGGCTTGAAGCAAGGTGTCTAGCCTGGCGCAAGGTGCGGTCTGCAGGGCCTTTAAAAAGCACCTCACCTGCGTTTGCGTATCAGTGCTCATCACCAGAGCGGCTAACGGTTTGCCGGCAAGCTCGTCTGGACGATAGCCAAGCTGCTCAGCCAGGGGCTGGCTGGCTTGTTGGATCTCTCCTTCAGGCGAGAGGGCCAAGATCGGGGCAAGCTCAAAGCACAGGCAAGGACAAAGCTGACAGACATGGGTAAGATAGGCCATAATTTTAAATTTAGAAGATTTAAGAGGAGGCGATGGCAGCCAAAATTTTGGTAGTAGAAGACGATCGCTTGGTGCTGGCAACTTTGACTTCCGGCTTGAAGGCGCACGGGTTTGAAGTGGCGCAAGCGTCGTCGGGGCAGAAAGCTTTGGTTTTAGCGCCAAGCTTTGCGCCTCATTTAGCCTTGGTGGACGTGCGCTTGCCCGATCTTTCTGGCCCCGAAGTAGCTAAAACATTAGACTCCCAATACGGCATTCCGGTTCTGTTTTTGTCGGCTTATGACGATCAGGATACCGTTGATCAGGCGCTTCGAGCTGGGGGCTTGGGTTATTTGGTCAAGCCGCTTGCGGTAACCCATCTGGTCCCGGCGCTTCAGGCTGCGCTGGCGCTAGGGCAAAGGATGAAAAAGATGAAGGGGGCACTTGCGAGCAATCAGGTGATCAACCTAGCCGTCGGAGTGTTGATGGAGCGCAACCGCCTGCTGCGCCAAGAGGCGTTTGAGCTGCTGCGCCGCCGGGCTAGAAGCGAGCGGTGCAAAGTCCAAGAGCTCGCTTCTAAAGTGGTGGAAATGGCCGAGGGCTTAAACTGCCTGGGAAATCCAGTCAAGCCGACCGAGGCTGGCTAACTATCTTCGCTCATAGCGCGGGCCGCAAGTTGTATGAGTTCTTTAGGTTCCACGGGAGGGGAAAAGAAATGCCCTTGGATCCGGTCACAGCCGAGTTCCTGCACCAGATGAAACTGCGCCTTTGTCTCTACCCCTTCGGCGACTACGCTCATCTTTAAGCTTTTGCCAATCTCCACGATGTGGCGGGCAAGCGCTAAGTCTTTGGCGGTAGTTAGGTTGTGGATGAAGCTTTTGTCGATCTTTAAGGTGTGAAAGGGAAAGCTTTTTAGATACCCCAAGGAGGAATAGCCGGTGCCGAAATCGTCGATCGCCAGGCGTATCCCTAAAGCACACAAGGTTTCGAGGTTGCTTAGGGTGACCTCGCTGCTTTCCATGAGGACGTGTTCGGTGATCTCAAGCTCCAAGCAGTTTGGCCTAAGCCCTAAACTAGAGAGTATCTGAAATACCTGCTCTGGAAAGTCCGGCCGGGCCACTTGCTGGGCTGAAAGGTTGACCGCCAGGATCAGTTCTTGGGACAAGTGCTCCTGCAAGCTTAGAAGTTGCCGGCAGGCGGTCGCCAAGATCCATTCCCCAACCGGATGGATGAGTCCGCAAACTTCTAAGTGGGGAATAAAGCGGATAGGGGAGATCTCGCCTAAGCTCGGATTGCGCCAGCGCAGGAGCGCCTCTACCCCTAGGAGGCGGCCCTGGAAGTCTACCTGGGGTTGGTAGAGGAGGTAAAATTCCCCCCGCTCTAGCGCCCGGTGCAACTCTCCTTCTAAGGTGATTTTTTGGATTGCAGCCTGTTCTAAGACGGCATTGTAACAATAGTGGCCAAGATGCTTGCGTTTGGCCTCATACATCGCCGCATTGGCGTGTTTGAGCAGGATGTGAGGGTCGGTGCCGTGGTTGGGGAAGAGGGCGATGCCAAGCGAGGCTTTGACGAATACTTCCTGCGTTTGCATGCGGAATGGGTCCTTGAAGACCTCAAAGAGTTTGTTCACGATCGGTAGATGGTCTTCCGGACCTTGAAGATCGGCCACACATAAGACAAATTCATCGCCGCCGAAGCGGGCGATGGTATCGGTCTCGCGCACGGCGCTTTTTAAGCGCAAGGCAACTTGCTTAAGGAGCGTATCGCCGACCAAGTGGCCGAAGCTGTCGTTGATTTTTTTGAAATCGTCTAGATCCAAAAACAACACTGCTACCAGGCGCTGGTAGCGGTGCGCACGCGCCAGTTCCCGTGCCAGCCGGTCCAAAAATAAGGCGCGATTGGGCAGGGCGGTGAGGGGATCGAATTGCGCCAGTTGAATGAGCTTTGCTTCGGCCTGTTTTTGCCGGCTAAGATCGCGCACCACGGCAAGATACCGAGGCAGACCCTCGCTGGGAAACTGGGTGACGGTGACCTCGACGGGGGTCTTGGTGGATATGATCTCAGCCTCTAACGGAGCGCTGGGGTGCCACCAGGCCTCAAGCAGGCGGTGGAGCGTCAGCGCTTTGCTTTGGCTGGCAAGCAGCTCAGGCAGCGCCAAGCCTGCCAGAGCCTGACCGAACAGGCGGCAGGCGGCGGAGTTGGCGGTCTCGATCCGGCCGTGCGCATCGAAAGTCAAAATCGCATCAGGCACGGTGGTGAAGATGTGCTCAAACTCTCGCTTTGTCTTTTCGATTTGGGCCAGGTCGGCGGCGAGGTAAGTATCGACGGCCAAGCTCAGATCGAAAAACACCAGTTTGAGCAGCGCGCCATATAGCTTAAGCTTTTGCGTCAGGTCAAGCTCCGGCTGAAGGCAGAGCGCAGGCAAAAGCCTTGTCAGGAACCAGGCATAACTACCGATGTACCATTTCAGATTCAGGCCCGCCCGCTGGTGGGCGATGCCGATTCTCAAGCGGTCTTGGGCATAGGCAAGATCGTATTTTCCCGAGACCAGCCTCTGCCAGTAGCGGCGTTGGGTTTTTTTAAGGTTCCCAAGGAGCGCAGGTTCACTGCTAAGCAAGCTTTGTAATTCGGGAAAT
>CAZJKH010000001.1:150328-252174 GCA_964546735.1 uncultured Methylococcales bacterium | reverse complement strand
AAGGTTCCCAAGGAGCGCAGGTTCACTGCTAAGCAAGCTTTGTAATTCGGGAAATTTAGAAAGATGCTGGTAAAACGCCTCGATGCTTGGGTAGACAGCGCGGAAAAGCGCGCGGCGGTATCTTTTAACCAGCGCCGCCTCCTTTGTTGGGCTAAACTCCAAAAACGCCAAGCGCTCGGCCAGCTCGCTTGGGGCTAGCTCGGGAAGGGAAAAATATACCATCGCCTATCTCTGATTGGGTTTGATTACCTGCGGGGAGAGGGCAGGAGTTATGAATAAGTATATTCAAAAAAAAGCTAATTGGTCGGTGGCGTTAAGATGGTTGCATCTTGGGCTGGCGGTAGGCGTAGTGCTCCAGTTTGGGCTTGGATTTGCCTTGGCTGCGTTTTCTGGCGGTATACGTACTTGGCTGGGCCTAGGGCACGAGGTGCTGGGGCTGGTAGTGCTTGGGCTTTGCCTGCTGCACTTAGGTTGGTTAGCGCAAGGTCGCGACGGCGGGATCAGGCGCTTGGTGCCTTGGAAGTTGGAGGATTGGCAGGCGGTGGCCGCAGATCTTAAAGCTTTAACGCGCTTGCGCTTGCCGCCGCCTGGGGTGCGGCCTGGGTTGCCAGGATTGGTTCAGGGGCTGGGATTGGGGTTGGTGACCCTACAAGGGTTAGTAGGGCTTGGCATGTTTTTGGTTGCCTCGCCGCAAGGGGAGCTGCCTTTGAGCTTGGCGTTCCTAAAAGCTTGGCATCAGGCGTTGGGATGGGGGGTGTTGGGGTACCTTGGGGTGCACCTGGGGATGGCGCTCGTTCATTTAGGGCGCCGGGACGGAGTGGTGACAGCGATGCTACCTTGGCGATAAATTTAACCTCTAACTTAGGAATTAAGCGCTGGCCACAAGCGTTTATCCTAGGTGTCAAAAGCTTAGCCAAGTCAGGCAAGCTAGAAGCGATTTGGATGCCTGAAGAAGTGAGGTCAGCGAAGTGTTATGCCTTTAGCTTGATGGCGCGCAAGCGCCCAAGCCACATGCTCGCGCACCAACTCGGAAGGGTGATTGAGGCGCGCCTTAAGTGCGGCTAAAACTTGCGGGGAAGAAGGCGCATTGCCAAGCCCTACAGCTAAATTTCTAAGCCAGCGCTCATAGCCTAGGCGGCGCAGCGCCGAGCCTTCGGTCTTGGCCAAAAATTCTGCCTCGCTCCAGGCAAACAGCTCAACCAATGACGCTTGATCTAACCTGTGGCGCGGCCGAAAATCGGGCTCTTGGGTCAGGCGCGCATGGCGATTCCAAGGACAGATCAGTTGACAGTCGTCGCAGCCGAAGATACGGTTGCCAAGTTTGGGGCGAAGTTCCTCTGGGATCGATCCAGGGTGCTCGATGGTCAGATACGAAATGCAGCGCCTGGCATCTAACTGATAGGGGCCGACGATCGCCCCAGTGGGACAGATGGCAAGGCATGCCTGGCAGCTTCCGCAATAACTTCGGGCGATGGGAGGGTCGGGAGGAAGCGGCAGGTCAGTGTAGATCTCGCCTAAAAAGAACCAAGAGCCTTGTTTAAAGGCGATAAGGTTAGTGTGTTTGCCGTAAAAGCCAAGACCTGCTTGCTGCGCTAAAGGTTTTTCTAAGACGGGGGCGCTGTCGCAAAATACCCGATAGCCAACTGGCCCCACGGCTTGCTCTAAGCGGCGCGCCAGGGCCAACAGGCGCTGTTTGACCACTTTGTGATAATCGCGCCCAAGCCCGTAGCGGGCGATATAGGCGCGGTTGGGGTCAGAAAGGGCCTGCTTGAGCTTGGCGCTGGGCTCGGGAAGATAGTCCAGGCGCACGCAGATTGCGCAGGCCGTGCCGGGCACTAGAAGTTCCGGGCGAAAGCGCTTGTCGCCGTGCTTGGCAAGGTAGCCCATCTGGCCGTGGAAGCCTTTGGCAAGCCAAGCCTTGAAGCGTTCGGTGGCTTGGGTAAGATCGAGGCTGGCTACTCTAACCGCGCTGAACCCAAGCTCGGCTCCCCATTGGCGAAGCTTAAGTTTTAAGGCAGAGAGGATAGAAGGAGATAACTGACATGCTAACTGACACATTGCCTGAAGCATTGTACCTGGCCGATCAAGTCCGCGCTATGGACCGCTATGCCATAGAGCAGCTTAATGTACCTGGGATCGTGCTCATGCAACGGGCCGGCAGTGCGGCTTTTGCGGTCTTGCGCCAGCATTGGCCTGAAGCAAAAAGCGTTGCGGTGCTTTGCGGCGGCGGCAACAACGGCGGCGACGGCTATGTGGTGGCGCGCTGCGCACTCGATGCTGGGCTGGCGGTCAAAGTCTTTGCTGTATGCGCACCGGAACGCTTGCAGGGCGATGCCTCGCTGGCATGGCAGGCTTATCGCGCTGCCGGAGGCGAGGTGGTAGAGGCTCTGCCGGCGAGCTTGGAAGGGTTTGAGGTGGTGGTCGATGCCCTTTTGGGAACTGGCCTGGACCGTCCGGTCGAAGGCCAGTACGCTCAGGCGATCGCGAAGATCGATGAGTTTTCCGGTGGGGTGCTGGCGCTCGACCTCCCTTCCGGGCTAAGCGCAGATACCGGCGCCATCTTGGGGCAGGCGGTCGAGGCAGATGTCACCGTCACTTTTATTGGCTTGAAGCTGGGGTTGTTTACCGGCGAGGGCCCAGCTTGCGCGGGCAAGGTCTGGTATACAGACCTGAGCGTGGCAGAAGCGATTCCAGCGGCCGGCAGACCTGCGGCATGGCGCTTGGGGTATCGCAACCTGCTGCCGCTGCGCCGGCGCACCGCCCACAAAGGCCAGTTCGGCCACGTGCTGGTGGTCGGCGGCGAGGCAGGGTTGACCGGGGCGGCGCGGATGGCAGCGGAGGCAGCGCTAAGGGTGGGGGCAGGGTTGGTGAGCGTAGCCACGCGCCAGGCGCACGCGGCTTGTTTGAATCTAGGTCGGCCAGAGATCATGGTACATGGAGTAGAGGACCCTAAGGCACTGGAGCCTTTGTTGGGACGGGCTACCGTGGTGGCGATCGGTCCGGGGTTGGGAAGGTCTGACTGGGCCAAAGCTTTATTCGAAGCGGTGTTGGCTTGCCCGCTGCCCCTGGTGGTGGACGCCGATGCCTTGAACCTGTTGGCCGAGGCCCCGACCAAGCGCGAGCGCTGGGTCCTGACCCCCCATCCTGGGGAAGCTGCCAGGCTGCTTGGCAGTACTGCGTCTCAAGTCCAGCACGATCGCTTGGCCGCTTTGGCCGGTTTGATCGGGCGCTATAGGGGCGTGATTGTGCTCAAAGGCGCCGGTACTTTAGTGGGTGCAGCCGGACAGATTCCTTGGGTGTGCGGGCTAGGTAACCCCGGCATGGCTTCCGGTGGGATGGGGGATGTACTGACCGGGATCATCGCTGGGCTTAGCGCGCAAGGGCTTGGACTGTGGGAAGCGGCTAGGATGGGTGTCGCCCTGCATGCAGCTGCTGCGGATGCAGCCGCTGCGGATGGCGAGCGAGGGTTGCTCGCCAGCGATCTATTGCCGATGCTGCGCCGGTTGGTCAACCGATGAACTGGTATTTACCCGGTCCTGAAGCGACAGCGCGTTTGGCCGAGGCGCTTTGCCAGGCGACAGAGCCGGGGACGGTGATCTATCTCCAAGGTCCTTTAGGAGCTGGCAAAACGACTTTGGTGCGAGCTTTCCTAAAAGCGGCAGGTTTTACCGGCAAGGTCAAGAGCCCTACTTTTACGCTCGTGGAAACGTATCTTACCATCCGCTTTCCAGTCGTCCATTTCGATCTCTACCGGCTTACTGATCCGGAGGAGCTAGAATGGATGGGGTTTAGGGATTACCTTGAGGCCGATGCAGTCTGCTTCATCGAGTGGCCAGAGAAAGGCAAGGGGTTTTTGCCGCTTGCGGATCTGGGGCTTCGGTTACAGCCGCAGGAGACAGGACGGAGCCTTGAGGCCGAGGCGCATTCTGGGCGCGGTGAGCGAATTTTGATAAAATTACTCAGATTTCAAACTTGAGGAGTCATGACGATGAGTGTCATCAAACGGATCGAGCAGCAGCTTAAGGAAAATCCTGTCATTTTATACATGAAGGGCACGCCGAACTTTCCTCAGTGCGGGTTTTCCGGGCGCGCAGTAGAGATTTTGAACGCTTTGGGTGTCTCGTATGCTTACGTCAATATCCTGGAAGACCCGGAGCTGCGCCAGGCGCTGAAAGACTATTCCAACTGGCCAACTTACCCGCAATTGTATATCAACGGGCAGTTGATCGGTGGCTGCGATATCATGCTTGAGCTGTATCGAAGCGGGGAATTGCAAAAGCTCATTGAGGAAGCGACCGCAAGTTAACTCGTAGCGGTGGTTTGCGAGGTTAAGGTCTGCCAGCGATTGACGATGGTGCAGAATAACTGCGCAGTTTTTTCCGCATCGTAACGGGCGCTGTGGGCTTCCTTAGGGTCCCAGTCGATGCCTGCGGCTTCTATGGCTTTGGCGAGTACTGTCTGGCCGAAGACCAAGGCGCTTAAGGTGGCGGTGTCGAAAGTGCTAAAGGGATGGAAGGGATTGCGCTTGATCGCGCAGCGCTTGGCCGCGGCGTTGATAAAGCTCAGGTCGAAAGAGGGGTTGTGGCCGACGAGAATGGCGCGGGTGCAACCGGTTTTCTTGAGCGCTGCCCGCACTGGCTGGAAGATCTTGCCCAAGGCTTCTTTTTCTTCGTAGGCGATTCTTAACGGGTGGTGAGGATTGATGCCGTTGAACTGGAGCGCTGCTTGGTCCAGCTCCGCCCCTGGGAAGGGTTTGACATGAACGCAGTGAACCTCAGAGATCGCCAGCAGACCGTTGGCATCCATTTCTAGAATGACCGCAGCGATTTCTAGCAAAGCGTGTTGGCTCGGGTTAAAGCCGGCGGTTTCTACATCGACGACGACCGGAAGATAACCGCGAAAGCGGGAAGCGATGGGAGACTTGAGGGATGCTGGTGTCAGCGTTGATCGGGCTTGCATAAGAGGATTCAGTATAGCTTAAAGTCAAGCGACTCTTGAGCGAATATGCTATCTTTAAAAGCGCTATTGGGACTTGTGCGGTAACGAAAAATGAACAATAAAACCTCAATTGCACATTGGACAAGCCTTGGCCTATTGGTTGGAATTTGGATCGGAATTGCAGGTTGCGCTACCCACGGTGATCCGCGCGATCCAATCGAGCCGTTTAACCGCAGTATGCAGAAGTTTAACGATACGCTGGACGACTATGTGATGAAGCCCGTCGCCAAAGGTTACCAGTGGGTTACCCCCGACTTTGTCGATCAAGGGGTCAGCAATTTCTTCAATAATCTGGGCGACATCGCGGTGACCGTCAACGACCTATTGCAGTTCAAGTTCAAGCACAGCGGCCAGGATGCTGCCCGCCTGGTGGTCAATACCACCGTAGGCGTGGGCGGATTGATCGACGTTGCCTCCCGCTTAGGCTTGGAAAGGCGCGAAGAAGATTTTGGCCAGACCTTAGCGGTGTGGGGATTGCCGCATGGGCCTTATCTGGTCTTGCCTTTTTTAGGCCCGATGACGCCGCGGGATGCGGTAGGTAACGTCGCCGACGGTTTTTTGAATCCGATCTCCTATACGATTTTCCCTATCAAGGTAGGATTGTATGGGCTTAGGACGATTGACCTTCGCGCCGACAACCTCAAGGCGACTGAGGTTTTAGATGAGGCCGCCTTGGACCGCTACTCGTTCATCCGCAATGCCTATTTCCAGCGCCGCGAATATTTAATCTACGACGGCGAGCTGCCGCTTAGGGAGGAAGAGTTCGAGGAGTTCGAGAAAGAATACGAAGAATTCGAGCAGGAATCTCAAGGTTCTTCATAAACCCTCTGCAAGGAAAGCTGCGCCTTGAGTCGCCGGAGAAATTGCGCTATTGTTGCAATGGCATTGACATCGCTGGGCAAGGCCACAAATCCAACGGCGCAATCGCATCTTACTGCTTGAAAGATGCCGTGGCTTATGTCGGTGGTGGCTGTAAATACGCCTGATGTCGGGGATGGACACGATTCCTTCCTACGATCAAGCCTGCGGCGAAAGTCGGAGGTTATTTACGATACATACCAGCTTAAATGCTTTCCTGCGCAAAGCGGTACGATTTCACCTGCTTTCCCACTATAGGTCATAGGAACTGTCCAGGGTTGGCGCAAGAGAGTAATAGTTTCGCAGTTGCGAGGCAGGCGATAAAAGTCTGCCCCGTGAAAACTGGCAAACGCTTCCAGTTTGTCCAAAGCGTCGGCCTGCTCGAAAGCCTCAGCGTAAAGTGCCAGGGCGAGGGGGGCAGTGAAACACCCAGCGCAGCCGCACGCATTTTCCTTATGCTGGCGCAGGTGGGGAGCGCTGTCGGTGCCTAAGAAAAACTTAGGATTGCCAGAGGTGGCAGCTTCGAGCAAGGCAAGGCGATGGGTCTCGCGCTTGAGCACTGGCAGGCAGTAAGTGTGGGGGCGAATACCACCTGCCAGAAGCGCGTTGCGGTTATAGCGTAGATGTTGGGGCGTGATCGTAGCTGCCAGGTTGGGGTAAGCTTTGACGCAGTCTACCCCTTCTTGGGTCGTGATGTGTTCGAGGACGATGCGTAGGGCAGGGAAGCGCTGGAGGATGGGGATGAGTTCGCGGTCGATAAAGATTTTTTCCCGGTCGAAGATATCCACCGCAGGATCGGTGACTTCACCGTGGATCTGCAGCACGAGGTCATGGCGCTCTAGCGCTTCTAAGAGGGGATAAATTTTTTCTAAGTTTGTCACCCCTGCCTCGGAATGCGTGGTAGCCCCAGCTGGATACAGCTTAAAACCCAATATATCAGGACAGTTGGCGGCGCGGGCGATTTCGTCACGCGGGGTGGTATCGGTGAGATACAGGCTAAGGTAAGGTTCAAAGCCGGTGTGTGGAGGAATCGCTGCCAGGATTCGCTGGCGATATTCCAGCGCCTGCTCGACTTGGGTAATGGGTGGATGGAGGTTAGGCATGACCAGTGCCCGCTTGAATTGAGTGGCGCTGTAAGCTGCCACCTGGTTGAGTAGGGCACCGTCTCGCAGATGCAGATGCCAGTCGTCTGGACGAGTGAGAGTTAAAGAATACATGGTTGAGTTTATCCAGTGACCCAGTTGGAGTGATATATTGCTAGCGCATAATGCAGCAAAGCTTGGAACTTGAAAAGTGTCTTGGGCGTCTCTAATGCGCTATGTACTGTTAACTGTTAAGGAGGTGATCGTATGCCAATTTATGAATATGCTTGTCAAGCTTGTGGCCACACGCTAGAAGTACTGCAGAAGGTGAGCGATCCACCTTTAAGCAAATGTCCAGCGTGCCAGCAGCCAAGTCTAGCAAAAAAAGTATCTGCAGCAGGCTTTCGGCTCAAAGGAACCGGTTGGTACGAAACCGATTTCAAAAAGGATTCGGAAAAAAAGCGCAATCTAGCCGAGAGTGCAAGCCCGTCGGAACCAACCCAATCTGAATCTACCAAATCCTCGGAGGCAAAATCCGAGGCAGCTTAAAACGTTCATCAGCATTCGTTTAAAGAGGGAAGAAATATTATGAGAACTCATCGGTGCGGGGAGCTGAACCCGACTCATATCGGGCAAGAGGTAGAATTATGCGGCTGGGTGCACCGCCGGCGCGACCATGGGGGAGTAATTTTTATCGACTTGAGGGATCGGGAAGGGATCGTGCAGCTGGTGGTAGATCCTTCGACGCCTGAAGCGTTTAGCCGCGCCGAGCAGGTACGCAGCGAATATGTGATCAGGGTGGATGGAAGGGTTCGGGCGAGGCCTCCCGGCACCGAAAATCCTAATCTTCCAACCGGCAGCATCGAAGTTTTAGTAGCTGAACTGGACATTCTCAACCGCGCTGAGACCCCTCCTTTTCCTATCGACAGCGAGGTCCCGATCAGCGAAGAGGTGCGCCTGCGTTACCGTTATCTCGACTTACGCCGGCCAGAAATGCAAGCTAAGCTCCGCATCCGCCGCGACGTCATCCGGGTGTTAAGAAGGTTCCTCGAAAACCATGGGTTCTACGAGATCGAGACGCCGTTTTTGACCAAAGCTACCCCGGAAGGCGCGCGCGACTACCTAGTTCCAAGCCGGACTCACCCGCATGCGTTTTATGCTCTGCCGCAATCGCCGCAGCTTTATAAACAATTATTGATGATCGCAGGCTTCGATCGTTACTATCAGATCGTGCGCTGTTTCCGCGACGAGGATTTACGCGCTGATCGCCAGCCGGAGTTCACCCAACTCGATATCGAGACCTCGTTCATGGACGAGCACGAGATCACCGCCTTGATGGAAGAGATGATCCGCGATCTGTTCAGGGAAATTTTAGGCGTCGAGCTTCCCGATCCTTTCCAACGCTTAACTTATGCCGAGGCCATCTCCCGCTTTGGCAGCGACAAACCAGATCTGCGCATTCCATTAGAATTGGTCGAATTGACGGATCTAGTGGCGGACGCGGAATTCAAAGTATTTTCCGCAGCAGCGGCAGATCCAGAAGGCAGAGTCGCCGGGTTGCGCCTGCCTGGGGGAGTAAAGCTTAGCCGTAAGGAGATCGATGATCTGACCCGCTTCGTAGCTAACTACGGCGCAAAAGGTCTAGCTTACATCAAAGTCAATGCGCGCGATCAGTGGCGCGAGGGGCTGTCTTCTCCGATCCTGAAGTTTCTGCCAGATCCAGTCGTCGAGCGTATCTTGGGAAGGGCTGGCGCCCAGATGGGGGACATCCTGTTTTTCTGTGCAGATAAGGCGAAGATCGTCAACGACGCTCTCGGCGCGCTTCGGCTCAAGCTTGGCGAGAACTTTGGTTTGCGCGAACCTGGGTGGCGGCCATTGTGGGTGGTCCAATTTCCAATGTTTGAATGGGACCAGGAGCAAAAGCGCTGGGTAGCGCTGCATCATCCTTTTACTGCGCCTCAATGTTCTCTTGAGGAGCTCAAAGCCAATCCAGGCAAAGCCGTGTCGCGGGCTTATGATATGGTTTTGAACGGCGTCGAAATCGGAGGTGGATCGATCCGTATCCACACGCCGGAGATGCAGCAGGCGGTATTTGAACTACTAGGAATAGGGCCAAAAGAGGCGGAGGAGAAATTCGGGTTTCTTTTGACTGCCTTAAAGTATGGTTGCCCGCCTCACGGCGGCATCGCTTTCGGTCTCGATCGATTGGTGATGCTGATGACAGGTTCTTTGACTATCCGCGATGTGATCGCTTTCCCCAAAACTCAGACGGCTGCATGTCCGATGGTAGATGCTCCAGCTAAGGTCACCGAGGAACAATTGCGCGAGCTTCACATCCAACTGCGCGGCCTAGTTTGATCTCCAAGAGGTAACTATGACGCAACTGGCGATCCAGAAGTATGCCTTGCTCGAAGATGACGAATGCGAAGCCCGCATTCAAGTTGCTAAAGCTAAGCTGGGCAACGAGGCGGTGATCCTAGGCCACCATTATCAGCGCGACGAAGTGTTTCGCCATGCCGATTTTACCGGCGATTCGCTCAAGCTCTCACGCCAAGCTGCTTGTTCCAAGGCTCGCTACATCGTGTTCTGCGGCGTACACTTTATGGCTGAAGTGGCCGATATCTTATCGCGGCCCGAGCAGATCGCTATTCTGCCGGATTTGGCCGCCGGCTGTTCGATGGCAGATATGGCCGATCTGGTTAAAGTGGAACAATGCTGGCGCGAGCTTGGACAAGTGCTAGCGGTAGAATCTCAGGTCATGCCGGTGACCTATATCAACTCCGCCGCTGACCTTAAAGCCTTCTGCGGCCGCCACGGTGGGATCGTGTGCACCTCTAGCAACGCCGATCAAATTTTGGAGTGGGCGCTTGCCCGCCGGGACAAGGTGCTGTTTTTCCCGGATCAGCACCTGGGGCGCAATACTGGCTATCGGATGGGAATCGGGCTGTCCGAAATGGTCGTTTGGCAGCCAGGTAAGCCTTTGGGTGGATTGACTAAAGACCAGATTTTAAACGCCAAGCTCATCCTCTGGCGGGGGTTTTGTTCGGTCCACCAGATGTTCCGTCCTGAGCACATCGATCAGTTTTTAGCGCGTTACCCGCAGGCTAAGGTAATCTCTCATCCGGAGTGCGCGTTTGAGGTCTGCCAGAAGAGCCACTTCATCGGCTCTACTGAGACCATCTTAAAAACTGTGCGCAGCGCTGAACCCGGTTCGCGCTGGCTGGTTGGGACCGAGCTCAATCTAGTCAATCGACTGCGCCAAGAGATGAAACCGAAAGGGGTAGATGTCCATTTCATGGCGCCTATGGTGTGCATGTGTTCTACCATGTTCCGCATCGACCCCCAGCATTTGGCCTGGGTGCTGGAAAATCTAGTGGAAGGAAACGCGGTCAATCAGATCAAGGTACCGGCGCCAACCGCGCGTCTGGCTAAGCTTGCGTTGGAGCGGATGTTGGCCTTGGCTTAAGGGTCGCTCTCGTTGAGTTTTTTCAAATTCAAAAGATGGGCCATGCGCTCTGCTTTAGTTTTGAGATAATGCAGGTTTTCAAAAGTGTGGCCCACTTCAATCGGGATCCGTTCGCTGACACAAATGCCGTAGCGGGTAAGTTCCTCAATCTTGTGCGGATTGTTGGTAATTAGGCGGACTGAGCGAATGCCCAGATCTTGAAGGATCAAGGCAGCAATCCGGTAGTTGCGTTCGTCGGCCTGGTGACCTAATTTCAGGTTGGCTTCTACGGTGTCCAGCCCTTGATCTTGGAGGTTATAGGCTTGCAGTTTCTTGAGTAGCCCGATACCGCGGCCTTCCTGACGCAAATACAAGAGCACCCCGCGCTCTGCCTGCCCGATCATGCGCATCGCTTCTGCCAATTGCTTCCCGCAGTCGCAGCGCTTGGAACCAAAGACATCGCCGGTGAGGCATTCGGAGTGGAGGCGCACGAGTACATCGATTTGGTTTTCTACCTCCCCTTTGACCAGGGCCAAATGTTCTTTATGGTCTAGATTATTTTCGTAGTAGTACAGCAGGAACTCCCCATACTGAGTGGGGAGACGAGCACGAACTGGGTTAGCAATGCGGACAGGTTTCATCTCTGCAGTCACTGGCCGAAATACACCATTTGACCTGACCAAATGGTAGATGGTTTAGACTCAATCAGGTAATTGCGCCAAGCTTGGCAGCTTTAGGTGCCATTGCTGCATGATTTCCTCTGAAAGTGAGGTTTGCTCTTTAAGTTGCAGCAAGGCAATCGTCATTGCAGCGACTACGATTGGGTCCAGAAACGCGGCTTTGATCCAATAAGTCAAAATCAGCGCAAAGACATATTGCCACAGTCCCAGTTCTAACGGAAGCGCTGCATCTACCCATTCTACTGGCTTTAAAAACAGCCAGAAAGCCACCAAAGACAGCCCATACAAAAAGGCGCTCAGGATCAGAGCATGCCTGAAAATCGCTTGGTAATGCTCGCATAAGACGACTGCGCTTCGGCGCAAGTCAGTTAGACGGCCTGCTTGGATGGCAAGCGCTAGGATGGCTTGCGTACAGGGTCCTAAAATCGCGGTCGTCAACCCTTGTGGTAGCCAAGCGGCCAGCGGTTGAGGAAGCCGGCTGAGCTGGTTGGTGGGTGGAAGGTTGGAGCTGGCTTCGAGGACAAATCGCCTAATTTTTAAGTAGCAGGCGAAACTTTCCTGCCCGGAGGGAAACAACTTCGGCAGGTAGGCATCCAGTTGTTCCAATTGTTCCCTACCCGAAGGAAGCTCTTGGCCGGTGAGCCGTTTGACCATGGCCGCCAAATGGATCAAGTCGACGCGATGGAATAAAGTCGGGCGGATCTGACAGATGGCATAAAGGCAAGTTGAAAGCCCTACGATGGCTCCCAGTTGACCCCAAAAGCTCGGATTTTTAGCAAAAGAAGCCAAGCCGTAGAAAGTGCCAGCCCCGAGCAAAATAGACAATAAATAAGCGAGGGTGACGGTACCGTAAACCAAAAGCCGCCTAGTGGTAGCCGGCATGGTACGCTCCAAAATTCTGGTAGCGGTGAGTAATTGCGGTTGTGGCATGTTAAAACCTCTACGATTCTATCTGGAGTTGTCGGCGTACTTTTTCAGCTTGGTCGATCGCTTCTAAATAATCCTTAAGGGTGGTCTCTAGGTTGAGTTCTGCCAACAGCAATTTGTGACATAAGCCATATTCTAAGCTTAAGGTAGTTTGCAAAATAGGACCTAATGGGCCGCTGCCGTACAGCAGCGCTTGATTGATCTCATCGACTAAGTTGAGATGGCGCAAAATTTCCTCCATCGGTGCATCCATGATCGCATCGAGCAGGGAAAACAGACCTGCGATATAGCATTGCTCGCCGTCGCGGCGGTTAAGTTGTAGGGCAATCGCCTCGCAGGTGCGGGCGCGGATCAGCGCGGTGATTAATAACTCGCGAGGTCGATAATCGATCGAATTCACCAGGATGACTGTGGCCCAATGTTTGATTCTGTTCAGACCAAGAAAAACCACTGCTCTTTTCAGCGAGTCGATTTTTTTAGGTAGCCCATAGAATGCAGCGTTGATCAAGCGAAGCAGTTTGTAGCTTAAAGTGATGTCTTGGCGGATGAGGCTTTCGATTTCTTCGATAGTGATTTGAGGGTCATAGAGGCGGGCGATCAGATGGAGGATCGCAAGCCGGTTAGCTGGTAAGTGGGTGCCATGGATCAGGCGGGGGCATTCAAAATATCGGCCTTGGAAATAGTCGAACCCGCCTTTGAATGCGGCATCGTATTGTGCCTTAGTTTCTACGTGACGAACGAGTAATTTAATCCCTCTAGCATGGAGATCTTCTGCGTTGGGTTTGGTGTCAGCCGCCAGTGCGCTGGCTTCCAGCGCCCAGATGGTAGCAAAATTCAGATCTTTGGCCAGTTGGGTATCGTAGTGCTCGCTGCTTAGGGCGATCAAATAGCCCTGTGCAACTAGGCGGCTTAAATCGTCAAGGGTTAGAAAGCTTAGGGTTTCCTGAGGAAGATAGATGATTAGCTTTTCCTTCGGCCATGGTAGGGTAGGTAGTTTCCTCAGTAATGACACAGGCAGTTGAATCAGACCGGTTTGTCCGCCAGTAAGACGCTCCAGACGCAGGGTATTCCATATCTGTTTTAAAAAAGCCTCCAGCTGCACCTCGTTTTGATAGGGAAAGCTGCAAGGACGCAGTTCATAGGCAAATAAGTTGAGCGCCCGATCATACACAGGGATGCGACCGATGAATCCAGGAAGCATAAGCAAACCTCCCTTTGACCGATTGAGAGCATAACATAGTGCCTGACCCGAGGTTGCCGCAAGCTTTGTTGGTGGGAAGCTTAAGCTATTGCTGAGCCTATGCAAGCTGCAGTGGCAGTACGCCAGCGATGCTTGGCTAAAATCCTCTTTAACGACTGCGCAATTAACTGCGGCGTAGGAATCTTCAGCCGAGAGGGTACACTGTAGTAATTTAGGCTTGACAGCTTAGCCCAGGCTTTGAATAATTAAAATTTTTTCAGGCTACGTAGCTCAGGTGGTCAGAGCACAGCACTCATAATGCTGGTGTCGGTGGTTCGAATCCACCCGTAGCCACCTCTTTCCTATCTCTTATCCCCTAAAAAGCGGATTTAGGCTAGATTCAAGCTTCTTGATTTGGCACAATAACCTCCGCGCTTACACAATAAGCACAACAAGTGGAGGAGAGCCATGTTGACAGCTGCATTTAGGTTCATTTCGATAGTCTGGTGGATGTTTCTCAGCGCAACCGCCTTTGCTGACGGCGGTGGCGGTGGCCCTGTCGGAGGGGGGTGCCGTTTCTCGATCGGAGATTTCACTTTGATGTTTTCCGCTTATCAGCCCCAGCTTAGCGGAGATGCGAAGTTCTGTACCGAAATTCCAGGTTTAGGACAGACCAACTTAGTATTCGATTATGAATCGCTAGAAGGTTCTAGCGCCCAAAAAGAGGGTTTAGCGTTAGATCGGCAAATCAAGGAGATGACTGTCGAAATTGAAGTCAAAAAGGGAGACCAGAGCATCTTCAAGCGCCCTCCAGAGACCTTCAAAAAAGGGATTATTGAGTCGGTCGTCAACTTCCAGGAACCGGGTGAGTATCTAGTCGAGGTAAAAATGGCCGATCCGAGCGGCAAGACTATAGATGCCCATCTTCCCCTTAAGGTCGGGGTAAGCAGTGCTTCGCTGCGAAACCTGATCATCGCCGTAGTGGTGATCGTGGCGGCGGTTTATCTGTTTTATCTGTCGAGCGCCGGTTTCCGGGAAAAGGTGAATAATCTACTGGCGAAAACCAAGAAGTAAAGCCATCCCCGATGCGGGCGTGTTATGCGCGTGTGGCCGTTGGCATGGTGATGGCGGTTGTATTTGTCCTGCCGCTGCCTGCGATGGAATCGAATCAGGGCAAAGCCCAAGTACCCTCTTGCCTTGAGGAGCAGCCAGCCGAGTGGCGTCACACCCAAATAGTGGAGGAGATCGAAATTCAGGAAGAGCGGGTATGCTGGCCGGACAACCCCTATGAGGTTGCCGCTTTCGTCAAAGGGACCAACAACCTCACCATGCCGACCTTATTGAAGACCCAGTTGGCCGCCGATGCAGTCATCAAGAAGAACGACCACGACGGTGATGGTGATCCCGATGAGATCACCCTCAAGCTGGAGATTGCGGAATTAAACGGCTCTTTGCCAGAGCCTGAGGTAAGATCTAAAGCAGAGTTTAGCCTGGCGCCAGGGATTCAGCCTAGGCTTTGGGTATTGTCTCCTAAGCTGCGCTTTTTAGCGCAAGGTTCTTCAAGCGTGCGCTTTCCTTCACCGGTGATCCGGGTGGAGGCTGGCGACAAGCTCCAAATCATACTCGAGAACACCCATGATTTCACCCAGGCTTTAGTGTTTTTCGGGGTCGATCGTCCGTTGCTAGACGCAGAGCAGATTCCTCCTGGACAAAGCAAGGTGTACGAGTTTCATCCCAGGCAGCCTGGCACCATGTTTTACCAAGCGTCTGACCCAGCTGCTGTCGCTTTGGGATTGATTGGAATGTTTGTGGTCGAGGAAAACCGACCGAATAATTGGGTGCAGACGCTGAATCTAGGCGCCGGGAAGGTTCGCCATCCGGCGACAGGAATTCGCGAAAAATTCGATCAGGAGTACGATCTCCAATATCAGGCGATTGCAAGCAACTTGCAGTCAATCGTCCAAGCAGCCTCTCAAGGGGTAAGGTCGCTGCCACCCCTCTTAGGGCAGTGGCAAGAGGCTTATCCTTTGCTCAACGGGCATTTGTACCCTTATGTTTTGCAAGATTCGCCCATCGTGGTAAAACCGGATCAATTTGTTAAGCTGCGCTTGTTCAATGCCCAGAGCGAACCGATTATGCTCGCTTTTCAAGGCCATAGAGCAATCATCACCCATTACGATGGCATTGAACATTCCCCTCTAGCGCAGGTCATGCGCGATATGCTTGATCTAGCTCCAGGCCAGCGTCTTGACTTGAATTTAGTCACCAGCAACGATGGGCTACATAGTTTCGGGCCGGGGGTGTGGCCAATTTTGATACGCAAGCTTATGGGAGCGCCAGTCCTGAAACCCTTAGGCGCAATTGTCTATGAGTCTGTCTTAGGCGCTGGCGATACTCCTTTTCAGGTTGGAGGATTCGAAGTTTTGGCGGAGACTCGGCAAGCGCCGGAAAAGATGCTAACCAGCCCTAGTCCGGCTAAATGGGGAAAGCGGTTGTACGATTTTGCAGTGGGTCTGTTCCTGGGACTTCTGGCGTATGTATTGTTTGCTAACCGCAAATATGCCCAGGAACGAGTGCGTTCTTGGATTAAAGGCTAAGGCGTTGCTGGTGGCTACGAGCAAGATGCCAGTGGTTGCCCAGGGATTGCTGATGGATTCCCACGGGCGAGTGGTGATGGGTGAAAATGTAGATCGTTTGCCTGAAGGTTGCCGCAAGCTGATGGGAGATGGCCAACTGGTCATCGGCGTTGGGCGTAAGTTTGCCGACACCTCTAAAGTTTATGGATATAGTAAATCCACTTGGCTAGTCCCACCCTGCACTCGCTTGAGCGTGACCTTGGTGAACAGCGATCAAGTTAGGCATCAGTGGGTAGTGCGGGGATTGCCTGAGAAATTTTATCCTGGAGGGGTATTTGCTTTGGAGGCTCCAGGCGGTGAGGAAGTTACAGGGACTTTTATCGTGCCTGCGTCAGATCGAGCTTATCTTGTCCGCTCGGAGGTCAACCAGCAGTTTGCGCAGGGCTTAAGCGGCCAGCTGATCGTTGGTAAAGGCAGTCTGCCCACGAGTTCCCAGCCTAGCGCGCTGTTTTCTGGGATGTTGGTTTTGGGATTTGTCGCCGCTGTGTTGGGAGCGCCTTACTTGTTTAATTGGCTCGGCAAACGTTTCTTCGGTATGCGGGGAAGAGAACTGAGCGGCTATTTGTTCAACCGTCTGATACATCTGGCCGGTCTAGGGGTGCGGGCACTGGCCTTGGTCTTGCGCCTGTTTAAGGGGATGAAACCGGCCTGATCTTTGGCCGTCCTTGGTCTTTGGTCCCTTAATGAGACAAAGCGTAGGCGCCAAAACGCATTAAATGCGGGCGTCCAAGTGCTTCTTTAATGAAATCGACTGCAAACAGTGGGATTAGCTGTTTGCCATCCCAGCGATATGCTTTGACGAATTGCTCGTTGTCTTTGCCTTGCTTGTCCCATTTAGACAGCAGCGAGGAACTGAAATAAACCCGTTGCCCGTCCCAACTTTGGGAGACCATGTTTACCTGGGCGCCGATCTTATGACGGTAAATCTCTTTCGGCGCAAAGGGGTCAGAGATATCAAACAGGCGGGCGGTGCCATCCATGAACGTCGTGACCCAAAGCTTAAGGTCTTGGCTGTCGATGGAAATGTCTACCGGGAGCGGTGTTTTCTCAGGATCGCCGATAGCGGCAACGGCTCGTGCTTGCCAGTGACCTTCTGGATCTAAATAGATCAGCCAAAGGTTGGCTGTCAAAGCGGTAGTGGTAAAACAGTAATTGTGATTGGGCTGCCAGGCACAGCGGATTTCTAAAGGCGCGCCTGGGACATCAAAAATGAGTTTGGGGCGCCGTGTCGACAGTTGCCACAGAACCATCGTGTTGCCGAATTCCTGCATTGCCTGTTTGTCCTGCACCAAGTCGCTGAAATCGCGCATGTAATTTTTGTGCCCGGTAAAAGACGAAGTCAGCAAGAGATCAAGTCGCGGTAAGGCACGCATGTCGTAACCGTAACCATCGGCATGCTTGCCAGTTTTGCGGGCACCCTGTAGATCAGCGTCGGTAGGCATCCAGTAGGTGGCGACATACTGGCCGTCATTGGTATATTCCACCAATGCAGTACGACCGCCTAAGTCTTTATTATTAGATAAGCCGCTGATCAGCATGTGACCAGGTAACGCATAAAAGGTATGGGGACCGACCACGCCGCCGCTCTTTTCTACAAAGTCATCGATGATTTTGACCAGCTTCGGCTTGGCCGGGTCAGTATGGACATCGAAGATGAATATCTTGCTCGTGTCTAGCCCTCCAGCCCATAGGTATTTACGGTCATCAGTAAAATCAGCGTGGTGGGCTTCGTGACGACCGCCGATTGAGACGGTATGGATCGCTTTGCCGAAGGTTTTAGACTTAGGATTGGCATCGATAGTGACTAGTTTGTCAGAACCGTCTCCCAGTCCTTCTATCCCCAACGTCCAGACATAGACAAAATCCTCTTGACCAACGATTTTGGCCGTATAAGGAGAAAGCGGGGTCTCGTCGGCCCAAGCCGAAGCTAGCCACAAGATGAGCAAGCAATATAAAAAGCGCATAGCTTAACCTCTTGTCAGTTTAAATTTAATCTGAAGGCAGTCTGACCTGTAAGGCCCCAGATAGGCACTGGGCGACCACCGCCAAGATTGCCTGAGGTTCAGCAGCGCTAGGATCGATCTTAAATTGGCCATTTTCGACCCGGACTACCTCAGGTAAGCTTTTCATACAGATTCCAGCATGACAGCAAAGATTTGCGTCCCAATCGATTGTTAGCATGAGTTGCCCTCTGCGGTGGTTGGATCGATGATGGTTTTGACTTGGCTGATTCGGTTGGCTGGAAACCCTCCCTGCCTGGCGTGCTCGCGAATCGTTTCTTCATTAGGGGCGATATAAACGCAGTAAACTTTGTCCTCTGTGACAAAGCTTTCTACCCATTGGATCGTCGGTCCCATCTGCTTTAGGATCCCGCAGGATTTTTGTGAGATGGCGGTAAGTTCCTCTGGCGAAAGCTTACCGGCGCCAGGGATGTCGCGTTCGATGATAAATTTCGGCATCACTACCTCCTTTAAGTTGATTGAAAATGACCGGTCATTTTTAGCTAGAGCGAAAAATTAACCGGGTAAAGTTTGTTCAAAAACATGGCGTACAAAGGCATAAAGGGGTTTTGGAGAGCATTCGATTTTCATCCGCAGCAGAGCACCCTGCCAATAATCTACCATTATATCGGCAAGTTCGCGGGCATTTAAGTCAGCGCGGATTGTACCTTGAGCTTGGGCTTTCTCAAGGCCCTGTTGAATTTTATCTCGATACCGCGCGACTGCTTGTTTAAGCGCTTGGCGGCAGGTCTCGCTAGTGTCCCCGATTTCCCCCATCAAATTTCCAAGCAGGCAGCCACCTTTGAAATCGTTGCGGATCGCCTCTTGGATCAAAGCTTCGAAATAGTTGCGTAGGCCAACGACAGGATCTGGATGGCTGGCTAGGCAATCCTCTAGTTGAACGATGAATGGCTCAATGTAGTGACGGATCACCTCAGCGCCGAACTCTTCCTTGCTGGAGAAGTAGTTGTAAAAAGATCCTTTGGGAATATTGACAGCGGCTAGGATTTCTTGAATACCGGTGCCATGATAACCGCGCTCCATGAGCAGCCGCACACCCTGATCGAGCAGTTTTTCCCGATTCTGCTGTTTCAGATAATCTCGCTTCATAATTTAAATAATATGACCGGTCGTATTGAATTGCAAGCGAAATTTCCTGCGCTGTTTAGTCTTCTGCAGCGACCCGCATCCATCGCAGCGGGATCAGAACGCTTCTGACTCGGGCATGCAAGGCGCGAATCCGGCGCCATTGAACGGTGACCCAGGTAGCTCCCCCCATGGCAACTGCATCTACCAGACAGTACCAAGCGGCCACACCGCTAGGGGGATTACCTTGGGGCAGGGAGAGAATCGGATCCAGCTCGACCCATGTCCAGGTCCCCAGAGCAGTCCCGATGAGCTCTAAGTGCGTCGTGACAAAGAAAGCGGCCAGATAGACCAAAGGCGCGCGGCCCCATAGGACGCATGGTACGTACACTAAAAATAGTAACATACCGATCCAGTCACCCCGCTCGGCAAAAGTCACCCCCCATACTGACCATAAGCCCATCGTCAACAGTACTCCCCACCGAATAGGGTGCTGTAAATATTGGAAAATCGGCGCACGGGCTAGAGCGACTGCAGCTAGATAAACCATGCCATGGCCAGGCGGGACATATGCGGGGATGTTATGAAAATAGTAGATATAGCCGTGCATGAGCCCAGAGGCAAAATGTTCACCTAAGGTAGCAAACAGGACCGCGATCAAGACCTGCAGGCGCACCAAATTGGTCTCCCAGATAAGTAAGCCCATCAAGACCACCCAAGCGCATTTTCCTAAGGCGTTTTGCAAAGCTAGATCGTGCAGAGAATCGAGGGATAAGCACAAGGCGATCCCAACGAACGTGATCCAGGCAATGATGAGCTCGTGGAGGCTGGCCTTGATGGACTGCCATATTGTTATCATAGGGTAAGCTTGATTGTAGTGATCAAAATAAATCGGTATGCTTTCGCGGATAAAGTTGCCAATTTGGCAAAAGTGGTATCATTTGAAAACAGCAATTATTTAGGGCTTGTCAACCATGTGGCGGAAATTGTTACAAAACAAATATTCATTATTACTCTTGGCAGTTTATGTAGTCGCTTTGTACGTGATCCTCAATAAGGCGGTCGTGCCATTCGTGCTCAGCGTGGCCAATAGCGAGCTGTTTACTGGCGATTCTTCTCAGGCTGGGCAGCTGACCCAAGTGCACGACGACCGTACTGCAATGGCGTTGTTGCAATGCAATCGCTTTGTCCAAGATAAGTTTGGCGAAAAAACAACGCTGGTGTTTGCGAATACGGAGTATCAGTCCTGGGATCTGGGCTTTGGGCGGTTTTTGATTAAATCCTACGTGGAGGTGAGCGATCCGAGCCAGGCGACCATCCGTAAGAACTACGTGTGCGAACTCAAACATACCGGCGGTGACTTAGCCGAGCATGCTAATTGGAAATTGCAGGGCCTGGCATTGACCGACGCCAGTGAAGCCACCGCACCTTAAGTGTTGACAGGCGCTGCGTCACAGCGCCTGTTATTCGATTTGCTGAATTCCATCTAGCCGCCAGTCGGTCTTAAAGCCGGGTTTGGCGCGGACAAAATGCCAAATTTCTTCAATCTGTTGGGGACCTTGGCCATCCTCTTCCATCAACGCGGTAAACAGAACCGCTGCCATCTGGCTATCTGAGGTCTCCCGGTAGTCCAAAAGCTGGGCTTCCAGCGCCAATACCTTTACCGATCCGATTGCCTCAGCTTCCTTCTGGGCTTTAATCTCCATGAATACCTCATCGGTAGTCAGACCGCGAATCTCAGCTAACTCTCCTTGATTCCAGGCGCTTTGCAAGTACCGGAAGAGCTGTTTAGCGTATTCAAGAAACTGCTCGGCGTCGAAATCGGCAGGTGTGTCGACCAGTGCAGGGGAAAGTTCTGCGGCTTTGCTTTGGCCTTGCTTAAACAAAAGATCGGTATCGAAAGGGCGAGTAGAAGTCTCCTCTGCCTCATGATCGAACTGATGGGGAATTGTCACGCCGGCAGAATAAGGTGCTTGCTCCGGAGAACGGGAACGGCGTGCCAGCAGTTTAAAAGCAAGCAAAGCCAGACCAGCGAGAACCAAAAAGTCTGCTAGATTGAGATGCTCAAAGGTCCCGCCGAATAGCAGCGAACCCAACAGTCCCCCGACCAAAAGCGGGGCCAGCCAGCTAGCTAGACCATTGCGATTCGGCAAAGGCGGCCGGGTACTCTGAGGAGCAGGTGCTGTTTTTGCCGCTATGGCAGCATACTGGGGTTGAATCCATGCCCGCTGATACGGGAGGCTATAAGAGGGTTTGCTGCCAAAAGAACGACCACCGCCTAAGCGTTTGGCGTGGACGTCTGCTAAAGGTAACATGATCAGAGCTGCGATCAGCAAGGTCAAAAAAGCAAGATTTAATCTTGACATAGAAATCCCCTGAGGTTGTTGAAGCAAATCACCAAAGTCTCATGTGCGGCGCCATAAGCCGCTTTGACCTCCGCTTTTCTCGAGCAAGCGAATTGTGTGCAAGGTCATGCCTCGATCTACACTTTTACACATGTCATAGATAGTCAACAAGGCGATCTGGACCGCAGTTAAAGCTTCCATTTCTACCCCCGTAGGAGCGATGGTCTCTACTGTCGCCAGGCAACGAATCCGCGAGGCCTCCGGCTGGGGAATCAAATCCAGCTCGACTTTAGTCAAAGCGATGGGATGACATAAGGGAATTAATTCTGCGGTCTTTTTGCTTGCCATGATACCTGCGACCTTGGCAATGCCCAACACATTGCCTTTTTTAGGCTCGCCTTGAAGGATGAGCTTGAGGGTTTCGGCTTGCATATCGATGTAGCCTTCAGCGACTGCTCGGCGTTTGGTGGGGGGCTTATCCCCGATATCTACCATGTGCGCCTCGCCGTGCGCGTTAAAATGAGTCAGTTTAGTCATAATTTAATTTATTTTATCCTAGCCTAGGATATCTATGGGATGAATGCGATGACCATTCGAGTGCGGATGTTTGCAAGCTTGCGTGAGCGCTGGCAGATCGATCGAGTCGAGTTGCCATTAGATAAGGTACATACTGTCGCTGACGTTTGGCAAGTACTGACTGGTGAACCGTTGCCGAAGCAAGTGTTGGTCGCAGTGAATATGGAATATGCGCAGCCTGAAACCCCCGTCAAAGCAGGCGACGAGGTGGCCTTTTTCCCACCGGTGACCGGAGGATGACCCATGCCGGTCAAGTTGATCGATCACCCATTCGACCCGTGGGTAGAGTTGCGCCAGTATCAGGCGCAGTTGGCGCCAGGTCAATATGGAGCCACTGCCGTTTTTGTCGGTACGATGCGCGACTTTAACCAGGGCGACCTGGTTGAAGCGATGTTTCTTGAGCATTATCCTGGGATGACTGAGCGCGAACTGGAGCGGATCATCGCTGAAGCAAGATCGCAACAGGATTTTTTAGATGCGTTAGTCATCCACCGCGTCGGGGAGATTCACCCCGGCGATCCCATCGTTCTGGTGATCGTGTGGTCTGCCCACCGGGGACCGGCATTTGCTGCTTGCCGATTCATCGTGGAGGCGCTCAAAACTAGGGCGCCATTTTGGAAGAAAGAGAAATTGCTAGACAGGGTGCGCTGGGTGGAAAAAAATACCCCGGCCTGAAGGGGCCGGGGCGGAGATCAAAATTTGGGTTTTATCTTGGCCTGATTGTAACGTTCGATCGAAGCGATGATCTCTTCTTTGGCTTCCTCTGGTCCTAGCCAGCCTTCCACTTTGACCCATTTGCCTGGCTCTAAGTCTTTGTAGTGCGCGAAAAAGTGAGCGATTTGGGCTAGCTGGGATTCAGGGATGTCGCGGAAGGTGCTGACATTTTTGTAAAGCGGGGTCAGTTTGTCGATCGGCACTGCTAAGACTTTAGTGTCTGGGCCTGCCTCGTCGGTCATCTGCAGCATGCCGATTGGCCGGCAACGGACTACCGAGCTGGGAATCAAACGCCACGGTGCAATGACCAGCACGTCCACTGGATCCCCATCTTCTGATAGGGAATGCGGTATGTAACCGTAGTTACACGGGTACTGCATGGCAGTGCCCATAAAGCGATCTACGAACAAAGCGCCAGTCTCTTTATCTATCTCATATTTGACTGGATCGCTGTAAGCTGGGATTTCGATGATCACATTGATGTCGTAAGGTATATTCTTCCCAGAAGAAACTTTCATTAAAGCCATCGGTGCTCTCCTGATGATTGAAAAGCGATGCATTATGAATTACCGCGGCGCTTTGCGCAAAATGGAAGTGGCTTTGACAGCAGATAACGCAGCTCAATACAAGCTCCCTCTTGGGCAGCATGATTTGCTACCTATCAGCGCTTGGCTAGGTAAACCGCTTCGCTTGACCTATCAAGGTCAAATCTACTGCAGTCACTGCGGCCGCAAGACCCACAAAAGCTTCAATCAAGGCTATTGCTTTCCTTGTTTTCGCAGGCTCGCCTGTTGTGATCAGTGCATCGTGAGGCCAGAGCGATGTCACTACGCTCAAGGGACTTGCCGAGAGCCAGACTGGGGGCAGGCCAATTGCTTTCAACCGCATGTCGTCTATCTGGCCAATGCTTCCGGTTTAAAAGTAGGGATTACCCGCAAAAGCCAGATTCCAACCAGATGGATCGATCAAGGAGCGATCCAGGCTTTGCCGATTCTAGAGGTGGCCTCTCGGCATCTGGCCGGATTGATCGAAGTGATCTTAAAGCGCCACGTGTCGGATCGAACTTGTTGGCAGAAGATGCTTAAAGCCGAGAGCCATCGCCTGGATTTGCCGGCTGCACGCGAACGTTTGCTGGCCCGATGTTGGGCAGAGATCCAAGAGATTGCAGGATGTTTTGGGAAGGAGGCGGTAAGCGAGCTTGCGGAAGCAGAAATCTTAGAGATCCGCTACCCGGTTCTAGTTTATCCGGCCAAAATTCAAGGGTTCGATTTTGCCAAGCACCCCGAAGCTGGTGGAACGCTGCTGGGAATCAAGGGGCAATATCTGATTTTCGATCGCGGCGTAATCAATATCCGCAAATTTACCGGCTACGAAGTGGAACTTACCGGGTAAGCGGTTGGCGCAAGGGGTTGGGTTGACGATCTAGGCGCCGATAACCGATGGCTTCGCTTAAGTGTTTGAGGGTGATGAGGTCGCTGCGGTCTAAATCGGCGATGGTACGGGCGACTTTGAGGATACGATGGAGGGCGCGGTGGGATAAGCCAAGTTTGGCGATTGCCTCAGTCAGTAGGGCTTGGCCGGCAGGTTCTGGTTGGCAGAAGCGCTCGATTTCGCCTACCGTTAAATGGGCATTTAACTTACCGGCCCGAGTCAGGGCAAGCTCGCGGGCGGCGCAGACGGAGGCGCGCATCTCGGCGCTGGATCGCTGTCCAGCGGAACAGCTTCCGAGCAGTTCTTCAGTGTGGCAATTGACCTCCAAGTGAATGTCGATCCGATCCAACAATGGACCTGAGATACGCTCTCGATAGCGAGCGATCTGCATTGGGGAACACTGGCAGCGACCGGATGGATCGCCGAAATAGCCGCACGGGCAGGGATTCATGGCGGCGATAAGCTGAAACCGGGCTGGAAAGGTCGATTTGCCAATCGCCCGCGAGATCGTGATGCGGCCGGTTTCCATCGGCTCGCGTAGTACTTCCAGTACCTTACGCTGAAACTCCGGCAGTTCGTCTAGAAACAAAACGCCCAAATGGGCTAGAGAAATCTCGCCCGGTCGGATTTGCCCACCGATGCCACCGCCGACTAGCGCTGGCGCCGAAGCAGTATGGTGAGGTGCGCGGAAGGGCGGTTGCCGGAAGCGGGTTGGGTCGAAAGGTTGGCCACTGATGGAGGCGATCGCAGCGGTTTCCAAGGCTTCGGTCTCACTCAAAGGGGGCAAAATGGTGGGCAGCCGTTCGGCCAACATCGATTTGCCCGATCCCGGTGGCCCGATCATCAGCAAATTATGGCCGCCGGCGGCAGCGACTTCGATGGCTCGTTTGGCCTGATAGTGTCCGCGTACTTCGGCATAGTCTAGATTCCAAGTCGGTGCTGCAGTAAGCGGAGGCGGTGTCGCTTTAGGCAGGGCGTGGCGACCCTGGAGATGGGCGCAGACCTCAAGCAAGTGTTCGGCGCCGAATACGGTCAGGTTTTCCACTAGGGCTGCCTCGTTGGCATTGGCTTTCGGCACCAGCACCATCCGGCCGGCCCGCTGGCAGTGCAAGGCAGCTGGTAATACACCGCAGATCGGGCGGAGCTCGCCGCTTAAAGATAATTCTCCCAGAAATTCGTAATGAACCAATAGCTGGCTGGGGATTTGGCCAGAGGCTGCCAAAATGCCAAGCGCAATGGCCAGATCGAAACGGCCGCCTTCCTTGGGCAAATCGGCAGGAGCTAAGTTGACGGTAATGCGCTGATTGGGAAACTGAAAGCCGCAGTTGACCAATGCTGCACGCACTCGGTCTTTACTTTCCTTAACTGCCGTCTCAGGTAGACCAACGATGGTGAGATTTGGCAAGCCATTGGCTAAGTGGACTTCCACATCCACCTCTGGTGCGTCGATGCCTGCTTGGCCACGGCTGTAGACCCGGGCAAGGCTCATTTATTGACTGAGCTTGCGTTCTAATGCTTGCACTTGCTTTTCTAGTACTTCCAGTTTCTCTCGCGTGCGCTTTAGAAGCGCTGCTTGAACATCGAATTCCTCCCGGCTAACCAGATTCATTTGGGAAAAAGCGCTTTGGAGGATGGCGCGAAAATTTTTTTCCAAGTCTTCGCGTACTTGTTTAAGCCCTTCCGGTAAAACGCCTGCAAGGCGCCTGGCGAGCTCGTCGAGTTGGCTGGGATCGAACATGAAGGCCTCCAATCTGCCAAATAATATCAAGCATAGCTGATCTGCACTCAGCGGCCAAATTGCGTTTCGTTAGGTTTTCCAGCATAGTTTATAAATCACGCCTTTTGAGGAGGAAGTTATGAAACTGATCGTCGCGATTATTAAACCCTTCAAGCTCGATGATGTGCGCGAAGCGCTGTCAGAACTTGGAATTGCCGGGATGACGGTGACTGAGGTCAAGGGCTATGGTCGTCAGAAAGGCCATACGGAGCTTTACCGCGGAGCAGAGTATGTAGTTGACTTTCTGCCTAAAGTGAAGATCGAGGTTGCAGTAAGCGATGAGCTTTTAGAATGCACCATCGAAGCCATCGCCAATGCAGCGCGCACGGGTAAAATCGGTGATGGCAAAATCTTTGTTTTGAGCTTGGATGAGGTGATCAGGATCCGCACTGGGGAGACCGGGACCGAAGCGTTGTGACTTTAGTTGCCCTGCTCGGCAGGAGCCAGATGTTCTCGGCAGATCAGTTCGAGCTCTTGGGCAGCCAAAGGCAGCTGAGTCAAACCGCAGGAATGACCTTTCTCGGTAAGCTGTAGGTGTTTGCAGGTCTTACAAACGCCGAACGCCTTGAACTGGTGCGCGGATTGCATCGCTTTGAGCAAGATATCTAGAGATTGCGTCAATTGCTGCTGCTGCTCTAGGGGCAATTGGTCGATTGCTTGCTTTAGGAGAGCAGGAGGCATGCTTGCATCGAGCAAGGCTTTCCCCTTGGCAGTCAAATGCAGATGGACGACGCGTTTGTCCTGATCGTCCGGGATCTTTTTAATATAGCCTTTGCTTTCCAAAACGCTCAAAGTTTGGGAGACTGTACCTTTGGTCAGGTCCATATATTCGGCCACTGCCGCATGAATATTGCTGTGTCGGTTGCAGATACTTAAGTAATGCAAAACTTCCAGTTGAATAGGTTGCAGGCGGCTGTTCTTGTCGGTCTGGCGGACTTGGGCACGCAGTAGGTGGCTAATCCGCTCTAAATATTCGTAGACTTGTCGGGCAGCCATAGGAAGCTCAATGGCAGACAAATTAGGCAGCTTTGTTAGTATTGCCATTGTAATCCCACTTATTATAAAAAATCTGAAGCTAAAGCAGGGGGCAGAATGATTAAGTTGATTGCGGCATTCATATTAGGCGGTTATTTGAGCAGTGCCTTGCCTGCCGATGTCGAAGCCGGCAAGAAAATCGCCCAGGCCAAACGCTGCAGCGATTGTCATGGTGCAGCTGGAATCAGTCCCGAAGGTACTTCCTATCCAAATCTGGCGGGGCAAAAGCCAGCTTACTTGCGCCAAGCGCTGCTGGCTTATCGGGATAAAACCCGCTCGCACCCGCTGATGACCGGCATGGCTCAAGGCTTGAGCAATCGGGACATCGCTGATCTAGCCGAGTACTTTGCCAGTCTTTCATCCTGTCCTTGAGGCCATCGCTTCGCTAAAAAAAGTCGGAGCGGCAAAGGCTGCTTGGTGAATCTCTAGGTTGTAGTACTGGGTCGTGAATGGCCGGTGCTTGATATCCTCAAAGCGAGGGGAGAGTTTCGTTTTGGCTGCGATGGTTGCGCTCCACCATCCAGACGGATAAACCGGCTGGGGGAAGAACAAAGTATGGACTTTTTGGAATCCGGCAGATTGCATGGCAGTGCGCATTGCGCGTAACAGAGCTAGGTGGAGCAACGGGGATTCGCTCTGTTGGACCAGCAGGCCATCTGCTGTCAGGCAACGCAGGCAGTTACGATAGAAAACCTCAGTGAACAAACCTTCTGCAGGTCCTACGGGATCGGTGCTGTCCACGATAATGACCTCCACGCTGTTCGGCGGTGCTTCCTGTACCCACTTGATTCCATCTTCGAATTTCAGCTGAGCTCTTGGGTCCTGATTGGCTTCGCACAGTTCCAGGAAGTACTGTTCGGCAAGGCGCGTGACGCGCTCGTCGATTTCGATCTGAATAGCACTTTCGACTTCTGGGTGTTTGAGTACTTCTTTTAAACTGCCGCAGTCGCCGCCGCCGATGATCCATACTCGGCGAGGGGCAGGGTGGCTGTAGAGCACTGGATGGGTCATCATCTCGTGATACAGGAAATTGTCGCGACTCGACAGCATGATGCAGCCATCGATCACCATCAAGTTACCAAAGCTTTCTGTCTCATAGATCTCGATCTTCTGGAAAGCCGTTTGCTCTTCGTGCAGCTTGCGTTTTATCTTAAGCGAAAAAGCGAGGTGATTGTTTTGATCGATCTCGGTGAACCAGTCGTTGGTGTTCAACATAGGCAATCCTCCAGGTTCGAATTTGGCGAGGAAAATTTCCTATGTTGCCGCAGTGACTGCAAATTCACAAGGCGCTTAGAACAGCACCACCACCGCATCTACTGCGAACAAAAGCTGCTGGTTTTTTTGGCCGGCGTCGAAAGCTTTGGTATTTTCCGACCAGTCGTAACGGATCTGGGGGCGGATTTTGAACCAGGAAGTCGGTTTGAAGTTAAAGCCCAAAGTGACTGCAAAGAAATTGGCCGATTTGCCTGGGCGCACGCCGTCGCCTCCTAAGCTGATCACGCGTACGCCTTGCTCGTCGCGAAACCATTCGACCCGCGCGCCTAAGGATAAGGTATCGCTTAAGTCGTAAGTGAAGTATTGGTTGATCCCGTACCAGTGGGGGTCTTGATCTAGGCCAGAGGTTGTCTGCCAGCCGTGGTCGTGCTGAAAGACGTAATGCAGACGGTCGGTGAAATCATAGCTAACTACCAGACTGTAGAGAGAACGGTCGGCGCGGTCGTCTTCTACGACCTGGCCGTGAATGCCGGTCAAAGTCACCGACAGGACGCTTGCCCTTGCGGTGACTTTGGTCCAGTTCAGGCCACCGATGAAGCTCCAGGCGTCGTCGATGTTGGCGGTGAAATTGTCCCAACCGTCTACGGCGCCGACGGTCAGGGTGAGGTTTTTAAGCAGTGGTATGGACAATAGGGCGCCGGTATGGGTAAAAGGTTCGCCGTATTGCATGGTGTAGGCGTGGGTGAAAAAAAAGTTGTCCGGGGCAGTGACGACTTCATATCCGATGGGGGTGTAAAAGTGACCGAGTTTGGCGGTGATGCCGTTTAACACCGGCGCATAAACTTGAAGATACGCCTGCGGCAGGGCTAGGCGGTTGAACTTTTGTTCGACGTCTGAGACCCACTTTTGCTTGCCAGCATCGGAAAATTCCAGTCCGACTGCCTGGGTGAAGCGGGTGTCCGAACCGAACATGAAATCCACCCGCCCGCCGAAGTCCCAAGCGCCTCCTTCGGTGTTGACAGCGCGTTCTAAAAACAGATTGAGCTGGTTGAGTTGGACCCTGGAGGTACGATCGGCAAACGTGACTGGTCCATTGCGGCCGTTTTGGGGATTGTCGAAGTTGTGGTTGTAACCAAAACTGAGCCAGCTTCCGAAATTTAGGCCCAAGTTCTGAAATAGCGCGGTTTCGTTGTGGTTAAAACCGGTCAGCGCCTGCATGGCGTTGGCAGAAGTGCGTAGTTTCAGAAGGTAGGCAGCAGGATCATAGTCGGCAAAGCTAGCCTGGGCAAGGAAAGTAGCAAGCAAAGCGCCCTGTTTTAATGTTGGCATGGGAGTCTCCTGCGTTTAAATCACAAAAACACTCATGCAAATTACAGGCCAGGGACTGGTTGGATTATTTGTCGATCGCCAAGGCGTTGGCGAGATCGTCTTTGGTGCGCAGTAAGAAAACTTGCACCAACTAGGTGCAGACGGGGAAGGCTGAAGTGTCGAAACCGCCTTAAGTTTATAATAGGATTTTTTAAGAATTCGGGAGTTGACCATGCGCAAGGCGATCCTGTGGGTCTTCTGGGTAGGCGCTGCCTGGGCGGTCGATGAACGTCCGCCTCAGCTTGAGCCTTTGCCTGAACCGAGCGCGGAAGAAGAGGAACTGCAGCCAGAGGTAGTCATCCGCCGGCGCGGCAAGAACGTGGTAGAGGAATACCGCATCGGCGGGAGGCTTTATGCGATCAAAGTCATCCCGCCGATCGGGCCGCCTTATTACTTGGTGGATCTAGACGGGGATGGCAAGTTTGCCCGAAGATCGGATCTTGAGGCCACCTTGCGCACCCACCAGTGGCGGATTTTAGAGTGGTAGACTGTTTTGACGTTTGGTTAAAACACCTAAGCCCAATAGACCAACGCCAAACAATGCCAACGCAGTCGGCTCCGGCGTAGTGACCACCCCAATGAGATCAATTTGACCGTCCCAGCCGGCAGGACCTGTCAGCGTCAAGCGCACCGCCCCGATGTGATCTAGATCGAGCAAAGCGTTAGCGCTCAAGAAATCGGCAAAGGTAAAGACGTGATCCGAAGCTGAAGAAAAAGTGTAGGATGCCGTGGCTGTGTGACTTCCCATGTCCCATAAAGTAAGCGCAGCCGTAACGCTTAAGTCAATGCTTAAGACATCGAGCAGGATTCCAAAACTGCCAGGAGAGAGCGTAAAGTCGACGCCGCCTAATCCAGTGGTATTAATATTGGCAGCGTCGCTTGGGTCAGCAGTGACTGGGTGGCTTCCATCCCATACCACAATCACTGTGCCTGCTACCCCCGAATCGTTGCTGATGTCCAAGACGCTTCCGGTGGTGGCTGTCGTGCCTTTAGTGCCAAACCCTGATACTGGGCCGGTGCTGACGTAGAGATCGCGATAACCGCCTAAGATCCCACCTCCAGAGACTTGGATCCCTGGACCTGGGGTGTGAGTGATAGCGCAATCGGAGCTTGGGCCAAAGCTTGTACAGGTGGTAGATCCTGTGACTGAAGCCTTTTTATTAACTATTTCTTCTTGAAAAGTAGAAAAGTCATCGATGACTAGATTGACCATATACGCCTGAACTAGGCCAGCGAAGCTGGCCCCCAGTAGACCTAAAAGAAGTAAGCGAACTTTCTTCATGAGGGTCTCCTTTTAATGGTTAAAGACAAAAATCTGTATACCAATTCCATGCCAAAATAAATTTTTTATTTATTTTCAATGAATTAATAGGAGTTATTGAGCTCTCAAAGGCGCGCTTAGGCCAAAATGTAAAAAATTCTGACATCAGAACCGATAACGGCTTCTCACCCTTGGGGTTTGGCGCAAGCGTTCGGCTAGGTAATCTGGCCGGTGGAAAGGTTTGACTAAAATTAAGCCGGCCAAAAAACCGCCAGCATGGGCCCAAAACGCCACCCCGCCTTGACCTTGAGGCGTGATCAGCCCTTCTAGGATTTGCAGCAGGAACCAATAGCCGAGCATAAAGTAGGCAGGGACAGCCACGATGCTTAGATAAAACCCAAGCGGCACTAAGTTCTCCACCCGGGCGTGGGGATACAGGCGGGCATACGCCCCCATTACCCCGCCGATCGCGCCGGATGCCCCCACCATCGGTGCTGCGCTGTCTGGATCGCTTACGATCTGCGCGGCGGCCGCTGCCAGCCCACACAGGAGATAAAAGCCCACAAACCGCCCGGCGCCCATAGCGTCTTCGACGTTGTCGCCGAAGATCCATAAAAACCACATGTTGACTAGGATATGCATCCAGCCGCCGTGCATGAACATAGAGGTAAACGGCGTCAGCCAAGAAATCCTATCTTCTAACACGCACTCGACAGTAGGTCCTAGTGGGATACTGTCTCCTTCGCGTAAGTACCCTAAGAGCTCGCCCGGAATCATGGCCCAGTCGCACAGCGACTGGAGCAGAGCTAAAGGCATGCCAAAGCCTTGCATACCGGCCCAAACAAGCGCATTCAAGGCGATGATGGCAATGGTCGCCACCGGGGTGCGTAAGGTCGGATTCTCATCGCGCAAGGGAAACATAGGCTTACCTCTGGTAGTTTATAAATGGCAGCCGACAAGCTAGCACAGCTGCTTCAAACCCTCAATAAAGGGGAAGGCTCTGCGCCGAGATCCGGCTCGCCTAAGTTGGCTAGGATCGCCTGCCGGGTAAGGTCGCGCAAGCGCACCGCGATCTGCCAGGCGGAAAGTTCTTTCAGGTCGCGCGCGATGGTCTTGGGATCGATAGGCGGGGAGACGATGACCCGGATTACCCCCGGCTGGGGGAACCAAGAATCTGCCCGCAAGATCTGACGGGTACCCCGGATCGTCACCGGTACAACCGGCAGGTTGGCCTCAGCAGCGGTCAAAAACGCCCCTAAACGGAAAGGTAAAAGACCTGGCCGACGGGTAAAAGTGCCTTCGGGGAAAAACCATAAGGCGCGGCCGCTTTTGGCAGCAACCACCAAGCGCCTGGCATCTTGGACGCTGTGCTCCTCAGCAAAGCGTTCCACAAATTCACACCCGATCCGCTTTAGAAAAGTGCCGGCGATGAACTGGCGGGTAAACTCGCGTTTAGCGACAAAACTGAACTGACGCGGGATGACGGCGAGCACTGCAGCGCCGTCTAAGTAACTGGCGTGATTGCTGACATATATGCAGGGAAGATCGGCAGCAGGCAGATGCTCTAGGTGCTCGGCATACAAAGCGATACCGGTGACGCGCGCCAAAAGGCGAGCAGCGCAGCTGGCAAAGCGCCAGCGCCGCTTGCGAGGTAGGAGGAGCACCCCTAACCAGCCAAGCGTACCGATCACCAGCGCCATGCTCCAGGCCCAAGCGGCAAAGCTTGCTGCCTCGATTTGCCGCCGCCAGCGCCGCAGCTGCAGGCAGATAGCAGCGGCCAAAAGGTGTAGCGCCTGCTGCCAGAGCGGCAGAGGGCGGCCGAGCAAGCCGCGTTGGTACAGTTCTTTACAACTGCTGCGGCGGATTTTGCCACTGGAAGTCTTGAGCACGCTGCCTGGCGGGGCGAGCCTGATTTCGTCTGGAGCCGAGCCCGTCAGAGTAAACACCGTTTGCTGGATGGCCTGAATCAGGTTTTCCCGAATTTTCTGGTCAGTTTCGCGGGTTTCGGCCACGACCACCAGGCGTTCGGTGCCGGTCTCTAGGTCTTGGCTGCCGAAGACAGCCACACACCCGGCTCGGATCCCAGGAATTTGACCAATCGCTTCTTCGATCTCCTGGGGATAGAGATTGCGCCCGGCGTGGATGACGATGTCTTTTTCGCGCCCGGTCAGATACACCTCGCCTTCGGCTAAGTAAGCGCGATCCCCGGAAACAAGCCAGTCGCCGTCGAATAGTTTGGCGGTTTCCTCGAGGTTACGATAGTAGCCTGAAGTACTAGAGGGGCCGCGAAACTCTAGCCGCCCTTCCACGCGTTCTGGCAGTTCGCGGCCTTGTTCGTCCACGATCCGCACTTCGTGGCCCGGCAACGGCAAGCCGCAGGAGACAAAGCGCAGGGCTTTAGTGGGCTCTTTGGCCGCGATCGCTTTACCGGTACGGCAGAAAATCTCGCGGTCGATGCAGTCGATGCGGGGCGGGCGTCCTAGCGGCGGAAAAGTTAACCCGACCGAGTTTTCCGCCAGCCCATAGACTGGCATCAGCGCTTCCGGCTTTAGCCCGTAGGGTTTGAAGCGGGCGACAAAGCGCTCTAGGGTGGCCGGGCTGACCGGTTCAGCGCCGTTGAACATCGCTCTTAACGAGCTTAAGTCTAGCCCGCTTAAGTCTTCTTCAGGCAGGCGTTTTAAGCACAGTTCATAGGCGAAATTGGGGGCAGCGGTCAGGGTAGCGCGGTAGCGCTGGATGGCGCTAAACCAGCGGATCGGTTGGGCTAAAAAGGCAAGCGGTGACATCACTACCAATGTGGCGCCATAATACAGGCTTCCCAGCCAGGCGCCGATCAGCCCCATGTCGTGGTAAAGGGGCAGCCAGCTGACGAACACGTCGCGGGAACTTGCCTGGACTGCTTTGCCCATCGCGCGAATGTTGTTCAGCAAGTTAAAATGGGTGAGGATGACTCCTTTAGGGGTCCCGGTGCTGCCTGAAGTGTACTGAAGCAAGGCGATGTCTTGAGGGCTCCTGGCAATCGGGACCGGATCGCCTGGAGCGCTGGCGAGTTTTTCTGGTGTGACCACTTGAGCTAGGGTAGGAACCTGAGCTTTAAGCAAGCTGGCGATGGGTTTGGCCTCCGGGACCGTCACCAGGAGCTTCGCTTGGCAATTGGTCAAAATCTTGCCGTGCCGCAAAAGGTGATCTTCCAGTTGGCTTAATCTGGCAGGCGGATAGAGCGGGACGGGGATGGCACCGGCTAGTAAGATGCCGAAAAACGCAAAGAAATAATCTTGGCCAGTAGGCAGCATCAAGGCGATGGTGTCTCCTGGCTCAACGCCCAGGTCTTGCAGTCCGCGCGCGAATCTTTTCGCTTGCGCAGCAAGTTGGCGGTAGGTAATCGGTTCTGTGGAAACCTCGTCTTGAAGCCATAGGATATGGGTGCGCTGCGGATCCTGGCGGCAGTACCAGGCAAGTACTTCGATCAGGGTTTGGGCGGTTTCCGGTACCTGCCCTGCAGCAACCTCGGTGATCGGCGTCTCCGGCTGGGGGGGTAGCTTTAAGGCTCTCCCCCCATGGGCGGCCAAGATTGCTTGGAGCAGATCGCGCGGGGTTTCGGCTTCGGCTAACAGGCGTTCAGGCAGGCGGACGTGGAAATGCTGTTCGATCCGGGCTAGGATCTCCATCCGGCTTAGGCTGTCTAGTCCAAGTTCACGGTCGAACGAGGTATCTAGGTTCATGGCGTGCAGCCGCTGCGGCGGAAGCTTAAGTTCCTGACCAACGGCGCGGATCAGCGCTAAGAGTTCCGCCGCGATGGACGGTTCAGTCTTAGAGGTTGTCTTTGCCATAAGAGGTGGAGATGGGAGATACGGCTATTGTGGCGCCATTTACCGCCTCAAGGCAAACGCAATTTATTTAGCTGAGCTTGACTTAGATGCCCAAAAACAGCCTTTCTGGGGCTTCTAAGATCTCCTTGATCGTGCGCAGAAACAACACCGCTTCGCGCCCGTCGATGAGGCGGTGATCGTAAGTTAAAGCCAAATACATCATCGGCCGAATGACGATTTGGTCATCTACCACTACCGGCCGCGGTTTGACCGCATGCATCCCTAAGATGGCGCTTTGCGGGGGATTGAGCAACGGGGTCGAAAGGAGCGAGCCGAACACGCCGCCGTTGGTAATGGTAAACGTCCCTCCGGTCAGCTCTTCTAAGGTCAGGTTGCCTTGCCTGGCGCGGGTTGCGGACGCTTCGATCTGCTTCTCGATTTGGGCAAAATCTAGCCGGTCCGCATCGCGCAGGATAGGAACCACCAGTCCGCGCTCGGTAGAGACCGCGATGCCGATGTCGTAATAGCCGTGGTAGATAATGTCTTCGCCGTCAATGCTGGCATTGACGACCGGAAAAGCTTTTAAGGCTTCGACTGCAGCCTTGACGAAAAAACTCATCAGGCCCAGTTTGACGCCGTGTTTCTTGGCAAATGCCTCGCCGTGGCGGCGGCGGATAGCGGTGATTTGCTCTAAGTCTACCTCGTTGAAGGTAGTGAGCATGGCGGTGTTGCGCTGGACCTCAAGCAGCCGTTCAGCGATCCTGGCCCGGATGCGAGTCATCGGGACTCTTTGCTCCGGACGTGCGCCTATCGATGGGGCGGCTGGTGACGGTTTAGCCTCAGCTGGCTGAGATCGCGCCAGAAAGCTTAGCACATCCTCCCGCGTAATCCTGCCGTCTTTGCCAGTGCCTGGAATTTGGCTGGGATCTAAACCGTGTTCGGCGATCAAGCGGCGTACCGAAGGGCTCAAAGCCGGCGGCAATTCGGCCTCGGCAGCTTGAGGGGTAGCTTCAGGCGCCGGTTTAGGGGAAGGAGCGACGGCTTCGCCAGGTTGGATAGTCGCTAAAAGTTCACCGCTTTTGACGGTCTCTCCCTCGGCGTGATGGATCTGTGCCACAATACCGTCGAGCGGGGCGGGCACCTCGATCACGACTTTATCGGTTTCTAGGTCTACCAGTTTCTCGTCTTTTTTAATCATCTCTCCTGGGCGTTTGTGCCAGGCGGCGATGGTGGCATCGGTGACCGATTCCGGCAAGGGTGGAACGCGAATCTCCATGGGTTATCCTGCAGCTTGCAATGCGATTTCAGAACGGAGGGCCGAATCCATGATAGCGCGCTGGCGCTCTACATGCATCAGGAAAGTTCCTTCAGCAGGAGCGGCTGCAGGTGGGCGGCCGACGTAAACTAGGGGCAGCTTGCCTGCGACTGCTTCCAAGTGATGGCGAATTTGATACCAGGCACCTTGATTCTTTGGTTCTTCCTGACACCAGATCAATTCCTTTAGGTTGGGATAGCGGGACAAGGTCGCCTCGAGCGCCTGGACCGAAAAGGGGTACAGCTGCTCCAAGCGGAGGATGACAAGATCGTCAATGCCTTCCTGGCGCCGGCTTTCTAAAAGTTCGTAGTAGATTTTGCCAGCACACAGAATAGCGCGCTTGGCTTTTTTGGGGTCGATCGGGTCGATTTCGTCGATCACCAGCTGGAAATGCCCTTGGCTTAATTCCTCCAGGGTGGAGATTGCCAACCGATGGCGCAGCAGGCTCTTCGGGGTGAGGGTGATCAATGGCTTGCGGTAGGGACGCCGCATCTGCCGGCGGAGGAGGTGAAAGATTTGCGCTGGCGTCGTGGGGAGGCACACTTGCATATTGTCTTCAGCGCACAGTTGCAAGAAACGTTCCAGACGTGCGGAGGAGTGTTCCGGCCCTTGGCCTTCATAACCGTGGGGCAAGAACATCACCAGCCCAGAGAGCCGACCCCACTTGGCCTCGCCTGAGCTGATAAACTGATCGATCACGACTTGCGCGACGTTGGCGAAATCCCCAAACTGCGCCTCCCAGATCACCAGCGCTTCCGGCTCGGCGCTGGAGTAGCCGTATTCAAAGCCCAGCACGCCTTCTTCCGACAACAGCGAATCGTACAGGTAAAACCGGCTGTGGTAACGCTTGGCGATCTGCGCCAAGGGGACGAATGGCTCACCGGTACGGTAATGGTAGACGATTCCATGGCGGTGAAAGAAAGTACCGCGTCCGGAGTCTTGGCCGGTCAGGCGGACCGCATAACCCTCAGCGAGCAAAGTGGCATAGGCTAGGTTTTCAGCATAGCCCCAGTCTACCGGAAGCTTTCCAGCAGTCATTTGCTGGCGATCTTCCCAGAGTTTGGCGACCCGAGGGTGGAGTTCAAAACCCTCTGGAATCTCTAGCCACTGGCTGGCTAGTTCGGTAAGCTTAGCCAGGGGAAAACTGGAATCATAAGGCATGTCCCAACGACCTTTGAGGTAACGATGCCATTGGGCTCGGGGTGTGGCATGGCGGTTTTTTACCACCTGCCGTAAAGCAGGTTGGCCTTGCTCTAAGGCTTGGATGTAAGCCTGTTCCATGGATTTTGGTAGATCTGGGTCGATGACGCCGGTTTCAATCAGCTTTTGCGCGTAAAGCTGGGTTACGCTTGGATGGCTGCGAATATGCCGGTACATCACCGGTTGGGTGACCGCCGGCTCGTCGGCCTCGTTGTGACCGTGGCGGCGATAGCAAACCAGGTCGATGACCACGTCGCGGTGAAAAGTCATGCGGAATGCCAGCGCCAGCCGGGTGACAAACAACACCGCCTCAGGATCTTCGCCGTTGACGTGGAAGATCGGGGCTTCTACCGTCTTGGCGACATCGGTCGCGTACGTGGTCGAACGAGCATCGAGGGGGTTGCTGGTGGTGAAGCCGATCTGATTGTTGATCACCACGTGGATGGTGCCGCCAGTGTGGAAGGCGCGGGTCTGAGCCATTTGCAGGGTTTCCATGACGACCCCCTGGCCGGCAAAGGCAGCATCGCCATGGATCAGAAGCGGCAGGATCCGATCCTGGCTGCCTTCTCCGTAGCGGTCTTGGCGCGCCCGCACTGAGCCTTCGACGACCGGATCGATGATCTCTAGATGGGAGGGGTTGAACGCCAGCGCCAGATGCACTGCCCCCCCCGGGGTGTCCACATCCGAGGAAAAACCTAGATGGTATTTGACATCTCCAGTCGTTCCCTCAAGCGGTGACTTTAGCCTTTCGAATTCTTCGAATAGGACTTTAGGTTGTTTGCCTAGAATGTTGATTAGGACGTTCAACCGTCCCCGATGGGCCATCCCGATGACCACCTCGCGCACCCCGAAAGTGCCGGCCTGTTGGATCAGATCATCCAGCAGCGGAATCAGGCTCTCGCCTCCTTCCAGGGAGAAGCGCTTTTGACTGACATATCGGCGGTGCAGGTATTTTTCTATGCCTTCGGCAGCGATTAAGGCTTTAAGCAGGTGTTGCTTCTGTTCTGCCGTCAGGTCCAGGCGGGCTTCTGAGGTCTCCAACCTCTCCTGCAACCACTGCCTAATCTCCCTGGGTACGATGTGCATGGTTTCGCTACCGATCGGGCCGCAGTAGGTGCGCTTCAGCTTGGCCAAGATGTCACGTAGTTTCAGGGGGGCGCCTTTAGCCAAGGTGGAGGCATTGAATTCAGACTCCAAGTCCTGCTCGTCGAGATGGTAATAAGCTGGATCTAACTCTGGCAGATAAGGTTTAGGCGCCAACGGCAGGGGGTTGGTCTCGGCGACTAAGTGACCGAGCAGGCGATACTGGTCGATGAGTTGGTTGACTGCAATCTGCTTGGTGCATTCCACGCTGACTACCGCTGGCGCGAGCTGACCTGGGACTGACTCTTTAAAGCGTCGCCGAATTTCCGCGTGCGGCCTATCCGGATGCCCTGGCATCTTAGCCTGAAACTTTTGAAAGTGTTCGCGCCAATCAGGTGGGATTTGGTTAGGATCGCTCAGGAAACGTTCATAGAGGGATTCTAAGAAAGCAGCGTTTTCGCCGTAAAAAGGAGAAGTATCGAGGAACTTAGATAGATCTTTCATGGTTAGACAAGAAGCGTCAAGTCATAGGCCCAGCATCCCTGAGAGGACATTGGTACAATATCACCTTAAGGGTTGCCAAAGCGAAATTATAGTCGAATGCTGGCCAAAAACGGTTTTCTCGCCTAAGAAGACGGGATGAATCCTTTTCAGTTCCATTTGCTTGACCGTTACTTAGCAGGCGAAATCCTACGTCCGTTTGTAGCTACTTGTTTGTTGTTTGTATTGCTGTTTAGCGGTTATAGCAGCGCTGAGATCTTGGCCGATGCGGTGACCGGGCAATTGCCGCTAGATATCGTCTGGCGATTGATCGGCCTTAAAGTGGTGATTGCGCTCGAGGTGCTTTTGCCGATTGCGTTGTATTTGGCGGTCATAGTTGGATTGGGGCGGCTGCATACAGATTCGGAAATTATCGCTATGGCAGCCTGCGGTTATGGAGAGGACCGAGTCGCCTGGACAGCGCTGCAGCTGGCTTTGGTGGTAGCAGTGATAGTGGGGTGGTTTTCAATCGAGCTTCGCCCTTGGGCATATTGCCAAAGCTATGCGATCGAGCATCGGGCTAAGGCCCAGTTCGATATCAATAAGCTCGAGGCGCGCCGATTTCACGCCGGTGAAAATTACGTCGTCTTTGCGGAAGAGGTAGACCGTGCCAGTAAAAAGCTACATGGCGTTTTTTTTAGCCAGGATTTAGCTGGCCAGAAAACACAGGTCATCTATGCTCGCTCCTTGACCCAAGCAAAAGATCAGAATGGGAGCACGCCTTTAGTGTTCAATGACGGCTACGCTTATGAGCTGGATTTTGACGGCCAGGCCGATGTCACCTTTCGATTTCAGCGCTTAACTTTGCTTCTGGATGGTTCGGTCAAACCGCCAGGGTATCGAAGCAAAGCGGCGGCTACCGGCCAGCTTTGGCGCTCCAAGGATCCCAAAGATATCGCCGAATTGCAGTGGCGGCTTGCGCGGCCAGGGAGTGCGGTGTTGCTGGCCCTGCTGGCGGCTCCTTTGAGCCGCACCGCGCCTAGAACCGGCCGTTATGGCCGAGCGATTCTGGCGGTGGTGGTGTTTGCGGTGTACTACAATCTCGAAGGTCTAGCCAAGACCTGGGTCAAGGAAGGGATAGTAGGAGCGGTACCCGGCCTCTGGTGGCCAGATCTCTTGCTGCTGTTTTCCGTAGGAGTTTGGTATTTTCCGCTCCTCTCTGCTCGGTTTAGGTTACGCAAGTTAGCACTCGGTGTAGGATGATTTTAGCGCGTTATCTCGGCAGTCAGCTGCTTAGAGGGTATTGCTTGGTGCTGCTCGTGCTACTTGCGCTGTTTTGCTTTCTCGACTTGGTGGATGAGCTAAGCGAGGTAGGTAAAGGCCAATATCGGATCGTGGATGCGTTCCTGTATGTCTTTTCTACGGTTCCGACCAAACTATTGGAGTTTTCGCCAGTCTGCCTTCTCATCGGCGGCGCGTACACGCTGGCCGGGTTGGCGCGCGGCAGCGAGCTTTTAGCCATGCGTGCAGCTGGGATGTCGGTGGCGCAGATCGCGCTGGCGCAGCTTCAGGCTGTTTTGGTGTTAGCGCTGGGATTGGTGGTAGTTGCCCAGTTCATCGCTCCGCCCAGCCGGCAGTGGGGGGTTATCCATCGCCAGCAGGCATTAGCAGGTACCGATTCCATCCGGACGAAGCAGGGCTTTTGGTCGCGCGATCAGCATTGTTTTATGAGTATTGCTAGCTTGCTGCACGGCCGCTTGCCGGTAGAGATCAACATTTACGAGTTTGCTGAAAACGGTCTTTTGCTTCAGTTCGTCCACGCCGAGCGGGCCGATATCCAGGCAGATGGCAGTTGGTTGCTGCAGACTGTCACGGTAAAGCGCTGGCATGGGGAGGTGCTTAAAACCGAGTTTGAATCCCAAAGGCTTTGGCAGCCTTTTCTGACTGAAAAACAGCTTAAGATCCTAGAACTTCCGCCTGAAACCTTATCGTTATCCGATCTTTGGGGATACGTTCGTCATCTTCGTGCCAGTGGTCAACAGGCAGCGAACTATGCGCTTTTGTTTTGGCAGCGGGTATTATTGCCGCTTAATCTGGCAGTGATGATCCCGTTCCTGATCCCATTAGTATTGGTCAGCCCTCGCATGCAGCGGTTCGGTTGGCAGAGTGCGTTCTCGATTTTGGTCGGGGTGCTGTATTACTTGGTCGCCCAAGTGAGCGCCAATGCTGGTTTGCTGCTTGACCTTCCGCCGCTGTGGATAGCGTTGACGCCGACGGCGATTATTTTACTTCTGACTGCAGGGATAAGATGGGTAGGACTTCATCGTTAGCCGGTGCTTTCCAGTTGGAACTGGCCTTCAAAGCGGAAACTTAGGGTATCGGGGCAGAATCCGCGGATTTGTACGCAGATCGTAAAACCACCTGGCCTAGGATGAAAGCGGTACAGATGATAGCGCGCCCGGTAGCCGCGTTTAATGCCCCAGGCGGAAGCAGAAGGTAGACCGATGACAGGGATCGGGGCATCCGGCCCAGGTAGCCAGTTGAGCTGCCACTTGTGGCTGTGGCCGTGGAGGATCAGCCCGCACCCATGCTTGGCCAGAATCTCGATCAGGGCAGCTGCGTCAGTTAGCCGCTTGCGGGGTTGGACTGCTTCTGGATGGGGCGGATGGTGGATCAACAGGATCCGGCATAGACCTTGGCTTTGGCTTGCGAGTAGTTCCGCCAAGCGGGCTAATTGCGATTCTCCTAGGGTTCCGGTAGCTAGAAAAGGCGCGCTGGGAGGGGCGGAATCCACGCCGATGAGGACGACAGGGCCTCGCCGTCGGAGCGTCGGGAAGAAGTGATATTGGGCGGTATCGCCGGCGAGGTAAGGGTGCCAATGAGCAAGGGAATGTTCAAAGGAAGTGGCTACATACCGGTCGTGATTGCCGGGAATGACAGTCACTTGCTCAGCCGGTCCAAGTTGGGCGAGCCAGTCAGCTGCTTGGCGGTATTCCTGAGGCAGCCCCAATTGGGTCAGGTCGCCGGTGATGGCGATGTGATCTGCGCTTTGGGCTTTTAAGTCCAAGGCCAATGCCGCTAGGACTTCAGGTCGGTGTTCGCGGCGACGGTGGAGCTGCCAGGATAGGTAGCCGAGCAGGCGCTTATTTAAAAGTTCGCGCGGGTAGACCGCAGAGAGCGAAGTGAGATGGGGGTCAGACAGATGGGCGAGGCAGAAGGTCTTAAAGTTTGGCTTAGGCGTCAAATCGAACAACCTTATTCTGAACCCGTGACAGCGTTAGTTGAAGCGCTCCGCGTCCGCTACGGGGAAGCGGTGGTAGCAGTGCTCATGTACGGCTCGTGTTTGCGCAGCGGCGATCCCTTCGATGGTCTGGTGGACCTGTATGTCCTGGTAGATGATTATAGCAGAGCTTATCCTAGCCGCTGGTTAGCGATCGCCAATTGCCTGCTACCGCCGAATGTATTTTATCTGGAGGTTGAGGTAGCAGCGCAGACTTTGCGCGCCAAGTATGCGGTTTTGTCGAGGCGGGATTTCGCTTTCGGGATGAGGTGGTTTCAATCTTATCTGTGGGGAAGGTTTGCCCAGCCCTGCCGGTTGTTGTACCGGCGTGATCCTGACACGGCTGTTTGGGTGGTAGACTGCCTTCTGCAAGCCATGCGCATGTTCGTGCGCCAAACGGCGCCGATGTGCACACGTTGTTTTGAGCCTACCAAATTGTGGCAGCGGGGACTGGTGCTTAGCTACCGAACAGAGCTTCGCACTGAACGCGCTGAAGTCCGATCAAAGCAGTTAGTCGTTTGGGCAGCGCCTTTTTATCAGGCCGTGACTTTGCCCTTATTGCGCGAGCTTCCTTGGGAGCTGGAGGAAAAAGGCCGGCGCCTTTGCCTGGATATTCCCCCTTGGGTGAGGCAGTTGGCTAAACTGGCTTGGCTGGGCCGTACTTGGGTAGGGAAAAGCCTGTCCTTGTTACGCCTGATCAAGGCTGCCTTTACCTTCCAAGGCGGGGTCGATTATGTGATTTTCAAGCTCGAGCGCCATACTGGCCAAAAGCTAAGACTACCTACGCGCGCCCGCCGCCACCCGCTCATATATGGCGTTGGGGTGCTCTGGCGTTGGTATCGCCAAGGGATGGTCCGTTGAACCTTCCCCTGGCGTTTTGTCTCAGAGTCGAGTTTAAGGCGAAGGTTGCCCGGCAGGCTTGGTCAGCTCCTGACTTGGGGCAGGGCTGCCTTGTTCTGCCTTGGCGGGCGTTTTAGGCTTCTTTTTAGCTTTTTGCTTTTTGACCATCGCTTTATGTGGCGTAGGCTTAACCGCTTCGGTGGCAGCCAGGGCCAGGGTGGTGGCTGAAACCCCTAGGATCAAAGCGAGCAGTGTCTGTTTCATGGCAAGCCCTCGTTAAGTTAATCTGTTTTAGGGTTTGGGAATTTAGAGATTCCCAAACAGGATTTAGGCAATTTGCTTGCCATATACTTAAGTAGTTGATTTTTAATATTCATTGACTGAATGCGCGACGAGGGGAAAAGCCAAATGGTGGATTACAACCACCGCTGGCGATAGCTGATGTCTGGATTTTATTTGGGCTTAGGCAGCTGGAGTCATCCTCTGGCCCTCCTTATCGCCTGAGCGCCTCCTGAAAGCTTCCGGCTGCAATCAAGTACAGATAAGTTTCCTCACCTGGCGCTAAAGTGGGTTTTTCTGCCGTCGCAGCTAGCCACTCGCCGCGCAAGTCCTTAGCATCGAATAAGATTGATCTGGCGTTACGGTTGATCAGACGCAAGGCAGTAATGGTCAATCCGCCGCGCCCCCAGCTCGCTAATGGCTCGGCTTCCAATTTCGGAGTCAGGCGCACTGGTTGTTTAGGGAGATCAGAAAGGCGGGTGAGTTTGAGCGCCTTTGCGTCGCGATCTTCGCCTCGTACCGCTTTGGCCGCATAACGGGTGAGCTCCATATAAAACTGCTCAAAAGCATCTGGGGTCAACTCGCGCTCTGAGCGCTTGTCCCAGTAACCGTCTTTGCGGAGATAGGGATCGAAAACATCTTGCCCTGGGTAGGTCTTATAGGATTCTTTAAGCTCGTAGCTGCGGTGAACCCCATAGGGGTTGCGATAGACGTTCAGGTTACGATTGGGTTGGTCCAAAGCCGGGTGCACGCTTTGAGCACGGATCGCCGCTTGGCTAATCGACCCTCCTTGCTGCGGCGCATGGATCACGTGCGGGCGAATCAAAATCACAAGTTCTGTACGTGTGCGCCGCTGTACCTCGTCGCGGAACAATCGGCCCAAAAGCGGGATGTCCCCTAAAATCGGTACTTTTTCCTCGCGATCTTCGGCGCGTTCGTTGATCAGTCCGCCGATCGCTACTTCTTGTCCGTCTTGGGCGATGACTGAGCCGGTATAGGTGCGGGTCTGGACGGTGTCCACCGGCACGACTTCCTGACCAAACTGAGCGGTAGTTTGCGCTCTGGGGACGGGGATTCGTCCGCAGTTCTGACACGGCAGTGCTTGCTCGACCACCAGGCGAATGTTGACGCTGCCGTCTGCGTTGATGGTCGGCGTCAATAGCAGAGTATCGCCGATGTTACGGGCCTCGACCTGCGGGTCAAACTGGCACACACCGGCGGTGGTGGTGATCACCTGAGCGGTGGTGGTCGTGCAAGTGACATTGATATCGGTGGTGATGGGGCGCTCCTCGCCGATGAAAATGCGGCTGACTTCCTGGTTGGATGTCAACAGCATCGGCGTCGCCACTTCCGAGACCCGCCCTTCGCGCTCCATCAGCTGCAAACGCGCGCGCAGGTTCTCACTGACAATGGTCGCAAGCAAGGCTGGATTGCCAAGCGCCGGAGCAGTGTCGGCCAGACTGTTGAGCAAGGCAGGTCCCAGTTTTTTGGCCACGGTTACCTCCTCAGCGGTACCATCTGGGTTCTCTCGGATTCCAGGAGCCAATACCTTGTCTGGGGTAGTGGCGAAATTGACGTTACCTTTGGAGACCCCGAATTTATGATCTTGGATAGAGAATTCAAACACTGAGTCGTAGCCATCGGACAGATCTACCTGGAGCACTTTGACTTCGAGCAGCAAAGTAGCCATGTTGGTGTCGATTTCGGCGATCAGCTTGCGGATCTGATCGAGCGTGTCCAAATCGCGGGTGCGCACGATCAGACGATTCTGGCGGCGGATATAGCTTAGATAGATCGGTGCTTGGCGGCGGGTAGTTTCGGTTACGACCTCGCGCTCTTTGAGTTCGCCGGTGAGCTTTTCGGTACCGGCCATCTCTTTTTGCACTGTCTCAGGGCTAACCACCGTCTCTCCGCCAGCTTGAGCTGGCATTTGGCCGAATGCCCCAAACCCTGGCCAGCCGAACCCGCCAAATCCTCCTCCAAACGTTCCCAATCCACCAAACCCGCCGAATCCAGCGCTTCCAAAGCCACCGAACCTGCCGGTCCCAAATCCGGCTGCCCCAAATCCGCCACCAATGCTTTGACCAAGGCGGCTTTGTGTGTCGATAATGTTGAATCGAGCAAAGCGCTGCGCGAGATCAAACAAGATCTGGAAATCCTGTTGGGAGGCGCGGTCAAAAACGACTCGTTTGCCGAATAGACCGGTGATCGCGCTGACTGCATCGAGCACGTTCATCTCGTGTTTTAGGGTAAAGACCTCAATCTCCTCTTTGGAATACTCCACCTGCCCGAGGCGGAACTCATCGACGGTGTAGACGCGCACTATGCCTGAGTTGGGATCGCGCCGGTACCAGAGATTGTAGGTTTTAGCCATTGCCTCGAGCACGTCTTGCGGGCGAATGTTGCGCAGGTACATCGTGACCGGAATACGCGCAGCTTTTTCCGAGGCGACGACATTCATCCCCGACTCTTCCGTCAGAATACGCAACGCGTCGCCTAAGGTGATGCTGCGAAAATCTAACTGTGCGATGCGTCCTTCGTATCCCGCTGCCTCTTTAAGTCCTATCCCCAATAGCCAAAACGCCAGCCAAAACCACATCAATGCAACCTTAAGACTAAATTATGAGGTGAAAGCAGGACTGTCACTGCCTGCTCGTCGATTTTCTGAACGGTAAGACTGAAAACTTGCCCTTGCTCGATCCAGGTCAACGCGTCCGCCTGGCGGACGAGAAACTCTTGCCCACCAACGCGCAAGATCGCCACTGGCTCCTTAACATAGCTTTTTACCTTAGCGGCCAAGCTCACCTGCGGCAGGGAGAGGGGTTGCGACGATCCGGCGGGAGCGGTTGGATTACCCTGGCGCAGCATAGCGCGAAAGCTGCGTTGGAACTCAAGATCCGGTTGGGTTGGATCGGGTAAGGAGTTTGCGCCTGGCTCGCTAAAACCGTGCAGCGCCTGCGTGAGGGTATGTTTTTTTGATTCATATTTTGCTAATGCCTTAGCAACTTTGTCTTTAGCTTGAGCGGTCTCCTGCTCCAGTTTTTCCGCCGGGGTCTTGCCTACTTGCAGCAGATCTTCTGCGGCTTGAGCAGAAGAAAGCAGCCAGGCGGCAAGCAGCCAGCGCCTCATCCTTTTCCTCCCGCCGAAAACATCGCTACCAAAAAGGCCGCATATACAAAACCGACGATGCCACCTACTACCAACGTCGTCACCGGCTCCATGATCGCCGCCATGGTGCGGATGCGACGGCCGAGCAAGGTCTCGTGAAAAACCGTCATTTCCTCCAAAATTTGCTCTAATGTTCCTGAACTTTCTCCGACTACGAGCATCCGGTAAAGCAGGGGCGGAAAGCCGAAGGTTTCGCCGAGCGGTTTGGACAAGGCTTCCCCGCGCAGAACTTGCTGTCGCGCAGCTGCTACCAGCTTAGCCAGATAGCTGTTGAACAAAAGCGCCTCGACGGTTTCCAGCCCTTCGCTGATCGGAACGCCACTTTTGAGCAGGGTGTGCAGGCCGCGGCAAAAATCGACCGTGCCGTCGAGTTGAGAGATAGGCCCAAATACCGGGAGCTTCAAGATAGCATAATCCATCCAATAACGGGTGGTCGCAAACCTGCGCAGTAAGGCGATCACTACCCCGGTCAGGAACAAGCCGAGTAGAATCCAGGGACCATTGGCCTCAATCCAATCAGAGGTATCGATCAGCGCCTGAGTGATGGGAGGCAGTTTGCGCCCTAAAATGGCGAGGAATTTTTTGATTTCCGGCACGACTTTGACGAGCATGAACGCCGCCACTCCAATAGCGAACACGATCACAAAGCTCGGATAGGCCAGCGCCGACAGGACTTGACGGCGGAAGTTGCGTCGGGCCTCTAGTTCTTTAGAGGCACTTTCGAGGACGAAGTCGAGATTGCCGGTCTGCTCGCCGACGCGTACCATCGCCAAGATCAGGCGATCGAACACGGGATGCTCAGACAACGCCTCCATGAAACTATCGCCCTCGTTGACGCGTCGATTGACCTGACGCCATACTTTGCGCACCGCATAGCGAGCGTGATCGGCAGTGATTTTTAGAGCCTCCAGCAGCGTCAGACCGCTGCGCAGCATCACTGCCAATTGGTGAAAATCGCGTTCCACGTCATAGGTGCGCATCGGCCAGTAGGCAAACGGATTAAGCGGCAGCGGGTCGGATTCAGCTGCCAGCTTGACTTCAGCGACCTGCAAGACTAGCAGCCGGCTCTGGCGTAGTTGCGCGATGACCTGCTGGGGCGAATCGGCAGTCAAGATGCCGCTTTGCTGATGCCCGCTGAGGTCGCGGGCAAGATAGCGATAGTCGGGCATGTTTACCAGGACAGGGCGATTCTAAGCACTTCGGTCAGCGAGGTCTCTCCGGCGAGCAGCTTGGCGATGGCATCGTCGAGTAGAAGCGCGTAGCCGCGCTCGCGCATCCAGCTGATCAATTCGGCCTCGCTTGCTCCTTGAGCAATCCGCTGCGCCAAGTGGCTGTCGATCTCTAGAACCTCATACACCCCAATGCGGCCGTGATAGCCTAAGCCGCCGCAATAAATGCAGCCTACCCCTTCTTGGACCTCGTTTCCGGATAACTCTGGCCGGCCCAGGGCAAGCGCTTCACGCTGGGTCAGCGGGCGCGGTTCACGGCAGTGGCGGCATAACCTGCGCACCAGGCGCTGCGCGATCGCCAGGCGCATGCTCGCGCCGACCAGATACGGCGCCACCCCCATGTCGATCAGGCGGGTGAGCGTACCGGCAGCGGAGTTGGTATGGAGCGTGGAAAATACCAGATGTCCGGTCAATGCAGCTTTGATCGCCATGTCGGCGGTTTCGTGGTCGCGGATTTCGCCGATCATGATCGCATCCGGGTCGTGGCGCAGGATGCTGCGCAGCGCTTTGGCGAAGCTGACTTTGTCGGCAGCATCGACTTCGGCTTGCGCCACCCCTTCGATCTCGTACTCGATCGGATCTTCGACCGTGATCACGTTCAGCTCGCGCCGCCTGAGCAAAGCGCGGATGGCGGCATACAAGGTCGTCGTCTTACCAGAGCCGGTCGGCCCGCTCAATAGCAGCATGCCTTGGTTGCGGTCTAAAAAACGCTCGACTGTACGCAGGTGCTCTGGATTAAGTCCCAAGCGGTCTAGGGTGAGGGTGTCGGTTTCCAGTGCCAGCAGCCGCAGTGTGACGCGCTCGCCGTATTTGGTCGGCAAGGTTGCAACTCGGACATCGATGGGTTTGGCCCCGCTGACGAAGCTTTTGATGAAACTGCCATCTTGCGGGGCGCGCTTTTCGGCGATATCCATGCCGGCTAGCACTTTGATGCGCCCGATCAGTTCTGCCTGGACTGCCGTCGGAAGGAGGGCATAGTGCTCCAATTGGCCGTCCACTCGCAGCCGCACTCTGACTCCCTCGCGCGTGGGGTCGAGGTGAATGTCGGAGGCGCGCTTGAGATAAGCCGCGTACAGAATTTCCTCGCTCAGCTCGACTGCATCTTGATCTAGGTTTTGCAGCGGATTGAGCAGGTGTTGGCCAACTGTCCTGATTTGGTGCCCATCGCCGAATACCCGCTTGGCTACTTTTTCCAGTACCTTTGGGTCGGCATGCCAGGTATACACCGGCGCTTTGAACATCCGTTCCATGACCCGCACCGTGGAGCGGCAGTCCGGTTCTGCGCAGGCCACGTGCACTACTCCGTCGAGCTGTGCAAACGGCAGTACTTTGCGCCGTAGCGCCAAGGCCGGCGGGATCTTGAGGATACAGTCAGGATCGATGCGCGCTTCGTCGAGCTTGAGCGGATGGTCAAGATCGAATCTGCGCGGCTTCAGGAAAGCCACCCCCACGTGCGTGCCCGTAGCCTCCTCCCGCATCCAGCAGATGCGGGCGCGGTAGCTGACAGGGCGGCCGCTATTAGGCAGGGTAAGCGTTACCAATTCCCCCGGTTCTAATGGATTTGCTGGTAAATGGATGGTAAGCCCTGCACCCTGCTCGGAGAGATCGAACAGAACCCCACTGAGCTCTTCGCTCTCAGCGGGCACATACAGTTCTACTGGTTCGGTAGCCGGTTTGCGCTCGCACTGACGGCGTTCAGTCAGAGAAAAAGTAGTATTCATATCCAAAGCGTCAAGGTCCAAAACATCCTCAGTTCGTTGTCGTCCTGGGGCGGTTGCATAGTCAAGCTAAGCGGAATCACAAACCAATCCTGGCGGGCGGCCAGCGCCTGTAAAAACTCGTGCATCTTGGCGTAATGCCCCAAGCATTGCACCTGCCAAGTGTGCAAGCGGCGGTTTTGCAACGCCTCGCTGCGCACGAGCGTATCCAGCTCGCGCAGCGCTGGGGTCAGCGTAGCAGCTGCTACCTCCTGCTCAGCGATGAGTTGTAAGCCATGGTCGAGCATCTGCGCGTGCAACTCTTCGAGACGACGGTTGAAATTGCTGCCGGCTTCTACCTGGCCTAAGATGCGCAAAAGCTGTTCCTCAAATTGCCTGCGCTTTTGCGCGCTGTCGGCCAGTTTTTGATCCAGGCTCTCCATCTCTGCTTGGCGCGCTGCTAACGCCTGGGCGCTGATCCCTTTGGCGATCAGGGATTGCCACTGCTCTCGCGCCTGGCGCGAGCTATCTTCCAGGTAGCCTTTAGCAAAGGTAAAATACGCCACGCTAATAGCCAATGCCGGCAGGATCCGTTTTAGCCAACGTTGGCGGTCTTCAGCGGAAGCCATCCTTAATCCCTGCAAATCCCAAATCTTCTAGTTTCAGCTCAAAACGCCAAGGCCCGCCACCGGCGGCAAATTGCAGATCGATTTTACGCGGTGGATAAAGGCGCACTCCTAAAGAGGCTAGGCTGCTCTCCAGCCGCGCTGCATAGACGTTGGGAGCGGTAAAATTCACGCTTACCCCGCGCACGATCCAGCCTTCTTGAATGGGCTCGATTTCCGTCAACACCACGCGATCTGGTCGCTGGTGTGCCAGCGCCTCCAGCAGCCTGGCCGGGCGGGCTTTAAGCGCGGTAAGCAAGGGGGGTAAATCGTCTAAGCTATGTTCTAAGAACTGTACCGCCTGGGTTTCCAGGTTGAGCTTTTCAGTGCGCGCTTGGATACCTTGCGCGATGGTTTCAAGCTGCGCTTGGATTTGCTGGAGGGCGGCGGTTTTGGCTTTGTAATCCCATTGGAGATAAACCTGCCAGCTGGCGTGTAAGCCTACCAGGAGCAACCCGAACGTGCCGGAAGCGACCCAATACAAGTGCTCGCGCTCGATAGGCGCGGTCGCTTGAATCACCGGTACGCGCGCAGTTTTACCGATCGATACCTGGCCCCAGGCAACCAACCAGTGGCTCAAATATTGCTTGTGGGCGAGGTGATACCCACCTGACTCGGCTTTCAAATTTAGCTTGCCGCTGTCGGCAAGCAAGGTTTCACGGCGGAAGACGCTGGCAGGATGGTCAGCGAGCCATTCGTTGAGCTCTTTTTCCGCTGTGCGCACCAACCCCTCCAGGGGCACCACTGTTACTTCTAGGGGCTCTTGGCGCATCCTTTGCGCGACTACTACGATCACCTCTGGCCAGTATTCGACCCGCAACCAAGGAGGGTCTAATGCTCCTAGCGAACAGGGCACGCCTCCAGGATGCGCTACGCCGCTTAAACGGGCACCGTGTTGCTTTAGGGTTTTTTCAAGCTGATCAAAAATCCGCTGCGGCAATAGGCTCACCCAGAAACTCCGCATCTCCTCATCGGGCGAGGTAGTCAACGTGAACCCCAGGGCGCGGTTGACCACCGAGCTTCCGGTCAGTGCCTCGATCTCAAAACACAACGCCTGCATTAGGTCCGAGGCGCCCAGCCCGCGTACTTGGGCAGCCGGTATATTCAAGGTGTAAGTCTCCAACCGGTCATAGAGCAGCCATACTTGGCGTGCCGGTTTAACCCCTTGGGTGAAAAGGTAAGCGACGGTCTCAGGCAGATAATCTATCCCCTCGCAGATTTTATCGATGACCTGGACCTCGCCCACCGGCTGCCCGCCGCGGTTGACATCAAGCCGGTAACTAGTGGTGCGCGTGATGTAAAGCAGAGTATGATGCAGACGGCCAGCTCCGGGAAGCTTGGCTTGGGCTTGGGCAAGAATGGCAGCAAGTTTGTCCGCTGGCATCGGCGCTTTACCAGGAGACTACCGGGGGAGTGCTGCCTGGACGCATATCTACCGCAATCGGCCGCATGCCAGCAGGGTAAACGTTCGGGTTGGGATCGGAGGTGCCAGCGCAGGAGACCACTGCCAAGAAATTTTGTCCAGCTGAAATCAACCCACTGAACTGCCAGGTCAGGGTCATGTAGGTGACGACGTCGAGCGCGATCGAGGTGATCGGGTTCAGGGCTGCCAAGTTGTTTGCTGGGTCGGCGTCAGCGTCGGCCCGGCGGTGATACAAGCGCAGGCACAGACGGCGGGGATTTTGGTCGGCGTCGGCATGCAGGAGGCGGACGCTGATGACAGGATCTTTGATGCCCCACGCGTTCGGTCCGATCTCAAGCGCGCAATCTTCTTTGTGGTCACGATCTGCCCCGCACGCCGCTGAGGGTCCTTGGACTTGATCGGCGCCATGGCTTTTGATGGTCAAGGTGACGCCTTCGAGAAAGCGCCAGCCGTAATTTTGGGCATCGGCGCTAGTGTCGCACTCGGCGCTGCCATCGTCGTTGCAATCCCGACTACCGCCGAAGCCGTCGCGCAGGGTATCTGGGTCGTCCGGCGAGCCGCTGGCAACCAGATACGGCCCGCGCCAGCCAACACCCATGCGGAGCGACACCGAACCGAGGAAAGTGACCACCTCTTGCCAGCGCATCGCGGCCGTCGTCGGCTCAACTAGCAGTGCGTGCAGATTAGGCGGCAGCGTACCCAGGTCGAGCGCGTAACCGCGTATGCCTCGGTTCCAATCCGAGTCGCCTAGGATCGCAGCGCGAAATTGTTCAAGCTGGCGTATGGTTTTCTCGTACCGCGCCTGCTCTTGGATCCCGCTCATCGAGGTGATTGCCACCGAGGTCAACAAAGTCAAAATCAAAAGCGACACCACCAACTCTAACAGGGTCAGGCCGGTTTGGCAGTGAAAGCTCATCGCGCGCATGGCAGGTTCCCCTGGGGGTTAGGATCTGGAATGCGTACGAACAGGACGCGGTCGTCGCCGCGATTTAAGGCTTTGGCGTCGTTGAGTTGGGTATCGAGTCGGCCGTTAGGTCCGGCTGAAACTAGGCGCGCGCACCAGCTGCCGTCACTGTAGCCAAGCGCGCTGCAGGTGGTATCTGACGGCACCTGGAGCACAATGGGGTGATGCCAGCGGTAATGATCTAACACGTACAGGTCATTGGGATGATCTTGATGTTTGAAGTGGACGTAATTCAGGTCGTTGAACGTAGCATCCAGCGCTATTGGATCAGCCAACTTGGCGCCGCCGTTGGCCAGATACGGCCCACGCCAGCCTAAGACCAGCTGAGGCCGGAACCGGTGCAGAGACTTGGGGCACAGGGACTTGCTCGCTGGGCCAGTGGTGGAGACTTTGAATAGGAAATGCAAGTGGTAATGGGGATCGCCGCCTGAGGCGGAATCGTCGGCGCAATCCGCATTGCCGCTTCCGGCTCGGTAGTAGGGGAGGCGCTTGCCTAGATCGCTGAAGTACCCAGGGCCTGATGTCCCCATCAGCGCCTGTTTAACCGCCGCCAAAGTCGCATCGGTAACCTGGCAGGTTGTTTGCTCGACGGTCCCTTGGGTGAAGGGCAAAACCACGCCCGCCAATACGATTAGGAGCAAAAGCACCACTACCAGTTCAAGCAGAGAAAATCCTGTCTTTTTCACAGCCTTGATTTGAAGCAAGGCGGGTGCCGAAACACCCGCCTGCTATGCGATCAGGCGATCAACTGTTTTTGTCGCCGATATTTTCCCAAGTATGGGCTTGGGTATGAGCCAGGCCGAACAGGTGCTTTTTCATCAGCATCACTGAGCCGACGAACTTGGCCGGTTCAGTCTCCTTCGAGCAGGAGGGGGAGGTGTTGTCTTGGTCCACCTTGAACACTGCCCCGAAGCGATTGTATTTCTCTTCTGGCCCCATCCCGCCAGTGGCGGCAAAGTGCAGCGGCGCATCCGATATGACCTTGCCGACCATTTCGTTCTCTGGCCCAACGCCAAAGACCACGTAGGCGTAGCAAGTAGTGTCAAACTCGCTAGATTTGGCCGAATTGTTGTAGAAAGCAAAAGCTAGGTGCTTTGCGGCGCTAGAAAAGCTGTTGCCTTTCGTGACCACCGCAAGCGTCGTTGTTGATGATGTAATATTCTGTAGGGCACTGACAGCATCGAAAGTAGCGCTGCCGTTGTTAGCGCCGTTTTTCATCGCCCAGACCTGATTGATGCCAGCCATCATCAAAGAATTTTTTGCTACGGTAGCTGCGGTAGTCGACGACAACGCGCCAAGCAGGGCGGGATCCATCAGGTCAGTATATACACTATTATCGCCCTGGATCAAGGTATGAAACCCGTCTGGATATTCCAGATACTTGGCTTGGAACAGGTTGATGGCGTTGTTAAGTTCCCATAGGTTGTCGCTGCCGGTCGAGTCGTGCGTCCTTTTCAAATACCCTTGAGCATAAGGCAAAATCAGCCCCGACAGGCCGATCAAGATCAAGAGCACAACAGTCAGCTCGAGCAGGGTCAAACCTGCCTGAGTTTTGCGGGTTTTGATTTGCGTGTGTTTTAGGTTAGACATGATTTGTTCTCCTATAAAGTTGGTGATTAAAGGTTATTACGGTTACGGCAGCCTCGGGATGCAGCCCAGAGAGGCCGTTTTTCTGTCCCATCCCTGAGAGATAAAGCCCGTTTTTTCATTTGGGCACTTATTTTTAGCAATAGATATGCCATGTGTTAGAAACATAGGCGGGTAAAGCTTTAGAGGGATGTAGAATTGTGATCTGATTCAAAAATGATGGATATGCCGCACAGTTGTGTGATTTGCCATACCTTAGGCTGTCAGGCTTGACAAGGATAGCAAGGTGGCGGTTAATGGAAAAAGAGTTTGCCTAGGATGAGCGATGAGCATGGTAGAAGAGCGGGTTGACCGCCTCGAAGAGGCGCTGATGAAGCTGGCTTATGCCCAGTTTAACACCGAGATGGAATTGCGCCGACTGGCGCAAGAGATGAAGGACTTCAAGGACGAGATGCTGGTATTTAAGAATGAGATGAAGGACTTCAAGGACGAGATGCGAGCGTTCAAAGAGGAGTCACGCCGCGAGCGCCGGGAGATGAATAAGCGCTGGGGCGAGATCGCCAATAAGCTAGGGACAGTGGTAGAGGATATCATCTATCCCAGCGCCCGGCGGGTAGCGCGGGAATTTTTCGGCGCGCGTGAGATCGAGTTTGAAGGCCAGCGACTGGTGCGGCGGTTGGCAGACGGGCGTGTGCGGGAGTTAGACGGGGTATTTGCGTGGGAAGGGCATGTCTTGGTGCTAGAGGGCAAAGCCTCGATCCGTCCTGAGTACTTGCAGGCGTTTGCAGACTTCATCAGCCGTCAGGAGTTTTTCGATTTCTTTCCAGAATATCGCGGTCGGCGCTTGATCCCTGTATTCGGTGCGTTGGCGATCGCCGATCAAGATGTGAACTGGCTGACTCGGCAGCGAATTTATGTGCTGAGGATGGGGGAAGAAGCGATGGAATTGGTCAACTTCGACGCAGTCCGGGAGGCGAGCAGGGGGTGAGGACTTTCGGCGAAGTTTGGCCTTTTTTTTGCTAGGATTTAGTTAAACTTCCTAATGTAGAGGTATCGCTCTGATTCAAGCCCCCTTTCTTGCCTGTCTGCGAGCTTGGCTGCCTATCGGCGGGTTAGCGTTCGCTCTGGCTTTGGCTTTTATCGCCTATGCACCAGGATTGACTGGTGGATTTCTATTCGATGACCTGCCTAACCTGGTCCTCAACGAACCTTTAAAACAAGCTCGTCCGACTTGGGAGTCAGTGCTGGCAGTGATGCGTTCAGGCGATGCCGGGCCGCTCAAGCGCCCAGTGGCAAGCTTGAGTTTTGCTATCAACGTGTGGTTGACAGGGGTGAATCCGTTCTGGTTCAAACTGACTAACCTCGGCATCCATTTAGCGAACGGCTTGCTCTTGTACTGGCTAACTTACCTGGTATTGGCGGCGTTGAGCCAAGGTTACCGGATCTCTTTGACGCCGCTGCGCTGCCGCTGGATAGCAGTCGCAGTGGCGTCTTTATGGCTGCTGCACCCGTTGAATCTAACCTCTGTGCTTTATACTGTGCAGCGCATGACCAGCTTGGCGGCTTTGTTTACGATTCTAGGGCTTGGGTGCTATGTTCTGGGACGGCGACTGTGGCTTGGAGAAAGGCCGCACTGGGTCGCTGGGGGCACGCTGATGGTAGGCGGGGTAGTAGGTTTTGGGGCGTTGGCAGCGCTAACTAAAGAGATCGGCTTGCTTCTCGTCCTGTTCGCTTTTCTGATCGAGTGGCTGATTTTCCGCTTCCACGTTTCTCATCGTTGGGCGCGGCGTGTGCTCGTTTGGGCTCACCTCGGTTGGGCAGGATTGCCGATGGCTGGGGCAGTGCTCTGGTATCTGGTGCTGCACCCAGACCAACTCATCGCCGGTTATGCGATGCGCGACTTTACTTTGACCGAACGCGTTTTGACCGAGCCCCGGATCCTATGGCATTACCTTAAATGGATGCTAGTGCCGGATATTCGCGCGCTGGGCTTGTTTCACGACGACCTACTGGTGTCGCGCAGCCTGTTCGATCCACCGCTGACTTTTGCTGCTTTGTGGTGGTGGGGGGTGGTGATCGCAGCAGCGGTCTGGTACCGCCGCCAGGTGCCAGTGCTGGCGTTTGGAGTGCTGTTCTTCCTCGCCGGCCAGACGCTGGAATCCACCGTATTCCCCTTGGAGATCGTCCACGAGCATCGCAATTACCTACCCTCGTGGGGGATCTACTTAGCCTTGGGTTATTCTCTACTGCATTCTGGCAGTGGGCTTTGGGCGCGGCCGGCACTGCAGTTCACCCGATCTGTGGCACTGATCGGCTTTGTCCTTTTGGCCGCAGGCAATACCTGGGCGCGGGCTTTGAGCTGGTCAGATGAGCGCACGCTGGTAGTGGCGGAGGTGACCCATCATCCGCGGTCAGCGCGCGCCAATTTCACCGCCGCGCGGGTGATGATCGAGGCAGCCGAGCGCATTGGTCGCACTACCCTGCAAGCTCAGGAACTGCGGCAATTGGCGCGCATATTTTACCAGCACGCCAACCGCCTCGACGATTATCACCTTTTGGGATACTTCGGTCTGATGACCTTGGATGCCTTAGACGGTCGGCCGGTAGATCGCGAGCGATTGGAAGAATTGAAGGTCAAGCTGCGCACGGGGCCGGTGGCTGCCAATCGGATTTATACCTTGACCCAATTGTTAAAAGACGACCTCAATGATCGCTGGGGTTTGTCCAGTGCAGTCTTGCTTGAAACCACGGAAGCTTTGTTGGCCAACCCCCGCCTGGCGCCTAGTTGGCGGAAGGAAATTTTGATTCAAGCTCTACAGGTGGCTTTTCGCCGTCAGCTCTATCCGCAAGCCTTACGGTTTGCTCAGGCCCAGGTGGCGTTGGATCCTGAGGATGCGGCGTTTCGCCTGAACTTGGCTCAGGCTCTGTTTTTTACAGGCGATGTCGCGGGGGCAGAGGCAGCGCTAGAAGAGGCTGCTCGGCTGGACTCTCAAGGACGGCTGGCGGAAGCACGGGTTTATATTAAACGGGAGATAGCTAGGAAATTGCAGCGCCAGCGCCGATCTGGCTGAGACCGAGCAGTCGGCACGGTGGCCGTAGCTTGGGATAAGCGCAGGGTGGTTGCGAGCGGGAGATAGATAGGCTTTGGCAGTAGCGCTTTTTAAGTCTAAGAGTCGGTTTGAAGCCGAGGTTGGAAACAGCCGCTCCAGTTGTTCCAACTGTCTGAATTCTCGTCGGTAGAGTTGGCGCAGAAAAGGAGCGATGGGAGAAAGATGCCGATCTAGCTGTTCGACCGCAACGCGTAAGCGGCTAGGATCTAACCGCGCATCTGGTTGCGGTAGCAGTGGCAACGGCTGGTGAAAGTTGGGGAGAGCAGGGAAGGCGGTAGACTGGAAAGAGGGAGGAATTACCTGTATCTGCCGTAGCCGGTTTTCTAGCTTTGTTAGGCTGGCTGGGACGGCCAACTGCACTACAGGCCAAGGAGCTGGCGCTTGGCTTGAGGCAAGCGAAGGCAGGGTTGCAGGGTGCTCAAGCGCTGGCTTCTGTGAAGGCATGGGCTGGTACAGTCGATGCAGCGCCGCAGCTTGGACTAAGGTTTGGAACTCGGCGGCGAGAGGGGTCAACGCTGCCTGCCATGAGCGTGGGCCGTCAATCCGACCGCCGGCGAATAACATCGCTACGGCAAGCAGCGGTAAGAGTAGTAAATAGCTGAGATAACTTCGGTCTGCGGGCTGAGGGTAGGGTAGCTCGTGCGTGTGGCCCAACATCGGGAAGCGACAGCGGGGGCGGGAATGCTGGCTTGCTTCTAGAATGGAGGTTGGCGTGCCGTAGTATGGACGGAGGTGGTGCAGCTCGTAGGGCACCAGTGCCAGTTCGCTTGAGGCTGCAGCCGGACGGTAGTTGCAGATTAGGCCTTCTTGGAGTAGGCGAGACTGGAGTAGGTGCGCCTCAGGTCGCGGTAAAACGGCTAAGCAACTGCCGGGATGCAGTTTTAACTCCGGCTGCTGCAAAATCTTGCGCGCCAATTTTAGCGCCTCGCTTGGGCTTAGGTCAGGCCGCGTAGAGAAGAAGATTAGCTCGCAGCGCTCCATAGGTGGAAATCCTGAATTGTCCTAGGAGCGTTTTCGGCCTATGGCGGCAGAACTGGATCGTCAAAGTTGCAAACTGTGCTGAAGTTCACGTTTTGCAGTCGAAAGTGAAATAAATTTCAAAGACAGCGATGCGTGCGGAGTTACAACCGTTATTGGCTGCTTTATCGGAGACGATCTTAGGCAAGGAGCGCCAGCTTAAGCTGGCGCTCTGTTGTCTTTTGGCGCGCGGCCATCTTCTGATCGAGGACATCCCAGGCGTAGGCAAGACTACATTGGCTTTTGCTTTAGCTAAGCTGACCGGATTGAGCTGCCAACGAGTCCAATTCACCAGCGACCTGTTGCCAGCGGATTTGCTCGGTGCGGCGATCTATGACCCCAACCAGAACACCTTTTGCTTTCATCCGGGTCCGATCTTTCATCAAGTGCTGCTCGCCGATGAGATCAACCGCGCCTCGCCTAAGACTCAAAGCGCGCTGCTGGAAGCGATGGAGGAAGGCCAAGTGAGCATAGAAGGACAGACTCGGCTTCTGCCCCAGCCGTTCTTTGTCATCGCTACCCAAAATCCTTTCCATCTACACGGCACTTTTCCGCTGCCGGAGTCGCAACTGGATCGCTTTTTGATGTGCATCCGTCTAGGTTATCCTGACCCGATTGCTGAACGCCGCTTGCTCGAAGCAGGCGGACGCAGGCGCACAGCTCATTTGGAGCCCTGTCTGGACCCTGATACGCTGCTTGCTTTGCAGGGCCAAGTAGATAAAGTGTATGTCTCGGCGGCGGTGTTCGATTACGTGCAGGCGCTGTTGGCATTCAGTCGCCAATATCCAGAGTATCCGCTGGGTTTATCGCCGCGCGCGGGGCTGGCGCTGCTGCAAGCAGCTCGGGCATGGGCGTGGCTGGCCGGGCGCGACTTCGTGTTGCCAGATGACGTGCGCGCAGTATTGGAGCCGGTAGCTGCTCACCGTTTGCGCGCTCCGCGGGCCGATAGCGGCCAAACAGTAGGACCTTTGCTCGAGCAGGTAGCGGTGCCCTGATGGCAATACGCTTTCGGCCTACCGGTGCGTTTTACGCTTATTTGTTGCTCCTGGCGCTGATGTGGCTGACTGCGGCCAACTACGGTAACAATCTCGCTTATCTTATCACTTGCCTGTTAGCCGGGGTTGGCTTGGTGACGCCGGTTTTCACTTACCGTCAATTGAAAGCGCTTTGTTGGCAGGCCAATCGGCCACCGCCGGTATTTGCCGGCCAACCCGCGCGGCTGTCTTTGCGCTTGCGCAACTTAAGTGCCGGGATGTGCCCTAAGGTGGCAGTGGAGCTGCCTGGGGCAAAAGCGCAGGCAGTGGCGTTGCCAGCAGCTGGATCAGTAGAGGTGGAGTTAGAGTTGGTCTGGCCAACCCGGGGATTATACCGTCCCGGCCCTTTGCGCTTAAGCTCGGTGTTTCCGTTAGGGTTGGTGCGAGTCGAACGCGATGTAGGAGAACCTTGGGAGGTGTGGGTATATCCTAAACCTGTTGCCTCTTTTCCGCTCTTTCCTACTAGCAGGGAAGAGAGCAGGGATGGCGAGCTAGAATTTGCCGGTCTGCGCAGCTATCAGCCTGGCGATTCCTTGCGCCTGATCTATTGGAAAGGGTTGGCCAAAGGACAGGGGCTGCAAGTCAAGTATTTCGTTTCTGCTGCCGACAAGATTGTGCAAGTCTTCGATTGGGACAGCCTACCGCCGGCAGAGGTAGAAACTAAGCTAAGCTGGCTGTGCCGGATGGTGCTAGACGCTGAGGCAGCCGGAGTCGATTACGGCTTGACGCTCCCTTTAGGCAGCCTCGCTCCTGGGCGGGGAGCGACCCACTTACATGCTTGTCTTAAGCGGTTGGCGCGTTTTCCTAAGGAAGAGCGATGACGCTTACGTCTGGCAAACTGCGTTGGCTGCTGATCATCCTGGGACTGGTGACCTTGCCGCACTTTTGGCATCTTCACTTAAGCCACAGCGGATTATTTGCCCTGTGTTGGGGCTGGCGCTGGCTGGCAGTATCTCGGCCACACTGGTTGCCCCGCGCGCGCTGCCTGCCGGTGCTGACTTTAGCAGCTGCGTTGGTGGTGATCGGCACCGCCTTTGCGCTCGATTTGACGACCAGCACCGGCTTGTTTGTTGTCGGTCTAGGGTTGAAGCTGATGGAATTAAACCAAGCGCGGGATGTGTATCTGGCGGTACTGCTTGGCTGGTTCGTCGCTTTGACTCAATGCCTTTACGATCAGTCTCTATCGATGGCAGCGTATCTTCTGGTGACGTCAGCTTTGACGGTAGCTTGGTTGGTGCAATTTCACGCTACCCAGCCGTTGTCTGGACGCGGGCTGGTCGCCTGGATGGGTAAGCTGTACGCTGCGGCAATCGGACCTTCGGTATTGTTATTCCTCGGCTTGCCGCGTGTTCAAGGGGGATTTTTTTTATTGCCGGTGGCCAGTTCTGCAGTAACTGGGTTGGCTGAAACGATGGCGCCAGGGACGATTGCGCGCCTAGCGACTTCGGCGCAGGTGGCATTTCGCGTCGATTTTGTCGGTCCGCCTCCACCGCCTGCAGAGCGTTACTGGCGCGCTCAAGTGCTGTGGCGCTTTGATGGGCAAAGCTGGTTGCCTGAGCCAGCATTTAAGCTGCCTTTGGCGGCGCCTTTTCCAGGTCTTGGCGAGCCTGTCTCTTACCAAGTCATCATTGAACCGCACCGGCACCGTTGGCTGTTTTCCTTAGGCATCCCAGGTTCTATTCCTGAAGGTGTCCGGCTGATACGCGAAGGAGTTCTTGAGTCTTTCTCCCCTGTGACCGAACGGCGCCGCTACCGTTTGCGCTCTTATCCCGCTTATCGTTTTCCTCCGCTGTGGCCGTCCGAGCGGCAGATGGCCTTGCAGCTACCACACCCGCCTAGCACCAAGGTGCAGGCGCTGGTTGAACGCCTCAAAGGGCATGGTGATTATCCGCAAGCTGTGCTCGAGTTTTTTCGTGCTGAAGGCTTTCGTTACACTTTGGAACCCGGGCAGATAGAGGGAGACTTCATTGAGCGATTTCTGTTTGAAACGCGGGCTGGGTTTTGCGAGCATTACGCCTCGGCGTTTGTCTATCTGCTGCGCGCAGCTGGGATTCCGGCGCGGGTAGTGACAGGTTACCTTGGGGGGTTTGTTCATCCGCGCGGCTTTATCGAAGTCTATCAGGCTAACGCCCACGCCTGGGCTGAAGGGTGGGACGAGGCGCGCGGCTGGGTGCGCTACGATCCTACTCGGGCAGTTGCGCCGGGCTACGTCGAGCAGGTTCAGGACTTGCCTGCGCCGTTGACTACGGCTGAGGTGAACCAGCTGGCTGCGCCTGCCCAATCCCACGTACCTGCGCCTGAACTGTGGTCAGTGTGGGAACAGCATTGGCGCATCCTATGGTCAGACCTCGATTATCGCTGGCAGCAGTGGGTGCTCGGTTATGACCAAACTGCCCAGGACCGCCTGCTGGCGGCGCTAGCACCTTACTGGCCCTGGCTGGCGCTGTTTGCAGCTGGGATATTGGGGGGGATTGGCAGCCGCCGTAGATTGCGAGATGGCGATCGTTTGGTACACGAATATCAGGCTTACTTGCGCCACCTGAAGAAAAGGTATGGCGTGGGTAAATTCCCCAGCGAGACCCCACAGGAGTTCGCCGTCCGTGCTGGCCGCCTCTGCCCTCAGGAAGCCGAACGCTTGCGGCGCATCACCGAAGTCTTGATCGCTGCTCATTACGGGCGGCAAGATCGCATCCAAGCTGCCCAAGCGATCCGCCGCCTTTCTAACGGCTAGATGGCAAGGAAAGGTCTTTATGCTGCGCTTGCTTGCCAACGATCTGGGGTAATGGTTAGATTATGCATCGCCATAAAATATTTTTGCTCCGATGCCTGAGAGAAGCGAAGCTTTATACTTGGCAAGGTGCGCTAGCTTGACTGGGTTGTTTGCCAGTTTAGCTTTCTTGCTCTCTTTGTCCCATGGAGTCTTCTTGCCGCTGCCGCGGGAACCGATCAGCCCGGCGCTCGGCTACCATCCAGCACTGCCGCTACTGGTGTCGGTGGCAGGGTACCTTGGTGGGCGCGCCCTCCAGTTCGCTCGCATCGATCCTATCCGCCGGCCAGCTCTGTTGCAGCGGTTTTGGACCGATCTGGCTTACCTGACCCTGTTTATCTTAGTGACTTATTTCCACTTCGTGCTCAAGCTAGAGATCCCAATCATGCGCCGGCCTCGCTATGATGAGTTGCTGTTCTCGCTAGACCTGCGTTGTGCGCTGGTCATCGCTCAGCTTACCGCGCTTAGAAGCAAAATCGCCCAAGTTTTGCCCTATCCGGACAGCTGGTATCAGCTCGCCCAGATGGGGGTCTATGTATTGTCTTTCTGGGGGCATGCTTTAGGGGATCGGCGTTGGTTTCATCCGTGGATGATGGCCTCGTTGCTCAATCTCATGCTTGGGTCTCTGGCTTATCTTCTATTCCCGGCGATCGGACCGTTTTTGTACCAGCCAGGTCCTAATCTGTTGGCCCTACAGGCCGAGAAAATCATGGCAGAGGTCTCAAAGCACGTAGCGGAACAAGGAGTGCCGTGGCTGGTGCAGCACGGGAGTGAATTTTTCACCTCCGCGCCGGCGGCAATGCCGTCGCTGCACGTCTCCATCGCCTGCATCGCTAGTTATTACGCCATCCGTGCGCAGCTTAAAACGCGCTTCATGATCCTGGCGCTTGCAGCTTGGATTCCGCTCGAGGCGGTGGTTTCGCGCTGGCATTACCTGGCTGACGTGCTGGCTGGGGTGGTATTTGCCGGTTTGGTGATCGGCCTGAGCAATCGCCTGTGCCGAAGAGCAGGCGTGAACCTGGCGCGGTGCGAACTGATGCCTAAGGCCCGTGTCTTCTCGCACTGAAGATAGGCCAGTCTGGGCGGTTTTGTGTTACCGGGCTGGAGAGAACAGCCAAATCCTCGCTTTGGCAGAGGCCTTAGGACTTCCCTTTGAAATCAAGCACTTGGTCTACCGTCCTCTGGGCAGGCTGGTGGAGGTATGGCGCGGGGCAAATCTTTTGGGGATCGATCGCCGCCGTTCCAGTCCTTTGGAACCTCCTTGGCCGAAGCTGGTGATCTCAGCCGGGATGCGTAACGAACCGGTATGCCGCTGGATCGTCAAGCAATCCGCTGGCAAGACGCGCTACGTTCACATCGGTAAACCTTGGGGCAGGCTCGAAGATTTCGACCTGGTGGTCACTGTGCCGGAATATCCAGTCCCCGATGCCCCCAATGTGGTGTGTAACCAGCTGAGCTTGCACCGGGTCACGTCGGCGCGGCTTGCAGAAGCTACCCGAATTTGGCAACCGCGTCTTGCACACTTGCCTAAACCTTGGATCGCGGTGTTGGTCGGAGGCTACAGCGGCCCCTATGCCTTCGATCCCGAGAACGCGCGCCGCCTAGGGCGGGAGGCGTCGGCACTGGCGCAGCGCTTGGGAGGGTCGCTGTTGGTGACCACTAGCGCCCGCACCTCGAGGCGGGCGACGGAAGCCCTGTATGAATCGATCGATGCGCCGTGCTTTTTCCACCGCTTTTGGCCCGGAGGCGACAATCCTTATTTTGCTTTTCTGGCGCAGGCCTCGTGCTTCATCGTCACCTGTGACAGTGCCACTATGCTGGCTGAGGCTTGTGCTACTGGCCGGCGCGTGTATATGTTCGATCTGGATGCGCCAGCTGTTTCGTTTGGCACAGCTTGCCGCAGGCTAATGGAGCCGGATCGGATTCGGGCTTTTCTCTACCGGAAAATCCTATGGGGAATAGCCCCCAGGCGGATCACCCGCGACCTGCGTGTGGTCCACCGGTTTCTTATAGAGAGCGGGCGCGCCGTTTGGCTCGGCGAGGAATTCACTCGAGAGCCGCCGCCACCGCTGGATGAACGGCCAAAGACGGTCGCCAGAATTTACCTCTTGCTCGGGGAGTCAAACGCTGATCCAAGCGCTCAGATCGCGGTCAAGGAGCCTGCTGAGCTGGTCGATGTCGTCTCGGAAAGCCGCTAACAGCTCGGCTTTAAGCGCTTGCGGCAACGGCGGGCGGGGTCGCTGGACTAGATTCTGTTTGAGCAAGAACTTGCGCAGGCGTTTTAAGACCTTGGGGGAGCGTTTGCGCGCGCGCTGATATTCTAAGGTGATTAAGAAATTTTCTACCTGGCGCGGCGGATGTTTGAGCCAGCGCTGCAGCCATTTAAAGCGCACGGCTTGGTTGCCTTCCTTGCGCGGGAACGAGGTTCTGCCGTCGTATTCGACACCGATAAAGTCGAGGACTTGGCGATAAGCGGCAAGGGGGTTGGCGACGAAGTCGTCGAAGACCAAAACTAGGCATTGCTTGCGGTCTACCTGCTGAAACAGGCGCGCAAGCTGTTTCCCTAGCCGACCGATTTCGGCGTACTGCAAGAGGGCAAGATCGAGGCAGGTGGAGGGAAGGCACTCTCCTTGACTGCGGCGCGCCTGCAAGCGCCAGGCGGTGGCAAAATCCTCTTGATCCTCTTCCAACAGCAGCACTAGCCGGGCGTGGTAGGAGTAGACTAAATCTATCGGATTGCGCACCATCACTAGGAAGCGCGCGTTGGGATTAAAGCTTAAGATTTTGGCGATGGCCTCTGGGTCGTAGAGATAAGATACCGAACCCTCTCCGATCGCCCGATGCCGGCTAGGGTCATAGTGGGCAAAGCAATGCGCCAAGTAATAACGCTCGTCCAGCTGTGGGTAGCGCTTGCGCAGCAAGCTGAAGAAATGAGGTTCTTTGGGCCGAGAAAAGCAGATTTGGGGATGATGCCCAAGGTAATGGCTCATCGCGGTGGTGCCGCAGCGGGGGGCCCCGATCAAGAAAAAATCGGGGAAAAAGGCAAGCTCAGTTTGAGGTGCCAATGGACGGCGTACGGGATTAGCTACCATGGACGGGCTGCTTCTCCATCCGCCGCAGGGCGGCTGCATAGCGGTCTTCCCAGTTTTTCATGTTCTTGATGCCGTCTTGGACGTAAGGCGAGGCTTTGATCAGAGCGAGCCACAGCCGGCTGACGAGCTTTCCTGGCCAGGCTAGCGGGCGCTCAACGTGGACCAACAGCACGACGCGGTGTTCGTCAGTGTCATTGCGCACCTCGTGCTCATAAGTGTCGTCGAAGACAAAGCATTTGCCTTCTTCCCAGGTCAGCTTATGGTCGGCGACGCGCAGGTAACATTTTTCCCGTTCCTTGGGGACGATGAGCCCTAGGTGGCAGACGACAAAGCTCTTGGTCGGTCCCCGATGCGGTGGGATATGGCAGCCTGGATCGATAAACGAGAACCAAGCGGTCATCATCCCGGGGATTTGCGCTAAGATTTTGGCCGTCTCCGGGCAGCGCTGGCAGTTGGTTTCAATCTTGCGGTTGAAGCCGTACAGGAAAAAAGTTTTCCAATGGTCGCCTTGCGAGATGCGGGTTTGGTCAGGCGAAATTTCATGGAAGGCTGGGATCAGCTCGCGTTCCTTGAGCAGTCGTTCAGCCTCCTGACGGATGAGGGGAGAGTTTTGCTCTAGGAGTTTGATCCAGGCAAATTGGTTAGGGTCAAATACCGGCGGATCGCCGATCAGAGACTGGCTAGCTAAAAACTTGTCTACTTGCCGAGTAAGGAATTTTCCTACTTGGATAATGGCGCGTCGCTTGATGGATTGGAATTGGATTAGGAAATTCATCTTGCATACCTCTTTGGTTTTTAGCCTACAAAATTGTACCATTATAGCAACTTCAATAAAGCTGGTTTGACTTAGATGCAAAATCGCTCTCCTCAGGTTTGGCTAGTTCTTGGCGATAAAGCCGGCGACAACGCCCAAGCTACTACGCTCGCTGCTGCGCTCGGTTGGCCAACTGAGCAGCGCCGGTTGGTGTTTCAGGCGCCTTATCAGCACGGTAAGCCCAGGTTCCAACCGTCTTTAGATCACCTCGATTACAACCTTTCTGACCCTTTAACGCCTCCTTGGCCAGATTTGGTAATCACTGTCGGGCGACGGCCAGCGATGGCCGCTTTATGGGTCAAGCAGCAGTCGGGCGGACGTACCAAAGTTGTGTTGCTCGGCAGACCTAAGGGATATTTTGGGCGTTTTGACTTGGTCATTGTTCCGGCGCAATATGTGGTGCCGCCGAGCGACAATGTCGTGCGCTTGACTTTACCTTTGCTGCGGGTGGATAGACAGGCGGTGGCAAAGGCAGCGGATGCCTGGCGTGCGCGCTTGCAGGTATTACCGAAGCCGCTAATTGCGGTGTTTGTCGGTGGGCCGACCAAGCCATATCGCTTGGATGCAGAGGTCGCACGGCAACTGCTCAAGCAGGCTAAGGCCGTAGTAGGCGAGGGCACTTTATATTTCTCTACTAGCCGCCGGACTCCGGCCGAAGTCGTTGAGGTGTTGGCAGCTGTTCAGTCAGCAAGTGTTAGATTATACCGTTATCGTTTTGATCCCCCAGCGAACAATCCTCACCTTGCACTCCTAGAACTCGCAGATGCCTGTATCGTCACCGCAGATAGCATTTCCATGCTGACTGAAGCTATCCAATTTGGAAAACCGGTAGCGGTCTTTTCATTGCCTACAGGACCGTTTTGGCACCTTAAAAGACGGCTGTTGCCTATAACCGGTGGGCGCGATTTAGAGGCCTTTAAGCGCTTGTGTTTTGCCAAAGGGTGGGCGGTGCCTTTGGAGGCAGGAAAGCTTCCTTATCCGCCGCGCCAAATTGAGCTCCCAGATGAGCTGCCAGAGGTCGTGCAGCGGGTTCGAGCGCTGGTAGAAAAGTCTGAAGATAAGGGAATTTATGCAGCAAGATAATATCGCCTCTCCCATTGCTTTTTATCTACCCAATTTGGCAGGCGGGGGAGTACAGCGCATCGTACTGAAGATCGCTTCAGCGTTAAGCGAGCAAGGGCATACGGTGGATCTTGTCGTCGGGGAAGCTAGCGGGGAGCTGTCTTTTTTGCTTAAAGACAGCTTCCATCTGCACGTGCTTAAAGCTTCGCCTTATCTGACATCTCGGCTGGCTGCCTTGCGCGCCGATCCTAGCCTGGCCTGGCTTGCGCCGCAGCTGGTACTTAGCCGTTACCTGAACTTATCTCGGTTGCCAGATTTGGCGAGGTATCTTGTTGCTCGCCGCCCTGCAGTTTTGTTTGCCGCTACCCCGCCGCTTAATATCCTTGCTGTGCTCGCCAGGCGACTGGCTAAAGTGCCGGTACGGCTAGTGATCAGCGAACACAGCCATTTTTCGGTCGATGTGCCTAAATTGAAGCGTCGGGCTAGGCGCTTGATTCCGGCGATGCGCCGAGCGTATCTTCAGGCCGATAAGATTATCGCCGTCTCGCATGGAGTGGCTGAGGATCTAGTGCAGACGTTGGGGATTTCAAGCCGGGCCATCGAAGTGGTATACAATCCCATTGTAAGTTCTGACTGGGAGCGGCGCCTCAGTGAACGGATCGATCATCCTTGGTTTGGCGCGCAAGAGATTCCGGTTGTAATCGCGGTAGGTAGGCTGGCGCGGCAAAAGGATTATCCGACTTTGTTGCGCGCCTTTGCCAAACTGAGAGCTAGCCGCCCAGTGAGGCTGGCGATCTTAGGTAGCGGAAAGGCTAAGGTCAAAACCAGGTTAGAAGCGTTAGCAAAAGATCTTAAAGTAGCTGATTGGGTTGCGTTTTTGGGATTTCAGCCAAATCCTTTACCTTATATCGCCAGGGCGAATCTGTTAGTGCTCTCTTCGCGGTGGGAGGGTTTACCGAATGTGCTCATCGAAGCCCTCGCTTGCGGCACCCCGGTGGTCAGCACCGATTGTCCCAGTGGTCCGGCGGAGATTTTGGAGAATGGCCGCTATGGCCGACTGGTACCGGTAGGGGATGTGGACGCCTTAGCCAGGGCGATGGCCGAGGTACTCGACTGGCCTCCTAAGCCTGAACTGCTTAAAGCGCGAGCGCGCGACTTCGAAGAGGCCAAAGCGATTGAAGCTTATCGAACTATCCTGATTGGGATGAGTTAGATGCGTTTTCCCAGCGAGTGTTTGCCTTACCTACATGGGGAGGCGTTTTCCGACAGCCTCAGTGTTGCCTTCTTAGCAGAGGAAGAATCATTGCTGCCTTGGTGGATGGGGCGGCTGGCTTATTTGGAGCAAGTTCTGGCTGGACGTTCGGTGATCCATGTCGGGTGTGTAGATCACGGGCCGAAAAATGCTGCTGCGCGCATGGCCAAGGGAACTTGGCTGCACGAAAAACTAGCGCAGATTACCTCTTGCTGTGCGGGAGTCGACATCGATGCCGAAGGCATCCGCTATCTTGCCGACGTTTTGGGGTTAAGCGATGTTTATTGTGCCAATTTAGCCGAGCAGGACGTGCCAGCGTTACAAGGGCGGTATTGGGATGTGTTGTTATTGGGTGAGGTGCTCGAACATCTAGATGACCCAGTGGCGTTTCTAAAAGGGGTCCGCCAGCGCTATGGAGGCTGCATCGGCCGCCTGCTGGTCACGGTGCCTAACGCGTTTGCCTGGAACAATCTACGCCATGCACTGCGTGGCGAGGAGCGTATCAATACCGATCACCGCTATTGGTTTACCCCTTACACGCTGGCTAAGGTGTTGTATCGGGCTGGGTTTATCCCGCAGGCGTTTCACTTTATGAGCCTAAATCCTATCCACCGCCCGAAGCTTGCCAAAGCGTTAATCAAGGGTAAGGCGGAAAAACTGATCGCGTTTTGGTTCCAGAAGCGCTATCCCGCGCTGCGCACGACGCTGGTGATGTGGGCCGCGCCCTAATCTCAGCCCCGATCGCAAGCCCTAAAGGCAACCAAAACATCAACCAGACTGCTTTGATTTTGACGCCTGGGAGAAGCTGCCAGCCGTTAGGGGCAATGCATAAAAAACCATATACGAGAAGAGCAAGCGGCAAGCTATTCCCGGTTCGAATGCTGCTTCGATAGCTCTGGTATAAACTGTAACCGACTATCCAAACTGAAAGGCCTAATCCGATCACTCCACCGATTTGCAAGTTGGCGATGAAAAAACTGTGGGAATGGGCATAAGGGTAAAGAGAGCCGTCAGCTAACCGGGTAACCCCTTTAGGATCGGCAAAATACCCTTGCCCTAGCCAAGGGTGCTTGAGCGCGTGGATCAGCGCATCCTTCCAAATGTAGGGGCGGTAAGGCTCTGGGCGTAGGAGCTTGGCCGTCAGTTCAGGTACAAGGACTAGCGCAACTAGCCCTGCCGACCCTAGAATAGCTAAAGCCCAAAGCTTGGATCGGTTGAGCGGCAGCAAGGTAAGAAACGCAAAGGCTGCTCCGATGGCCAGCAGCACGCTGCGGGTCCAGCTTAAGCACGCATACGCTAGAATCGCTGCCAGTGACAAGCCATAGCCTAAGCGCTCGGCGAAAGAGGGGGCATGGAGAATCCTCCACCACACAATCGGCGCAAACAGGCAAAAAACCGCCGCTCCTTGAATGGGATCGTCCAGGTAACCAAAGCCTTCCATGCGCGATTGTGGAAAAGCATGGTCGTGGTACCAAACGAGGATGACCAAGCAGGCAGTAAAAGCAGCGAGCAAACTAAGTCGGACAAGATAGCGTTCGAAAGCTTGTGGATGGCAGATGCTAAGCCCTGCGGTCAACAGCAAAAAATGGGCGACAGTGATAGCACTTGCCAGCGTCGCGAGCGTTGCCTTCGGCTCTAGCGTCGGCGACCATAACAGGCTTGCTAGCAAAAACACCAGATAAACCAATAAAGTCCGAAAAAGCCAGCTGGTGGCAACGGTATTCCAAAGTTCAGGCAAATACCGCCACGACCAGGGAATAATCAGGCTAGCATATAGGGTCCAGAGCTTTTTGCCAGTGATGACCACTAACAGGCAAGCGCCAAGGAATCCGCTATAAGCCCAAAGCAGCCCTTTATGCTCGAGATCGAGTTTCAGAACAGGCAGGGCACAAGCTAACTTTGGCCAAATATACCAAAGGGCCAGATTAGCGTAAAAAAGCCAGGCAAGCTTGGCCTCTGGCAGGAGCACTGCAAAGCAGGCACCTACAAACAAGGCATACGCCAAAAGCAGCGCCTGCCACCAGGGGGAGGAGACTGATTTTGAAGCCATGAAAAACCGAAGTTAGCGGTGGCGCGCGTACGTCCCAACCAAGGCGGTTTCCTCCAAGATATGTCCTTGCATTGCCTGTTCTAATTGATGCTTGGTCGGATGGCCTAAATCTGGCAGCAGCGTATCTAGCGCATAGAGTTTAAAAAAGTAACGGTGCTCGCCGATAGGTGGGCAGGGTCCACCGTAACCGGTGCGTTTCCAGTCGTTCAACCCTTCCTTTGTTCCTACCGGCAGCGAGGCTACCGCTTCGGGTAAGCCCTCTGCTTTAGGAGGGATGTTATAGAGTATCCAATGTACCCAGGTCATCTTGGGAGCGCGAGGGTCGGGGGCGTCCGGATCGTCTACAATCAAAACAAGGCTTTTGGTGCCTGGCGGAAGGTTTGACCAGGTTAGCGGAGGCGAAACGTTTTCGCCGTCGCAGGTGTATTTCGACGGGATTCTCCCATAGTGAGGGAAGGTAGAAGAGAGTGTCAAAGCCATAGTGAGCCTCTCGGACGTTGAGTTAGCTGCTAGCGCTGGCACGCCTAAATAAATGATAAAGATCCAGGCTAGATATCGGTACAACATGATCATTGCTCAAGTTCAAGATTTCAATATAATATGCCACTTTTTAGGAAACCTTCCAAGCTGAATTGGTCTAAAAGGGTTGTTCTCTTAAGCGGTTAAAAATGAGAAATCCATTGACGATCTTAATTTAAGAGGGTGTAAGATGGTGGAGTTAGAGCATGGGTTTCAAGACAACCAAGATCTGGTAGGTGAAAACGGAGTTGAAAAGGAAGTTGACGAGCTGTTTTCTGCCTGGCGGAAAGATCAAGAGAAACTCGTTGCTCGTCGCCGAGTGGAACGTTACCTTGAATTAAAGCGGCTGCGCGAACAGATCGGCGATGTTTTCGATTTGGATGATTTTTAAGATGCTAAGATTTTAGCCTTGTATTTTAAGAGGAAACGCAGATGGACTTAAAAGCTGATCTGAGCAACTTGATGGAAACCCTTAAGCAGGAACGGGATGAATTACAGCTTAAAATGCATCTGGCAAAACTGGAGCTGCAGCAAGAATGGGAAAAAGCTGAAAAACAATGGGAAAGTTTTAAAGCTAAAGCAGATGAAGTGTTGAAAGACACCAAGGAAGTTGCCGAAGAGATTGCCGAGTCGGCTAAGGTGATTGGGGAAGAGCTAAAAAATGCTTACTTAAGGATTCGCGAACGCTTAATAAGGCGTATCAGTCGGTTGATGTCAATGGCTGCCGATAGGCAGCCATTTTGTATTATTGGTTGAAAGTTAATTTACGAATACATCTATGGTAAATAAGATCGATAAAGTCGTATTGGCTTACTCCGGCGGCTTGGATACTTCAGTCATCCTGAAATGGCTGCAAGAGACCTATCAGTGTGAAGTGATTACCTTTACCGCCGACATCGGTCAGGGGGAGGAATTGGAACCTGCGCGCGAAAAAGCCAAGGCCTTAGGGGTTCGGCAAATCTACATCGACGATCTTAAAGAGGAGTTCGCACGCGATTTCGTTTTTCCTATGTTCCGCGCCAATGCGCTCTATGAGGGCGAGTATTTGCTTGGGACTTCTGTTGCCCGGCCATTGATCGTCAAGCGCTTGGTTGAAATCGCGCGCGAGGTCGGTGCCGATGCGATTGCCCATGGCGCAACCGGGAAAGGCAATGATCAGGTTCGCTTTGAGCTGGGCGCGTATGCGCTGGCTCCAGAGATCAAGATAATTGCTCCGTGGCGGGAATGGGACCTCAATTCGCGGGAAAAACTTTTAGCATATGCTGAAAGCCGAGGGATTCCAATCGAAAGAAAACAAAATGGCGGTTCGCCTTACTCCATGGATGCTAACTTGCTGCATATTTCCTATGAAGGGGGTAGGTTAGAGGACCCTTGGGCCGAGCCAGAAGAAGAGATGTGGCGCTGGACCAATTCCCCAGAGGCAGCTCCAGACCAGCCGGTCTATTTGGAATTGACCTTTGAACGCGGGGATGTGGTGGCCATCGATGGGGAGCCTAAAACGCCGGCTCAGGTTTTAGAGACGTTGAATCGGATCGGCAGCGAACACGGTATAGGCAGGCTAGATCTTGTCGAAAACCGTTATGTAGGGATGAAATCGCGCGGCTGCTACGAGACCCCAGGCGGTACTATTTTGCTCAAAGCCCATCGGGCAATGGAATCTATCACCTTAGATCGGGAGGTGGCTCATCTGAAAGATGAGCTGATGCCGCGCTATGCCAGCTTGATCTACAACGGTTATTGGTGGAGCCCGGAGCGCAAAATGTTGCAGGCGATGATCGATGCTTCTCAGGCCACGGTCAACGGCGTGGTTCGGGTTAAGCTTTACAAAGGCAATGTCACTGTGGTGGGACGCAAATCTGAGAATAGCCTGTTCGATCCTGCCGTCGCCACTTTCGAGGACGATGCTGGAGTCTACAATCAAAAGGATGCCGACGGGTTCATCAAGCTCAATGGGCTTAGATTGCGTATCGCGGCCCGGAAGGGGATAACGTTTTGTTAAGTAATGCCGTATTTCTGCATCCGGTAAAGCAAAGTATCGCGGCTGATCCCAAGTAACCTGGCGGATCGGCTGCGATTGCCGCCGGTAGCTGCCAAAGCCTGACGAATCAAGTCAATTTCAACCGCTTCTAGGGACAAACCGGAGGCCGGCAACGCAATGCCGATAGGGGAGTACTGCTTAGAGGTGAGAATTTCCCGTGGCAGGTTGTTAGGTTCGATGGTTTTGCCCGCCATGAGGATCGCTAGCCGCTCGCAGATATTGCGCAGTTCTCGAATGTTGCCGGGCCAATCATACTGAGTCAGGGCCTGCATGGCAGGCCTGGAAAACTTGGCCGGCTCCAAGCGGTACTCGTTGGCTGCCTGGTGTAGAAAGTGTTCAGCAAGCAGTGGAATGTCCTCCTTGCGTTCCCGCAGGGGCGGGATTTCCAACGGTACAACGTTCAAGCGATAATAAAGATCTTGCCGAAACTCTTCGCTTTGGATCTTCTTTCCTAAGTCGGCGTTGGTAGATGCGATAATGCGTACGTTTACCTGCTCAGGGGTAGTTGCACCGACTGGTTGGCACTCACCGGTCTCCAAGAATCTAAGCAGCTTCCCCTGAAGGGGGTAAGGCATGGAGTCAATTTCATCGAGCAAGATCGTGCCACCGTCAGCAGCCTGAAGTTTGCCGATTTGATTGCTGATGGCACCGGTAAAAGCGCCTTTGCGGTGGCCGAAAAGCTCCGATTCTGCTAGGGATTCCGGGAGCGCCGCGCAATTGATAGTGATGAACGGCGCTTGGGCGCGGGGACTGGCTTGCTGGATAGCGTGGGCAAACAGCTCTTTGCCGGTACCGGTTTCACCTGTGATCAAGACCGTGACATCGGTAGCTGCGACCATTTTGGCAGAACGCACCAGCGCCTCAAAGTTAGGTGCCTGGCCGATGAGCGATTTGAACTTGTCCATCAGGTCTACCCCGTTTTTTCTTATTTGCTGCATAACCCAAGGATTCAGATTGGGGAAAGCTGCCAGCAGGGCCAAGACGATGATAAAAGCCCCGGCGGCGAGCCGGAAGCGGTGCATCTTGGCCAAGCGTACCATCCAATTGGTCATTATACCGACCCCCATGACTGCAGGTAAAGTGCCTGCACCGAACGCCGCCATAGTCAGTGCCCCTTGCGTTGGACTGCCGGCGGTGGCGGCGAGCGCCAAGGCAGTGTAAACCAGGCCACAGGGCAACCAGCCCCAAATCATGCCGAACAAAAACGCCTGGGATAAGTTGGAGACTGGCAAAATCCTTCGCCCTAGGGGTTCGAGCAAGCGCCAAAACCGTGCCCCAAGCTTTTCCAGATAAGCAAACCTTGGAAACCAGCCGGCAAGATAAAACCCTGCCCCAGCCATGATCATGGCAGCGGTAAGCTGAAGCATTCGGTAACCCTGGTTGCCAAACGGCAACTCCAGAGCATAGCGCACACTGCCAGCGATTAGGCCGGCGAGGGAGTAACTGGCAATCCGACCAAAGTTGTAGCAGAGCACGTAAGGGGTCAAACGTGGCCTGGAAAGCCTAATCTCTCGGCTTAAACTTAAGGTCAAGGTGCCGATGATCGAGCCGCACATGCCGATACAGTGGAAGCTGGAAAACAGCCCCATGAGGAAGGCAGCTAGCAAAATGGGATGAAACGCCTGAAAGGCCATGCCTCATTGTTTGAAGAGTTGGGCAATCTGCTCCTGAAAAGCTCGGGCAGCCGCTCTAGGGTCTTTAGCGTCGCGGATCGGGCGGCCGACGACTACATAGTCAGCTCCATTCCTAAATGCCTGCGCTAACGTGACTGTCCGCCTCTGGTCTTGGTGAGCATCTAACTGAGCGCGGATACCCGGGGTCACGATCAGAAAATCGTCTCCGACCGCAGCGCGGATCGAAGCTGCCTCTTGGCCTGAGGCAATCACGCCATCTAACCCTGCCTGCTGGGCCTGACAGGTGCGCTTGAGGACCAAAGAGGCTAAATTGTCTGTATAACCCATTTCCCGCAAGGCGAGTTCATCAATCGAGGTCAGCACCGTGACAGCTAGGATTTTAAGGCTCTTTCCCTTGCTGCGTGCGGCAGTTTCCATGATCATTCGGTCGCCGTGGACGGTGGCAAATTGCACGCCGGTTGCACTCAATGCGCTTACTGCCCGTTCTACCGTCGCAGGGATATCGTAGAACTTAAGGTCAGCGAAGATTTTCTTGCCGCGCTTTATGAGCCAGTCGATCATGGCGAAATAATCGCCGGCCATAAATAGCTCTAGTCCGATCTTATAAAATGAGACCTCCTCACCGAGAAGGTCGACCAATTGTTTGGCTTGATCCAGACTAGGTACATCTAAAGCGACGATTAGTCGATCGCGGGGAGAGATGGATTGAAATAAATGCATGCAGTTTTTCTGTGGTTGATCTTAAAAAGTCAATGATACAAAACGCCTAAGCTGGTAGGAACCTGTGATTTTAGTCTTAGCTCAGATGTTCTTGTTGATCTTATGCGGTACTCTATGGCGTGTTCTGCGTCCAGGCGGTTTAGATGGGGATCAGACTCGGCTAGTGGTGACCAGTCTCGTTTATTATTTGTTCCTGCCGGGGTTGATTTTGAAATTGATGAGCCGCTCAGAGCTTGGGGCAGAAACGCTGGCGATTGCCAGCTATGGGCTGGGAATCGTGGGGTTTGGAGGGGGGTTGGCGGCATGCTATGTACGTTGGCGACATCTACCTCCGGCACAGGCAGGAGCAATCTGGTTGGCAGTCACTTTCCCTAACGTCACGTTTTTAGGCTTGCCAGTGTTACAGCAAGTTTTTGGTGCTTGGGCGGCGCTGGTGGTCATCCAGCTCGATCTGTTTGCCTGTACGCCTCTAGTGTTGACGTGGGGAGTCGGTGTGGCTAGAGCGTTCGGCAGCCTAAGCGAAGAGAAGAACAATCCTTGGTTAGCCTTGCTTAGGGTACCGCCGCTGTGGGCAGCAGCTTTGGCGATCGGGTTGAACCTCGTAGGCTGGCCGCTTCCGTCTTGGATCGTAGACTCCCTCAGTCTATTCGCTCAGGCGGTAACCCCACTGATGTTGCTCGCCTTAGGGCTAGCTTTAGACTGGAAAAGTTTGCGCTGGATTAGCTGGTCAATGGTCTGGCAGGTGGTGGCGCTGAAATTAATCCTGATGCCGTTATTTGGTTGGTGGCTGGGCAAGGAGCTGCACCTTGAGGGTGAAAAATTGACAGCTTTAATCCTTGAAGCTGGCATGCCTAGCATGTTATTTGGTTTGGTGTTGTGCGATCGGTTTGGCTTAGACAGCCGTTTATATGCGCTGCTGGTCACTGTGACCACGTTGTTAGCAACGGCCAGCCTACCGCTTTGGTACGATCTGCGTGAAGGTCGGGATATAATCCAAGCTTTGTTTCTAAGGTAATAGAGGTGGATTCGATGGGATTCATGCAAGGTAAGAAGGTTTTGATCGTGGGGCTTGCCAGCAACCGTTCCATCGCCTGGGGAATTGCCCAAGCGATGCGCAGAGAGGGGGCGGAGTTGGCGTTTACCTATCAGAACGACAAGCTCAAAGAGCGGGTAGAAAAGTTGGCAGCCGAGTGCGGAAGCCATTTAACCTGTGCCTGCGACGTGAGCAGCGATGAGGAAATCGAGAGAGTTTTTGAGTATTTAGGTCAGCATTGGGACGGCTTAGACGGCATCGTTCACTCAGTGGCTTATGCGCCGCGTCAGGCATTGGAGGGAGACTATCTCACCTCAGTCGATCGGGAATCGTTCCGCATCGCGCATGATATCAGCTCCTTCAGTTTTGCTGCCCTCGCCAAAGCTGGTCGGCCGCTGCTGAAAGCAGGTGGAGCGCTGTTAACCTTAAGCTATCTAGGGGCTGAAAGGGTCATTCCCAATTACAACGTGATGGGGGTAGCCAAAGCCAGCTTGGAGGCCAATGTGCGGTATTTAGCTGCTTGTTTGGGACCTCATGGCATTCGGGTCAATGCGATCTCAGCAGGTCCCATCCGGACTTTAGCTGCTTCTGGTATCAGCAATTTTCGGGAAATGTTGAGCAAAGCTGAGAAGGCTGCCCCGTTGCGCAGGAACGTCACCATCGAGGAAGTGGGAAATGCCGCCGTGTTTTTATGCTCGGATCTGGCTTCGGGAATTACCGGCGAAGTACTCTACGTGGACGCTGGCTACCACATCGTCGGCCTAGCCTTCGATGTTTAGAGTTTCATCGCGATCTGATTTTGGTTTAGGAGGCGTTCAAAGCTAGCAGCCGGCATGGGTTTGCCGAACAGGTAACCTTGGCCTTCGTCGCAGCCGAAGCGACGCAGTAACGCCAATTGGCCTTGGGTTTCGATCCCTTCAGCCAGGATTTTAAGGTGCATGCTATGGCCGAGGCTGATGATCCCTTGGACGATGGCTGCGCTACCGGGATCTTGTTCTAACGGTTGAATAAAAGATTGATCGATTTTGAGCGTATCGATAGGGAAATCTTTAAGGTAGCTTAAAGAGGAAAAACCGGTGCCGAAATCGTCCAAGGCTAACCCAACGCCCAAGGCCTTCAGTTGCTGGAGCACATGCACCGTATGGTCGATGTCGAGCATGGCGGAAGATTCTGTAATTTCCAGCTCTAGCAATTTAGGGGAGAGTGGATAGTCGCCCAGCAACTGCTCGACCAAGGCGGGTAAGTTCTGCTGGTGAAACTGATACGCCGAGAGGTTGACTGCTAGCCGCAACGTAAAACCAGCCTGCTGCCAACGTTGGAGTTGATCCATCGCTTGGTGTAGTAACCACATGCTGATGGGGCCGATCAATCCAGTTTCCTCGGCTAAAGGGATGAACTCCTGAGGTGAAAGCAGCCGGTAGTGGGGATGATGCCAGCGTAGGGTAACCTCAGCACCAAGCAGCGTCCCATCTATCAGCCTAACTTGCGGTTGGTAATAGAGCTCAAGCTCTTGGTATTCGAGTGCGTGGCGCAGGTATCCTTCTAACTAAGCTCAGAGGATGATGGCGGGGTTCGAATTTGACCTGGTAGCGGCAGAAAGTATTGCCACCGCGCTTTTTAGCCTGCTGCAAAGCCAGGTCGGCAGCATGGAGCAAGGTGTCTAGGTCTTTACCGTCGTCGGGAAAGAGACTAAAGCCTACGCTGATCGAGACGCAGAACTCCCGATGATTGACGTAGATGGGCCGGTGCAAGGCGCCGATTAAAGCCTGAGCCAAATATTCTGCGTCGGGATCGGTGGGAGCGATCAAGGCGAAAGTATCAGCCTCGAAGCGATACAGCTCAGCGTTCAGCCCATTGTGGATCAATTCCTCGGTGAGCCGCTTAGCAACGGCGCAGAGGAGCTGATCACAGAGTAAGTAACCTAAGCTGCCGACGAACAGCTTGAAGCGGTCGATGTTGAGCAAAAAAACCGCAACTTGATGCGCAAGGGGACTTTTAAGCTGCCTAGTCAGGTGGAGATGAAACAAATGACGGTTGGGAAGCTTAGTGACTGGATCGTGGCAAGCCTGCCAGGTCAAGGTGCGTATGAGCCTCAAAGTCAAGGCAATATGTAGGATCATGCCGACGAGGATCACAATCGCTAGAGTCAGAGTAAAAGAGCTCTTTAGATGTGTATTGCTTGCGATTAGGTAGCTTGTCAGTGCTAGGATTAAAAGATCTAGGCCGGAAGTTAAAAGCTTCAAGTGGTCAAAGAAACGTTTGAACATAAGCGCTCGGGGATGTCAGGCGATGAGTGCACATGAGATATTGGCATTTGGGCTGCGACAAGATCGGCTGGTATACTTAAAAACCTTATCGAATGGTAACTTTTAACCGAGGGGTAACAACCTATTATGAAATGGGTTAATCTTGGCTTGATCCGCTTATTTGAATTTCTCACCTTGCTGGTATATTCCTTTTTCGTACTTGTGTATTTCGGTGTTTTCCTGCTATTGCCGCTGGATATCCTGTCGTTGGTAATCGACGGGATGGGACTGATCGGCTTACCAGCTGCTGTTTCTGTCCCTGTAGGCATCGCAGTGAGCGGGTATTTCTGTTACTTAGTCTACCAACTACCTGGGGTCTATCAGATTCTGCTGAACGGAGGCACAGAATTGACCAATGCTGGCTATGCCCAGATCCAACGCCTAGAAGCTGTCGCTCAACAAATGATTAATCAGTCTACCTGGGGCGCGACTGCTTGAAATCCTAGCCTGGCGTTAAAACGATTTCTGATGCCTTTTTGGGGACTGATTCAGTTTGAAGCCGCATTGGCCAGTAGGCGAATGCGGATTTTGGTTTTGATCGGGTTATTAGTCTCGTGCTTAGCGGCAGCCTCAGCCAAAAGCCCTCTTGAGTCTGGTCTCTACCAGCAGGTTGAATATGTGTATGACGGCGATACGGTGCGATTGGCGGATGGGCAGCGAGTACGGCTGCTCAATATCAATGCGCCTGAAATTGAAAGTAAACATAAGCGTGGAGAGCCCGGTGGAGAGGGTGCTAAGCGGGAGCTTCAAACTTTAGTTAGAGGCCGTCGGGTAAGGCTAGAGTACGATTTGGAAAAACAGGATAAATATGGGCGCACGTTGGCCTATCTGTTGACTGAGGATGGGGTCCATGTCAACGTAGAGATGGTCAAGCGAGGTTGGGCGATTGCCAATCTCCATCCGCCCAACCTCAAGTATGCTGAGGCGATCCTCGCTGCCCAGGGCGAGGCAGAACAAGCCAAACGGGGAATCTGGGGAATGGATGCTTATGCCCCAAAACCGATTGAGATTCTACGCCGTAAAAAATTAGACGGATGGCAGCGCTTGGTAGGTAAAGTCAATCAAATTGAGTACAGGCGTAAATTTATCAAGCTTACGTTTGCACAAGACTTGTATGCACTGATCCCGATCTCTAATCTTAAGTGGTTTCCAAACCCTAATGTTTACCTCGGAACGCAGGTAGAAGTACGGGGTTGGCCTGCCAAACGCGGGCATAGGTACTCGATTTTGATCCGCCATCCCAGTGCTTTGCGGATTCTTAGGTAATTGCGTTAGACTGTCGCGTCTATAGAGTTTATCTAGCAGCCTATAAGGAGAATAACCATGACGATTGGAGACTATCGCAAATATGTCTGCGTGGTCTGTGGCTATGTGTATGATGAAGCTGAAGGTGACCCTGAGGGTGGGATTCCTCCTGGGACGCGTTTTGAGGATCTCCCAGATGACTGGGTTTGCTCAGAATGTGGAGCGTCCAAGGAAGACTTCGAGCTACTATAGGAATAATCCAGATACACTTTGCCTGAATTTAGAACTAAGAGGAATTAGCCATGCAGACACCTTGGATTGCCCCTTCGATCTTATCCGCGGATTTTGCGCGTCTCGGCCAGGAGGTCGAGAATGTCTTACAGGCTGGCGGTGATATCGTCCACTTCGATGTCATGGATAATCACTATGTTCCTAATCTAACTTTCGGTCCGATGGTCTGCGAGGCGTTGCGTAATTACGGTATTACTGCCCCCATCGACGTCCATTTGATGATCAAGCCAGTGGATCGGATCATCCCGGATTTCGCCAAAGCAGGTGCCACGTACATCACTTTTCATCCAGAAGCCTCAGATCACGTCGACCGTACTTTGCAGTTAATCAAGGACTTAGGCTGCAAGGCAGGTTTGGTATTTAATCCTGCTACTCCCTTGCATTATCTGGACTGGGCTATCGAGAAAGTGGATATGATTTTATTGATGTCGGTCAATCCAGGGTTTGGAGGCCAATCGTTTATCCCTTACGTGCTGCGCAAAATCAAGCAGGTGCGCGATCTGACCGATGCCTCTGGCCGCGCTATCCGCCTGGAAGTAGACGGAGGGATCAAAGTGGACAACATCGCTCAAGTAGCAGCAGCCGGTGCAGATACCTTTGTCGCCGGTTCAGCGATTTTCGGTCAGCCGGACTATCGTGCTGTTATCGAAGCGATGCGTGCGGAAATCGCTAAAGGGCTGGCGCAGAGAGCATGATTTGGCACCTGTTTACTTTTTCTAAGCGCGGTGGGCAACTAGGACTTAGGATTTTCCGATGACGCCTGAGCGCTTTTCAGAGCTTGCCGCGCTTGGATTTAACCGCATTCCCATCACTTGGGAAATAGTGGCTGATCTGGATACTCCTTTGAGTGTCTATCTTAAATTGGCAGGACAGTCCTATACTTACTTATTTGAATCGGTCCACGGTGGCGAGCGGTGGGGGCGTTATTCCATCATCGGTTTACCGGCGCGACAGGTGATTCGGATCCGAGGCGAAAGGATTGAAGTCTGGCAAAAAGACCGCTTGGTCGAGGAGCATTACTCTGCTAACCCGCTCGATTGGATCAAATGCTTTGCCAAGCGTTTCGCGGTGCCAGAGTTTAAAGACATGCCGCGCTTCAGCGGCGGGCTAGTCGGCTATTTTGGCTATGAGACCATCGCTTACCTTGAGCCCAGATTGAAATTGGCTGCGCTTAAACCAGATCCGCTTCAGACGCCGGATGTTCTGCTGATGGTCTCAGAGGATCTATTGGTGTTTGACAATTTGGCAGGGAAGCTCAAGCTGATCACGTACGCCGACCCGCGCGAGCCGGAGGCGCTTGATCAAGCAAACGCGCGCCTTGAAGAATGGAGGAAACTGCTGCACAGCAGTTGCCCATATCCTGCCGAAAGTGAAAGTTTGCGGATCTCGGAAGCGGATTTTATTTCCGGGTTTACCCGTCAGGGATTCGAACAGGCAGTAAGCCGCATTAAAGATTATATCGTCGCTGGGGACGTCATGCAGGTAGTCTTATCCCAGCGCCTGTCAGTTCCCTACCGGGGTGATCCCTTGAGCGTCTATCGAGCATTGCGTTGTCTCAATCCGTCTCCTTATCTGTATTATCTCAATCTCGACGATTTCCACATCCTCGGTTCTTCGCCTGAAATTTTGGTCCGGCTTGAGAATCATACCGTTACTGTTCGACCGATTGCGGGCACGCGTCCCCGAGGTCGGGGGTCAGAAGAAGATCTTGCGCTGGAGCAAGAGCTGCTAGCCGATCCTAAGGAGATCGCCGAGCATCTGATGTTGATCGACTTAGGCCGCAACGACGTTGGCAAGGTATCTGAGGTTGGCAGCGTCGAGGTGACCGAGAGGATGATCGTCGAGCGCTATTCCCACGTGATGCATCTTGTCTCCAACGTGACCGGAAAGCTTAAAGCTGGATTAGATGCGTTTGATGTACTCGCAGCGACTTTTCCGGCAGGGACTGTCTCGGGAGCACCTAAAATCCGGGCGATGGAAATCATTACCGAGCTGGAGCCGGTCAAACGCGGTGTGTATTCCGGGGCGGTCGGTTATATCGGCTGGCTTGGCAATCTCGACACTGCGATCGCGATCCGGACGGCAGTGATCAAAGACGGTCAACTCCACGTCCAGGCCGGGGCAGGCATCGTGTACGATTCGGTGCCAGCTAAGGAATGGGAGGAGACCATAAACAAAGGACGGGCGTTGTTTCGTGCGGTAGCTAAGGCCGCAGAGGGGCTACTTAGATGACCCACGTGGTAATGATCGACAACTATGACTCTTTTACTTATAACCTGGTCCAGTACCTGGGAGAGTTAGGGGCAGAAGTAACAGTAGTGCGCAACGATCAGGTTTCGCTTGCGGATATAGAACGCCTTAGGCCAGACCGGATCGTGATTTCCCCCGGTCCTTGCACTCCCAAGGAAGCTGGTATTTCGGTGGCGGCTATCGGGCATTTTGGGGAATATGTGCCGATTCTTGGGGTCTGCTTGGGACATCAGAGCATTGGAGTGGCTTTCGGTGGGCGTATCGTCCATGCCAAGACGATCATGCACGGCAAAACCTCGATGATTTATCATAAAAATCTCGGGGTATTTGAAAGGCTGCCCTGTCCTTTCCAGGCAACCCGTTACCACTCTTTAGTGATCGAGTTAGAAAGCCTCCCAGAATGCCTTGAAATCACCGCTTGGACGCAAGATAAAGCCGGTGCGTTGGAGGAGATCATGGGGGTGCGGCACAAGGAATACCCAATCCAGGGAGTACAGTTTCATCCCGAGTCGATTTTGACTCAATATGGCCACGAGTTGCTGCGCAACTTTCTGGAGGGACGATGAACCTCCGCACTGCAATTACCAGGCTCCTTGAGCCGGCTGATCTCAAGCCAGAAGAGATGCGGCAGGTATTGGAGCAGATTTTGGCAGGTAAGGCCACGCCTGTGCAGACTGCAGCGTTCCTGACTGCTTTGCGAGCCAAGGGCGAGAGCGTGGCAGAGATTGCTGCAGCGGCTGAGGTGTTGCGCGAGCGCGCAGTTAAAATCGCAGTTGAAAGCGACCCTCTAATCGATACCTGTGGCACCGGTGGAGACTGCCAAAACACTTTCAATATCTCCACGACTGCGGCTTTCGTGGTAGCCGCCGCCGGTGGCACGGTAGCCAAGCATGGTAATCGTTCTGCTTCTGGCCGCTGTGGCAGCGCAGACGTACTCGAAGCTGCAGGAGTTAGGCTAGATTTAACCCCGTTTGAGGTCAAGCGCTGTCTCGAAGCGATCGGCATCGGCTTCTTGTATGCGCCTGATTACCATGGTGCGTTGCGCCAGGTAGCCCAAGTGCGTCAGGAGCTTGGAATCAGAACTTTGTTCAACCTCCTTGGCCCTTTGCTCAACCCTGCCAGTGCTCGTTGTCAATTGATAGGGGTGTTCGATGCTCGATATGTAGTTCCCTTAGCGTGGGTATTGAAACAACTGGGCAGCCATCATGTTTTAGTCGTTCACGCGGAAGACGGCTTAGATGAAATCAGCCTTGCTGCACCTACTCAGGTAGCGGAGCTTAAGGAGGGAGAAGTCAAGCGTTATTCGATTGCACCGGAACAATTTGGCATCCCCCGCGCGCCGCTTTCTGAGATCCAGGTCGATTCAGTGGCTGCGAGCCTTGAAATGATGCGCGAAGTGCTAGCAGGGAAGCCTGGTCCGGCCAGCGATATCGTTGCTCTCAATGCGGGTGCGGCCATTTATGCCGCTGATTTGGCAAACTCGCTTGAAAGCGGCGTCCATAAGGCGCGCGAGATCCTCGCTTCTGGGACAGCGTTGCAGAAATTGAATGCTTTGATCGAATGGACCCAGCATCGATGACTCAGGAAAATCTATTACAGCAAATCCTAGCAACTAAGCGCGAAGAGCTTAATCGGCGTAAGGCCCGCTATTCTCTGGCAGAAGTGCGGGCGCTGGCCGAATCCCAGGCACCTACGCTGGATTTCCGAGGCGCTTTAGCGAGGTGCATTGCAGCTTCTCAACCGGCAGTGATCGCTGAGGTCAAAAAAGCTTCTCCTAGCCAAGGCGTAATTCGAAAAGATTTCGATCCGCGCGCCATCGCCTTAAGCTACGCGCAGGGTGGGGCAACGTGCCTTTCCGTGTTGACCGACAAGCATTATTTCCAAGGCAGCGAGGCTTACTTGCAGTTAGCGAAACAGGCTGCAGGCCTTCCCGCGTTACGTAAGGATTTTATCATCGATCCCTATCAAGTCTACGAGTCTCGGGCCATCTCGGCCGATGCGATCTTGCTAATTGTAGCGGCTTTGGATGATCCACAGCTTGTGGATCTTAGTCAACTAGCGACAGAGCTTTCTTTGGCGGTCTTGGTAGAGGTCCACGACGCCGATGAATTAAAGCGAGCCTTGGCGCTGGATGGGGTAATTTTAGGGATCAACAACCGTAATCTGCGTACGTTTGAGGTGTCGCTGGAGACAACTTTGAAGCTTTTGCCTTTGATTCCAAAAGATCGATTGGTTGTGACCGAAAGCGGCATCCGCACGCCTTTTGAGGTTGCCAGGATGCGAGCTTGCGGCGTGCATGCGTTTTTGGTCGGGGAGGCGTTCATGCGCGCCCAAGATCCAGGCGAGGGCCTGAAGCGCTTGTTTTACTCATGAAATCGGTAGTGCAGCGATGAGATTTGCTCGGAGATAATCCCCATTAGGAAGATGAATAATGATCCTAGAAACAGGATCACCGACATATTGGTCAAGCGACCCCACATGAGATAAGTATAAGCATAGTAGCCAAGCCCGGTCGCAAAGGTAATGGCGCTGACCGGCAGGAATAAGCGCATCGGGGAGAACAAAGCGCCGATCTTAAGGATGATCACCAAAAAACGGATCCCGTCTCTGACTAAATGGATGTGACTTTTGCTGTTTTCACGGCGGCTAGCACGGATAGGGACATAAGTAACCGGGAAACCGGCGCGAAAAAAAGCCATCGTACTAGTGGTTGGGTAAGAGAAACCGTTTGGCAGAAGATAAAGAAATTTACGAAAAGCCGCAGCTTCGACGGCTCGGAAGCCGGAGGTCAGATCTTCGATTTTGTAACCGGTCATGAACGAGGCCAGCCAGTTGTACCAGCGATTGGCAAAACGCCGTAGCCACGAAGCGTGGGTGTCGGTGTGGCGGGCACCGACTACCATTTTGTAACCTTGGGAGAGAGGCTCCAAGAGACGGCTGATGTCTGCGGGATCGTGCTGACCGTCGGCGTCCATAAAAACCAGAATATCGCCTTTGGCGCTACGGGCACCGGTTTTGACCGCAGCGCCGTTCCCCATGCTGTAAGGGTGACTGATGACCCGTACGCCGCAGTCCTGGCAGACGGCTTGGGTAGCATCGGTGGAGCCATCGTTAACGACTAAAATTTCAAATTCAGAAAACATCTGTTTGAGCTTGGGAAGCAAAGTGCGCAGGCTAGCTGCTTCATTTTTGGCCGGAAGAATGATCGAAACGCTTTGCATAGTGAAAATGTAGTGAAATAACTCGTTTCTTGCAAAACAAAAATTGAGTTTGATCCAAAACGGATGAGGTTTTATCTTTAGCTTGAGCTTGTCCCCTGTTTTCCACGTTTTAGCTATCTTACTCTGGGAAGGAGAGCAGGGTTAATCGCCTCGCTTTTTTTGCCTGAGAATAGATTGTTCAGGCAGAAGTTTTATGCTGTAATATTTTTAACCCGTAGGTCAGGCGGGTTTATTTTTGTTACCTATCGATCCAGCCCTCTTCTAGGATGAACCTTATGGTGATAACAATTAAAAAAGGCCTGGATTTGCCCATTGCAGGCAAGCCTGAACAGAAGATCTTCGAGGATGGAAACGCGGTTGGCTCAGTGGCCGTCATCGGCCAGGATTTCCATGGCCTTCGGCCTTCGCTTCAGGTTCAAGAAGGCGACCGCGTCAAATTGGGGCAGACGTTATTCGTCGACAAGCAGCATCCCGAGATCAGATACACTTCCCCTGGCTGTGGTGTGGTCAAAGCGATCCACCGCGGGGCACGCCGAGCGTTACAATCTGTCGTGATTGAGCTAGATGGGGACGAGGAAGAGGTTTTTGTTTATTATCCAGCGCAGGCATTAGACTCGCTTTCCCCCGCTCAGGTCAAAGAAAATCTGCTCAATTCTGGCCTTTGGACGCGCTTTCGCACACGCCCTTACAGCAAGGTTCCAATCCCAAGCTCTGAGCCTCATTCCATTTTTGTGACTGCGATCGATACCAATCCGCTAGCGGTTGATCCAACAGTGGTGCTGGCTGAACGGACTGAGGATTTCCAAAATGGTCTCAAAGTGATTTCTCACTTAACCTCAGGTAAGGTGTTTGTGTGTCGGTCAGCTAAAAGTAGCGGTTTCCCGGCAATCGAGGGAAAAAAGATAGAAGTGGTGGGCTTTGACGGTCCTCATCCAGCTGGTCTTCCTGGGACGCACATCCATTTTCTAGACCCGGTTAGCGCTAAAAGAACTGTTTGGTATCTGGACTACCAATCGGTGATAGCGATCGGATCGTTGTTCACGACCGGTCGCCTGGATGTCGGAAGAATCATCTCCTTGGCTGGGCCGATTGTGAAACGGCCGCGCCTGTTGCGGACTCGCATTGGTGCCAATATTGAGGATTTGGCCCGGGGGGAGATCGATTGCCAGGAGCCGTATCGGCTGATCTCAGGGTCGGTGCTCAATGGTCACAAGGCCCAAGGTTGGGCGGCTTTTATGGGCCATTACCACAATCAGGTGACAGCGCTTCAGGAATACCGCCAGCGTGAGCTTTTCGGTTGGATCGAGATGAGAGGAGCCGAGCATAAGTTTTCTTTATTAAATGTGTTTCTACTTCGGCGTCAAAAGCCTAAAGAATACCCGTTGACTACTGCTTTGGGTGGCAGTCCGCGCGCCATCATTCCAATCGGCGTGTACGAGCAGGTGATGCCGCTCGATATTTTGCCGACCCAATTGCTTAGGGCGTTAGTCGTAGGAGATACCGAGATGGCCCAGGCATTGGGGTGCCTGGAGCTGGACGAGGAAGATTTGGCCCTTTGCACTTTCGTCGATCCTGGCAAACACAACTTTGGCCCGGCCCTTAGGAGAGCTTTAACCCAAATCGAGAAGGAAGGCTGATGTCCAAGGTCAGAGCATTCTTAGACAAGATCCATCCTCTGTTCGCCAAGGGGGGGCGGTACGAGAAACTGTATCCGCTCTATGAAATGGTAGATACGTTTCTTTATTGGCCAGCGGAGGTGACTCCTAACCCGGTCCATGTGCGCGATGCCCTGGACCTGAAACGGGTGATGGTTTATGTCTGGCTGGCGACTTTCCCAGCAATTTTCGTCGCCTTGTACAACACAGGGTATCAGGCTAACCAAGCCATGCAAGCGCTGTCGATGACGACTATCCCCAATTGGCGCGGTGCGATCATGGACTGGTTTAGTTACAATCCTGCCAATCCTTTGTCGTGTTTGATGCATGGGGCGCTATATTTCTTCCCCATTTATATCGTCACATTTGTGGTTGGGGGGCTTTGGGAGGCCTTATTTGCCGTTGTGCGCAAGCACGACATTAACGAAGGTTTTTTCGTGACTTCGATTTTGTTTGCTTTGTCCTTGCCACCTTCTATCCCATTGTGGCTGGTAGCGCTTGGAATCAGCTTCGGCGTTGTGCTCGGTAAAGAGGTATACGGGGGCGCGGGGAAAAACTTTTTGAATCCGGCTTTAACTGGCCGGGCGTTTCTATTCTTTGCCTATCCAGCTCATATGACCGGGGACTCTATCTGGGTTGCGGTGGACGGTTATAGCGCGGCCACTCCTTTGGCACTAGGGGCAGAAGGGGGGCTGGCAGCGATCAAGGAAGCGGGTTTCTCATGGAGCCAGAGTTTCTTCGGTTTTATTCCTGGATCCTTAGGAGAAACTTCGACTTTGGCGATCCTCCTGGGAGCGGCTTTCTTGCTTTATACTGGGATTGCTAGTTACCGGATCATAGTGGGGGGGCTGATCGGGGTGATTGCCACTGCCACTTTGTTTAACCTGATCGGTAGTGAAACAAATCCGATGTTTGCCCTGCCTTGGTACTGGCATCTGACCTTAGGCGGGCTGGCGTTTGCCTTGGTTTTTATGGCCACTGATCCGGTCAGTGCTGCCATGACTGACATTGGGCGCTGGATCTTTGGCATTTTAGTTGGGATGATGACCGTCCTGATCCGGGTAGTCAATCCAGCTTTCCCGGAGGGGGCGATGTTAGCGGTGTTGTTCTGCAATATTTTTGCACCGCTAATCGACTATTTTGTCATTCAAGCCAATATTCGAAGAAGGGCCAAACGCCATGTCTGACAATGCAAACCCGATGATTCAATCCAATACCTTTAAGCTTTGGCAGGAAAGAGCCAAAGCGTATGCGGAAAGGATTCTAGCGCTTCCTAACGATAGCTTTGAGAAAACGCTGGCGGTAGCATTCTGGGTATGTCTAAGCTGTGCTGTGCTGGTGGCTTTCTCAGCAGTGGCTCTCAAGCCTTTGCAGGAACGCAACAAGGCGGCCGGCATGCGGCGCAACATTCTCGAGGTGGTCGGATTATGGCGAGAGGACATAGACGTAGAAGATGCTTTCAAACGCTTTGAGGTCAAAGTGGTGGATCTTAAAACGGGTGAAACTGCCCAACACTTAGACCTAAACACCTACGATATGCGCAAGGCAGCCAAGGATCCTAAGCTAAGTGAACCGTTGCCGCGCGAACAAGACATCGCCTCGATCAAGCGCCGGCCTAAATACGCTACGGTGTATTTTCTCAAAGGTGAAAATGGGGCTATTGAGGCGATTGTCCTGCCCGTGTCAGGATATGGGCTTTGGTCCACAATGTATGGGTTTTTGGCGCTGGAGCCGGATTGCAATACCGTGATTGGAATCAATTTTTACGATCAAGGGGAAACGCCTGGGCTAGGTGGTGAGGTTGTCAATCCCAATTGGCGTGCCTTGTGGAAAGGCAAAAGAGTCTACGATGAATCCGGCACACCGGTGTTGCATCTAGTCAAAGGAAGCGTGAATCCCAGCCAGGCAGGGGCTGAGTTTTTAGTCGATGGGCTCTCAGGTGCGACTTTAACGAGCAATGGGGTCAGCAATTTGATCCGTTTTTGGCTCGGTGAAAACGGTTACAAACCCTTTCTTAACAAGCTCTGCGGAAAGTAAAAATACGCCGCTTGGTTAGGTGAATTGCAGCGAGGAATGGGCTATGAGCGATGAATTAGAAAAGACTGAAGAGTTCGAGTTTGAAAAGATCAAACCGGTGCTGGTTGATCCGTTGGTTGACAACAATCCGATCATCCTTCAGGTATTGGGGATCTGTTCAGCGCTGGCGGTCACTTCTAAGATGTCTACCGCGATGATCATGAGTATTGCGCTGACTTCGGTGGTGGCTTGTTCGAACGCGGCGATTGCTCTGATTCGCAATCACATCCCGGCGAGCATCCGGATCATCGTGCAGATGACCATCATTGCCTCGCTGGTGATCGTAATCGATCAGATTCTCAAAGCGGTGGCCTACGATATCAGCAAGCAGTTGTCGGTGTTTGTCGGACTGATCATCACTAACTGCATCGTGATGGGAAGGGCTGAGGCGTTTGCGATGCAAAATCCTCCGTTGCCTAGCTTTTTTGACGGTTTGGGCAACGGTTTGGGATACAGCCTGATCCTGATGACGGTGGCAGTGATTCGCGAGTTGTTCGGGTCTGGCAGCCTGTTTGGGGTAGAGATCCTGCCTTTGGTCAAGAACGGTGGCTGGTATGAGCCGAATAGCTTGTTGCTCTTGCCGCCCAGTGCGTTCTTTATTATCGGCTTGCTCATCTGGGCAGTGAGAACCTGGAAACCAAAACAGCGGGAAGTGCCTGAATTTAAGATTCTACCAGCGCATGGGGAGGCGGTGTGATGGAAGCCTTAATCAGCTTATTTGTCAAATCGGTCTTTATCGAGAACTTAGCGCTGGCTTTTTTCTTGGGGATGTGCACTTTCTTGGCAGTTTCTAAGAAGATCGCCACAGCGATCGGTTTAGGGATCGCAGTGATGGTAGTTCAGACTCTGACTGTCCCTGCGAACCATTTACTTCACGCTTACCTCCTCAAGAAGGGAGCGTTAGCATGGGCTGGGTTGGAGGAGGTAGACTTGAGTTTTCTGACCTTTCTCGCCAGCATCGGGGTGATCGCAGCGATCGTGCAGATTTTGGAGATGGTGCTCGATCGTTTCTTTCCTGCGCTCTACTACGCGTTAGGTATTTTTCTACCGCTGATTACGGTAAATTGCGCCATCCTGGGAGGGAGCTTGTTCATGATCGAGCGCGATTATAACCTCGCCGAGAGCGTAGTTTACGGTATCGGAAGCGGGTTCGGTTGGGCGCTGGCGATTACTGCGATGGCTGCAGTGCGGGAGAAGCTAAAGTATAGCGATGTGCCAGCTGGGCTGCAGGGACTTGGTATCACGTTCATCACCGCTGGGCTGATGTCGCTTGGGTTTATGGCGTTTTCTGGGATTCAGCTTTAAACCAAGGTCAAATCATGGTAGAGATTATCTTAGGAGTTATCTTTTTCACGCTCATCGTCATCGCCTTAGTCATGGTGATTTTATGGGCCAAGTCTAAGCTGGTTCCGCAAGGCGAGGTGGAGATAATAATCAATGGCGAGAAGACCATCAAAACGCCGGTGGGCGAAAAGCTCTTGATGGCGCTTGCGAACAATCATTTATTCGTTTCTTCCGCTTGCGGTGGAGGAGGGACCTGCGGTCAGTGTCGAGTAAAAGTCTTGGAGGGTGGTGGGGAGCTTTTGCCCACCGAGGCTAGCCATATTAGCAAGCGTGAAGCGCGCGAAGGCACACGGCTGTCTTGTCAAGTGACGGTCAAGCAGCCGATGAAGATCGAAGTGCCAGAAGAGGTGTTTGGGGTCAAGAAGTGGGAATGCACGGTTCGTTCTAACCGTAACGTCGCGACTTTCATCAAGGAATTGATCTTAGATTTGCCGGAAGGGGAGACTTTAAACTTCCGCGCCGGCGGCTATATCCAGATCGAGTGTCCGCCGCACCATGTTAGGTTCTCTGAGTTTGATATCGACGAGGAGTATCGGGCAGACTGGGACAAGTACGATTTGTGGAAGCTGGAGTCGAGAGTCGACGAGCCGGTGATCCGGGCCTACTCGATGGCTAACTTTCCGCTAGAAAACACCATCGTCATGCTGAATGTGCGGATTGCAACCCCCCCGCCCGGGTTGGATGTTCCGCCTGGCAAGATGTCTTCGTATATTTTTAGCCTCAAGCCGGGCGATAAGGTTACCATCTCTGGGCCGTTTGGCGAGTTCTTTGCTCGTGAGACCGACAATGAGATGGTGTTCATCGGCGGTGGCGCTGGGATGGCACCGATGCGTTCTCATATCTTCGACCAGTTGATACGGCTTAAATCTAAACGCAAGATGACCTTCTGGTACGGAGCCAGAAGCTTGCGTGAAGCATTCTACATAGATCACTTTGACAAGCTGCAAGCGGAGAATCCAAATTTCCGTTGGTTTCTAGCTTTGTCTGAGCCGAAGCCGGAAGACAACTGGACTGGTTTTACCGGTTTTATCCATGAAGTTTTATACGAGAACTATCTCAAAGATCACCCGGCTCCTGAAGACTGCGAATACTATCTATGCGGTCCGCCGGTAATGAATGCTGCGGTGATCAAGATGTTGGAGGATCTTGGTGTCGAACGGGAAAACATCCTGCTGGATGATTTCGGCGGTTAGAGTCAATAGGTTGACTGATTTGCTACGGGGAGCCTTAGTGCTCCTCGTTTTATTTACAGCCGGCTGCAGTAAATCGCTTAAGGTTCAGTTTGAACATTATGGTTTAGCCTTAGGGACGAGTTTTTCGGTCAAGGCTAACCGGTTACCGGCGGGGGTCGATCCAGAGTTTCTCCAAGCTAAGCTTCGAACTTTGTTAGAGGAAGTGGATCGAACTATGTCTACTTACCTAGCGGATTCCGAATTGTCCCGATTTAACCGCAGTAGCAGCATGGATTGGCAGCCAGTTTCCCAAGACTTGGCTAAGGTAGTGGCTCAGGCGTTGGAAGTCAGTCGGTGGAGCGATGGGGCATTTGATGTCACGGTGGGTCCTTTAGTCAACCTATGGGGGTTTGGCCCAGAGCCAAGGCGCCAGCAAGCGCCGCCTGATGAAGCCATCGAAGCTGCCAAGGCGCGCGTTGGTTATTGGAACCTAGAGGTGCAGCTTGATCCGCCTGCCTTGCGTAAACACCGGCCAGAGATATATGTGGATCTTTCAGCGATCGCTAAAGGATTTGCGGTAGACAAATTGGCCCAGTATTTAGAGTCATTGGGAATTGTAGATTATTTAGTAGAAATCGGCGGTGAAGTGCGTGTAAAGGGAAGAAGTCCAAACGGCGAAGGATGGCGGATTGCGATTGAAAAGCCGCTTCCCAAAGTACGTCAAATAGAGAAGGTTTTGACGCTGACAGACATTGCCATCGCTACCTCCGGGGATTACCGCAATTACTTTGAGGTCGCAGGCAGGCGGTTTTCCCACATGATCGATCCTCGAACCGGGCGGCCTATCATGCACCGTTTGGCATCGGTCACGGTACTGTGCCAAACTACGATGCAAGCGGATGCTTTGGCGACTGCCTTGATGGTGTTGGGGCAGGAGGCAGGGTTTGCGAAAGCGGAAAAGGATGGAATTTCCGCCTTATTTATTGTAAAAGAGGGCGATAGCTTTGTTGAAAAGCCCACTTCAGCGTTTTTAAAACAGATTCATGGAGGTACCTTATGATTGTCTTTCTAGTGACTTTTGTCGTGATCGCCAGCATTGTTGCCATCATGGCGATCGGCGTTATATTTGGCCGGCCAGCCATCAAGGGCAGTTGCGGTGGAGTCGGTGGGAGTGAGTGTTTGTGTGCGCAAGGGAAGAAAGGCTGTGATCAGGGTATGCCTCGCTGAATAGAAATCCACGATGCTAGAAGGATAAGCCTATGTTGCGCAATATCAGTGTTCGTGACCATATGGCTACTAATCTGGTCACTTTTACCCCGAATATGGGAGTCTTTGAGGCGATTCGCGAATTGCTCAAGCACAAGATCACAGGGGCGCCAGTCGTGGATGAACAAGGACAGCTGGTAGGATCGTTCTCGGAGATGGATTGCCTGCACGTAGTGCTGGATGCTGCCTACCACGAGCAAATGGGAGGGAAGGTTGGGGAATACATGAATACCGATATCGAAAGCGTCAGTCCAAATACCAGCATTATCGAAGTGGCGGAGCGATTCCAGAAAAGCAAATTGCGCCATTTTCCAGTTTTGGAAAACGGTCGGTTGGTTGGATTGATCAGCCGCGTGGACGTGCTTAGGGCATTGGTGAGCATTTACTGAGCAGCGAGAGGAACAATCGATGCGCGATTTTGATCCTTTCGGCAGCCGTGCTGAGTTGAGCACGACGGAAGGTAAAGCGGCTTATTTTAGCCTTGAGCGGCTAGAAGCTGAAAATATTGGACCGGTCATGAGCCTGCCGGTGACGATCAAGATCCTGTTGGAGTCGGTGTTGCGTCACTGCGACGGAAAATTGATCCGGGAACAAGATGTGGTAGCGCTTGCCGGCTGGAATCCCCAAGGTGGCAATCAGGCCGAGATCCCCTTTATGCCAGCACGGGTGTTACTGCAGGATTTTACCGGCGTGCCGGCGTTGGTGGATTTGGCTGCGATGCGCCAAGCAGTTCAACGCCTGGGAGGAGACCCTAAACAGGTCGAGCCTTTGATCCCAGCCGAACTGGTGGTGGATCACTCCATTCAGGTGGATTATTTTGCTTCCCCTGACGCTTTAAAACTAAACATGCGCTTAGAATTTAGCCGCAACTTGGAGCGTTACCAGTTTCTGAAGTGGGGTCAACAGGCGTTTGAAGCGTTCAAGATCGTGCCGCCTGGGGTTGGAATTGTCCATCAGGTCAACTTGGAATACCTGGCTCGGGGTATCTTTATCCAAGCTGGCGTTGTCTATCCAGACAGCCTAGTGGGGACCGATTCCCATACTACCATGATCAATGGCCTGGGGATCTTAGGCTGGGGAGTTGGGGGGATTGAGGCAGAAGCGAGCATGCTTGGACAACCTTTGTATATGCTTCCCCCCGAAGTAATTGGTTTTGAGCTGACCGGTGTCTTGCCCGAAGGGGCCACCGCTACCGATCTGGTATTGACGATCACCCAGATGCTGCGCCGGCACAAGGTAGTAGGAAAATTTGTCGAGTTTTTTGGATCGGGCTTGAGTTCAATCAGCGTACCGGATCGGGCTACGGTGGCTAATATGGCTCCCGAGTACGGGGCTACCGTCGGTTTTTTTCCAGTCGATGATATCGCCTTGGATTACCTGCGTGCCACTGGCCGCGCTTCCGCCCAGATTGAGCTGATCGAGGCCTATTGCAAGGCGCAAGGGCTATTTCGCACCGACACCACCCCGCAGCCCCGCTTTACTGAGGTCATCCGGTTAGATTTAAGCAGTGTTGAGCCAAGCCTGGCTGGCCCACGTCGGCCTCAGGATCGGGTCAGCCTCGCTGCGCTTGCAAGCTCTTTCCGCGGTGCGCTGACTCGGCCAGCGAGTGAGGGGGGATTCGGTCTGGCTGAGGATCAGGTGCGCGCTAAAGTTGAGCTTCAGTTAGACGGACAATCGGCCGAATTAAGTCATGGTTCGGTAGTGATCGCCGCCATCACTAGCTGCACCAATACCAGCAATCCATCGGTCATGCTAGGCGCAGGAATATTGGCGAAGAAAGCCGTCGAAAAGGGGCTGAAAATCCCGCCTTATGTCAAAACTAGCCTAGCACCGGGATCGCGGGTGGTGACCGAATATCTTCAAGAAACAGGTTTGCTTTTTTATCTAGAGCAACTCGGTTTTCACACGGTCGGTTACGGTTGTACCACTTGTATCGGCAACAGCGGTCCTTTGCCTTTACCGGTAGCACAGGCGATCCAATCCGGCCGCCTGGTGGCAGCGGCGGTTTTGTCCGGCAACCGCAATTTTGAAGGTCGGGTTCATCCCCTAACGCGAGCCAATTATTTGGCCTCGCCGCCGTTAGTAGTGGCCTATGCCTTAGCGGGCACCATGGCTATTGACCTGACTCGAGAGCCTATCGGAACCGACCGGAATGGGCAGCCAGTCTATCTGGCAGACATCTGGCCCACCCGGGAGGAACTGGAAAAAGTGCTCAGATCTGCCTTCGATCCGGAAAAATTCCGCCGCGTCTACGCGCACCTGAATGATTTCAACCAGGAATGGAACGCGATCCAGGCTCCAGAGAGCATCCTCTATGACTGGCCGCCTGGCTCCACTTATATTCAAGAGCCGCCTTTCTTTGAAGGCATGAAGCTGGAGCCTGACCCGATTCAAGCCATCGAGGGAGCTAGAGTCCTGGTACTATTGGGGGATTCGGTGACCACCGATCATATTTCTCCAGCCGGAACTATCCCACCTGGGCCGGCGGCCGATTATCTGTGCTCGAAAGGCGTAAAGCCAGAGGACTTCAATACCTTTGGCGCCAGACGCGGCAACCACGAGGTGATGATGCGCGGTACCTTTGCCAATATTCGCCTTAGAAACCTGCTTGTCCCAGGCAAAGAAGGAGGACTGACGGTTCACCTACCAAGCGGTGAAGAGATGTGGATCTTCGATGCCGCTATGCGTTACCTCAAAGAGAAGGTACCTTTAATCGTGTTAGCAGGTAAGGATTACGGTATGGGCAGTTCGCGCGATTGGGCTGCGAAAGGGCCGAAACTTTTGGGGGTACGGGCGGTCATTGCGGAGAGTTTCGAGCGTATCCATCGCAGCAACTTGGTGGGGGTGGGGATTTTGCCGCTGATCTTCAAGCCGGGAGACAGTGTCCAGCGCCTGGGTTTGACTGGACGGGAGCGCTACACCATCGAAGTGAACGAAGATCTTCGCCCAGGCAGGGAGCTGGAAGTCATCGCCGAATCAGATAGCGGAGCTAAAATCGTTTTTCCAGTCGAGGTAGGATTGCACAGTCCAACAGAAGTAGAGTATTACCGCAACGGCGGCATCTTGCAGACGGTCTTGCGTGGGATATTAAAGAAAGAGCGCATGAAAGCTTCATGAGCGGTACGGCTGACTTCGACCTGGAAGAATTCCTCAAGGCTTTAACGTCCCTTCCTGGGGTTTATAGAATGCTAGATGCCGAAGGAAACCCCCTTTACATCGGCAAGGCTGCCAACCTGAAACAACGGGTCTTAAGTTATTTCAGGGGGCAGCCAACGCCTAAACAGCGGGCTATGCTTGCTAAGCTTGCGCGGATTGAGGTAACGGTCACACGTACCGAAGGCGAAGCGTTGCTGCTAGAGAGCCAACTGGTCAAGCGTTATCAGCCGCGCTATAATGTTTGTCTGAAAGATGACAAGAGCTATCCGTATATCTACGTGTCTACCGATCATCCGTTTCCCAGAGTGGGTTTCCATCGGGGGGCACAGGATCAACCAGGGCGGTATTTTGGACCTTATCCAAGCGCAAGCTCAGTGCGCCAGACGCTGAAGTTGCTCAAAAAGGTGTTTCCGGTCAGACAGTGCCAGGAGGGCTACTTTAATCACCGCAGCCGTCCTTGTCTGGAGTATCAGATCAAGCGCTGCGCTGCCCCCTGTGTTGGTTATGTCACCAGAGAGGAATACCGCCAACACGTCGAGGATACGATTCGGTTTCTCCAAGGGCAGGGGCAGAAATTGGTAGGCGATCTGGTCCAGCGCATGGAGGCGGCTGCTGAGCGGCTTGAATTTGAGCAGGCAGCCCGTTATCGCAATCAGATTGCCGCTTTGCGCGAGATTTTAGAATCGTCTGGGCTAGTAGGTAAGCAAGGAGACTTGGATGTGGTCGCAGCGGCCTTAAGCGATCAGGTTGCGTGCGTCCAAGTCGCCTGGTTTCGAGGCGGGCGTTACCTAGGGGATCAGGCTTATTTCCCAGCAATGCCTCGGGAGACTACGCCAGCCCAGGTGTTGACTGCTTTCCTCGGTCAGTATTATCTGAACAAGCCGATTCCGGCTGAGATCCTCCTCGATCAGGAACTAGAGGAGAAAGAGGTTCTCACTGAGATGCTGAGCTGCCAAGCTGGTCATAGCGTGCGCCTGATCTTTAATCCTCGAGGCCAGCGCCGAAAATGGCTGGAGATGATTCGGGCCAACGCTTTAGCTTCTCTACGCCAACGTCTGAATCGGCAGCGGGATCTCGATATGCGCTTAGAGGCGCTTCAAGACCTTCTGGGTTTGCCGGCTTCCCCAAATCGCCTGGAATGCTTTGATGTCAGCCATATTCAAGGGGATCACCCAGTCGCTGCCTGTGTCGTGTTTGACCGGCAGGGACCGGTCAAATCCGCGTATCGTCGGTTCAATATTCGCGATGTTGCCCCAGGTGACGATTATGCCGCGCTGGCTCAGGCAGTGCGGCGTCGCTTCCAGCGTTTAGGTAAAGAGGAAGACTTGCCTGAGTTGATGTTGATCGACGGGGGTAAAGGACAGGTAAAGGCAATCACTGCGGTCTTGGCAGATTTAGGCTTGGCTCAAGTGCCAATCGTCGGGGTCGCGAAAGGACCCAATCGGCGTGGCGGGGAGGAGGAGCTCTACCTAGCTTGGCAAGACGCGTGGCTGTCCCCTCGAGAGCATCCAGGATTGCTGCTGATTCGCCACCTCCGGGATGAGGCCCACCGTTTTGCGGTGAGTGGGCATAGGCGCCGTCGTCGCGCTAGCCAGCAATCGATCCTAGAATCGGTTGCCGGATTAGGGCCGCGCCGGCGGGAGCGCTTGCTGAAGCAGTTTGGTGGATTGCAGGCAATCAAGAAAGCTAGCGTTGAGGCGTTGAGTTCAGTGGAGGGCATCGGCCCGCAACTGGCCCAACGAATCTACGCAACTTTGCACGATCCAGGCGTTTGAGCACAATTTCATTCAATATCGCGACTTGGTTGACCTTGCTGCGCATTGCGCTGATCCCGGTGTTAGTGCTGCTGTTCTATTCGCCATGGTCGGGGGCGCGAGTTGTATGTGCATTGATTTTTTTACTCGCTTCTTTGACTGATTGGCTAGATGGTTATCTGGCGCGCAAATTGAACCAGGCGACCGCTTTTGGCGCTTTTTTAGATCCTGTCGCGGATAAACTGATGGTAGCTGCGGCTTTGGTTCTGTTAGTCCAACACGATCCTGAACCGTGGCTAGCGGTGGCAGCTGTCATTATTATCGGGCGTGAGATCGCAATCGCAAGTTTGCGGGAATGGATGGCCGAAGTCGGCCAGCGCAAGAAAGTGGAAGTTTCCTGGTTGGGAAAGGTAAAGACGACGCTGCAGATGAGTGCGATCACTTTGCTGCTTTTTGCAGTGGATTGGTGGACTAAGGTTCTACAGCCATTCGGTTACACCTTTCTGGTGTTAGCAGCGCTGATGACGCTTTGGTCGATGATTAATTACCTGCGGATAGCTTGGCCAGTTCTGCGGGAAAACAGCTGATCCTGTAAAATAAGGACGTTTAGCCTCAATGATGGGTTTTGAGTATGTCCAATCGTTATCGTACTGAAAACTTAAGAATTCGGGAAATCAAAGAAGTCATCCCGCCCCAACAACTGCACGACGAACTGCCTTTGACTGAGGCGGCGGCGCGTACGACCTACGAGACTCGTCAAGCGATTCACGCGATTCTAACTGGCGAGGATAAACGCCTGTTGGTTATCATCGGTCCCTGTTCGATCCACGATGTAGAAGCAGCGCGAGATTATGCCAACCGGTTGGTGAAGTGGAAAGAATCGCTGGCGGACGAGCTCCTCATCGTGATGCGGGTGTATTTTGAAAAACCGCGCACGCGCGTGGGTTGGAAGGGTTTGATCAACGATCCCGATCTGGATGAAAGCTTCAATATCAATAAAGGGCTGCGCCTGGCTCGTAAGCTCCTCTTGGACATCAACGAATTAGGCCTGCCGGCAGCGACTGAATACCTAGATCTAATTACGCCGCAGTATATTTCCGATCTGATTGCTTGGGGCGCGATCGGTGCGCGCACGACTGAAAGCCAAGTCCACCGCGAGTTGGCCTCTGGACTATCGTGCCCGGTGGGATTCAAAAATGCCACCGATGGGTCGGTTCAGGTGGCGGTGGATGCGATTGCCTCAGCTAGGCGTCCGCATCACTTTCTCTCGCTCACTAAGGCTGGGCATTCGGCGATTTTTTCCACCATCGGCAACGAGGATTGCCACCTGATCTTACGCGGTGGCCGGCGGCCAAATTACGATGCCGAAAGCGTCAACGAAGCGGCTGAAGCTTTAGAACAGGCGGGACTTCCACCGCGGCTGATGATCGACTTCAGCCACGGCAACAGCTTCAAGCAGTACAAACGCCAGCTACTGGTGGCCGAAGATGTCAGCCAGCAGATCGCTGCAGGTGACGAGCGCATAATCGGCGTGATGGTGGAAAGCAATCTAAAGGAAGGGCGACAAGACTTAAAGCCAGGTCAGCCGCTGGAATACGGCAAAAGCATCACCGATGCTTGCCTAGGTTGGGAAGATAGCGAGAAAGTGCTGGAAAAGTTAGCGCAAGCGGTGCGTAAGCGCCGTGGCAGTGCGTTGGTAGTGTGAGGGCAGAAGTGGCAGAGACAGTAACGGTCATCGTCAACGGGCAAGCGCGAGCGATCCGCCAAGGTGCTACCTTAGCAGATCTCGTGGCGGAATTAGGTCTTACAGGGGACAAGATCGCGGTTGAGCTCAACCAGCGTATTATCCCCTATGGGCGCTATGCTGAGCCGATCCTCAAAGAGGGGGATCGAATCGAAATCGTCCGGGCCATCGGAGGTGGGCAGCCGGAAGGCGATGACTCAGACCCTTTGATCATTGCCGGCCGGGTGTTCCATTCTAGGTTATTGGTGGGGACCGGAAAATATAGAAATCTGGCTGAAACTAAAGCTGCGATCGAGGCCAGCGGGGCGGAGATCGTCACCGTGGCGATTCGCCGGGTCAATCTTGGCCAGCGCAAAGATGAGCCCAATCTGCTTGAGGTCATCTCTCCTGAGCGTTACTGCATCCTGCCCAACACTGCTGGCTGCTATACAGTCGAAGATGCGGTTCGGACCTGCCACTTGGCGCGCGAGCTTCTAGGTGGCCATAAGCTAGTCAAATTAGAGGTGCTTGGAGACGAGAAAACCTTATATCCAGACGTCATAGGCACGTTAGAGGCGGCTAGAATTTTGATCCAGGATGGTTTTGAAGTGATGGTTTACACCAATGATGATCCGGTGGTGGCTAAAAAACTTGAGGAGTTAGGTTGCGTGGCGGTCATGCCGCTGGCGGCGCCGATCGGCTCCGGGCTTGGGATACGAAATCCCTATAATATTTTAACGATTGTCGAAAATGCTTCGGTGCCGATTCTAGTAGATGCAGGCGTAGGGACCGCTTCGGATGCAGCAATCGCTATGGAGTTGGGCTGCGATGGAGTGCTGATGAATACCGCCATCGCTGAGGCCAAGCGCTCGGTGTTGATGGCTGAGGCGATGAAGCTGGCTGTGGCTGCTGGCCGCAAGGCCTATCTCGCTGGGCGGATGCCCAGGCGGCGTTACGCCTCAGCCTCCTCACCTGTGGATGGGATATTCTTCTAGGAGGCAGACGGATGAGGTCCTCACAGCAATTGTTCGAGACTGCTCAGACCTTGATTCCCGGCGGTGTCAACTCGCCGGTACGCGCTTTCAAGGGAGTCGGCGGTCGGCCGGTGTTTTTTGACCGGGCGAAGGGACCGTTTCTGTATGACGTCGAAGGGCGTCGCTATATCGATTATGTAGGATCTTGGGGGGCGATGATCCTGGGCCATGCCCATCCAGAAGTCTTAGCAGCTGTCACCGCCGCCGCGGAGAAAGGTTTAAGCTTTGGTGCGCCGACTGAAATCGAAGTGCAGATGGCGCGCTGGCTGTGCGACAAAGTACCGTCTTTGAAAATGGTGCGGATGGTCAACTCTGGTACCGAAGCGACTATGAGCGCCATCCGCCTGGCGCGTGGATTCACCGGCCGCGATAAAATCGTCAAATTTGAAGGCTGCTACCATGGCCACGCCGACAGCCTGTTGGTAAAAGCGGGTTCTGGGGCTTTGACTTTAGGTGTCCCGAGTTCTCCTGGCGTGCCGAAAAGCATCACCGAACATACGATCGTTTTGCCCTACAACGATGCTGAAGCGGTGCGCCGGTTATTTGACCAGATGGGGCGGGAAATCGCATGCTTGATCGTCGAGCCGGTGGCTGGAAACATGGGCTGTGTACCTCCGGTCCCAGGGTTCTTAGAGACCCTGCGTGAGGTATGCGATGAATTTGGGAGTGTGTTGATCTTTGACGAAGTCATGACCGGGTTCCGGGTCGCGCTTGGGGGGGCGCAAGCGCTGTACGGCGTTATGCCGGACCTGACTACTTTGGGGAAAGTCATCGGTGGTGGCATGCCGGTAGGCGCTTTTGGAGGACGACGCGAGATCATGGACCAGCTTGCGCCGCATGGCCCTGTCTATCAGGCAGGCACTTTGTCCGGCAATCCGGTTGCGCTGGCAGCCGGTCTTAAGACCCTGGAGCTGGTTTCTGAACCTGGTTTCTACGCTCAGCTGACGGAAAAGACCGCGGCTTTAACCCAAGGGTTAAAGGAACGCGCTGTTGCCTGTGGCATCGACCTTTGCGCCAATCAAGTCGGTGGCATGTTTGGGCTATTTTTCACGCCTGCCTCTTCGGTGACCGATTTTAGCCAGGTAATGGACTGCGATCAGGAAATGTTCAAACGCTTCTTCCATGGGATGTTGGGCGAAGGGGTGTATCTTGCGCCTTCCGCCTTTGAAGCTGGTTTCGTCTCAGCCGCGCATGACGAAGATACCCTCACTGCCACCTTGGCGGCTGCCGAGCGCGTGTTCCGTCGCCTTAAGACCGACCGCTAAGTGGAATCGCTTTACTTTTGGGTGAAGGCCTACCCCTATTGGGCTGAGGGGGTGGTATTTCTAGTGGCCTTATTGGAATCGCTGGCAGTGGTAGGGCTGTTCGTGCCAGGGGTGGCGATGATGTTCGGCGCCGGTGCTCTGATTGGGCTGGGGGCGATGCCTTTTTGGCCGATCTGTCTGTGGGCGATCGCTGGCGCGGTGGTTGGGGATGGCTTAAGCTTTTGGATCGGGTGGCGATTTAGATCTAAGCTGGCAAGCTTTTGGCCGCTGTGCAATTATCCACAACTTCTCCAGCGTGGCGCGGCGTTTTTTC
>CAZJKH010000001.1:94866-150228 GCA_964546735.1 uncultured Methylococcales bacterium | reverse complement strand
TTTTGGCCGCTGTGCAATTATCCACAACTTCTCCAGCGTGGCGCGGCGTTTTTTCAGCGTTACGGGGATTTAAGTATCCTGCTTGGCCGTTTTGTCGGCCCAGTCAGGGCAGTCATCCATCTGGTGGCAGGTATGCTGGCTATGCCACCGGCTCGGTTCGCGATCGTCAATTTGCTGTCAGCAGCTTTATGGGCGCCGACCTATTTGTTGCCCGGTGTGGTGTTCGGCTCCTTAGAGCTGGCTGCGAAAGTCACTGGGCGGTTGGCATTAGTGCTGATATTAGTGCTGGCCCTCGTTTGGGTTGGGGTTGGGTTGAGCCGCTGCTTCTATCTCTATTTCCAACTCAAAGCACATAAGCTGCTTGAGCTTTGGTTTGATTTCAACCGCTACCATCCTCTGATGCATCGATTGACCTCACCCTTGCTCTATCCATGGCAGCGCGATTATTTCGCTTTAATCTTGTTGGGAGCGTTGCTGGCAGTTGCATGGGCAGTGTTGGCCCGTTGGTTGCCTGCAGGGTGGGAATTATCGCTTAAGTTTCTCCACAATCCATGGAGTGACGCTTTCTTTTTAGCGGTGGAGCAGTTGGCAAGTTGGCCTACGCTGTTGTTCATCACTGTGATTTTAGGAGCTTGGTTGCTGTTGGCCCGATGCTACTCGGAGTTGGTTCACTGGCTAGTCAGTTTGGGATTCTGTGGGTTTGCAGAACAGATAGTAGGATCTTTTGGGCTGGATGGACCAATCCTAGGGCAGGGGTTGGGTATGGTTTTTTGGTACTGATGCTGACGACATGGATTACTCCTGGCATTCGCTTGCTGATCTATGCAGCTGTTATCCCGTTCTGGCTGCTTTTAATCTTTGCCCGGCTTTATGTAGGTACCGTCGCGCTTGGATCCTTAGCAATGACGGTTATGGTGGTGATAGTATGGCTTGGAATTGCTGGCATAGGCTACCGGCGCCATGCTTCCCAAGGAGGAATCCGGCACCTAGGTTGGCTGGCGACAGGCATCTTGATGGCAGCTGCGCTTGGGTTTTTATTTTTAGGCCGGATGAAGAAAATTGAAAAGCCCGTGCATGAAATCCGGAGAGTGACCGAGGCGGCGTGGACAGAGTCGGAGTGGCGGCGATTTCCCCGCCGGCGCCAGGCGCTTTTAGGCCGTGTCGATCAACCGCTGATACTACAATGGACAGCTTTTTTGCCAAAAATTCAGGAGCAGTTGCAACAGCGCGGTTGGCAGCCAGCCCAAAAGGTAGGTGTAGAAACCGCCTTGTATTGGTTAGTTCCCCAGGCACAGGTGCGGGAAATTCCAGTTCTGCCGCATTTCAATGACGGTCAGGCAGAGGCGATTATCCTGCTTAAGGATGAAGGAGAAAATCAGTCTTTGATCTTGAGGCTGTGGCCGAGCGGTGCCACGTTGATCGATCAAGTGCCGATCTGGCTTGGAATGGTAGCGCGCTTGAAGGTATCGTCTGCCCTCTGGGGGCTAGTCCGTTTCGCCGAAGAGGTGGAATCTTCCGAGCCGAAAGCGGTGGAAGCACTTTTGCGTGATCTTCAACAGGATCTAAGTTGGTGTCCTTTAGTCCGGCAAGATCAAGCTGGATATGTGTGGTTGATCCGGCGTTGTTCTTATTAAGCGCGTTTCATCAATTCGAAAAATTCGGCGTTGGTTTTGGTCTGGCGCAGTTTATCCAGTAAAAATTCAATCGCAGCGACTTCATCCATGGGTTGAAGGATCTTACGCAAAATCCACGCCTTTTGCAGTTCATCCGGCGGCACCAAATACTCTTCGCGCCGGGTCCCAGAGCGGTTGATGTTAATCGCCGGATAAATACGCTTTTCAGCGATCTTGCGCTCTAGGTGCAGTTCCATGTTGCCGGTGCCTTTAAACTCTTCAAAGATCACATCGTCCATGCGCGAGCCGGTCTCGATCAGGGCGGTGGCAATGATGGTCAGACTGCCGCCTTCCTCGATGTTGCGCGCAGCTCCGAAAAAGCGCTTAGGTTTCTCTAGCGCATTGGCGTCGACGCCACCGGTGAGCAATTTACCAGACGATGGGACCACAGCGTTGTAAGCGCGTGCCAGGCGGGTAATAGAATCGAGTAGAATCACTACGTCGCGCTTGTGTTCCACCAGGCGTTTGGCTTTCTCGATCACCATCTCGGCTACCTGCACGTGACGGGTTGGTGGTTCATCGAAGGTGCTGGAGATAACTTCACCGCGTACCGAACGCTCCATCTCGGTCACCTCTTCTGGCCGCTCGTCGATAAGCAGCACGATCAAATAGCACTCCGGGTTTTTGATCGCAATGGAGTGGGCGATGTTTTGCAAGATCATCGTTTTGCCGGCTTTCGGCGGAGATACGATCAGCCCGCGCTGACCTTTGCCTATCGGGGCAACTAAGTCGATCACCCGGGCGGTTAAATCCTCGGTACTGCCGTTGCCCAGCTCCAACACGAAGCGTTCTTGAGCAAACAACGGGGTCAGGTTAGAAAAATCGACTTTGTGTTTGGCTACCTCAGGTGGTTCAAAGTTGATTTGCTCCACCTTGAGCATCGCAAAGTAACGCTCTCCTTCTTTAGGAGGTCTGATTTTGCCAGAGATCGTGTCTCCCGTGCGTAGGCTAAAACGGCGAATCTGGCTGGGGGAAACGTAAATGTCATCGGGGCCAGCCAGATAGGAGCAGTCGGCTGAACGCAAGAAGCCAAAGCCATCTTGCAAGATTTCTAAAACCCCATCGCCGTAAATATCCTCGCCGTTTTTTGCCAGTTTTTTGAGGATGGCAAAAATCAGGTCTTGTTTACGGCTGCGGGAGACGCCTTCGATCTCTAGAGATTCTGCGATTTCTAAAAGCTCAGCTGCGGATTTGCGTTTGAGTTCAGTTAGGTTCATAGGTAAAAATCATTTAGGTTTCGATGATCGCCAAATCGCCCATGTCGATGAGCGATCTGGATAGAACTGATAGCAGGGCGGGTAAAGTTACTAACTAGCCCGCCTAAGAGGTTGGTAGACGGGCTAGCTACATTTTATAGGTTCTGGTCTAGGAAAGCTTGAAGCTGAGACTTGCTCAGTGCGCCAACCTTGGTCGCTTCCATTTCACCATCTTTAAATAGCATGAGGGTAGGAATGCCTCGTATACCGTAGTGCTGAGGTGTCCTTGGGTTCTCATCGATGTTTAGCTTAGCTACCTTCAAGCGGCCCTGATACTCTTCAGCGATTTGATCTAAAATAGGAGCAATCATCTTGCAAGGACCGCACCATTCTGCCCAGAAGTCCACTAGAACCGGTTGCTTGGATTGTAGCACTTCTTGCTCAAAGTTGTCGTCAGTTACTTTTATAGTTGCATCGCTCACGCGTCTCTCCAATATGGGTTGTGGTAAAAAGAAAGATCGACAGGGATTTGCTGAGGTTAATTTGAGCTTAATCAGCGTTGAATTTCAAGTTTTTTATGGGGTGAACCCTATGATGCGGGTATCGAGAAGGGAAATGCTAGAATCGACGGACATTTAGACTAAAATCTTTCCAATTATATCCCGATTATGCTCTAAGGTTGTTTTATGCATGGGTTGGATTTGCCTAGCTTGCAAGTAGCTGCGCTGAATGCAGCTCGCCTTGCTGGACACAAGATCCTCAAAATTTATGTTTCTGATTTTCAGATTGGGCTTAAGGGAGATCAGTCTCCTTTGACTACTGCCGACATTGCTGCCCACCGTTGTCTGAAAGAAGCGTTGCAGAGTTTGCCGACAAAGTTCCCTATTTTTTCTGAGGAGGATGAAGCCTTGTCTTACCAAGAGCGTAGGCAATGGTCGACTTATTGGCTCTTGGATCCACTGGATGGAACCAAGGAATTCATTAACCGAAACGGGGAATTTACGGTCAATGTGGCGCTTGTCCATGATCATGAGCCGGTGCTAGGAGTAGTCTACGTGCCGGTTCAGGATACTGCTTACTACGCCGCTGCTGGGCTTGGTGCTTTCAAGCAAGTAGCGCAGATGGCGCCTGAAGCGATTCGGGTGCGCAAGCCTGCTCCCTCGAAACTGGTGATCGTCGGCAGCCACTCCCATCAGACACCGGCGTTTAGAGCTTATCTGGAGAGGTTAAACGGCAACTATGAGCTGATCTCCATCGGCAGTTCGCTTAAGTTCTGCCTGGTGGCAGAAGGCAAGGCTGATCTGTATCCTCGCTTAGGGCCTACCTCGGAATGGGATACGGCAGCGGCTCATTGCATCGTACTGGAAGCAGGGGGGAAGGTGGTCGATCTTACCGGTAAACCCTTGCGCTACAATACTAAGGATTCGGTGCTTAACCCCTATTTCCTCGCCTACGGAGACGATTCTCGGAACTGGTTAGCCTATTTGCCAGAGGATTAGACGATCAAGGCTGGCGTTTAAGTTGCAGGTGTTGTACCTTTGGTACTTGCCCAAGCTTTAGAGCCAGTTCACTTAGAAAAACGTCCATCGCCCCGTGATAGCGGAGCAGATACCGGATACAAAACCGGAACAGAGGGTGGTAGACGTGTTCGGTTTCGGTAATGGTGAGTACGGTCTCGCCGTTTTCCTCCTTTAATTCATAAATCCAGCAGCCGCGCAGGGGGAGCGTGGGATCGGCAAGCTGGGTGACTAGCCGGAAAGGCGGTTTAGCTTCTGCGACCTTGAACGCAATCTTACTGGCTTCTGAGCTGACTTCGATCCACATCGGCAAGCCGTCTTCGGCTTGGCGGACCTCGACTCGCTTTAAGCCCATCCGCCAGCTGGGATAAGATTTAAAATCGGTGAGGATCTGCCAGGCCTCCTGTGGTTTAGCTTTGAGCCTGATCTGGCTGGCAGCCATGTGAGTTTTAGGCAGGCGGCTGCCGATCATCAAGACGATGGCCACCAAGGTAGCTAACAACAAAACCAGGCTTAGAGTGATCTGCATAGTCCAAGTCAGAGGTGAGTTTGCCAGGACTTGAACGGTTTCTGAGCTAGGTAAGTGTTGTAATAGCGAACATCTAAGGTTACCTCTTGACCTAACCATGGAGGTCTTGCGAACTCTTCGTCGGGATGAGAAAGTTCGATCTCGGCAACGATTAAGCCTTCGTTGTCTGCCTCGAATACGTCGATCTCCCACAGGTGGCTGCCGTGACGGACAAAATAGCGGGTTTTTTCGATCAGCGGCCGATGACATAGACGATCTAGCATTTCTTCTGCATCCTGGTAGGGAATCTCATATTCATATTCATGCCGCTGCGTGCCAATGGTGACGCTTTTGATGTTCAGCCATCCTCGTCTGTCTGCCGAGCGCACCCGCACGGAACAATCTTTAGCTTGATTTAAGTACCCTTGGCGGATCCGCACAGAGCGGATAACTCCGTTGCGCCAAGAATCGTCTTGCACCAGGAACTTACGCTCGATTTCTAAGGCCAAAGTCGGTCTACTTGGGTTAATAAATCGTTTATGCTAAAACGAAGCCAGAAGTGCAAAGCGGCTTAGAGGGCGTCATCGCTTACCTATATGGCATAATTTATAACCAACAATCGATGGGCACAATGCAGTCTGAATTGAATTGCTTAGCCAGTCAACTAGATCGGGTCTTAAGCCGGGATCGGTTGATTTTTGCAAAGCGCCTGGCGAGTTTAGCGCAAAAAGAGGATGCTCTTGCTTTGGCACAATTGGCAGCTGCTATCGAACACTCTGCGGCCCAAGTCAAAGCGCGCCTGGCCAGTATTCCCGCCTTGGATTATCCGCCTTTACCGGTCGTGCAGAAAAAGGACGAGATTGCCCGTGCCTTGCATAGTCATCAAGTCATTATCGTCTGTGGAGAGACCGGCTGCGGCAAGACTACCCAACTGCCTAAAATCTGTTTGGAAATCGGGCGCGGTGCTCGCGGGATGATCGGCCACACTCAGCCGCGTCGGATTGCTGCCAGAAGTGTTGCGGACCGTATCGCTGAAGAGTTAGGCCAAACAGTTGGCGATCTCGTCGGGTGTAAAGTCCGCTTCCACGACCAAACACAAGCCGCGACGCTGATCAAGTTGATGACCGATGGGATTTTACTGACTGAGACGCAGTCAGACCGGTATCTAACCCAGTACGATACGATTATTATCGATGAAGCCCACGAGCGTAGCCTCAACATCGATTTTCTCCTGGGGTATTTAAAGTGGTTGCTTCCCAAGCGGCCGGATCTAAAAGTTATCATCACTTCTGCAACTATTGATCCAAAACGTTTTTCCGATCATTTCGGCGGTGCCCCAGTCATCGAAGTGTCTGGGCGGAGCTTCCCGGTAGAGATCCGTTATCGGCCGGTTGAGGAAGAAGACATGATCCAGGCGATCGTAGCTGGGGTGAACGAGCTAGCCCACGAAGGGTTGGCCGACATCTTGGTGTTTTTAAGCGGTGAGCGCGACATCCGCGAAGCCACAGAAGCCTTGCGCAAATCCCACTTAGGGAATTTCGAAATTCTTCCCTTATATGCGCGCCTTGCGACGCAAGCGCAGCAGAAGATCTTCCACCCCGGCAGCCGACCTAGAATCATCCTGGCCACTAACGTGGCTGAAACTTCCGTGACGGTCCCTGGCATCCGTGCGGTGATCGATACCGGACTGGCGCGTATCAGTCGCTTCAGCCCTAGAAGTAAGCTGCAACGCCTACCGATTGAGCCTATTTCCCAGGCCTCGGCCAAACAGCGTGCAGGCCGGTGTGGCAGGATTGCGCCAGGAGTCTGCATCCGTCTGTATACTCGGGAAGATTTAGAAGCTCGCCCGGCGTTTACTGAGCCAGAGATCTTGCGCACCAATCTGGCAGCAGTGATCCTTAAGATGAAAGCCCTAGGACTTGCCGAGATCGAGCATTTTCCATTTATGGATCCACCTGATCGTCGGCAAATCCGTGCTGGAATCAAGCTGCTCCAAGAACTTAAAGCGCTGGATGAAAAGGGCGAGCTGACTGAGATCGGCCGCCTCCTCTGTCAGTTCCCCATCGATCCGCGTTTGGCCAGAATGCTGGTCGAAGCGAAGCAAGAAAACTGCCTGACTGAGCTTTTGATTATCGTCTCTGCTTTGAGTATCCAGGACCCCAGGGAGCGCCCAGCCGATCAAGCCGAAACAGCAGATGCCAAACATGCGAAATGGCGCGATGACAAGTCCGATTTTCTAAGCCTACTCAAGCTTTGGCATGATTTTACCGAGCAGCAAGCTCACCTCTCTAAAACCAAGCTGCGTCGGTTTTGCCATGAGCACTTTCTGTCTTACCTCAGGATGCGCGAGTGGCAGGACCTTCACGCCCAGCTCAGGGAGATAGTCGTGGGGTTAGGGTGGCGCCTAAACCTTGAGCCTGCTGGATATGCTGAAATCCATCGTGCGCTCTTAAGCGGCCTACTATCGAACGTCGGGTTGCGTAGGGATAAGTTCGAGTACGAAGGAGTATATGGAATCAAGTTTTTTATCTTTCCCGGATCGGGTCTGTTTAAAACTAGGCCAAGCTTTCTGGTCTGCGCAGAGCAGGTCGAAACGAGTAAGATCTACGCCCGCCTGGTTGCCCAGGTAGAGCCGGAGTGGATCGAGCAGTGCGCTGCTCATCTGGTCAAGCGTCACTATTACGATCCCCATTGGGAACGCCAGGCAAGGAAAGTGGCGGCGTTCGAACGAGTGACGCTATTTGGCCTGACGCTAGTAGAGCGGCGCAAGGTTGCATATGAGAAGATCCATCCCGCCGAGGCGCGGGAGATTTTTATCCGCTCTGCGCTGGTCAGGCAGGAGATAGACCTTGAGCTTGAATTTTTCCGCCACAACCGCGCATTGCTTATGGAGTTTCGCCAGCTGCAACATAAGACCAGGCGCTTGGACTGGATAGTAGATGAGGAGTGGCTATTTCAATTTTATGATGCGCGCATTCCAGCTGAGATCACAAATGCAGATGACTTTGCGCGTTGGTATCGTCAGCAAGTTCGCCATCACCCTAAGCTGCTCAAATTGAGTCGGGAGGAGATTTGCTTACACGATGGGATAAATCCTTCGGATTTCCCCGATGTTTGGAAGGGCAATGGCGTAGAGCTTGAGCTTAGCTACCGATTTGAGCCTGGCGCTGAGGACGATGGGGTCTCCCTTAAGGTACCGCAGGCGGCGCTTTTGCAGTTGAATCCGGAAGCGTTTGACTGGCTGATCCCTGGGTGGTTAGAAGAAAAGGTAATTTTTTTGCTTAAAGGCTTGCCTAGGAGTCTGCGCCGAGCCTTGGTGCCGATCCCAGAGACGGCTGCCCGGGTGTGTGCTCAGCTTCGCTTTGCCGCCGAACCGTTTTGGCAAGCGGTGGCTAGGGCACTCAAGCAGGTAGCTGGGCTAGAGGTAAGCGCTGAGCTGCTTAAAGAGGTAGAGTTACCCGATTACCTTAAGATGAATTTTCAGGTGCTCGATGAGCAGGGGAAAATCCTTGCCCAAGGGCGGGATTTGGTGCGTCTTAAAACGAAGTTCTCAAGCGCGGCTCGTCGAAGCTTCGAGCAAGAAAAGTTAATCCAAAGCGGTTTGCGGAATTGGCAGTTCGGTGAGTTGCCACGCACTTATCTGATCTCTCAGGCAGGTCAGAAATTCGTTGGCTTTCCAGCGTTGATAGATGAGGGGGAAAGCTGTGGGATTAAATTGTTTGCCACGGCTGAGGAAGCGCAAAAGGCTCATCGCTTAGGGCTGAAGCGGCTAATTCAACTGACTTTGGCTAAGGAGATCAAGCTGCTTAAAAAGCAGCTTGCGTTGGGACCTGCATTAGAATTTGCTTATTCTGCTCTTCCGCCGCATCCGTTCGGCGATCGAGGGAAAAAGCAGCTCTTAGAGGAAGTAGTCGATCTGGTAGTAACCGAGGTATTTCTGGCTGAAGGGTCGGACATTTTAAGTCCCAAAGCGTTTGAAAGCCGTCTTGCCGCCCATCGAGGCAAGCTGTTTCCGACGGCACAGTCGATTGCGACTAAGGTCAAGGAAATTCTGGAATTGGCTCAAGCTTGCTTTAAGCAGCGTCAGCAGATGAGACATCTCAACCATACGTTGAGCGGGGCAGACATCGATGAGCAGCTGACGCGCCTTTGTTACCGAGGGTTTATCGGCGACACTCCCTGGCAGTATCTTAAAGAGTTACCTCGTTATCTCGAGGCCCTGCGGTACCGATTGGATAAGACTCACTATGGGTTAGCTAAAGACGAAGCTAAACTGAAAGAGCTTAGGCCGCTTTGGGAAGCCTATTGGAGCCAAGTGCAAGCAGGCGCGATTGCACACCCAGAAGATCCATTGCGCTGGAGTCTGGAAGAGCTTCGCATTTCCTTGTTCGCCCAGCCGCTTAAGACTGCCTATCCCGTGTCCATCAAGCGGTTGGCCTCGGCCTTAAAACAGTATCAAGCAGCGTGAGAAAAGCAATGCAAATCGGAACTGCCTTAACTAAAAGTGCTACCAAAGCAATGCTCCTGGGTTCGGGGGAGTTGGGCAAAGAGATCGCTATTTGTCTAGCGCGCTACGGGATTGAGGTGATCGCTGTAGACCGTTACGAAAATGCGCCGGCGCAACAGGTGGCACCGGTCAAGCACGTCATCGACATGACCGATGCCTGCCAGCTTAAAGCCTTGATCGAACGTGAGCGCCCGGACTTTATCGTGCCGGAAATCGAAGCGATCGCAACTTCCGCTTTGCTTGAGATCGAGCAGGAAGGCCTGGCAAAAGTGGTGCCCTGTGCAAGGGCAGTTAAGCTGACTATGGATCGCGAAGGAATTCGGCGGTTAGCGGCAGAGACCTTGGAGCTGCCGACGTCTCGCTATGCGTTCGCAGGTTCTTTGGACGAGTTGATTGCTGCCGCAGAAGAGATCGGTTATCCCTGTTTCGTCAAACCGACTATGTCCTCTTCGGGTAAAGGTCAATCGCAGGTCGGTTGCCGTCAGGAATTGGCAGATGCGTGGGACAAAGCGCAATCCGGTGGACGGGTAGCAGGCAGCCGCGTTATCGTAGAGGCAAAGGTGGAGTTCGAGTGCGAAATTACCTTGCTCACCGTGCGTGCTCAAGAAGCTAACGGGCGCTTTAAGATTTGGTTCTGCGAGCCAATCGGCCACCGGCAAGAGCAGGGTGACTACGTAGAGAGCTGGCAGCCTCAGCCTTTGAGCGAAAAAGCGCATGCTGAAGCGAAAAGGATTGCCGCCACAGTGGTCGAGGCTCTTGGAGGGCAAGGCTTGTTCGGGGTAGAGCTATTCGTAAAAGGCGATCAGGTTTGGTTCAGCGAGGTTAGTCCAAGACCGCACGACACCGGGATGGTGACGATGGCTAGCCAAAGGCTCAATGAATTTGAGCTGCACGTACGCGCTTTCTTAGGCCTACCCATAGACACCTCGCTGGTATGCCCGGCGGCCAGTGCAGTGATCTACGCTGGGATAGAAGGAGCAGGCCTAGTGTATGAAGGCCTAGAGCGCGCTTTAGCGATTCCCGAGACCCAAATCCGGTTGTTTGCCAAGCCTTTTGCTTTTGCTAAGCGGCGTATGGGGGTCGCGCTGGCAAGCGCCGACGATATAGAACAGGCACGCTGGCGTGCCAAGGAGTGTGCGCAGAACATCCGGCCGAAATTGGTCTAAACTTAAGACCGTGACTCTATGCAAGGGAGGAAAGCATGCGTTGGTGTTGGCTTTGGTTGGGGAGCTTATTGGCTTTCCCTGCACTAGCCGATATTTACAAGTACGTGGATGAAAACGGCCAAGTATACTATACCGATCGACCTAGGCATTCGGGTTACCGATTGATTCTGCGCAGTACGCCTTCTTTTCGCCCAAAGACCTTCTCATCTTTGCTGCCAAAACCTGGCCTTGCTTCTGTCATTGATCAGGTGGCTGATAAGTATCGGCTCGATCCTAAGTTGCTGCATGCCATCATCCGTGCCGAATCCGCTTATAACCCGAATGCTGTTTCCCCTAAAGGAGCCGTTGGACTGATGCAGCTCATGCCGGAGACGGCGGTTCGCTATGGCGTCTACGATCGCTACGATCCGTTTATGAATTTGGAAGCCGGCGCGCGTTATTTGCGTGATCTGTTGTTGACCTTTGGGGATATTAAGCTTGCGGTGGCAGCGTATAATGCGGGAGAAGGAGCGGTGCGTAAGCATGGTAACAATATTCCCCCTTATTTTGAAACGCGTGAATATGTCGCCCGAGTATTAAGGTTCTATGAGAGCTTATGAGTCAATATGCCTCTCCGGCTGCGCTGTTAGAAAGCGAGCGCGATCTAGTTTCGCTGCCGGATGTTGTTTTTAGATTGCAAGAGGCGATCAACGACCCTCGCAGCACCGCCGAGACTATCGGTGCGATCGTCGCCTGTGATCCAGCGTTGACGGCACGCCTGCTGAGGCTAGCCAACAGTCCTATTTACGGCTTTAGCAGGCGGGTCGATACGGTATCGCGAGCGGTGACTCTGGTGGGCATGGAGCCGTTATACCATCTAGCGCTGGCTACCTCTGCTTTGAGCGCTTTCCGTAAGCTTCCCGTTCAGTTAGTCGACATGGATGAATTTTGGCTGCAGAGCATCTACTGTGCAGTGGTTGCTCGCTTATTTGCTAAAGAAGCCAAAGTATTGTATCCGGAGCGCTTGTTCGTGGCGGGGCTTCTGCATTCGATCGGTGCGCTGTTGATTTATCTCAAATGCCCAGATGCAGCTAGAGAAATCCTGCTCGCAAGCCAAGGTAAGCGGGCATTGGTGCCGCTTTTGGAAAAAGACCTGTTAGGCTTTACTTATGCCGACGTAGGGGCAGAAATCGCCAAAGTCTGGAACATGCCTGCCTGGCTTCAGGAGACCATTGGCTGCCACTTGTATCCGGAAACAGCCCTCAATTATCCGTTCGAGACTGCTTTGGTACACATCGCAGACCGTCTGACCGATGTCTTGGTACAAGGCAATGCGGTAGAAGACATCTTGGCTGAGATTCCGGAAGAGGTTAAGTCCTTAACTGGCATGCGGGAAGCGCAGATAGTAGAGGTAATGACCGAGGTGTACTACGAATTTACCGAGGTTGCCCAGTTATTGCTGTCGGTATGAAGGCACCGGCCAGATGGTTTCTTGTCCTAGCAGCCATTGGGTGGATCGCTGGAGTAAAGGTTGTTAATGCCGGGTTGCCTGAGACGGTTGCGCAGGTCAAGTCTAGTGTCTTGGCCGTTGGGACTTTTCAGCGCACCCGCTCGCCGCCTGCCGTATTTCGGGGAACAGGGTTTGTGGTAGCGGACGGGCACCATGTGTTGACCTGTGCTCACGTTTTGCCCGCTAGGCTGGATGAAGAACAATCCGAGCTTTTAGCAGTGTTTTTTAGATCTTCAGCCAAGGATCGTCTGCGCAGGGCTAAGGTCATCGCTACCGATGCCGCTTATGATTTGGCACTTTTGAAGATTGCAGGCGATCCTTTGCCAGCTTTGGCTTTGGGGGAGTCTGATCAAGTTCGAGAAGGAGAGACTTATGCGTTTACCGGCTATCCCATCGGCATGGTATTAGGTTTATATCCGGTCACTCATCTGGGCTTGATCTCCAGCATCACGCCGATTGCTTTTCCGGTACTTAGAGCCAATCAACTGGACCTTAGGTTGCTGCCACGCCTTAACCAACCTTATCCGGTGTTCCAGCTCGATGCCACCGCCTATCCCGGAAATAGCGGAAGCCCCTTGTACCATCCTGAGACGGGTGTGGTAGTTGGGATTATCAATAAGGTATTTGTGCAGGAAAGCAAGGAGGCTCTCTTGTCCAAACCCAGCGGAATCAGTTATGCGATTCCGATCGAGTATGCGCGCAAATTGCTAGAAAAACACCGGATCGCTCCCGAATGACGTCGCTTTGCCCACAACTTCTCCCGTTGGCTGCTGTACATGCGTTCCCATCATCTGCGCATGCCGCTTAGGCTATTGTTGCAAAGCTGGCGGTGGGATTTGAACCCACGACCTGCGGATTACAAATCCGCTGCTCTGCCGACTGAGCTACGCCAGCTAATGAACAAAAAATTTTATCCAGCTTTAATTATGGCTGGCAAATTTTTTGTTAAAAAAGTAATAGGTGTTGAGTATTTTGTAGCGATTTCGAGTATGCTGATCTGGTGATGGTGTGAAAGGAAAACAGCTAAGCGTTTCCAAACGTCTTGAGCATTTACTAGAAAGTACCTTATGGAGCAGCCGGATGGTGGTCCTAGTGGCAGTTTTAGCTAGCTTGCTCACGGCGTTGGCAGTATTTTATCTAGCTACCGTGGATACTTGGCTGCTAGTGCGGAAGATTTATCACTACGCTGATGTGGAGTTAAGCGAGGATGAGCGCAAGATAATTCGCTCCCAAGCCATCGCTCACGTGGTGGAGGTAATCGATGGATATCTTTTGGCTACCGTGTTGCTGATTTTTGCTTTGGGGTTGTATGAGTTGTTCATCAGCGCCTTGGATCAAGCGCGGGCAAGCCAAGCTTTCGCTAAGGTGCTTATCATCAATAACTTAGATGATCTGAAAAGCCGGTTGGGCAAGGTCATCTTGATTATTTTGATCGTTCGGTTTTTTGAGCAAGCACTTAAGATGGAGTTTAATGAACCTTTGGATTTGCTTGCCTTTGCAGGGGGGATTGCGCTAGTAGGGTTGGCGTTATATCTGTCTCATTTATCGCTTGATCATCTTAGTGTTAACGGGGAGGACAGCGGAAATTGATCCCGGTCGCCGATGTACACTTTAGTATTTAGATCAACTAAGTCAAACAATTCAATAATATCAGCATTGCGCATGCGAATGCAGCCACAAGATCTAGGCGTGCCGTCGATGAGATGATCTGGACTGCCGTGGATGTAGATAAAACGGCGGAAGGTATCTACTTTGCCGAGGCGGTTAAAGCCGATTTCCAAACCGCTAAGCCATAGGATTCTGCTTAAAATCCAATCCCGCTCAGGATAGCGTAAAGCCAAGTCGGTATTGTAAATTTCCCCGGTTGGCCGCCGTCCTACTAGCACAGCGCCTGAAGGAAGCCCAGCACCGATTTTCGCTCGAATAATGTGCCATCCACGAGGGGTACAGCCGCTACCTATGATTTCTCCAGGGCCGTTGCGGGCAGTTGAAATTGGATAATCTTTGATATTTATACCGTTATCTATCCAAAACAAACACTGTCCAACAAGACTGACCCAAAGATAAGACATCATTTCATCAACAACACCATAGATTCAACATGAGCAGTATGAGGAAACATATCCAAAATTCCAGCCCCAATCAAACGATAACCAAACCTATGGACCAAGTAACCAACATCCCTAGCCAAAGTAGCCGGATTACAAGAGACATAAACAACCCGCTTAGGTTGCCAGCGAGGAATATAGTTCATAGCCTCGAAAGCGCCAGCGCGAGAAGGATCCAACAAAACCTTGTCATACCGAGACTGGGCCCAATAAAACATGGTTAATTCTTGACTTAAATCAGCGCAATGAAATTCAACATTAGCTATTTGGTTAATCCGGGCGTTTTCCCGAGCACGAGCCACCGCTTGAGGATTACCTTCCACGCCGACTACTCGAGCAGCGCGGCGAGCTAAGGGAAGGGTAAAGTTACCTAGACCGCAAAACAAATCAAGCACTGTCTCATGACTGCATGGATCGAGCACCTGTAAAACCTGCCTGATCAAATGGTCGTTCATCTCCGCGTTGATCTGAGTAAACTCCAACGGACCAAACCAAAGGGTAACTTCCTCAGGCAAACGATAGTAAAGTAGGGACGGATTTTCTGGCAGAAGCGGAAATAGAGAATCTAGTCCCTGTGGTTGAAGGTAGAGATCGAATTCAAACCTTTGCCCGAATTCTTTGAGCTTTGCCAAATCACTTGCTTGAGCTGGCTCAAGGATACGAAATACTAAAGCGCTGCGGTTATCTCCAACTGCCACTTCTATTTGTGGGACCCGTTCGCGAATAGAGAGGCTATCGATCAAAGTAGCCAGCTCCTTGATTCTTTCTCCAACCTTGGGATGAAGAACTAAACAAGCGTCGATTTCAGCCACTAACCCACTTCCGCGCTCGCGAAAACCCACCAATGTTTGATTTTTTTTCCGCACATATCTCACTCCCAATCTTGCCTTACGGCGATAACCGAAGATCGGTCCAATAAGCGGAGACCAAACTTCAAGCGGCTCAATTTTGCCAATACGGCGAAGCTGCTCTAAAAGCAGGTTCTGCTTAAACTCGATCTGTGCAGCGCAGTCTAGGTGCTGCAGGTGGCAGCCTCCACAGGTTCCAAAGTAAGGACAAGGGGGAGACGCACGCCTGCCAGTATAGTTGAGGACTTCCATCACTTTGCCGCAATCATAGTCACGGCGGACAGTGGTATAGCAAAAACGCACCGTCTCTTCGGGCAAAACTTGTTCAATAAAGACCGCTTTCCCGTCCACGTAGGCAATACCGCGGCCATCGTGAGTGAGTTTTTCAACAGTCGCCACGATAGGTTCTTTAGGTAATTTACGGCGTTCCATTATTTCCGTTGCCAACGACCGTTAGGAGTCTGGATCCACCAGCCGGGCTCGGCATTTGCAATCCAACGCTTGGCGAAGGCTGACTGGATCTGTGCAGCCCATTCGGGCTGACCATTGGCGCGGGCGATTGCCTGATACAATGCCTGCCGATCCCGATTCTCGGCTGTGACCAACTGCTCGGCATTGGCCAGTTCCTTAAGCGGGATTTGATCCTTGTTGACGACTGCTACTAGGCCATCGTTGGTGTAGCCTACCCAGCCCTGATCTAAGTATTGCTTAAGTTTAGGAAAGCGGCGCTGCAAAGACGCCTTAAGCGCGCGGATTTCAGGACTGTCTAGGTTGAGATCGGCTTGCGCATAAGCTGGAGAGATTCCCAAAGCGATCGATCCGATTTGATAAGACTTTAAGCTTAGCCAGGCGAGGATCGATTGCCACTTTAGGGAAGATTGGGGCTGGTCAGTGGCTGGAGTGCCTTGCTGGATATCGCGAATAATTTGGTCTGCAGCTTTTTCCGCTGCAGCTGCAGGAAAATAAATATTGACGGTAACGCACGAGGCAATGCTGATGAAGAGCAAGAGGGGAAGCAGAGCGATAGACTTGTTCATGGTTTAGCAGGTTGGGGTAAATTACCTAAGTTGGGTAATGCGAGCTAGCCGAGTCGTCAGAGTCAGCCAGTCGATGCGCCGATTATAGCCGATCACATCGATCCGCGGCAGACCGCCGCCTTTGACGATATAGTAACCATTAGGTGCTGGTGCTATCCCTGCCAGTTCGCAGACTCCGTCTCTCAGCCTGCAGCCTAGACCTAAAGCATCGTAATTGAATTCTTGCAGCCAACCAAGTAAGGTACGCGACAACAAGTCAGCGGCAAAGCCACCGCCCAAATTAGCTAGATTCTTCACCGCCTGTTGGCTAATTCGATGGTGAGTACGGTCGCCAGCAGGGGTTCCAAACCAGGCATCAAAAGAGATCGGTTGCCAGTTTTCCAGGTAGAGTCGTTGGATATGACCTGCCAATCTTCCGGTGATACGGCCAAAGGCAAAGCGTTTAGTGATCTGTTCTAGATCTAGATGATGGAAGTAGACATCGGCTTTAAGCCTTGGTAGAACGCCAAACAGATCGGTGATGACCAAGTTCTCAATAACGACAGTACCGCCAAAGACCTCAACGGTTAGGCGACCGTCTAGCTTTAAGGTCCGTTGTTGCAGGTCGTAGGTAACTTGCGGGATGTCGCCCGATAAGGTTCCGGCCAGAGGCGGCCATCCCAGCACTCGGGTGAGGACTTCAAGAGAGATTTTATCGAGACGACCGCGGAATCGGATCACCGGGGTAGTGGAAAGATCAAATATTTCTAATTGGTCAATAAAAAAGTGGCCGTCTAGGATTGGCAGATCAGCAGGCAGGCACAGGCGGAAATCATCACCGGTCAGGCGGAAAAACAGCTCGGCGGCTCCCACCGGGATGGCATACAGATGCCCTGCATGCCAGCTTAATCGGGAAATCTGCCCGGTTAAGCGTTGCTGCCAGGCTAGATCAGCGCTAAGTTGACTGATCCCTAAGCGGTGTTCTCGATCAGTGACTACAGCGTCCTCAATCCACACGCGGGCTTTGTGCTGATCCCTGAGCGTCAACCGGCCATGAGCTTTCCCTGCTTGAACTTGAATTCCTTCCCATTGACCGCCTGCTAGAAACGGCCGTCCGTAGAGTTGGAACAAGGTCGGTAAATCAGCAGCAAAGCTTGCCGTCAAAGCTGCCAAAATAATGCCGTCACTGAAGCTCGCCTCCGCGATCGCAGTCAAGACGTTTTGTTGGGACAAGTGTAGGTCCTGGAGCAAAAGCTTATTGGCTTTACGTTTCCAGAGAAAGTCGGTGGTAAGCCTTACTGGGTGTTCCTGAAAGGATAGGTAGACAGGGAAATACAAACCTTCCCCTTGGGGAATCTCAAGTTCTAACCTGCCTCTCCAGTGGCTTTCGACCTGCCAGCTTTGCAATTGCATTAAGACCTTAAGCTTTTGAATGACTCGAGTAAAGCCTAAGTTCTGGAAGGTCAGCTTTTCTCCAGCCAATCTAAGGTCGATACGCTCCGGAGCCACAGCTCCTGAGGCCGATAGCTCAAACTTTGCCGCGCCTTTGAGCTTGGCTAACCACGAAAGCTTGGGAAACTTGGGATTGATCCAGCCAAGCTGCAAGGGTTGGCGCAATACCTTAAGTTTAGTTTGCCAACGCTTGCCTAGATAATCAGCCTGAAGGCGTAGATAGCCAAAGGCGTAGCGCAGGGGATCTAAGCGCATTTGCCCCCACACAGGACTGAGGATAAAGGTGGTAGACGCGCGTAAAGTTTGATCAAAACGAGGAAAGCGTAGTGTCAGCTGCCCTTGACTGCATTCCAGCGCTGTTGTCTTAAGCCGGCCATCGGCGCAGCTCAGGATGAGCTGATCGACCCGCCAAGGGGCAAACGGTAAGCTCAGATTGCCGAGTACCAGTCGATAGTTTGAAGCGGTGAAGTTAGCTGACAGGTTCTTGAGCACCACCGATCCATAGCGCAGGTGGTCAAGCTTGAGGGAGAAGCTAGGCTCGGCTGCAACACAACCGGCACAGGTACCGCTCAATAACCCAACTGCGATCCCTATCCAATAGGGTTTTGAGTTGCAGACGTGAGCGTGGATCAGGCCGGGAACACGCCGGTGGATAGATAGCGGTCGCCGCGGTCGCAAATGATGACGACGATGACCGCGTTCTCGACCTCCTGGGACAATCTCAAAGCAGCGGCAACTGCGCCGCCGGAGGAGATGCCGCAGAATATCCCTTCTTCGGAAGCAAGCCTCCGAGTGGTTTCTTCCGCCTCCTCTTGGGTGACTTCCAACTGCTTATCTACCCAGGTTGGGTCGTAAATCTTGGGCAAATACTCAGATGGCCAGCGGCGGATGCCGGGAATTTTGGCGCCTTCTGCCGGCTGGACACCGATGATTTGAATGGCTGGGTTCTTCTGCTTTAGAAACCTTGATACCCCCATGATGGTGCCGGTTGTACCCATGGCGCTGACAAAATGGGTCAGGTGTCCGAAGGTCTGATGCCAGATCTCAGGTCCGGTGCCTTCATAATGGGCGCGTGGATTGTCTGGATTGGCAAATTGATTGAGAATTTTCCCTCGACCTTCGGTGGCCATCGCCTCGGCCAAGTCACGCGCCTCTTCCATGCCGCCTTCAGCTGACACCAAAACGATCTCGGCACCGAATGCTTTCATTATGGCACGCCGCTCCAGGCTCATGTTCTCTGGCATCACCAAGACCATCCGGTACCCTTTAATCGCTGCTACCATCGCTAGGGCAATCCCAGTATTGCCGCTGGTAGCCTCGATCAGGCAGTCACCAGGTCGAATCTCGCCACGCGCCTCTGCATATTTGATCATGCTTAAAGCAGGTCGGTCTTTGACCGATCCCGCCGGATTGTTGCCTTCTAGTTTAGCCAAGATCAGATTAGACGTTTTACCCGGTAGGCGCTGAAGGCGCACTAGAGGCGTGTTGCCAATACAGGCTTCAATCGTGGGAAAACAAGAAAGACCAGGTATCTGAGCCATAGGGAAGAAGATAGTCGCGTAATTACATTATAATATAGGATAGGGAACTTTGTGAATTTTTGCTTTTTGAAGTTCCTTTGTCCTAAAATCAAAGCCATTTCTGAAAATCGGATAGAAATTTTACCTCTTATGCAAGCAAGTGAAATCTACGTGCAGAATCTGGAAAAGCATCTCTCCGAGGAGAATCCCTTGCTGGTGGATGTAGCGAGGAAGTTCCAGATCATCGATTCGGTTGCCAATGATTTGGGCCTCATCTGGCCGGATCAGTCCACGGCTCGGCAAATCCCATGGTGGCCGCTGATTTCCATTTTGGGCTTGTTCTCAGCCGGTAAATCCAGTTTTATCAATCACTTCCTCAATGCGAGGATTCAGCGCACCGGCGTTCAAGCAGTAGATGATAAATTCACCGTGTTGTGCTATAGCCCAGATCCAACCGTTAAGACCTTGCCTGGCTTAGCCTTAGACGTGGATCCTAGGTTTCCATTCTATCAGATCAGCCGCGACATCGAGGAAGCCATGGAAGGGGAGGGGAAGCGTATCAATGCCTATTTGCAGCTAAAGACTTGTAACAGTGAGAATTTAAAAGGCAAGATTCTGATCGACTCTCCTGGATTTGATGCTGACGCTCAGCGCAGCGCGACCTTGCGGATTACCAAACACATCATCGATATTTCTGATCTGGTGCTGATCTTTTTTGATGCTAGGCGCCCTGAGCCTGGAGCGATGCGGGATACTTTAGAATATCTAGTTAAAACCACTGTCGATCGCTACGATTCGGAAAAGTTTATCTACATTCTCAACCAAATCGACGTCACTGCAAGAGAAGACAGTCTGGCGGAAGTGGTGGCGGCATGGAAGAGCGCATTGGCTGAGAAAGGGCTCAACGTGACCCAGTTTTATACCATCTTCTCACCGGAGATCAAACTAAGCTGCGACAATGAGTACATCAAAAATCGGCTAGAGGCGCGGCGAGATCGGGACCTTGCTGAGATTCACCGGCGTATGCAGGAAGTGGAGATAAAGCGCGCCTATCGGATTCTGAATACCCTGGATGCCACTATCAAGGAACTTAAAGATCAGGCGATTCCGGAGCTCTTAAAAGCCCTGTCTGGTTGGCGCAACTGGACCTTAAGGCTCGATGCGCTGATCCTGACGACACTCATCGGTGGGGTCATCTTCGCTGGCCTGATAACGGGATTTTGGTTTTCGCCTCTGGCTGATGCAGTTGCTGTCCTCGTGGGTGTAGGGGTGTTTTGGGTATTTCATTTGATGGTTTCCGGCGTATTTAAAGCCATTTACCGGCGCCATCTGACGAGACGCCAGAGGCAGTTGAGATTGAATTTCAATCTAGTGCGGGCATTTGATAAATGTGCCAGCTGGCGCTTATTGGCCACCGGGAAGATCAAAGGATGGAACGAAGATGTCCGCAAACAGCTAGAAGAGATTGTCAACCACGCCGATATTCTGATCCAACGCCTCAACGATCAACTGACCAATCCTTCTGGGAAAGTCAAGCCGCAGAAGCAGGAAACAGAAATAGTGACTTTAACCGAAGCTGTTTCTTGAGGTTTATCTTGCCTTTACGGGTTGATATTCAGCTTTTTAGGGACCTTGCGGTGGCTTAGCTGAATATAACGGGGTAACCCGTTTTCATAAGGCGGATAGTCCTCCCCTTGAATCAGGGGAAGGAGGTAGCGCCGGCAGGCCTCGGTGAGGCCATAGCCGTCATCGCTGATGAATTCAGGCGGCATTTTCTTTTCGACTCCGATGATCTGCTCCAGGGGCGCGCTACCGATTTTCCATTGATAGGGATGGTCGGAAACCCTAACGATAGTCGGCATGACGGCATTTTCTCCAGCCAGCGCCATTTCCACTGCTGCCTTGCCCACCGCGTAGGCCTGTTCGAGGTCGGTTTGCGAGGCAATATGGCGAGCCGAGCGTTGCAGGTAATCGGCGGCTGCCCAGTGACAGCGAAAGCCTAGCTCGCTATAGATCATGCGCGCTACCACTGGTGCTACTCCCCCTAATTGGGTATGGCCGAAGGCATCAGTGTAGCCGGCATCCGCTAGAAACCTGCCGTCTTGGGTTTTGATGCCTTCTGCGACCACGACCGAACACTGGCACAGTTTTAGGAATATGAATCGCCTGGATTGGAAATCCAAGCGTTTTAGACAGCTGGGCGATCTTGTGGCAGGTGTCAGCTGAATCGCCGCCGCCGTTATAAAAAAAGTAGCCGATGTCGTGGGCGCGGAATACCTCTAGCAGGTGCTCGTATTCAGCGCGGTTCTCCTCCAATCCCTTAAGCTTGTAGCGGCAGGATCCGAAAGCCGCTCCTGGCGTATGGCGTAGGGCAGCGATGGCTTCGTCTGTCTCCTGCGAGGTATCGATCAGCTCCTCAGTTAGTGCTCCGAGGATGCCGTTTTGGCCAGCATAAACCTTGCCAATCTTTTCTGGATGTTTGTGCGCGGTTCCAATCACGGCGCAAGCAGAAGCGTTGATGACTGCAGTAACACCACCAGACTGGGCGTAAAAAGCGTTTTTAGCAGGCATGCTGCCACGTTCCCAAATACCACTGCTGTGGCCGAAACCTTATCTTATAAGCCATCTTGCGGCAGGCTGCAATCCAATGGCCTAGGTATAACCAATTCAGCCTCATGCGTTTTGCGGCCTCGATTTGCCATAAGATCGCATAGGTTCCAAAGCCACGCTCAGCATAGTCCGGGTCAAAGAAAGTATAGACAGCCGATAGTCCATCATCGAGGAGATCTACGATGGTTACCATGATGAGCTTGTTTAATAGGCGAAATTCGTAGAACAAAGTCTGGCACCAACGGCAGGTCAAAAAATTCAGATAATCGTCTGGGGAAGCCAAAGCCATGCTGCTTTCCGGATGGCGCGCTTTGAGGTAGCGCAAGTAAAGCTGGTAATGTTCCAAGCGGAATTCAGGGTTTCTGGCAATGACCTCTAGATCCTGATTGCGCTTAAAGTTACGCCTTTGACTGCGGTCAGGTCGAAATTGGTCGACTGGAATGCGTACTGGTGTGCAGGCTTGACAAGTAGGGCAATGAGGTCGATAAACCAAGCAACCGCTGCGTCGAAATCCTTGAGTTACCAAGTGGCTGTAGGTGGTCGTGGAGAGGAGCAAGTCTTGTGGCAAAAACAGCATCTGGGCAGTCTTAGAGGGCAGATAAGCGCACTGGCAAGGAGTGCTCAGATAGTATTGTAGATCATCTATCAGCGCCAGGCGGTTTCTGCACATGGCATTTGACATAGTCGCTTGAGCAATAGGATGAATTTCGTCCTCGGAATTTCCTCGGCACCCAAGCTAATTAGATGAGCGGTGCGTACCTGACAGTCGATGAGAGCATACTGCCAGCGCTTTAAGCTTTCGACCAAGGCGACAAACGCCACTTTGGAGGCATCGGTACGGCGGTAAAACATAGATTCTCCAAAAAATACCCGCCCAATGGCTACACCGTACAGACCGCCAGCTAATCCATCCTGGTCCCAGCTTTCCACCGAATGGGCATACCCTAGTTCATGCAGGCGAGAATAGGCTGCCTTCATTTCCGGCGTGATCCAAGTCCCCTCTACCTGTTTGCGTGGGGCAGCGCAAGCATCGATCACCTGGTTAAACGCCTGGTCGAAGGTCACCCGGAAGACCCCTTTTTGGAGAGTTCTGCGTAGGCTCCTGGAAATCCTGAGTTTTTCAGGAAACAGAACTAATCTCGGATTCGGAGACCACCATAGAATCGGCTCCCCAAGGTTATACCAGGGAAAGATACCGTGCTGATAAGCAGTCAGCAGTCGGGTAGGAGACAGATCCCCGCCTATGGCTAACAGGCCATTGGGGGAGTCAAGCGCTTCTTCCACCGGGGGAAATACATGTGGATTATTAGGGTCAAGCAGGGTGAGCATACCCTAGGGAGTTATTCTGCTAAAAATCTCTCTGCATCTAGCGCTGCCATGCAGCCAGTACCGGCAGAGGTCACGGCTTGGCGATAGACGGGATCAGCTACATCCCCAGCGGCGAACACACCGGGAATGCTGGTGGCAGTGGCATTACCCTGATTGTCACCAGTGCCTTTCACTTTGATGTAACCGTGGTTAAGTTCCAACTGTCCTTCGAAAATCCCGGTATTAGGCGTGTTCCCGATGGCAATAAATACCCCAGAGACTTTGACGACTTTAGTTACACCTGTATGAACGTGTTTAATCCGTACCCCGTTAACGCCTTGATCGTCCCCTAGGATTTCATCTACCACGTGATTCCATTCGATCGTGACCTTGCCTTTTTCGACCTGCTTAAATAGCCGGTCCACTAGAATTTTCTCCGCCCGCAGCTTGTCGCGGCGATGAATCAGCGTCACATGAGAACAGAGGTTAGCAAGGTAAAGCGCTTCTTCTACTGCAGTGTTACCTCCTCCCACCACTGCGACCGGTTGATCCTTGTAAAAGAAGCCATCGCAAGTTGCGCACGCAGACACGCCACGGCCTTTGTATTTTTCTTCTGAGGGTAGCCCCAAATACTTCGCTGAAGAACCGGTTGCAATGATGAGCGCATCGCAAGTGTAGGTGCCTGCGTCACCGATCAACGTGAAGGGGCGTTTGGAAAGATCTGCGGTGTGGATTTGATCGAAGATAATCTCGGTCTGGAAGCGTTCAGCCTGGCGACGCATGCGTTCCATCAGTTCGGGTCCTTGAACACCATCCGGTTCACCTGGCCAGTTCTCTACCTCAGTGGTCGTCATCAGCTGGCCACCTTGCTCAATGCCGGTGATCAAAACTGGTTTCAGATTAGCGCGAGCCGCATAGATAGCGGCAGTGTAACCCGCCGGCCCAGATCCTAAGATCAGCAAGCGACAATGCTTAGGTACGGTCATAGATAGATTCCTCTAAAGATGGAATGTTCGCTTATAAAATAGTATCGTATTTAATTGAGATTCTTAATTTTGGCTAAGAGTTTTAGCTTCATCAATTTTTTAAATAGCCTGCTTCCCATTCCCTTGCCCCAGAGCAATCCCTTATCCCAAATCAAAAAAGTAATTTCAGATACCAGGATAGAGCGGATAATCCACGGCCTGCGCGAGATCGCGTTGTTGTGTTACCTAGCTTTGAGCCTGTACCTGCTTTTGTCCTTGTTGACGTTTGATTTAGAAGATCCTGGCTGGCGCCACACTGGAACCGGGCGTCCTCTGGCAAATGTTGGGGGGCTGATAGGCGCATGGCTAGCCGATGTTGCTTTATCACTGTTTGGGGTGACAGCGTTTCTGATTCCGCTGATACTGGCATGGCACGGCTTTAGGGTATATCAGCGCTGCAACACTGGATCCAGAATATTGCTAATGCTAAGGTGGTTGGGAGGTATTGCAGCAGTGCTGGCAGGGTCAGGGCTAGCCTATGTTCACTTAGTTTGGCTGCCGTTGGGTTTACCTGAGACTGCTGGCGGAATCATAGGCGCTCAGATTGGAGAGTGGCTGATTAAGCGGTTCGGCACGTTAGGAGCAACTCTAGCGCTGCTTCTCATATTTTTGACTGGAGCAACCTTGTTCAGTGATCTCTCATGGATCAATCTGATAAAGAGGGTTGGCAAGCATTCTAGGGAACAGCCGCGTAAGGTCAAGCGTGAGCCAAAAGTCAAGAAATTAGCCGAAGTTTCGGTTTTGCCTGAGCCTGCCGCGATGAAGGCTCAGAATACCGTATCGCGCAAATCAGCGCCACGTCCCGTAGCAAGCTCTTTTGTAGCGCCGTCTGGTGATTCGATGTTACCACCTTTAGATCTCCTCGATCAAAATGAGACGGTTGAGTTTGGATATTCTGAGGACGATCTTGCGCTCATGTCGCACCATGTAGAGTCAGTATTATCTGATTTTGGTGTTCAGGCAGAAGTTAAGGAAATCCACCCAGGGCCGGTGATCACCCGGTTCGAGATCAAGCCAGGTCCCGGGATCAAAGGTAGCCGGATCAGCAACCTAAGTACTGATCTGGCGCGGCAGCTTGCTGTACCAAGCGTGCGGGTGGTAGAGGTAATTCCGGGGAAGCCTTATGTGGGGCTAGAAATCCCTAACCGTCAGCGGGCAACAGTCTATTTACGCGAGATTTTGGCTAGTCCTGAGTATCAACAGGCTAAATCTCCTGTTACCCTAGTCTTAGGTAAGGATATTTCTGGTCGTCCGGTTTTAGCAGACTTAGCCAAGATGCCGCATCTACTGGTAGCTGGAACCACCGGCTCTGGTAAATCAGTGGCGATCAACGCCATGATCTTAAGCATAGTTTACAAAGCCAGACCGCAAGAGGTCAGGATGATTATGATCGACCCTAAGATGTTGGAACTGTCGGTCTATGAGGGCATACCGCATCTCCTAAGCCCGGTAGTCACCGATATGAAAGAAGCTGCCTCAGCACTGCGTTGGTGCGTCGCAGAGATGGAGCGCCGTTACCGTCTGATGTCTGCTCTTAAAGTGCGAGGTCTAATTAGTTATAACCGTAAAGTTCAGGAGGATATCGACCAGGGAGAACCGATCAAAGATCCGCTTTTCCGTGCTTCTGATTTAAAAGAAAGCCAGCATTGGCCGATTTTAGAGCCGTTGCCGATCATCGTGGTGGTGATCGACGAGCTGGCCGATATGATGATGGTGGTTGGCAAGAAAGTGGAAGAACTGATTGCCCGCCTGGCGCAGAAAGCGCGTGCAGCTGGGATTCATTTGATCTTGGCCACCCAGCGACCGTCAGTGGATGTATTGACGGGATTAATCAAGGCTAATATCCCAACTAGGATTGCGTTTCAAGTCTCTTCCAAAGTAGATTCGCGCACTATCCTCGATCAGAGCGGTGCAGAGGCTTTATTGGGATGTGGCGATATGCTTTATTTGCCGCCGGGTAGCGGGTTCCCGCTGCGTGCTCACGGTGCGTTTGTAGGAGATCACGAAGTTCTTAAGGTAGTAGAGTACTTAAAACAGACTGGACCCCCAAAATACATCGAAGACATCACCTGTTTCCAAGAGGATAGCGAATTGCTTGGAAAAGATCGAGAACTGGAAGGAGAGAGGGATCCTCTCTACGATGAGGCAGTGCGGTTTGTGACCGAGACTCGTCGAGTTTCTATTTCTGGCATCCAACGCAAATTTAAAATCGGCTACAACCGTGCTGCGCGTATCGTCGAAGATATGGAACGGGCAGGAATAGTCAGCGCAGCAGAGGGAAATGGCGCGCGTTCAGTATTAGCACCGCCGGCGGAGGATTGAATGTATTTCTCAGTAGCTTTGCGAATTTTAGTGGCACTGTCTGGTTTTTTTTCTCCTTGCATTTTAGGCATGACAGCAGAGCAAGAGTTAAATCTTTTTTTAGCTAAGGTAAAAACTTTATCCGCTGTTTTTGTTCAGCAAACGATCGATGCGCAGGGGGAGATAGATCAGCTCAGTCGTGGTCGCTTTTACCTGAAGCGACCAGGTAAATTCCGTTGGACTTACGAAGTTCCTTACCATCAGGAAATCGTGGCTGATGGAGGCAAAGTTTGGTTTTATGATCCAGATCTGGAACAAGTGACGGTGAAACCAATTGACGCTGCGCTAGGTTCAGCTCCAGCTTTGCTGCTCAGCGGTGAATTGGATATCAACCAGCGCTTTGTGGTTATCGAGCAAATTCAGCAGGGAGGTCAGACTCGGATAGAGTTGAGGCCAAAAAACGCAGAGGACGTCTTCCGACACCTTAACATCGAGCTGGCTGGCGGTGTTCTGAGCTCGATGGAGTTAGCAGATAATTTTGGCCAGTTGATTCGGATTCAATTTGAGCAAGTCCAGTTGAATCCGTCTTTAGCAGATAGCTTGTTCCAATTTGTCCCCCCTCCAGGAGTAGATGTGTTTGAAGGATAAATCTATACCGTTATCTGTTTTTCTCCAAGAAACCAAAAAACAGATGAGCTGGATCGACTATATCATTCTCACTATCATTCTCACTTCAGCAGCACTAGGCCTAATACGAGGCTTAGTACAAGAAACATTTTCTCTAGCCAGCTGGACTGGTGCACTATGGATCGGGTTTTATTATTACCAGACCTTCGCCACTCAATTAGAAACGCTAAACCTCAAGCCAGCAAGCTTAAGAGCAGCAGTAGCTTTTGCTATTTTATTTATTGCTGCCTTCACTCTGGTTAAAATAGTAGGATATTTAATCAGCACTCTAATCGACCAATCTTTACTTAGCGGCCTAAACCGATTCGGAGGTCTGTTATTTGGCAGCGCACGTGGGCTGCTTTTAATCTTGATCCTAATCTTAGTAGCAGACGCCTTGGAGTTGTCGAAGCAGAGCTTTTGGCAGCAATCGCGATTTTTGCCCTTCCTCGAGCGTTGGGCACAAGTCCTTGCAAAATTAAACCCCAGAGACTATTTAAGTTTAAGCTCAGTATGATTCTTCAGGACTGAAGCCATGTGCGGGATTGTTGGTATTGTCTCCCATTCCCCAGTTAACCAGGAATTGTACGAAGCTCTCACCGTCCTGCAACACCGAGGTCAAGATGCAGCCGGGATTGCCACTTATGCGGATGGACGATTTTACTTACGCAAAGATAGCGGGTTAGTGCGAGATGTGTTTGAAGCTTCGCACATGCTCAATTTACCTGGCACGATGGGGATTGGTCATGTGCGTTACCCAACTGCCGGCTGTACGAGCGCAGCGGAAGCGCAACCATTTTATGTGAATTCCCCATACGGCATTGCTTTAGGACATAACGGTAATCTCACCAATGCTGAGCAGCTTAAGCAAGATCTGTTCCTGCAAGATCAACGTCACATCAACACAGATTCCGACTCGGAGGTGTTGCTCAATGTTTTTGCTCACGAATTGCAGCGCCTGGGTAAACTCCGCCTAGATGTCAGCGATGTCTTCGATGCCGTGTCTGAGGTTCACCGGCGTTGCCGCGGTGCTTATGCAGTGGTGGCAATGATTACCGGCTTTGGTATCCTAGGTTTTCGTGATCCTTACGGAATCCGTCCGATAGTGATTGGGCGACGCGAATCCTCCAAAGGAGTAGAGCATATGATTGCCTCCGAAAGCGTCGCCTTGGATGTCTTGGGATTTGAGCTGATAGGTGACATCGAGCCGGGGGAGGCAGTATTTATCGAGAAAAACGGACGCTTGCATAGACGTCAGTGCGCCCAAAAAACGATGTATTCTCCCTGTATTTTTGAATTTGTCTATTTTGCCCGCCCAGACTCGATCATAGATAAGATTTCCGTCCATAAAGCCAGGCTGCGCATGGGCGAGAAGTTAGCAGAAAAAATTTTAAGGTTAAGGCCGGATCATGATATTGACGTAGTCATTCCTATCCCAGATACTAGCCGAACTGCGGCAATGGAACTGGCTAACCATATCAAAGTGAAGTATCGGGAGGGATTCATCAAAAACCGCTATATCGGCCGTACCTTCATCATGCCAGGACAAAAACTGCGCCAGCTATCTGTTCGGCGTAAACTTAATCCGATCGATTTAGAATTTAAAGGCAAAAACGTTTTATTGGTAGATGACTCTATTGTCCGTGGTACTACTTCCAAGCAAATCATTCAGATGGCCAGGGATGCTGGTGCTAAAAAAGTTTACTTCGCTTCCGCTTCACCGCCAGTACGCTATCCTTATGTGTATGGGATCGACATGCCTGCCGCCTGTGAATTGATTGCCTATGGCCGCAGCGAAGCAGAGATTGAGTCTTTGCTAGGAGCAGATTGGTTGATTTATCAAGACCTAGAAGATCTGGTGGAAGCAGTGCGGCGCGGCAATCCAAAGTTAGAACGGTTTGAAACCAGTTGCTTTAGTGGCGATTATGTAACCGGCGATATTACTCTTGAATATCTCGAGCGACTTAAGTCCTGCCGCTCTGACGCGGCGAAGGCAACAGAAGTTTATGACAATTTAACTAACCTAAGCTTAGTTTAATGGATTCAAACTTTGGTATTCAAACCCAAAGCATCCGCGCAGGTTCTCGCCGCACTCAGGAGCAAGAGCATTCTGAGCCTATTTTTGTAACCTCCAGTTATGTTTTCGACAACGCTAGACAAGCGCAAGCCCGCTTTGCTGGGGAAGAGCAGGGAAATATTTATTCCAGGTTTACTAACCCCACCGTGCGCGCTTTTGAGGAGCGCCTAGCGGCCTTGGAGGGTGGAGAGCGCTGTATCGGCACCTCTTCCGGGATGGCGGCTATTTTGACGCTATGCATTGGGGTCTTGAAAGCTGGCGATCACATAATATGCTCGCGCTCGGTATTCGGTAACACTATTTTGCTGTTTAGAAATTATCTTGCTAAATTCGGCATTGAGACTTCATTTGTGGATCTGACCGACCTGACTGCCTGGGAGGCAGCTATCCTTCCTAATACTCGTTTGTTATTTTTGGAAACCCCTTCCAACCCTTTGACCGAGATTGCCGACATTAAAGCGCTATCTGAACTGGTCCGAACTAAAAGAGCAGGCGATCGTTTCCCTCTTTTAGTTGTAGACAACGTGTTCTGCACCCCGATCTTACAAAGACCGCTTGCTTTAGGAGCTGATCTGGTGGTGCATTCAGCAACTAAATACCTAGATGGCCAAGGCCGCTGCGTTGGGGGGGCAATCGTCGGTCAGGCCGATCTGCTTGATAAGGAGATTTATCCTTTCCTGCGAACGGGTGGAGCGTCTTTAAGCCCGTTTAACGCTTGGGTATTCTTGAAAGGCCTTGAAACCCTAAGCCTTAGAATGCGCGCTCACTGCGATAACGCACTAAAGCTTGCTGAATGGCTTTCGGCTCACCCTAAAGTCGAGCGGGTTTATTACCCAGGGCTGCCTTCTCACCCCCAATATGAATTGGCAAAGCGTCAGCAGGAAGGGGCAGGAGGGATTGTCAGCTTTATCGTCAAAGGCGGAAAGGAGGCAGCTTGGAAACTCATTGACAGCACTCGGCTTATCTCGATCACTGCCAACTTAGGAGACGTTAAAACCACCATCACGCATCCGGCGACTACTACGCACGGCCGCTTATCTGAAGAAGAGCGCGAACGAGCTGGAATTGCAGAAGGTTTAGTGCGGATTTCGGTCGGGTTAGAAGCGATCGAAGACATCATTGCTGATCTCGAGCGCGGGCTATGAAGGTTACAATCCACGGCTTGGGGTATGTAGGCCTGGTGACTGGAGCATGCCTGGCTGAGGTAGGTAACGACGTCTTGTGCATGGACGTCGACGCGCTCAAGGTTGAGCGCTTGATGCAAGGCGAGGTGCCCATTTATGAACCGGGCCTTGAGCCTTTAATTGCGCGTAACATTAAGGCCAAGCGTCTAGCCTTTACGACCGATCCCGACCGCGCAGTCGCCCACGGGTTGCTCCAGTTCATCGCCGTTGGCACGCCCCCAGATGAAGACGGATCTGCCGATCTTAAGTACGTGATCGAGGTTGCCAGGACCATCGCCGAGCGGATGGAAGAACCCCGCTATGTGATCAATAAGTCTACCGTACCGGTAGGAACTGCCGACCAGGTTAGAAGTGAGATCCAAGCTATCCTTGCCCGCCGGGGGAAAAAGATCGAATTCGAGGTAGCCTCAAACCCTGAATTTCTTAAGGAAGGCGCGGCTGTCGATGATTTTATGCGTCCTGATCGGATCATTATCGGTACGGATAACCCCCGCATAACCGAGCTTTTAAAAGCGCTTTATTCTCCGTTTAATCGCAACCACGAGCGCCTGATCGTGATGGATCCGCGTTCGGCAGAACTGACCAAATATGCTGCCAACGTCATGCTGGCCGCTAAAATCAGCCTAATGAATGAGCTGGCAGGTCTGGCAGAGAGACTGTCGGCAGACATCGAAAAGGTCCGCATCGGTATCGGGGCAGATCCCAGAATCGGCTACCATTTCATTTATCCTGGCTGCGGTTATGGTGGTTCTTGTTTTCCAAAAGATGTCAAAGCCTTGTCACACACGGCGCGAATGCTAAATTATCCAGCTGAAATGCTGCATGCGGTAGACAGTGTCAATGAGCGCCAGAAATGCGTTTTATACGAAAAAATTCACCGCTTTTACCAGGGTGATCTTAAAGATAAAACGGTTGCGATTTGGGGATTGGCTTTTAAACCTAACACCGATGATATGCGTGAGGCACCTAGTCGAGTATTGATGGAATCCCTATGGAAAGCGGGCGCCAAAGTCAAAGCTTACGATCCGGCAGCCAGACAAAACTGCTATCGCATCTATGGAAAGCGTTCTGATCTAGTATTAGTAGAGAGCCCACTTGCAGCCTTAGAAAGTGCCGATGGCCTGGCGCTGGTGACCGAGTGGAACGAATTCCGCAGCCCAGACTTTAGCACCATGAAAAAACTTATGCGGCGCGCAGTCATCTTCGATGGTCGCAATCTCTATGACCCTGCTTATGTACGCCAGCATGGGTTCGACTATTTCGCGATCGGTCGGCCTAGCATAAGAGCTTCTACGTGAGCTTCTACGCTTATAGCCAGAGCGGCCAAGTGATAACCGCCTTCCAAGCTAGAGACCAGCGGGACGCCGAATTCCAGCAGGCGAGTACTAATCCAGGCAAAATCCTCCTCTTCCAGGAGGAGGGAAGCTAGAGGATCTTTGGCATGCGCGTCAAATCCAGCCGAAACCAGGATAAGCTGCGGGTTAAAGGCTGTCAGTGCGGGCAAAATCCGACTGTCCACGGCAGAGCGAAAATGCTTGCCATCCGTACCCGGCGGCAAGGGTACGTTGATCAGATTCCCAATCCCGGTCTCTTCAGCTCGGCCAGTGCCGGGATACAGGGGAAATTGATGGGTGGAAGCATACAGAACCCTCGGTTCATTTTCAAAAACTGCCTGTGTACCATTGCCGTGATGGACATCGAAGTCAACGATCGCGACCCGAGCCAAGTTGAACTGCTCTAAAGCGTAGCGGGCTGCAATAGCGACATTGTTGAACAAGCAAAATCCCATGGCGCGACTAGGCAATGCATGGTGCCCTGGCGGGCGGATAGCGCAGAAGGCATTATCAATTTCGCCGGCCACCACTGCCTCTACCGCGGCACAAACTGCCCCTAAGGCAGGTAGGGTGGGTGTAAACGCGGGTGGTCATCTTTAGATCTTAAATAACAGTTAGAGAAAATGAGCATACCATTTACTGCGGTTATTTTGTCAGGGGGGTCAGGCACCAGGCTTTGGCCGTTGTCGAGAGAAGCCTATCCTAAGCAGTTTTTAGCCTTGACCAGCCAACACAGCCTCCTGCAGGAAACCGTATTGCGAGTGCAGGATCTGGTTCAGACTCATTTGGTGGTATGCAATGAATCTCATCGCTTTCTAGTTGCTGAGCAACTCAGGCAGATTGGAAAGCAGGCTACCATTATCTTAGAGCCAACTGGGCGCAACACTGCGCCAGCCTTGACTGCAGCTGCTCTACTGGTGGCTCAAGCAGGAATCGACCCGATCCTGGCAGTGATGCCGTCAGATCATGCGATCAAGAATCGGGAAGGTTTCTGCGCTACCTTGGCTGAAGCCGCCGGTCTAGCGCAGGAGGGATTCATCATTACTTTCGGTATTGTGCCTACCCGCCCAGAAACCGGCTTTGGTTACTTGCGCGTCGGTCAATTACTACGCGGACAAGCTAGGGTTTTGGAAGCATTCGTAGAGAAGCCGGATTTTAAAACCGCCAGTCGGTATCTTGCTTCTGGCAATTACCTGTGGAATAGCGGTATTTTTGTTTTACGCGCTGGACTTTGGTTGCAGTTAATTTGCCAGTTTCGTCCCGATATCCTAACGACGGTTCAAAAGGCAGTCATCGAAGGCAAACAGGATGCGGATTTTTTTCGCCTCGATCAGGAAGCGTTTAGGTGTTGTCCGGCTGATTCTATCGATTGTGCAGTGATGGAAAAGATCGCTGGTAAGGGCAGCCAGACAATTGTTCTACCATTGGAAGTAGGTTGGTCAGATCTTGGTTCCTGGCCAGCGCTGTGGGAGGTTAGCGAAACAGATCAATCGGGCAACCTAGTCTGGGGCGATGTTTACCTCAAAGACACCAAAAATTGCTTGGTCCGTGCTGAGAGCTGTTTTGTCGCAGCATTAGGGGTAGAGGACTTGATTATTGCTGAAACCGCCGATGCGGTTTTAGTGGCCAGCAAAGGTAGTGCCCAGAAAGTTAGAGAAATAGCCGAGTATTTAAAACGCCACGGGCGATCAGAATACCTCCACCACCTTAAGATTCACCGCCCATGGGGACTGATCGAGTCGATCAGTCACGGGGAACGCTATCAGGTCAATCGACTGACTGTCCTTCCAGGTGCCTGCATAGTCACCCAGTTGCATCGCTACCGTTCTGAACACTGGATTGTCGTAAAAGGAATCGCCCGTGTGACTCGTGGTGAGGAAACTTTTGAACTGCGCGAAAATCAATCTACTTATATTCCTGTCGGAGTCAAACACCGACTCGAAAATCCCGGCAAGATTCCATTAGAATTGATTGAAGTTCAATCCGGGGCTTATCTGGGTGAAGATGATATCCTAAGGTTTCCGGATTAAGGAGCCAATACGAAACTCCATCGCTTTAATTAATCTCTAGCAGAACAGTTATGGCATTGTATTGCGGTATTGTAGGCCTGCCGAATGTAGGTAAATCCACTTTGTTCAACGCGTTGACTTGTGCTGAAATTGCAGCCGAAAACTATCCTTTTTGCACGATTGACCCCAATGTAGGCATCGCTGTGGTTCCAGATCCAAGGCTTAATAAGCTTGCAGAGATCGTCAAACCTAAGCAGACTATTCCAACGACGGTAGAATTCGTGGACATTGCAGGGTTAGTCGCTGGCGCTTCCAAAGGAGAAGGCCTAGGCAACCAGTTCTTAGCGGCGATCCGTGAGACGGATGCGATCGCGCATGTGGTACGCTGCTTTGATAACAGCGATGTCACCCACGTGGTTGGCACGGTAGACCCGATTCGAGATATTGAAATCGTGAACACCGAACTGATTCTGGCTGACTTAGAAACCGTCACACGAGCGATCCATCGGGTAGAGAGAGCGGCCAAATCTGGAGACAAAGAAACTCTGATGCAAAAAACCCTGCTTGCGAAACTCGCAACTCATTTAAACCAAGGGCGACCTGTGCGCACCCTAGAGCTCAGTCAGGAAGAAAAGGAAAGGATCAAAACGCTTCATCTGTTAACAGCAAAACCCACGTTGTATATTGCTAACGTCCACGAAGACGGCTTTGCGACTAACCCTTGGCTTGAACAGTTGCTGACCTATGCCGCTAGCGAAAAAGCTGAGGTAGTGCCGATCTGTGCTGCGTTAGAGGCAGAAGTGGCCCAGCTTAATGGAGAGGAGCGGGCAGCTTTTCTCAAAGAGCTTGGGATTGAGGTACCCGGTCTTGATCGGGTAGTGCGGGCTGCCTATCGCCTGTTAAATCTTGAGACTTTTTTTACTGCTGGGTCGAAAGAAGTCCGCGCGTGGACGATTCGTACTGGCACGCCTGCCCCAAAAGCTGCTGGCGTAATTCATTCAGATTTTGAGAGGGGTTTTATCCGTGCTGAAGTAATCGCGTACGAGGATTTTATTCGCTATGGTGGGGAACAGGGAGCTAAGGAGGCAGGGAGGTGGCGCTTAGAAGGGAAAGATTACATTGTCCAAGACGGAGATATCCTGCACTTCCGCTTTAACGTTTAAAGAAAAGCCCTGACAAGCAGGGCTTTTCAAGACAGGGCTTAAGAAACTGAATATTATTTTTTTGCTGCTTCTTCTTTCCTGATTTCTTCCCAACCCTGATAGGAAACAGAAGCTGTTTCCGTTTTTTTGAACAGAATGACACCGACTACCACAGCAGCGATCAGGATGCCGATGATTAACCAGAAATTATCTTTTTCTTGAGTTTCGTCTGCCATTTCTCTACCTCTTCAGGTTGATTGTTATAGTCAAATGGCACTTAAATTGCATCTACAACCTGTGCCTTTGCTTGTCGAGAAGCTCGACAATATTAACTTTTATCAGGTTTTTCATCTATTGTCTACTTTTGATTTTAAGTCTTACTATTGACCCTAAAACATAGAGATTTAAGCGATGGATTGTCTCATCCTCGGTGGCGGAATCATGGGCTTGCTGTGTGCGCGCGAGTTAAGCGCATGCGGCTTGCAAGTGACGGTATTGGAACGTGGCCCAATAGGCCGTGAGGCTTCTTGGGCCGGTGGCGGTATCCTTTCACCTCTATATCCATGGCGACAGCCGGAGGCGATCGAGCAACTTGCTCAAGCGAGTGGAAAGCTTTATGCAGCGCTTGCCGAAGAACTGCGTGAGCGCACTGGGATCGATCCTGAGTGGCAGCAATGCGGAATGTTGTGGTTGGCGATTGAAGATTTCGAAAGAGCTCAGCGATGGTGCCTGAGCCGCGGAATCGATTTTGAAGCCTTAAGCCCTGAGGATGTTGAAAAGCGTGGTCTTCAAAGGCCAACAGTGTCTGATGCTAAATCGCTTTGGCTTCCTGGAATCTGTCAAATCCGCAATCCTAAACTGCTAAAAGCATTGAAACGTGACCTGATACTGCGCGGGGTAATTTTTAGGGAGAACACGCCAGCGACTGGATGGCGGATTTCTTCGTCGCAGGCTGTCTCAGTGATGACGCCAGGTGAGGAAATGAAAGCCGACGTGTTTATCGTGACTGCTGGCGCTTGGTCGTCGATGTGGCAGTTGGCTCTGTGGCAACCCCGTATCCGACCGATCAAAGGCCAGATGTTAATGATTAAGGCAGTACCAGGATGCTTGGATACCATCGTGCAGCGTGAGGAACATTATCTGATCCCGCGCCAAGACGGGCGAATCCTGGTCGGCAGCACTGTCGAAGAGGCCGGTTTTGACAAGCGTCCAACGGAGGAAGCTTATCAAGAACTATACCGCTTTGCGGTGGAGACTTTGCCGAGCCTTACTCGTTTCCGGGTGGAGCTACACTGGGCAGGACTCCGACCTGCTGCTCCCGGTGGGATTCCATATATTGGCCGTCATCCGCAACTTGAGAATTTATATTACAACTGTGGCCATTTCCGCAACGGCGTGACCATGGGACCGGCCGCTGCTGGGCTGCTTGCTGATCTGATTCTAGGGCGAGCGCCAGACCTAGATCCTAGCCCTTATCTTCCAGGAAGGCGTCGATAACTTCGCATAATCTTTATTATGTTAAATTATATCCGAAGATACCGATGCCCACGGATCGAAGGCAAAAACGGTTCTGCCTCGATTTTGACATCCGCTCTGGGTTTTCTTGATTTGCGCAAATCTGGATAAGCAGCTGAGTGTTTAGGCAGGCTTTCCCCAGGATCCAAGGGGATCAAAACGGCTAACGCCGCGCTGATCATCTTGCGCGTGACTTGTTTCTCTTTACCGCTTCCCTCGATCCAACATACATTGGCTTTAATATGTGGTTTTAGATCTTGGACGATGGCAATAGGTTCGTCCTCTCGCAAAGCTGAAAGCGCCTCAAATTGTTTTATAAAGCCCAAAGTTGGGAAATCTCCAGCCAACACGCTCAATCTTCGATAAGCTTCTTGGCGGCTGATCTTCACGATCGAGCGCGTTGCTCCCCAAGTAAAGCGGATCGAATCAGGTTTTTTGAGAAGGATCGGAAGATGACGATAGATTTGCTTAAAGTGGATCCGAGCATAGCCATAACGCTGCATAAGCCTCCTAGCCCTATCTGGATCATCGCGATTAAGTTCTAAAACTGCTTGTTTGAAGGCATCGCGGGCAGCATTCAGCGATGCGGCAAGCTTTATCAACTTCGGCGATGCCCCTAAAATACCAGGACAAATTTCGGTTTCCCGGCCGTCTCGGTCATCTGAGTATTCCAATTGCTCCAACACTGTAACAAGTCGCTGACGGGCTTCATAATCATAGTACTGATGTTTCTCTAGGTCGAATATCCAAACAGCAAGGTTTTCTTGCTTGAGCTGAACGAGAAAACGGTTAAGGGCCAGTTTAAGTTGATTGAATCTCTGGATACATAAAGCCTCTGCGGTTTGATTTTTGTTATTTGGCATGTTTGGTAAGCGGTTGTTTTTCTATACCCAATCTTAACGGCATAAATTCACCTATTCCAAGGTCTTAAACTTTTTAAGAATATGGAGCTACCTAATGTCAATCGGTCTGGAAGTTACTTGCAGAAGCTGTGGGTTGGGCTCTATTTGTCTGCCTCGAGGTTTGACTCAGGAAGAGATCGAACGCTTAGAAAGTGTGGTCCAGCGCCGCAAGGTACTGCGCAAAGGAGATTTTTTATTCCGCAGCGGACAGGCTTTTCGAGGATTAATTGCGATCAAATCTGGGATGGCTAAGTTGACTTTTCAGGATGACCAAAGTCGAGAACATATTCTCGCCGTTCTTCTGCCTGGAGAGCTACTTGGATTCGATGCCCTTTCCCACTACACCCATCACTGTTCTGCCATCGCGCTAGATACCTTAAGCTATTGCGAGCTACCGGCAAGTCAGCTCGGCCGCATTTGCACTAGCATCCCTAGTTTATTCCAGGAAATGCTGCGCCATGCTGGCGACGCGATCGGTACCCAACGAGACCAAATGCTTTTCATCAAACGGCCAGCCAACCAGCGCCTAGCAGCGTTTCTTCTAGATTTGTCTCGGCGTTTGGAGTTGCGAGGTTTTGCTAACAATGAATTTTCTTTAGGGTTAACCAGGCAAGAACTCGGCAATCACCTAGATCTCGCCTTGGCTACCGTCAGCCGGACCTTAAAACAGTTCGAAAAAGCAGGTTGGATCGAGCTCCGCTCAAGATGGGTTCGCATCATTGCTCGCCAAGCGCTAGAAAACCTCTTGGCAGAGGCAGACTAAGAGACTTCGCCCCTAATGTTTGATTCCGATTCCACGGCTTAAGAGAAACCACGCCCATGTCCCAAGGATAGCGATGAGTCCGGAAACAAGCCAAAACGCTAGTTGGATGTTTACATCTGCCCTGCTCAAAAATCCAAAACGAAAGGCGTCGATCATATAGAGAATCGGATTACCTAGGGAAATGGTTGCCCATGGCTCCGGTAGCATCTGCACGGAATAGAAAACTCCCCCCAGATAAACCAGCGGCGTCAGGACAAAATTAGGGATGATAGAGATATCGTCGAAGCTGTTAGCAAAGATAGCATTGATCAATCCTGCTAGAGAGAATAACAGCGCAGTCAGAAGCGCCATAAGAATCGCTAGTCCGGGATGATCGACGCGAAGCTTAGTAAACAAGGCTGAGATCCCAAAGACCATGCTTCCGACCACTATTCCCCTGGCCACACCTCCAGTCACATAGCCTGCTAGGATGACCCAGTCAGGCATAGGAGCGATGAGCATTTCCTCGATGTGACGCTGAAACTTAGCAGAGAAAAATGAAGACACAACGTTAGCATAGGCGTGATTGATGACTGCCATCAGAATAATGCCAGGCACCAGGTAATCGATGTAATTGACCCCCCTCACCGTTCCAATCCTTGGTCCCATGAGTGCACCAAAGATCAGAAAATAAAGTGAAGTGGTCACTACCGGCGGCAAGAGAGTCTGTGGCCAGATCCGCATGAAGCGATGGATTTCCTTTCCTGCCAGAGTGCAATAGGCAATCCAGCGCGCACCCATCAAGCTGCCTCCTGCGATCTTCTTCCGATCGTAACCTTTTGGAAAAATAATTGTTCTAGGCGACTCTCCTTGGGACGGATACCGATGACTTCTATCCCTGAGGCAGACAGTCCCGCGAACAAAGGATTCAACCCCATTTCGCGTGGGACTGTCACTGCCAAAGTATGTCCGTCGATTCGTTCGATGTTAAAGCCTGGAATTTCAGGTGCTCTCGCCACTGGACAACGCAAGTCTAGGTAAAACGCATCGAAATCAAGCTTGTTTAGTAGGGCGCTCATAGAGGTGGACTCGATGATCCGGCCATGGTCAATGATAGCCACATTGCGGCATAGCTGTTCGGCCTCTTCCAAGTAATGGGTAGTCAGAATCGCAGTGGTACCTTCCTGGTTAAGACGGCGCAGAAATGCCCACATCGAACGGCGGATTTCAATATCTACTCCGGCGGTAGGTTCATCTAAGATCAACAACTTTGGCGAATGGACCAAAGCGCGGGCAATCATCAGGCGACGCTTCATCCCGCCAGACAGACGACGGGAAACTTGGTGACGACAGTCCCACAGTTCTAATTGCTTCAACACCACTTCCATCCGCGCCCTAGCCTGACAGCGTGGTACTCCGTAAAAGCCAGCTTGGTTGAGTACGATTTGCCCTACGGTCTCAAACTGATTGAAGTTGATTTCCTGTGGGACCAAGCCGATACAACGCCTAGCCTGTTCCCAGTGACGATCCAGATCGTAGCCGTAAATCTCTACGGTGCCGGAGGTTTTATTGATCAGCGACGCGATAATGCCGATAGTGGTAGATTTTCCTGCCCCATTCGGGCCAAGCAAGGCAAAAAAATCTCCCTCTTCCACCTCCAGATCAATACCACACAAAGCTTGGAAACCATTATCATAAACTTTTTGCAAGTTTTTCAGTCTCAGTGCAGTCATCGAGAGAGCAGCCCATTGATAATGGGTAAAAGAAATTTTTATTATAGCAGAATAAACTTTTCTATCCTTGTAAGATACCTTAAGGAAGCGCGATGAAACTTAGCTTACGCTACATTTTGTGGAATTGGATTTTAATTTTGTCGCTCTGGTCGGCACAAACCTCAGCGATCGATTTCCCTTGGCTCAAAGAAGAAACTCCTCCTGCGCCATCCCAATCACAGTCGCTGCCAGCCGAATCCCCGCAACCACCTCAACCTCAACAACCATCAGCCCCTACCCTCGCTCCCATGTTGAAGCGAATCTTGCCGGCCGTGGTCAATATCGCCACTTCAGGCAAGGTAGTTATCGAAGACAACCCCTTACTCAACGATCCGATCTTCCGCTATTTCTTCCGTGACATTCCCTCTATTCCCAGAGAGCGGCGCACTCAAAGCATTGGTTCTGGGGTAATCGTGGATGCGGATCGCGGTTATATCCTGACGAATCACCATGTCATCAAGAACGCCGATATCATCTACGTCACGCTCAAGGACAAAAGGCGCCTGAAAGCCAAGCTAATCGGCTCAGATCCGGAAACCGACATCGCTGTCCTTCAGGTCGAAAAAGATCACCTGACTGCTTTGCCGCTAGGCGACTCAGACAAACTAGAGGTAGGCGATTTTGTGGTTGCAATCGGCAATCCTTTTGGTTTAGGTCAGACGGTGACTCTAGGAATCGTGAGCGCCTTAAGTCGAACCGGCCTTGGGATCGAAGGTTATGAGAATTTCATTCAAACCGACGCGTCCATCAATCCGGGTAATTCTGGCGGGGCCTTAGTGGATTGGCACGGCAATCTGGTTGGGATCAACACCGCCATTGTCGGACCCAGCGGTGGCAATGTTGGGATCGGCTTTGCCATCCCAGTCAACATGGCGCGCCAAGTGATGGATCAAATCGTCAAGTACGGCAGCATCAAGCGCGGTTTACTTGGAGTCCAGGTGCAGGACTTGACGCCGGAGCTAGTCAAAGCCATGAATCTTCCCGTTACAGAAGGCGCTTTGGTGTCTGGCCTAACCAAAGGCAGCGCAGCTGACAAAGCTGGGATCCAAGCTGGCGATGTGATCATTCGCTTCGACAACCAGCCGGTCAAGAATTCGGCCTCATTGCGTAACATGGTAGGATTAAAGCGGGTTGGAGAGACTGCCACGATAGAACTTATCCGCGACGGCAAACCCATGACTGTGACCGTGACCATCGGCAAACCCGCCCCTGGGGAGGTGGTTTCGGGGGAAGTCCCGCTGCTTGAAGGCGCCCGCTTTGCCGAGATTCCTCATGACCATCCCTTATTCGGGCGAGTTCAAGGCGTGATGGTTGCCGAAGTCGAGGAAGACAGCCCAGCTTTTCAAGCTGGCCTGCGCGCAGGAGATGTGATCTTATCGGTCAATCGCCAGCCGGTGCGGAATGTAAACGAATTTCTTAAGTATGCCTCGAGCTCTCCTAATCGGCTGCTGCTTCGCGTTCAACGCGGAGACTTCTCGCTGTTTCTAGTACTGGAAAGATAAAGTCTGGATATCGGGCGGAACCGGACCATGGTTCCGCCCGCTCTCTTTTGTCAGATTTTTTTACATCACCCTCGGTCCAAAGCAAAGCTTTAGCCTAGTTAGCCTAGAAGGCAACGGTTTAAAAGATTTGCGCTAGGCGTGTTTGAACAATTGCAGCAGCTTGCTCAATGGGCGGGTATTGATAAGGTAGTCTTTGGTCAGCCATCCCCTCCTGGCTTGGGCGACACCGTAGCGCATGAGATTTAACCCTATAGCGCTGTGGGCATCGGTAGAGACTACTAGCTTCACACCGATCTCGCGCGCCATTAGGCAGTGCTCGCCGTTTAAGTCCAGACGCTCAGGCTGGGCGTTGATCTCCAGGATGCAGCCGCGTTCCTTAGCCCCTCGCATAATTCGCTCTAAGTCTACCTGATAGGGTTCGCGCTGGTTGATCAGGCGGCCAGTGGGGTGAGCGAGGATGTTGAAATAAGGGTTGTCCATCGCCCTAAGGATACGCTCGGTTTGTTTTTTTTCTGACAGGTGAAACCCGTAGTGCACCGAGCAAACAGTTAAGTCTAAATCTTTTAAAATACTATCTGGCAGGTCTAGACAGCCGTCTTCCAAGATATCGACCTCAATGCCTTTCAGTAGCTTGATCCCTTCGAGCCTCTCGTTGAGGGCATCGATTCTCTCCATCTGCTTGCGCAAACGCTTTTCGTCTAATCCTCTGGCAACCGTCAGGCGCCTGGAGTGATCAGTGATCGCTAGGTATTCATAGCCTAACGCTTTGGCCGCTTCAGCCATCTCTTCCAGGGTATTTTGACCATCGGTTTCCCTGGTATGGCAATGGAGATCGCCGCGGATATCTTTGAGCTCCACCAGTTTGGGAAGGCGGTTTTCCAAAGCAGCCTGGATCTCTTCCTGCCCTTCTCTAAGCTCTGGGACGATATAGGCTAAACCAAGTCTAGCATACACTTCTTCTTCGCTAGCCCCAGCGAGTTTTTGGCCATTCTGAAAAACACCGTATTCGTTGATCTTGAATCCTTGTTTAGCAGCTAGTTTGCGCAGCTCAATATTGTGCACCTTAGAACCGGTAAAGTACTGCAAGGCAGCGCCGAAGCTTTCATCAGCGACTATCCTAAGGTCTACCTGTAAACCGTTTTTAAGTTTAACGCTAGAGCGAGTAGGCCCGTGGGCAAGAACCTCCCCAATCCCATCATAGTTGAGAAAGCATTGCATCACCTCCCTATCGTCGCAAACGGTCGCCAGGATATCCAAATCGCCTACAGTCTCTTTCCAGCGCCGGAAACTACCGGCCACCGTGATCTTACCTATGCCAGGGCAACTGCCAAGATAGGCCAGCAAAGTCGCGGCGATGCTTTCAGCTTCAAAGCGCAAAAAGCGCTTTTCTTGGAGTGATTGTTTCCTAAGATGATTTAGGATGAGCTCTTCGGTCTTGGGGCCAAACCCTGGCAGCTGTCTGACCTTCCCGCTTAAGGCAGCACGCTCTAAATCTTCTATCGTTTTAATTTTAAGCAGGCTAAATAAAGTTTTTACTCGCTTAGGACCTAAACCTTCAATCTTAAGTAGTTCTACCAAGCTGGGAGGAATACGCTTTAGCACTTGTTCCAACTGGGGAAAGCGACCCGTTTGGATAATTGTTTGAATCTTCTGAGCGATTGCTTTGCCTATCCCTGGAAGTTCAGTGAGGTCTTCCCCGGCAGCGACCATCTCTGCAAGGCTTCTAGGCTGGCTGCGGATGGTGCGGGCGGCGTTATGATAAGCGCGTACCCGAAAAGGATTGTCTCCTTCGATGTCTAGAAGTTCGGCGAGCCGGTCAAAGAGATCGGCGATCTCATTATTGCTGAGCGCCATAAAACACCTCTATAGTGGGTTTGTTACAATACTATAGTGGGTTTGTTACAATACTTAACTGAAAAAAGTTTTCGTGCTAAGTAGCCTCAATGAATCTGCCCGCAAAACGTCAAACAATCTTGTTGCAACGCTTGGGAAAAACGATTCTAGCGCGCTGGCAACGTCTCTATTACCGGTTAGCCGAGTCGGCGGTAGGCTCCCACAAACGCGACTTTTTGATTATCAAAGTGGAAGAAGCGCGCAGCGGTTTAGAGGATACCAAAGACCAGTTTCAGAGCGCGTTGGAAAAATTTACTGCCTTGATCCACTTCGACGGTAACCTGGCCGCATTCTATCGGGAATTGAAACGCGAGTTTGACCGCTGCGAACAGAAGGCAGAAGCGGTTCGAAACCACATCAATACCATCGAGAATCTCGCTCAGGCGCTGTTTGAGGAGTGGGAATGGGAATTGGAACAGTACAGGAACCGCACCTTGCGCAACAAGAGCCGTCAGAAACTCAGGCAAACCCAACACCACTGCCGCCAGCTTATCGCTGCGATGCATAAAGCTGAAAGTAAGATCGACCCCGTGCTAGATACCTTTCGCGACCAGGTGCTGTTCCTGAAACATAATCTTAATGCTCAGGCAGTTGCGGCGCTTCAGAACGAACTGGTCGTCGTCAGTGCCGACATCGCTGCGATGATCAAAATGATGGAACATTCCATCCACCAAGCAGATCAATTCATACAGACTCTGGCACCTCCGCCTCTGCTCTCTTCTACTAGCGGTCACTGAGAACTCATGTCTGCTAAACTGTCCCTGTTGGACTTCGTTCGTCACTTAAGCCAACGTCAAAAGACTCTACTTGCGCGCGCCAAACAAACTCCCTACGCTGCTCAGCTAGCGGCTATTACCCCCTCTTTATCCTTGGCTCAGGCAGTCTTGGAAAAACAGGAACTTTCAGCCAAGCTAGATTTACCCTTACAGATCGCGGTGCTAGGGCCTACCCAAGCGGGCAAAAGCAGTTTAGTGAATCTCATTTTGGGCCAACCAGCAGCAGGCGTGAGCCCGCTTGCTGGGTTTACCATTCATCCTCAGGCTTTTTTGAACTGTCTCCAAGAGGTCGAAGTCAGTTGGTTGAAGACATTTTTCCCAGGTTTCCAATGCCGTGACATTCAAGATCTACCCCGCGACCGCTATGCCTGTATCGGGCTGGCCAAAGTGCAAGCGCGACCGAATTTTCCTCCTTGTATCCTATGGGATACGCCGGATTTCGATTCCCTCCGTGCTAGGGACTACCTAGAAGGTCTGCTGCGCGTTGCTGCATTAGCTGATTGTTTGGTGTTTGTGGTCAGTAAGGATAAGTATGCTGATCAGGCAGTTTGGGACTTTTTGGTCCTGCTTGAGGAACTTAAGCAGCCAACTTTGGTTTGCCTCAATAAGCTTCGCCCAGGCACTCAGGAAATCCTGTTGCAGTCATGGGAAGAAAAGTGGCGCAAACTTAGAAAAGACCCTTGTCCGCCGCTGATTACGCTCGAATATTGCCAACGTCCTGAAAACTTCTACTCTCTAGAGAGTATTCTCCTTAAGCCTCTCTGTTCTGCCTTGTCTAAGGCGCCCAAAAGGCGCAGCCTGCAGGCGAAAGCGGCTAAGGCGCTTGTGTGGCGTTACTTTGATGAGTGGACTGCGCCAATCCGGGCGGAACTTCAAGCTGAACAACAGTTTAAAACGATGGTTGAGCAAGCGCTGGAGCAGGCGTTGGCAGTCTACCGAAAAGATTTTTTAGACCATCCGCAAGATGCCATGCTCCAGCGCACATTGGAGGAGCTTTTGACTCTATTCGAGATTCCAGGTCTAGCGCGTCCGATGACCGTATTGCGCAAAGCCTGCCTGTGGCCTGTCAAAATATTATTTAAGCGCCGTCGACCCAAACCAACTGAGACTCAAGAAACACTTATCCTGCGACGCAGTATCGAGCACGCCCTACTTCACCTGCTAGCTTCTATTAGGGAACAGATCTGCTGTCAGCCGAACACTGCTTACTGGTGGCAGGCATTAGAGCGCCGTTATCAGGCTGCCTACCCTAGGCTAGTTCAGTCTTTTGAAGCGCAAATGCAAGCTTACTATCAGGCGTTTGCGCCTCAGGTAGAAAAAGCGGCCCAAAGGCTTTACCTTCGTCTAAAAGAGATGCCAGTCACTCTGAATGGGCTGCGCGCAGCCAGGGCTAGCGCGGATGCCGCAGGGCTTGCGCTGATCTTTCATACCGGTGGCATTGGGCCACACGATTTCGTGCTAGCTCCAACCATGCTTTCTCTGACCTCATTTTTAGCCGAAAGCGCATTAGGGAAAGTGTTAGAAAGTGTGGCAGCAGATCTCAAGCGAACTCAACTCCAAGCGATTAAAGCCTTACTCACCCAACTTGGCGAGGAAATTGCCAAACTAGCTACCAAGATGGATGAAGGCGTTTGTTTTAGCATCCCGCAAGATACTCTGACTCAGATAGAAGCCCAACTGATTGAACCGTCCTATGGACTTAAATTGTTCTCATCTTAAATCCAACGCCCACCAGGATAGAGAGTTTTTCTACTTGTTCCAGCAAATCGAGGCTTTCGCCAACCGCTTAGCTGACGACGGCTGGATATCTAAAGAGGAAGCTGAATCTCTTAAATATCTGCCGGAAAATGATGAGGTGTTAAAAGGGCCGAACCGACTTCTGATTGCGGCATTTTTCGGCGGTACTGGAGTTGGTAAGAGCACCCTGCTCAACCGCCTAGCGGGAGAGAACATCGCTCAAACCGGCATCGAACGCCCGACTTCACGCGAGGTAACCTTTTATTTGCCTACTTCTTACGAGCTCTCACAGCTACCGCCCGGACTTCCGCTCACTAAAGTCAAAATCGTCCATCATCTAAAGCCAAGCGAAATAGTTTGGGTTGACATGCCGGACATTGACAGCCTAGATTGCACAAACCGCGAGTTGGTTTTAGCCTTACTCCCCTACCTCGATGTCTTGATCTACGTCGTCAGCCCGGAACGCTATCGCGACGATGCCGGCTGGCGCTTGTTCATAGAACAGCGGCTATCGAAGGCCTTCCTATTCGTGATGAATCACTGGGACGAGGGCTGCGAAGAACAGATCGAGGATTTCATTCACCAGCTTAAAGGTGCTGGCTTCGACGATCCCATTGTCCTTCGCTGCGATAGCCGACCGGAACTTAGAGCACGCAAGCCAGATGATTTCGGCCAACTGGAAGAGCTGCTCACTGCTTTCGCGCGTCAATCTGGGGTTGAGCGCCTTCGGGCTCGCAATATCCATCTGCGGCTTAAGCAAATTGCTACCTGCACCAGCGAGCTGCTCAAGACCTTGGAGCAAAACGAGATTTCCAGTCTGTGCGCGCGCTGGCGGGAGATTTGGCAGGAAGCAGTGCAAGCGGTGCAACCGGGACTTTTGCCGTCAAGCGAGTTGTTGTCCCAAGCGGCCATTCAACTGCTTGGAATACCGAATAGTCAGTTGACCCAAACCTTAGGGTTAGATACTTGGGTAGAGCAATCTCTCGCAGATGCGATTGAGCGGTTGATCTTAGAAGCAGAAACCCGTGAGTATCGCCCAAAGCCTATCCGCCGCGCGCTAACCCCTTTACGCGGTGAACTTAAAATGATCCTAAGCGATCAAGTTAAGCTTCACCTTCGCCACGCTTTAGCAACGCCTGGCCATTTCCTCCAGCGGGCTGGATTGCGTTTGTTCGGTGCGCTTAAGATGATGATGCCGCTTGCTGCGAGCGGCTGGGCAGGTTATCAGGTAGTAGTTCGCTTTTACCAAGGATCTTATTTGGGGATAGATTTTGCAGTCCATAGCCTGCTTTTGATCGGACTGGCATGGCTTGTGCCCTACTTACTCCACCGCTTGCTTGAGCCGTCTCTGGAGAAAGCGGCAAAACAAGGGATCCAGCGCGGATTTAAAGCTGGCTTTAAGCAAATAGAAAATACGGTAGAGCGGCATTTGCATGCGCTCTCTGAAAGGCAAAGCGAGCTCCTTAAAAAAGGGAAGAGTTTGATCCAATTGCTTGAAGCCGAGCAAGCCGATGATCGGCAAGCTTTTCCAAACACGCTTGCACGCATGTTAGCTAATGGATAATTAGCAATTGCTGGCGCTTTTAGGCCAGTGAGGTGCTTTCGCGGAACTCTAGCCGGATAGGTGTCCCCTTAAACCTTGATGCCTGCAAAAAACGGTGAACAAGAAATCTCCGATAAGACGCTGGAAGCTCGCGGGTTTTTTTACCATGAATTACGATCAAAGGCGGGTGTTTGCCACCTTGATGAGCAAACTTGAGACGAACCCCAAACGGTGGAGCACTGCGTTCGACTGCCTCTTTCAGCACTTCATTTAGCCAGGCGGTAGAAAATTCTGTCTGAGCCTGCTCGTACAATATCGGTATCCGATCGAATAACTCCCCTACCCCTGTACCGTGTAAAGCAGAAATGGGGATTTTTTCCGCAAATTCGGCAAAAGCGAGTTTAGCGCCAAGTTGAGCTTTGATTGCCTGCTTTTGCTCTGCACTAAGTCCGTCCCACTTATTCAGCCCTATGACAAGGGATCTGCCGGCTTCCAGGACATAGCCGATGAGACGCGCGTCCTGATCGGTGACACCTTCTCTGGCATCGATCAGAAAGATCACGACTTGAACGCTCTCGATCGTTTGCATTGCCTGGATGGCGCTGAATTTCTCTACAGCTTCAAACACTCTCGACTTCCGCCTGATACCAGCGGTATCGAAGAGAGTATAAAAGCGGCCATCGCGTTCAAACGGGACAGCGATCACGTCCCGAGTTGTGCCGGGCAAATCAGCGACGATGACCCGTTCTTCTCCTAGTAAGCGGTTGATCAAGGTGGACTTACCTACGTTAGGGCGACCTACCACAGCTACGCGAATAGATTCTTTTTCAGGCAGCCACACAGGTGAGATCTTTGCCTGAATTTGCTCGAGCAAACGAGAAACACCGCGGCCATGGGCAGCCGAAATGCTCACCATGTGGCTAAATCCTAGGCTTGAGAATTCAGCCACCGCAAGGTGAGGATCTTTACCATCGATCTTATTGATGACCAACAGGATTGGTTTTTCAAGCTTGCGCAGCCACTTGGCAATCTCCTCATCAGCAGCGGTTAACCCTTGTTTAGCATCGACCAAGAATAAGATTTGGCTCGCTTCTTCCAAAGCTTCCCGAACCTGACGCACAACTTTCCCTTCGATCCCCTCTGCAAGAAAAGACTTCCCCTCAGCGCTAGATGCAGGAAGATAAGGCAGACCGCCTGTGTCAACGAGCAGAAAATCCCCTGACTCCGTCCTCACCCGTCCATACTTTCGATCTCGGGTCAGGCCGGGATAATCAGCGACCAAGGCATCGCGCGTTCGAGTTAACCGATTGAACAGGGTAGATTTGCCCACGTTAGGGCGACCTACGATAGCAATCACAGGAAGATTGGCATTCATTTTTCAACCTTCAAGGCGGAAAGCTCGCCGGCGCTTGAAAGGACAAGCAAAATATCTCCCACTACCACTGGATCTGTGCGAATTGGGCTGCGGGAAATCCGCTTGCGCCCTACTAAGCGGCCATCCTCTTGAGACAGTAAATGAACATAACCTTGATAGTCCCCAATTGCTAACCAATCCTCATAAGGCACAGGTTGGGTCAGCTGGCGCTGATGTAAGTCAGTTTGTTTCCAGTAAGCGCGTCCGGTGTCTGCATCCAAACCCCACACATCGCTGTTTACATCGGTCACAAACACATGCCGCCAGGTAACCTGAGGGTCTCCTTTAGCGAGGATCGATCTATGCCAAATACGTTCGCCGTCTAACAGTGAAGCTGCCATCACACCGCCGTAAAAGGCAGTCACATAAAACATGCGATGCTGAACTGCAGGGGTAGAATCGATATCTACCACCTGCTCTAATTCCGAGACCCCAGAGGTATTTGCAAGTTGTTTCTCCCAGATGAGTTTGCCATCGCTGAGCTGAAATAGCGCCATCCGCCCATTGGCAAAGCCAATAAGCGCAAGGGACTCTGTATCCAACTCGCTGCGCGGCAAAATTCTAGGTGCACCAGAGCCACGCAAGGACAGAGGCGCAACGCGCTGTCCAAGGCTCCAAAGCACCTTGCCATCGTCCTCAGATAAAGCAAATACCGCTTCATCGCCAGTATGCACGACCACGATGCCGTAAGCCACCGCTGGCGGTGCCAAAACCTCGCCGGAGAGCTTGGTTTTCCAGCGGATCAAGCCGGAATCTTTATCCAGGGCGATTACTTCAGCTTCTAGGGTACCTAGCAAGATCGTATCTGACCCTAGGGCCGGCCCTGCGGAGAGAGGCAAATCCGTGTCGACTTGCCAGATACGCTCTCCAGTGTGAAGATTCAAAGCAACCACATTGCCTTTATAATCAGCGGTATAAACTCGGTCTGCCTCGGAAGCCACAGTCAGCGCCAAAGGGTGACCCCCATCACCTGCACCGACATCTTTATCCCACAAGGTAAGGATCTTAACTTCCTCCTCGATCGGCATGAGGGGCCGGGGTGGATCAGCATTTTCATCTCCTCCGGTGACCCAATCTAGGCTTTTGGAGATGGCGTTGCTAAAAGTCGCTCCCATCGATTGACAGCCACTTAGTAACCAGGCCGATAGCAAAAATGGTAAGATCCACATCCTAAAACTTTGTTCCTATTATTAGGCGGTGGATTAAGACGAGTTTTGACTGAAATCGTTCAGCTTCATATGCAAATAAGGATAGTCTCGGCCTAAACCAATCGCTTTACGATAGGATTCTTTAGCTTCTTGAAATCGCCGCAACGCAAAGTGCAAGTCGCCTTTGACTTCTTCGTATTGGCCAGCAAATCGGCCAGGATTGGCGACGCTTAAGACAAGCGCTAGTCCTTCCTCTGGTTTACCAGCCGACAGCAATACTCTCGCTAAGCGCAGCCGCGCAATGTGCTGAAGGTTCTCATCCCTAGAGCCGTTCACAACAGCATCCAACCAGGATTTGGCCGCCTCTAGGCGCCCCTCATCGACCGCTACTTTGGCGATCAGCAGACGGGCAAAATCTGCATACGCAGTCCGATCGAAGTCTTTGGTTAGACGCTGGGTTAAGCCTTCGGCCAGCTCATATTTGCCCTCCTCAACAGAATTTTGGAGTTGCATATATAAATCTGAAGCCTGTTCAGATTGGATCCGCTGATAGTTTTGCCAAGCATTCCAGCCAAAGACTCCAGCAACTCCTAGGACGATCCCAGCGATTATCGAGGTACCGTTTTCTTTCCACCAGCGCTTTAATGCCTCGACTTGTTCCTCTTCGTGAATATGGGTAGCCATAAATTCCTCTTAAATCGAAAACCGTTGCTTGAGAAATTCAACTAATTGCTCTTGAGATAAAGTACGCTGCATCTCTGGCTCACGCAGGGCTTTTAAACTGACTGTGCCTGTAGCCGCTTCAAGATCCCCAAGAATTAAAGCGTACCAGGCGCCAGATTTATCTGCCTTTTTGAATTGACTTTTGAAGCTGCCGCCCCCTAGGTGCACAATCAAGCAAAGGTCTGGCAACCGGTCACGCAACCATTCTGCCAAAAGGAGCCCTGCTTGCTCAGCAGCCGCTCCGACTCTGATCAGATAAAGATGAGGCGGTTCTTTCGGAGGAGGCTCTTTCAGGAGTGCAAGCAGGCGTTCCATGCCAAGCGCACATCCAACAGCGGGAGTTGGCTGCCCTCCCAACTGTTCTACCAAGGTATCGTAGCGTCCGCCAGCGCAGACGGCCCCTTGTGCCCCTAATTCGCCGCTGACCCATTCAAATACGGTCAGACAATAATAATCTAACCCTCTGACCAAACGGGGATTGATAGTATAGCTGACACCAGCTGCGTCAAGCTGGGCCAAAAGCTCGTAAAAATGCGCCCGAGAGTCCTCGCCTAGATAATCCAGTAGCTTTGGAGCGCCTGCAATCAGCTCCTGAATAGCAGGATTCTTACTATCTAGAATCCGCAGTGGGTTAGTTTTGAGACGCCTTAAGCTGTCCTCGTCCAGGGCTTGCTCGAAGTTGCTGAAATAAGCCACGAGATCGTCTCGAAAAGCTAACCGTTCGGAAACCTTACCCAGACAATTGATCTGCAGCTCAAGCTTCTCTTCTACCCCAAGTCGCCTGAACCAGCGCCGATTGAGCAGAATCAGTTCGACATCCACATCCGGCCCGGGCAACCCAAAAACTTCCACGCCCAATTGATGAAATTGACGAAAGCGCCCTTTCTGCGGCCGCTCATAGCGAAACATCGGCCCCTGATACCATAGCTTGTGCACCTGGTTGCGCAGCAGACCATGTTCGATCATGGCTCGTACGCACCCAGCCGTACCTTCTGGACGTAAAGTTAAAGACTCTCCGCTCCTGTCCTCGAAGGTATACATTTCTTTCTCGACGATGTCGGTGACCTCACCGATGGAGCGCATAAATAGCTCAGTTTTTTCCACAATAGGTAGGCGGATCTCCTGATAGCCATACTTTTTGAGACTATCTGCCAGGATAGATTCTACCTGTCGCCAAAGCGAGGTATCCTCGGGCAGAATATCGTGCATGCCACGTACGGCTTGAAGTTTCATCATGTCTTTTACTGTCTCATCTTGAGGGCTGTCAAACGTTTACGATAGGCATCTGCTGCTTTGGAATCGCCTAAGGCAGATTCGATCTTAAATCCCAGCTCTAGGGTTTCCGCAGTGAGCTCATGCGTGGCTTCGTAACGTTGGAGAAAAGCACGGGCTTTTAGATACTCTTGTTTTGCTAGCATGAGCAGGGCCATGGCTTTCAAGGCAAGCGCATTATCGGGGTCAAGTTTTAACGCTTCGCGCAGATATTGCTCAGCTTCCTCATATCGCCCTACCCCGAAAGCGCATTCTCCGGCATTCGTCAGAGGGATCCAGCGCTTTGGGTAAAGCTTATCTGCCGCAGCCTGCTTAAGGAGCTTGAGTCCCTCCTCGGCGCGCCCATGATGACATAGGAATCTACCGAAATTACCCACAATGCCCGGGTCATCTGGTTTCAGCGCCACCGCACGCCGGTAGTGTTTGGCAGCTAGATCTAACATCTCTAGCTGTTCATACACTAAAGCGAGGGTACCATGGGCAGTGGCATTGTTTGGATCCAGTGCTAAGCTCTTTTTAAGATCTGAAGCGGCGACCTCTAGATTGCCTTCTGCTAAGTAGGCCGCCCCTTTCTCAGCATAAGTCTGAGATAGCTTGTGTGTCGGCGTATTGAATTGTTTGCCCGCACAGGCTGAGAGAAGCACAACGATCCATAACGCCACCGGGAGTGGTTTTGTCCATGCCACCTACTTATTCTCCCTTTAGGGAAGGTCTAACCCGCCTGCGAGCTTGAACTTTTCCTACCAATTGTCCACAGGCAGCGTCGATATCCTCTCCCCGCGGACGTCTGACTGTTGCAAGAAACCCCGCGTTTTTAAGGATCGTCTTAAAGCGCTCAATCGCCTCTGGGGTAGAACGATTGAACGAGACGCCTTGGAAGCGATTGAAAGGAATCAAATTAATCTTGGAAGGAATTTGGCTTAAGAGTTTGACTAAGCGTTTAGCATCTACCTCCGAGTCGTTTACTCCGTCGAGCATTACATACTCGAAGGTGATTTTACGTCCTCGTTGTTTATCGGAATTAATAAAGCGCCGGCAGGCAGCGATGAGATCCGATAACGGATATTTGCGATTGATTGGCACTAGTTGGTTACGCAATTCATCTGTGGTCGCATGGAGAGACACGGCAAGGCTTGCCTCGGAAACATGTGCTAGGCGATCGATAGCTGGCACTAAACCTGCGGTACTTATGGTGACACGACGCTTAGCCAGCCCGTAAGCTAGATCATCCATCATCAGATCGGTAGCGTCAACCACTGCCTCAAAATTGAGCAGCGGCTCGCCCATACCCATCAGTACTACGTTGGTGATGCGCCCCTCGCCAAGGTAACGACGAGCTTGCCAGAGTTGGCCGATAATCTCAGCAGTGGATAAGTTTCGGCTAAAACCCTGGCGCCCAGTGGCGCAGAAAGCGCAATTTAGGGCGCAGCCAACCTGGGAGGAAACGCATAAAGTACCGCGCTGTTCCTCAGGGATGAAAACCGTCTCGATTTGATTACCATCCTCCAGAGCCATTAGCCATTTAACGGTCTCATCCTTAGATTGTAAAACCATCTTTATTTCCGGCAGATGCAGCTTAGAGAGCTCGCATAACTTAGCGCGTAGGGATTTACCTAGATCAGTCATGAGCTCAAAGTCGGTCACCCCACGGCCATGCAGCCAAGAAAGAATCTGGCGAGCCCGAAAGGGCCTTTCTCCAAGCTGCAGAAAAAGCTCCTCCAACGCTTGGCGCTTCAGGCCCATCAGATCGATGGGCCTAGAGCGCTCAAATAAATCAGCCGAAGCGAGAAAAGATTTCATTTTCGCTGAAGAAATAGGTGATTTCCCAGGCTGCACTTTCTGGGCTGTCAGAACCGTGTACTGCATTGGCTTCTATGCTGGTGCCAAAGTCGGCGCGAATTGTGCCAGGTGCAGCCTGTTTTGGATCAGTAGCTCCCATAATTTCACGGTTTTTAGCAATGGCGTTTTCGCCCTCTAGCACCTGTACGACGACAGGGCCAGAAATTATATATTTGACTAGATCGCGAAAGAAAGGTTTATCTTTATGCACGGAGTAAAAGCTTTCTGCCTGTTCTTGCGTTAACAGAAGCATTTTCATTCCTGCAATTGTAAGACCTGCCTTTTCAAAACGGCTGATGATTTCACCAATGATGTTTTTAGCTACTGCATCTGGTTTGATGATCGATAAAGTACGCTCTATTGCCATAAGTTTTTCAATTTTTGTTTGATAAAATCGAAAATTTTAACCGAAAAACTAAAAAATGTAGTACCAAGCTATGGCTCATCCAAGAATGGAAATCGAGGAAATCGCTCAACTGTCTCCAGACAAAATCGTCAAGGAAACTATCGATCCTGCAGTTGGCTTGTTAGATTTTCAGTGCCGCAAAGTTGCGACCGCTATCGGCTTACGAGACAAGCACTTAATGCCGCAAGCGGTTCGGATCATGAAGCGAATCTATCGCCTGTTCCGCGACAAGGATGCCTTACAAATTGAGATTAATCCATTAGGCTTAGTCAGCCACGATCGCCGATTGATCTGTCTGGATGCCAAATGCAACTTCGACCCCAATGCCCTGTATCGGCATCCAGAAATCAATGAGCTGCGCGATCTTGAAGAGGAAGATCCAAAAGAAATGGAAGCCTCTGGGCACGGCCTAAATTACATCGCTTTAGATGGCAATATCGGCTGCATCGTTAACGGGGCAGGATTGGCTATGGCCACCATGGACGCTATCACACTCCATGGTGGGCGACCAGCCAACTTTTTAGACATAGGAGGTGGTGCTTCGCCAGAGAAGGTAATGAGCGCTTGCCGTATCGTGATGGAGGACGCCAATGTCCAAGCGTTACTGGTCAATATCTTAGCCGGTATCAACCGCTGCGACTGGATTGCCACCGGTCTGGTCCAAGCTTATGTTGATCTAAAACTTGATAAACCGTGTGTGGTGCGTCTGGCTGGAACCAATGTGGAAGAAGGTCACCGAATATTGGTCGAATCCGGTCTGCCTTTTATCCAGGCGGCTAATCTGGACGATGCCGCCGCTAAAGCTGTCGAACCGTCAAAGAGAGGATCGCATGAGCATTTTTGTCAATCGCCACTCGCGAGTCATTTTCCAAGGCTTTACTGGACAACACGCTTCTTTTCATGCCCAAGAGGCAATCAAGCATGGCACTTGCGTAGTCGGCGGTGTCACCCCAGGCAAAGGAGGAACTACTCATCTTGGGCTACCGGTATTCGATACAGTCGCCGAAACAGTGCGCGAGACTGGCGCGGATGTCTCGGGAATCTTTGTCCCGCCAGCATTTGCCGCCGATGCTATCATGGAGGCCATCGACGCTGGCATCAAAGTGGCCGTACACAGATGGGATTCCCGTTCAGGACATGATCAGGGTACAGCGCTACCGGGTTGGGCGAGATTGCTTGGTCATTGGCCCAAACACTCCTGGAATCATCACGCCTGGAGAATGCAAGGTAGGCATCATGCCTGCTCATATTTATCGACCTGGTCGAATTGGAGTGGTGTCGCGTTCTGGTACGCTCAACTACGAGGCGGTTAAACAGTTAGTCCGCTTGGGGCTGGGTCAATCTACTGCGATTGGCATTGGAGGAGATCCAGTGAACGGAACCGATTTTGTTACCGTGCTCAAAGCTTTCGAGCAGGATCCAGAGACTGATGCGGTAGTCATGATCGGTGAGATCGGCGGCCCTCAAAAGGACAATATGCAAAAACCGTTGATTGGCTTCGTCGCTGGTATGTCTGCTCCGC
>CAZJKH010000001.1:0-94766 GCA_964546735.1 uncultured Methylococcales bacterium | reverse complement strand
AAGGACAATATGCAAAAACCGTTGATTGGCTTCGTCGCTGGTATGTCTGCTCCGCCAGGCAGGCGGATGGGACACGCGGGGGCCATTATCTCTGGCGAAGATGATACCGCTAAAGCGAAGATGGATGCGATGGAACAGTGCGGCTTATACGTGGTTCGCAATCCAGCTTATATCGGGGAAACAGTCCTCAGAGCACTTAAGGAACACGGGATTCGCGCAACCTTGCGCTAAACTTTTCAAATTCAGCGCGGTGAAAGCAATCGAGCTTGACAGTCGCCGGTAGCCAATCTGGAAACGCATCATCAACTATGCCGGCTTCCCGCAGTAGGATTGGATCTAGGCTAGCAGGAAATTTGGACTTCACCAGTATCAGCCGTTCGGCCTGAAGCTTTCCAGCTAGCCAAGCCGCCAGGCTGTCTGAAGTCACAGACCAGTTTGCTGGCACACCATCCCGATCTAATTCGGCAACTTCAGGCAGCCACACTGCTGCCTTGCCTTGGGCTAGCACTCCCTTAATTTCTTCTGTAGGAGCAAGCCTCAATCTTGGCTCTAGGCCGAGGAAAAGCAGGCCGTATTGATGCATTGCTAGTATGGCCATACGATGAGCGATGCGATCCTCAATCTTCCAATGCCTTTGCAATTCCAAAGTTTGGTCTGCAAATCGTCCTCCCCCAGGAACGATGACGATCTTTTCTCCCCCATATTCAGCTAAATTCCAAAGCCATCGCTTGAGGCTTACGTCCTCCCCTAAGCTCCCTCCTATTTTAACTACCCACATGGTCGGCTGAAGCGATGAGAAACTGAGACAACACCTGAATCAATGCTGCCGCCTTGTCAAAACTTTCCTGGTATTCTTGCTTTGGGTCTGAATCAGCAACAATCCCACCACCGGCCCAAAAGTGAATGCGTCTGTCAGTACAAGAATGCACTAAGGTACGGATAGCGATATTCATATCCATGTTACCATCGAAACCGATGTAGCCGATGGCACCGCAATAAACACCGCGTCGAATTGGCTCCAATTCTTCGATAATCTCCATCGCCCGGATCTTAGGCGCGCCAGTAATGGAGCCACCTGGGAAACAGCCACGCAGCAGGTCTAGGCTGTGATAGTTATCTTTCAATGCACCTACCACAGTGCTTACTAGATGATGAACAGTAGCAAAGCTTTCTACTGCAAACAGCTTTGATACCTTGACCGAGCCTAGCTTGCAGGTCTTACTAAGGTCGTTGCGTAGCAAATCGACAATCATCAGATTTTCCGCTCGATCTTTTGAGCTTTCAGCTAGAGCCTGGGCCTGAAACAGATCCTCTTCCGGGTTTAAACATCGTGGCCGAGTACCCTTAATCGGCTTAGTCTCGACCTGCCCCTGGCACACTCGTAAAAAGCGCTCAGGGGAGGAACTAAGCACACTAAATTTGGGAAAACGCAAGAACCCGCTGAAAGGCGCTGGGTTTTGCTGCCTAAGCTCTAAATAAACCCACCATGGGTCACCGGAGGCGATTGCTTCGAAATGTTGAGCAAAATTGACTTGGTAGCAATCTCCTTCGCGAATGTAGTACTGAATCTTGTCAAATGCTTTTGCGTAGGCTTCGAAGGTCAAATTGGATCGAATAGGGGTATGGAGGTAAAAGCTGCTTTTGATACGAAGCTTCGGATTTCGAAATTTTTCTAGGAGCTTTGGCCATAACTGAAGGGTGTGTGGAGTTGGGCGAGCTACTAGAAAAGCTTGCTTTTGCCAGTGATCTATAATTACCGCCCAATCGTAGATCCCGATGGCTGCATCTGGAATGTTTTCTAGCTCCTGCTCGATTCTAGGCAGTTTTTCTAAGCGCCGAGCAAGATCATAACCGAAATAGCCCACTGCACCGCCACAGAAGGGCAAGCCGTAGGCAGATAGTTTAGGAGGACTCTTGTCTGCCAAGATGCTTTTAAGCAGGAAAAATGGATCTTCTCTGGATAGTTGGACGTTGTTTTCAGTGCGGATCTCTGTGAGATTTCCTCGGGTGATTAAGGTGGCTGATGGCCGAGCAGTGATAATGTCATAGCGGCCATGAGTGCTGTAGGGATAGCCGCTGTCGAGAAACATTGCCCAAGGCTCCTGTGACCATTCGGAAAATAGGACAGCGCTGTCCTGGGGATATGGAAGCTCAGCGATTAAATCAGGTAGACTCATGAGTAAAACAGTAGTTGATCTTTTTAAGCTACGGTTTCTAGATGAGTTTCTAGCAAGCACGCTAAAGCGACAGCAGGAGCGCAATCGGCTGCTGAAAATTGTGATTTTGGGCAATCCTCGAGGAGATAGTTTCCGAAGTCTTGATATAGCAATTCGAGACGTTGGGCGACGGTTTTTACTAGAAAACGCCCTACCCCTGCGCCGATTAATGTTGGTTGTCTAGGAAATCTTCGGGACAGCTGGTATAGGCAAGCTCTAGTGAGATGTTGGAGTTGGATTTCATAGAAATATTTAGCTAGCTTGTGCCAAGCGTCTTCTGGCGCTGCTTCTTTATCTAAGCCGATCATGCGCGCTAGGCGTTGCATGCTTGCCGCTTTAGTTTTGGGTTTACCATCGGTCGTTTCAGCTTGATCTGCATAGTCTGGCAGCAAACTTAAAATTCGATAGACATCTCCGGTTGTCGCGAAGTGTTCTGCTATTAGCGGTACCCATTTGCCGTTAAATGGTACTGCTTTGGCAAGCACCAGCAGCGGCGTGCGAACGACGCCCATATATAGTAATTCACTGTATTGTAATCGAGTATGATCGTTATGACCTCGGTAATTTATTTTTCCTTCGTTGATTGGTATTAGATCGCAAGTGGTGCTACCAATATCTATGCAGAGGGCGGTTTTTTCTTTGGTTGTTAGGTATTGTTTTGTGATTTGCCAGTTGTTTGAGGCTAGTTTTTGGGGTTTGGGTTTTTTGAGGAAAACAGATAACGGTATAAATTTTCCGGAAACGAATAAAAAAATATTCCCTCCAACTTTGGCAGAGAACGCATCCAGCAAAATACGCACCCCCACGCTCCGATTATCGAACAAATCGACCATTTCCCCGGTCATGGTCAGTCCATGAATACAATGACCAGGCAGATCTTTAAGGACAGAAGTTATTGCTTGATCAAGGTAATCTAACCCCCGCCACAGTGGGCAGGCTATCTGCCAGACAGCCTTCACCCGCCCTGCCTGGACTAAGGCTGCTTTCAGATGTGCTCCGCCTAGATCCCATCCCACATAAAAAGTCATGCGCTCACCCAGACTGACTGACCGATGAGCTTACCACGCCGGTAGGCAATTTCCTCCAGCGAGATTTTTCCCTCAGCAAAATCTACAATCCAACTGCCAATAGGTTCTCCTAAAGCTCGACTAAGTCCGGCATAGGACAAAGTCAGGCGTGGATTGACTTCCAATACGAACGCTCCGTTTTCAGTTAATATCAAATCTATCCCTGCATATCCCCATAATCCAGGAATGACATAAGCAATCTGAGAACACACTTCTTGCCACCTATAGTCAAAATTAGGAAACGCATTGACTTCACAGCCGAGAAGATGAAATCGACTGTTTTCTTCCCTAACTCTTTGTCGGTTAGCGCTTAGAAGGACTGCCTTCTCAGCCGCAAATATGGCACTTAGGCTTATAGGCTCACCGGCGATAAACGGCTGAAGCAGCCAATCCCTAGGAAAAGCCTCTAAGTCAGAACAGTTTTCTATTAAGGCTACGCCTTCGCACCCGACTCCATCTCGAGGTTTGACTACCCATGGGGGCGGTACTTGACCAGTAAAATCAGCCAGTTGCCAGGCTGGGACACACGCTACTCCAGCTAAGGTCAACGCGTGTAAAGTAGCTAGTTTATCGCCTGCTAATGCCACAGCTTGTGGGTGAGATCCAAGCAGCTTTTTACCAGCAGCGAGGACTTGCACACTCAGAGGCACTAATATAGTTTCCGGTGCAGTCACCCAAACTGCATCTGCCCAGCTTAAAGCGGTCCGCCAATTTGAATCAAAATCCTCTGCCCTATTATCACTTATTGCGATGAGTTCTGCTCTTTGGTGTTTTCTAAAAGCAGCGGGCGGAGGTAAGCGTCGATCGCGCAGCACTTTAACCGGTTTTCCAGCTAGATCGTTGAGCTGGGCGTTTACCATGGCTTCTCCGGTGGGAAGCAAATTGGTAGGCAATGGTTCTGTCGCTAGCCCTCCACCGGTAAAATATTCAAATATTAAGATCTTCATTGATGATGGAACTGATCCCCGTAATAGATCTACGCCATAGCCAAGCAGTCATGGCGATTCGTGGCCAACGTGAGTGTTATCGCCCTTTGAGTACTCCTTTGTGTCAGGGTAGCGATCCTATTCGGGTAGTTTCTGCTTTTTGGCAGATAGTTTCGTTTTGCACTTTGTATGTTGCGGATTTGGATGCTATTTTGCAAACAGGAGATAACGGTATAATTATAGAGCGCATTCACCAGGCTTTCCCTCATCTGCATCTTTGGGTCGACCGCGGTTGGCCACCCATCCACTCAACTTCTCGTATCACACCTGTGATCGGAAGTGAATCGCTCGGCCCAGGTTGGAAGCATGCTCTGGCAACGCTAAAGGGTTCTTGGATCTTGTCTTTGGACTTTAGCGCTACCGATTTTCTCGGTCCCCAAGATCTGTTAGAAGCGTCAGAATGGTGGCCACCGCTAGTCATCCTAATGACACTAGCCAAAGTTGGCAGCCAATCCGGTCCAGATTGGGCGAGGCTACGCACTTTTACCAAACGCTATCCCAACACGAACTGGATCGCCGCAGGCGGCATCCGCCACCAGCAAGATTTACTGCGCTTAAAAAAGTTTGGCATCCGTCGGGCACTGGTAGCCAGTGCCATCCATTACGGCCGCATCCGGCTTTGACTCTCAAATAAAAAGCCGCCGTTTACACAACCTTGAAACGGCGACTTTATCCTCGTTGGGTAATCTTCTTCAATCAGTCGTGCGCAGCAAATGGATGATGGGTAGTTCTGGCTTTTTCCACCACCTCTGCCGGCGACGGCCTGCCTGCTACCGCATTTTTGATTGCTTCTTTGGTAGCTTCATAGTTGTAATCTTGGATCTTGGCATCGTCTTCTGCCAGCCAATGAATGAACACTCCAACGCAGATAAACAGGTCATCGGCCTCCTCCATTGGAATGGTGCCGTCTCGAACACATTCCGTCACCGCCATCGCGACGCCTCGCTGGGCAGGGCCAAACATCTGAGTTGCCTGCTTAGCATTTTTAATCGTCACCTTATTGAACATCACCGTTGCCGGCTTGCACATCAGATTTGGAGCTACCACAGCAAGGAGTGCGCTATGACCTGACTTGTTATTGGTCAAACAATTGGCAAACGCGGTTTCGGCAGCACTACCACGGGGGCCAATGATTAGGTCAATATGCGCTACCTCGTTGCCTTCACCCTTCAAAGATTCACCGATTAGCATTTTATTGATCTTTGCCATTCCTGTTGTTTCCTCTTTGGTTGATGATGAAAATAGCGACAAAATTTTTCCAATTAACGACATGTTTGCTCCCCCCAATCGAGCATCAAGAAACCCTGGCTTCCCATTTGCTCCGACCCCTCCTCAGCACACTTCAAAGACGCTAGTTTCTCCAAGCGTACAGCCAACAAGGTCGCGACCGTTAGATCAGCTGTAGTGCCAGGATTGATGCCCATGAACTTGAACTCTGCATCTACTTTCCTAATCTGCGGCAGAATCTGTTCAAGGTCAGTGATTTTCGACAACTCCTGTTCTAACCAGCTCATCCAAGTTTGAATCATTCCAGTATAACGTTGGCCAAACTTGCGTTCGACATGGGTATCTGGGATGCGGCGCAATAATGCCACAAACGTCGCAACGGCTGCTAGGCGTTCATCCCCCCATCGAGAAACCGCATCATGATAACTGGGAATTGCCAATTCATAAATATCTCGATAAGAAAAAGCATAGTTAAAAGCGATGCGGTCGTAATCTTTAGCTAACCGCATCGCCTCGAGCAAGGTTACCGACGGCAGCCGGCGAACGTCTTCAACCTCTACCTGGCCTAATCCACCAGGGTTAGCAAGGCAGATTGCCTGATATACCCAAGCGGCATCTTCTCGAGAAGAACCAACCAAGATACGCTTCAAACGCTCACGCAAAGGACTTACGCTGACTTTCTGTACCGCCTGGATCAAAGGCGCCGCCAAAAGCACGATGCCTAGGTTAGTGTTGCATCCCACTGCCTGGTAGCTGGCCTCAACTGCTCGGTAGATGCGTTCCCCTAAAGAGAGAGCAGGATCGCATACCCACGGGGCGCTCGCTTGTGCGCTGAGGTAGAAGTCGTCAGCGCACATCCCGTGACCACTAGAATATACGCTGACATTACCCGGCTTAAAGGCCTTCACATCCAAGGCGCAGGCTTCAAGGTAAGCCTGTTGCAAAACTTCCCGCTGCAGCATCAAGGCGCCAGTCCGCAATAGGTTAAAAAATCCTTCACCAACAAGCGCGTAATGTCTAAACCGCACACGCTCTGCAACCCCTTCCAAGCTGGAATCCCGTTGACCTCCAGCACCCAATGGCGACCTTGCTCGTCCTGGACGATGTCTACCCCGGCGTAATTCAAACGCAATGCATATGCCGAATCTTGGGCCAAGCGAATCAAAAGCTTATTCAAGCTAGTAGCTTCCGGCAATCCTCCTTGCGCCACATTGGTGCGCCAGCTTGCACCACGACGGATCATCGCTGCCACCGCTTGGCCGGCAATGACGAATACCCGCCAGTCCCAAGCCGGATTCCGGCCAACATAACGCTGTAAATAATATACCCCACCTGCAGGATTTAAGGCACGCAAAGACTCCAGATCGGCATGGAGCTCCACTCCTTCTCCTTGGGAGCCAAACAGAGGTTTGCTTACTACCCGATGGCCACGCTGCAATTCCGCCTGAGCAATCGAGATCGCCTCGACTGGATCCGGCGTCACCCAAGTCGGCGGGGTAGGAATCCCAGCTTGGGCCAGAAGTACGCTGGTCATCCCCTTATCCACGCTTTGTTCGATCGCTCGCGGTGGATTGTAGACTTTAATCCCGCAGGACTCTAATCCATGGAGAAGATCCAGGCGCAGGATAAGCTGCTCCAGGGAACCCCCGCTGATCCCGCGCACGAATACGCCGGCCGGAAGTTCGGTCTCAAACCCAGGAAACACTACCGGCGGTCGCCCCGGGACTGCCTCCAACCGCCCCTGAGCTAGGGAAACATAGACCGTTTCAAAACCCTGTTCAGCCAAGGCCTCTTTGAGCTGCGCCCCATGCCAACCAGGATCGTCGGTGACGATCGCAACCCGCCTCATGCTTCGAACGAACGAGCTAAAAGCGCCTCGTCTAGGCAACCTGCGCGAAAGCTTAAACCAGAATCCAGTGCGGTGACGATCACGCTGGCAGGACTAAACAACATCGGGTCGATCTTGAAGAAATCGTAGCCGTAATCTTTAAAGACTTGAGCGAATGGCTTGCCGTAATCGCGTGAAGTAGAACTGGGTAGCTTCCGTGCCAATTGCTCAGCCTGTTCGTTAGAACCTTTGACGAACAGGTGCACCTGGCCAGCAAACAGAATCGCATCGTTAGTGCGCCCCATCGCGGTGACAAAATCCGGTGACGGCGGCGGGACTGGAGCGCTGCCAAACCCATCGAGAATATGTTCCAGCGGAAAACCAAGTGCATGAGCCTTGTGCATCGCCACCTCCAACACCCGCGCCACCACCTGTAAGCTGCCCGCCAAACTTTGGGTAGGCGTTAGGATAACGGTCAAAGCGCTGGGTTTGATCTTGCAGTCGGAAGCGATCCGTTCGAGCAACTCAAGCGGCGGCTGCTTATCTACTTCCATGACCAGCACGGTTGCATCCGCCTGGTCCTGGTAATTAAGCTCCTTAAACAAGGCCTCTTTAGCGCACAAAGCCCGCGCTGGCCCCGAGCCCAAGGCATGGGATGCCCCCTTGCCTGTGCCGTGAGAGAGGCTTAAGCCAGCATACTGACTGCCTAAACAGGAAAGCACTGGATCTTGGGTATAGACGTTGACCCTAAGCGGCCAGTCTGGGGTAATCGCGCTGTGGGTCAGGGTGACCGTTCCCATCCCACCCATGCAAATCTCGGCAATTCGACGCCCTGCTTCCAATCCTCCTACTGCTTCGATGCCGGCATCTACTAACCTTACACCATTGGCTAGCCGCACCACTTTTAACCGCAGCCTGTCAGCATCTTCCACTAGCGCCTCTACCAACGGAAGAGTCATCCGATGAATCGATCTTGCTTGTGTCATTTTCTCCACCCAGCTGATTTAAATGCTTGCTGATCCAAAGCGCCCGCGCTTCAAGCAAGGCCTCTACCTTCGCGATCGAACGGCCACAGGTAGTCACGCTACACACCGGTGCTCCTGCAGCAACCACTGCCCCAGGCGGGGTCAAATCGGCACACCAGGTAGGCCATCGCCAATCCAGTGGGATCATCAACGTACGCCGCGCAAACACGATCCTAAAGCCTGTTACCGGCACCGGCACAAACCCTGCCACGTGCTCGCCGCGACAGAGCCGCACCTGCGCTGCCAAAAGCCCAAGCGGCCAGGCGGCATCCCAAAGTCCAAGCGCTGCGCCAGGGCGAGGATTAAGTTCTAGTACCTTAGGGATAGCACCGTCGAGCATAAAATCCAACCCGTTCATCCCGCGCAAGTCGAGCGCTCGGCTTAAGCGGCGAGCATAGTCGATAACCGCTTTTGCCACCCAAGCAGGCAAGCGCGCGCGATTGATTGCCCCGGCAAACAAAAACGGACAGCGCGCATTATAATCGGTCTGATAGAGAGTGTTAAATCCATACCACCACACTTTTCCTCGCGCGGCGAGAAAGGCCAGCGTATATACTTTTCCAGGCAGGCGGCGCTGATAATACCCGCTGCTACGTTCCCCCTGATAGATGCTGACCCCGCGCCCTCCTTCCCCACCCCGCTTAATCAGCCAGCCGGATCCAATCTCAGCAGGCGCAACCCAGGAAATCTCCGGGTATGGAATTTCCAAGGAGTCGAGTAAGGGGAAAAATTTCCTAGGATCGATGCAGATTCGTACAGCCTGTGCCCAATTGCCAACCAGAGGGCAACGGCGAGCAAGCTGCTCGATCAGATCCGGAAAAGCATCCAAGCCACTTCCATACAGCCAACACTGCAGTCGGTGCTGGGCTAAAACGGTTTGAATCCTCTCCCAAAGCGCCTCTGGATCCAAGCGGCCGTCCCGGCTCGGCACCTGATACCAGGCCAAGCAGGCCGAGCAAGTATCCAAATCGCCGAATAAATCTAAAGCGACTGGCTTAAATCCTCCGCGCTTAGCTGACTGCACCAGCATCCGCGCTGAGTTAGCGATGATCAGGAAAGGAGCACTCATCCTCTAAAGGATCTCAGCGCCCTGATTGCGAGACCGTACCACTTTAAAGTGCAACCCAGAGCGCTCTGCGAACCTGGCCTTAAGCATTCTCTCCACTTGCTCGGCAGTCTCAGGATCAGGCAGCAAGCAGAATCCGGTCGGACCCCAGGAGCTCTGGCCCAACCCGATCCAGCCTTGACTTTCGAGCCAGCTGAGCACGCTCGCGACTTCCCGGCTGGCATACCGCCCCCCCTGAGCAGGGATGAAATATTCCCCATTCGCCCGCTGGATTTCGGCCAAGTAAGCACAGAAATCCTCAAACCGAGCTTCAGCCAGCGCCGGCAGTCCCCGAATCACAAGCTGATAACACAGCTCTGCTGCAGTTGCGCGAGGAAACTGAGGTAACTGCTGAAAGGCCTGCATTTCCCGTTGCCCAGATAGCCCTTGAAAACGCCGATCAAAAATCAATAGCCACCGCCACCCTTCCGGTACCGGCAGACGCGCGATCACCGGAGGCGTTGAAGTTGCCTCAGCGCGCCCTCCATCTACGATGAACCCCCCTCCTTCAAAGGCAGCAATGCCGATCCCAGAACGTTTTCCTCGCCCGCTCAGCTGAGCAATTCGGCGCACATCCAGCGCGTACTCCCAAAAACGCGCCAACGCAGTCCCCACCCCTAACGCCAGCTGCGTCCCGGAACCTAGGCCACAATGCGGCGGAATCTGGGTAGCGATATGAATATGCACCTGTTCAGGCAATTGCAGCCGTCTAAGCAAGTCTTGGATAGTTCTCACCGCGCGTTCGGTACTTTGCCCAGTGATCACCAAGGACTTAGCTGACCTCACCTCGATCTCAGTGGCAATCGCCTCCAACGTAACCCCAATGCTGCCGTAGCGTCGACCTAAATGACCGCCTAAATCCAGAAACCCAAGATGCAGCCGCGCCGGCGCCCGGACTCTGACTCGGTTTACGTTAGAGGTATCTCTGCCAGGTACTAACATGCCACTTAAGTCACGTATAATTTTTAAGCCTAACACAACTGCCTGCGCGCTTTCTACGGCAAGCTAGCGGTTGCGGCGACAGAGATATAATGACCTTAAATCAAGACCATAACGTGCCGACCTGGTCTCCAGATAAAGTCCCGCGCCTGACTATCACAGACGAGCCAGGGGTTAAGACAATAGTGCTCGAAGGCTGCTGGAACCTAAGGGGTTTGACCTTAGCGCCAAATCTACTACGGCGCTTGCGCCGGATGACCGCCGCCGGCAATTGGGCATGGGATCTTCGCCCAGTTACTGCCTTAGACAGTGCCGGTGCTTATTTGCTGTGGCGGACCTTTGGCGGCCGTCTACCGGAAAAGCTTAAGGCAACCCCGCTACAGCTGCGAGCCATCGAGTATTGGCAACAGGCCACCATTCCCCTACCTCCACCGCCTCCTAAGTCTTCTTTGAGCCTACTCGCCAGCCGGGGGATCCACTCCCTATACGCGCACCTAAAAGGTGCTACCGCCCTGTTGGGACAGATTGTCCTCGATTTTCTTTATGTCCTGATTCACCCTGCGCAGATTCCCTGGCGCGAGATTTCCGCCCACATTCACGAAACAGGGGGAAGGGCGCTGGCCATCACCGCATTGGTAGGATTTCTCATCGGTATCGTCGTCAGCTACCTTTCGTCTTTGCAGCTTCAAGCGCTGGGAGCACAGATCTATATCGTCGACATCTTAGGGATGAGCATTATCCGCGAACTTGGCCCCCTACTGGCAGCGATCCTGGTAGCAGGACGCTCTGGGTCAGCGATGACTGCACGCTTGGGCGTGATGCGCCTGACCCAAGAGCTAGATGCGCTGGAAGCGATGGGAATCTCCCGTTCCCTGCGCCTCGTCCAGCCTAAAGTAGTCGCTCTGGTACTAGGCTTACCCCTGCTGGTGGTATGGACCGACGCTGTTGCATTGCTAGGTGGAGCGCTGGCGGCACGCCTGGAGCTGGACATCGGCCTGCTCCAGTTCGTCCATAAACTGCCCAGCGCTGTGCCGGTGGTCAATTATCTGATCGGGGTCGGCAAAGCAGCCGTGTTCGGTCTGCTCATCGCCCTAGTCGCCTGCCACTTTGGCTTACGCATCAAACCGGACACTGAAAGCTTAGGTCACGAGACGACCAATTCAGTGGTCGCCTCGATCACCTTAGTGATCCTGACAGACGCCGTTTTTGCCGTCCTGTTCCGCGGCGTGGGAATGCCATGACCGAGGTCATCCGGCTGGAACACGTCTCTACCCGCTTCGGCGACCTGATCGTCCACGAAGATATCAGCCTGACTCTCCGACATGGCAAAATCCTCGGATTGGTAGGTGCCTCTGGCAGCGGCAAAACCGTGCTCATGCAGGAGATGATCGCGCTTAGGATCCCCACCCAAGGAAAGGTCTACTTATTTGGCGAACCTTTGCTGGAACTGCCCGAGGCGCGTCGCCAGGAGCTGCGCAACCGCTGCGGTGTGCTGTTTCAAAACGGCGCCTTGTTCAGCGCTCTAAGCGTTTACGACAACATCGCCTTTCCTTTACGGGAGCTGCGTTGCCTGGACGAGGAGTTGATCCAGCAACTGGTAGGGCAGAAACTGGCTATGGTTGGGCTTACCGCTGAACACGCACGGCTTCGCCCGGCTGAGCTATCCGGCGGTATGGTCCGCCGTGCCGCTCTGGCACGCGCCCTGGTGTTAGAACCGGAGCTGCTGTTCTTGGATGAACCGACTTCCGGGCTTGATCCGGTGCTGAGTGAGGAATTCGTCAACCTCCTGAGCGAACTCCACCGCAAGCTCTCCTTTACCGTCGTCATGATCACCCATGACCTGCACGTATTGAAAGACATCTGCACCAAGATCGCCCTGCTCGCCGACCATCGCCTCATCGCCTATGGTGACCTGGCCACCGTCATGGCCTGCGAGCATCCCTTTGCCCGCCGCTTCCTGCACGGTAAGCGCGCCCAGCGTATTCTAGGGGAGCCGGCCCATGGGTAGGGAGGCCCATGCCATGCTAGCCGGTCTATTCGTGGTGGGGCTTTCGCTTGCCGCCGTAGCGATCGGCCTCTGGCTGGGAAACGTCGGCGCCGAATACGATTCCTATGTGGTCGTCAGCCGCTACCCGGTTTCCGGCTTGCGGCCGGAATCGACAGTCTTTTATCGCGGCGTGGAGATCGGTAAAGTGACTCGCATCGAGGTCGCCCCTGAAGATATCGAAACCATCCGCGTATCCATCCAGATCAACCGCGGTTTTCCGGTAACCGATCACACCTACGCCAGGCTGCGGGTCCAGCCGCTCACCGGGCTGGCGCAAATCGAACTGGACAACACTCCAGGCAGTGCCAAACGTCTTTCCACCCGTCCTGAGGCGCCAGCTGTCATTCCCATGCACCCTTCCTTGTTCGAACAGCTAGCCGGTACCGGTCAGGACTTGATGGGAGAGTTGCAGCGCTTGACCATGCGCCTCAACGAAGTGTTCGGCGACGACAATCGCAGACACTTAAACCGCATCCTTAAAGACCTAGAAGCTGCCAGCGCCGGCTTAGTCCAGCTGGAAAGAGAGATGGCGCGCGCCCTATCCGAAGTGCCGAAGGTCTCGGCCTCCGCCCAAAGGGCTTTGGCCGATTTGAACCAGCAAGTCAGTCCCATCCTCAAAGAAACAGAGAATCTGTTGGCCACCGGCACACATCTCGGCGCGACCCTCGATCGCCACACTTTACCGCGCCTCCACGCGTTGCTTGAGGATATGCAGGCAGTCTCTCTGAGCATGAAACACTTAAGCGAACGCCTCGAACAGGATCCGCGGACGATTCTGCTTGGGCCACCCCTGCCCGAACCTGGTCCGGGGGAACCCGGCTATCGAGAACGCAGGCGATGAAAAAGCCCCCTACCCCGTCACCTGCGCTCTGCTTAGTCCTCGCCTTGTCGGCGTGCAGCCTCACACCGCGCCAGCCACCGGCACTACATGATTTTGGTCCACCCTCCGCAGCATCGATCGGAGGAATCCACGTAACCGTGACAGCGCCGCCGTGGTTACAAGACGTCCGCCTGCGCTACCGGCTGCTATACCAAGACCCCACCCGCGTCCGCTTTTATGCCCATCATCGCTGGATCGCTCCGCCCCCTCTGCTCCTGGCGCATAGTTTTGCAACGCCTTCCTCCCCTTTTTACCGCCTGCGCGTTTACCTGCTCGACTTCGAGCAGGTATTCGATACTCCCAGCTGCAGTCGGATCGTGCTGCGTTTTTGGGCTGAAGCAACTCAAGGCGACTTAGTCGCAGCGCGCCTGTTCAGTTTCGATCAGGTTACCCCCTCAGCTTCCGTACAGGGAGCTTTGGCAACCTATGCCAAGGTAGTGGCAATCGCCGCGGAGAGACTACGTAGCTGGCTGGGAGACATCAAGTGATCAGATATCGGATATCAATTGAAATTGGTGGAGGCGGGGGGAATCGAACCCCCGTCCGCGAATCCTCCGCCCTTGGCTCTACATGCTTAGCCGTTCTATTGATTTAACCGGTTGCCGCCCAAACGGCAGGGAATACAACCGGCGATTCCGGATAAGTTTTAGCGGGTCAGCGCCGGACTCGCCTTCCCGCGAGCTTGTGAGCGATGACACCTGAAACCCGGACGCACAAGCACGGCTCCGGTCAGATGGCACCCGACTGGGTTTTAGGCAGCGAGTGCGTAGTAGTTGTCGTCGTTGGCAACTATTGCGATTGCAGAGGTTTTACGAGGGTTCCTGCACCTCGACATGCACCTTAGGTTTTGCGATCCGCGTCGAATCCAGATCGCCCCCTATCGGCCACCCAATAGACCTAAAGTTTATCAGAAAAGTTCAACACCGAAGTCAATTTTTTGCGCAAACTAGCTTCCAAACCAAGTTCTAACCCGCCCGACGTCCACATGCACAAAGTTGGAGACCGGATAATACCCAACACCTCCAGCTCTAAGGTTCAACGCTGCTCGGTAGAGATCCGCTAAATTTCGCCCCGGCAGGCGAAAATCCACCGCCATCCCGACAGTGTGCAGGCTGTTTTGAACCACTTGATCAGAATGCGCAGCTAACCAAGCATTAGTCGCTTGAGAACGATAGCCGGAAACCACTTCAATAGGCTTGGTCGTCTCTAGCTTTCTCGTCAGGACATACAGTAAGTCGAACAAGCGTGCATGCATCGGGAATGTCTCGCCGCTTCGATGATCGCGTAACAGATAATTGATTTTCGCCAGGGCATCCGAGAGGTATCGCCCGTTAAACCAGTATACGATGCGTAGGGACTCCCCCGTGTGCAGGTTGAGCAGATTGAGGCTGCGCGTGGGCGCAAATGCCCAGGCGGGGGCAGCGGCCAGAGCGGTCCCTGCCCCTAGACCAAACTTGAGAAACCGACGCCGATTGATCATGTTCCTCCTCCGATTGATGTTCAAGTTCTATCCGATCGATGCGTCTGGCAATCCCTTCCGTATGCTTCAAGCTTAAGGTAGCCCGTACCCAATCGAGCTTGGGAAGCGGCTCTAGCCGATAGGCAGCCTGGAGAAACTCTTGCCACCCATCGACGCCGCGATGATAAACATCCCGGTGGGCTTCCAGAAAGACCTTTCCCTCGGCATCGCGATCCACGATGACCGGCTGATAGATGATTTCGACACGGTCGCTTACTCTCACCCGAAAAAAGAGGTCCTCGGCATCGTCCGGGTGCAGGCGAATACAACCGTGGCTGCTAAACCGATAGATGCTCAGCGGGTTAAGCGTACTGTGAATGCCGTAACCAGGCGCAGTCAACCCCATCCAGTACTTCCCTAAGGGATTGTCCGGGCCAGGTGGAACCCTAGTTCGAACTACCTGACCCTCTCGGCGCATCTCCTCTTGGATCGACTTCGGGACCACCCACTCCTTGTTGATCTCCTTGCTCCTAATAGTGAAATGCCCAATGGGTGTCGGCCAAGAGGGTCGGCCTAGCCCTACCGGGTAGTAGGCGACCAACTGCCCTTCCCGAAACAGATAGAGCATGCGCTGAGGAATGTTGATCAGGATACCGTCCTGACGTCTCTGCGGGACCAGGTGACGGTTGTCCACCTTCAGAATCTGGCCGATGGCTAAACGGGCATTGAAATCGATCCCGTTTTCCCGCGCCAAGAGTCTTGCATCAACGCCAAAACGCGCTCCAATACCAAGCAACGTATCTCCACGTTTGACGGTATAATCGAACCGGCTACCGACGATCTGCGCTACCCCGGAGGTAGCAAAAAACAGCCAAGGCACTATCAGAAGAAAAATCAACCGCCTGGTCACAAACATCTTAAACCTACTTTAAACTTAATATAGCCTGCAACCACCTTCGATTTATATGAACACGAATGAACCAAGCAACAAACGCAGCCTGACTGACTTTTTCTTCGAGACTAAGCAAGCAGAATGGAAGCTCTTAAGCTTCTACCAACGCTTCGAACAGTGGTCGCAGTGATCGTCACCATGATCATCTCGGTGGTAATCGTGTTTGCTCTCTTCAGCCTAATTCAAGAAGTCCTAATTAGCCTAATCCTAGGCGGCCTCCTAGATCATGATACCTTCACGCGCATCTTTGGCAAGATCATGGCGGTCCTGATCGCGATGGAGTTCAAACACTCGATCATTGAGGTAGCAGGCCGTAAACAAAGCGTTATCCGGGTCACGACCGTGATCCTGATTGCCATGTTAGCCATTGCGCGCAAGCTGATTATCCTTGACCCAGGTAAAACTTCGCCTGCTTCTTTAGCCGCCTTGGCAGCCTCAATGCTGGCCTTGGGAGCAGTCTATTAGCTGCTGCTTAGAAAACCCGAGCGAGGATCGATTTAACGCCCTTCTTCAGACCGCACCGCCTCGAAACCGGAGACCACCTCTAGGAGTTCGGCGGTGATCTGTTCTTGGCGCAGCTGCTGATAAGTCACAGTCAGTTCTTCCGAACGCTCGCCGATATTTTTCTCCGCCAGCTGCATCGTGACCAGACGCTGGCTATGTTCAGCCGCCTGCGATTCCGCTAAGGCTCGATACAGACCGATGAACAGATATTGGCGCAGCAGCGCAGCTAAAAGAGCGTCTGCCTCCATGGTAAAAGTAGGCAAAGAACGCCCAGGCCAAACCTCGCGCGCCAGGCGGGAAAAATGGTCAAGAGGCGGTAACAGACGCTGCTCAACTAGCTGGTACTGGGAATGGCTGCGTTCGCAGTAGCGGTGGTGAAACAGATCAACGATTTCTACCCCTTCGCTCCGCCAATCCTCGACCTTTTCCAGGATCTTCCGAACGGTAGAAGTCATCCCAGCCACCGATCCCGGGGAAAAAAAACTCTCCTCGGCACGAAGGCCGCGTGCCTGAAATCCTAGATCGATCCGTGCGCCGACTGCCAACAGGCGGACTTGACGACCGCCGATCCGCTCGCCGGCAAAGTCCAACACCGCCTTGTTGAAACGCCCGCACAGGCCGTGATCGGAACCAAACACAATTGCCGCCCGCCCGCCATCCCGATAGGCCATGGTAGGAAAGCCGTCTCTGAGCACCGCCTTCAGACCAAGCTCTATCGTTCGGCCATAATCGGCCACTGCCGCGACCACCTGGGTATATTGGCGGAGACTCGTCGCCGCAAGCACTTTCATGGTCCGGACGATCTCCTTCAGTTTGCGGCTGGTAGCGATCGCTCGTTCCAGAGCTTCCAAGGTTGGCATCTATTGCTCCCCCGCAAGCGCTCGCCTAGCTACTTCCAACATGGCTTGCTTGTCCTCTTCGCGCAGGCTCACCGCTGCTTTCCGCTGGTCGTCCAAGGCTTTTTTGAGCGCTTCGCGCAAGCGAAGCTCAGCCGCTTGGATCTGATCCAACGGCACGGCATCGAATAGCCCGGCATTGAGCGCTAGCAGCACCGCCACTTGTTCAACCGGGGTCCAAAGGTCGCCCTCCTCTTGCTTGAGGATCTCGCGCACCCTGCGCCCGCGCTCGATCGCCGCGCGGGTACGCTCATCCAAACGGGTGCCAAAGCGAGCGAAGATTTCCAATTCCTCGTATTGGGCGTAAGCTAACTTCAGGGGGCCAACGATGTCCCGATAAGCTGGGATCTGTGCCCTGCCTCCGACGCGCGAGACCGATTTACCCACTTCCACCGCCGGCAGCTCACCGCGCTGAAACAGGATCGGCGAGAGGTAAAGCTGGCCGTCGGTGATCGAAATCAGATTGGTAGGAATATAAGCGGTCAAGTTCTGCGCTTGGGTCTCAGCGATAGGAAGCGCGGTGAGGCTTCCGCCGCGCTTCAACCGGCAGGCCCGTTCCAACAGGCGAGCATGGAGATAGAACACGTCCCCAGGATAGGCCTCTCGCCCAGGTGGGCGACGCAAGAGCAAGGAAAGCTCGCGGTAGGCATCGGCGTGATGGGTTAGATCGTCGTAGACCACCAGCACGTCGCGACCTTTGGCCATAAACCATTCGCCGATGCTGGTAGCGGCATAAGGGGCGATGAACTGAAGCCCGGCTGGGCAATCGCAGGTGGCGCTCACGACGACGCAGCATCGCAAGGCGTTTCGCTCTGCAAGCCTAGCGATCACCCGCGCTACCGCTTGGGCACGCTGGCCGATAGCGCAATAGATGCAGATGACGCCTTGGTCGTGCTGATTGAGGATAGTATCGACTGCTAAAGTGGTCTTGCCGGTCTGGCGATCTCCCAGGATCAGCTCGCGCTGACCGCGGCCGATCGGGATGAGGGCATCGATGACTTTAATGCCCGTCTGAAGCGGCACTTCCACCGGCGCGCGGTCGAGGATCGCCGGCGCTTCCCGTTCCACCGGCCAGCGCTCAGCAGCACGGATAGGACCTTGGCCATCCAACGGTCTGCCTAAAGGATCGATCACCCGTCCCAGCAGCGCCTCTCCTACCGGCGTGTCTAATACCCGACCGGTGCGCAGGACTTGCCTGCCGGCAACAAGGTTCTGCGCCGGATCTAACAGCACCGCACCTACCCCTTCCGGCGCCAAATCGACCGCAAGAGCCAAACCGCCTTCGAACCGCAACACCTCCATCGCCTTGACCCCAGGTAGCCCGCGTAGATGAATCACATCCCGCTCGATCTGCACGACCTGCCCAACCTCCAACGGCGCCAGTTCAAACCGGTAAGCAGCTAGCGTCTGGCGCAGCCACGCCGCGATCTCTTGCACCGGCGCGAAAGACGCCATCAGGCCACTGGAAGCCATGCTTGTTGTAACCTAGCCTCCAGCTCATCCAGCCAGGCCGCCAGATGCCAACGCCAGACGCGGCCGCCAGCCTCTAACGCCAGACCACAGATCAACTCTTGACGCTGCTCGAAGCGGACAGTGACCTTTGGGTTTATCTGCTTCAGCGCTGCCTGGATCTGGGCACGCCTTTCCGACGCAAGTGCAAAGCTGGTGGCCACGATCCAATCGTCCTCGCTCTCTACCAGAAGGCGCCGCTGCTCGTCAGGCAAGGTGGCCAACCGGTGCAGGAAGGCGGCGATCTGGTGCTCTTCCAGTTCCTGCCCAGCCAGGTCTTGCAGGGCTTTGCGCGCGATCTCTACGACCTGTTCTGCCACCAGTACCTTGAGCTCGCGCAGCCAAGCCGCCTGCTCAGCTTCCAGCGCTTGCCGCCATTGGCGACGCCTTTCCTCGACCTCCAGGCGGGCTTGTTCGAGCAGCGCTTGGCGCTCGCTTTGAGCTGCTTGGCGAGCCTCCTCAAGCAGTTTAGCACGCTGGGCCTCCAAGGCAGCTAGCTTCTCCTGGTAAGCGGCGATCAAGCGCTCAGCTTTGGCATGAATCTGCCTAGCTTCGCTTAAAGCGCTCTCGATATGGTGCCGCCGCGCTTCCATATGGGCGAGGATAGGATGGTAGAGAAAGCGCTTCAGGAGCGTAAGCAGGATGAGGAAATTGACGATCTGGGCAGCGACAGTGAACCAATCGATCACTACTGCCCTCCGTGGCTTGCGAAGTACTCCCAGTAAGGATTGGCAAACAGCAAGATCATGCTGATGACAAAACAATAGATGGCGGTAGACTCGACCATTGCCAGCCCCACGAACAAAGTGCGGGTGATGGTGCGGGCTTCATCCGGCTGCTGCGCGATCGCTGCAAGCGCCTGGGCAACCGCCCTGCCCTCCCCCAACGCCGGACCGATCGAACCGATCGCAGTCGTGATGCCTGCGGTCAAGATCGAGACCGCAGCGATCAAAGCTTCTTGCGGCATGGCTTGTCCTCCAAATCGAGCGGTGGTTTGAACTGCTGTTCTTGGACCGCGCTGGCGGAGGCGATATACACCAACGCCAATACGGCAAAGATGTAAGCTTGAATAAAACCGGTCAATACTCCAAGAAGCTGCATCAGCACCGGGAAAAACAGCGGCACAAGCGTGATCAGTACCGCGCCGATCACTGCTCCGCTCAGGAGATTGCCGTACAGGCGCACCGCCATGGCCAGGGTACGGGAAAACTCACCGATGACATTAAACAGCAGCATCCAAGGCGTAGGCTTGAGATATTGGCGCAGATAAGCTTTGAGGCCTACAGCTTGGATCCCATACCAGGGGACGGCGATAAACACGCAGATCGCCAACGCCGCAGTCGTGGACAACGAGGCAGTTGGCGGCTGGAAGCCAGGCACGACGGCCAACAGGTTAGAGAGGGCGATAAATAGAAACAACGTGCCGACAAACGAAAGATGCCGCTTAGGGTCCTGGTGAGTCACTTCGCGGATCTGGCTACCGATGAGCTCGATTAAGGCTTCCAGGAAATTCTGCCAAGGTCCAGGCACAAGCTCCGGTTTCAGCCGGCGAGTCACAAACCATACCATCCCAAAGAGCAGCAGCATGATCCCTAAGGTGAATACCAAGGTGGCATTGAGCTTTACTTCCCCATACTGAAAGTAGATGATTTGATCCGGATTAAACTCCATCTCGCCTCCCCAAACTGCTGACTAACAGCCCTCGCGCCACCAACATCCCCCCCACCGCCAGCGCTAACCGGCCAAGATCCCCGGCCATGAGGAAATTCAGTCCTACCAGGATCACCCCGGCACGCAGGAGGAAACTTCCCAGCATCCATGCGCCCGGATGGCGGACCGCAGGAAGGCGCTTGACTGTCCACCATAGGCCGCCGTAGAAAAACGCCCCAAGCCCCATCCCGGCAGCGAATACCCATGCTAAGACCAGCCCTTCAGCGACGGTCATTTAGGCCTTCGCGTCGGATCCATTGTAAGGCTTGATAGCATCCCAACGCTACGCCCAAAAATAGGCACGTCAAAGTCCAAGAAACCGTCCCTGGGAATCTGCGATCCAACCACCAACCGACAGCGATGCCGAGCAGGGTGGGTACCGCCACCGCCCATCCTACCAGACCGAACATTCCCAAACCAAACCAAAGGCTACGGTGGGGCCTAGCTTGTGCCTCCAGGCGGCGGCGGGCTTTTTTATCCACCGCTTCGACCAATTTCGCCTTCTTAGCTTCAGAGGGCGGATCCTCGGTCTCTGCGCTCATTTAAGCACCTTTTGAAATTCGCCGTAACGCCGTAGAACACCGGCTTCTAGCCGAGAAAGCGCGCTGCGCGTTGCGTATTCGGTCTCATCGAGTTTGAGGATCTCAGCCTTAACTCGCTCGCGCAACCCAGAAAGCGCTTGCGCTTGAATTGCTTTGTAAGTGGAGACGAGGACTTCGTCTGCACACTTGACCAGCATTCCTTCGTCTACAGCCAGATACCAGGTCTTTCCGCTCGCTTCCACATAGCTTAGGATCCCCGGCACTAAGGCAGCGACGAAATCCACATGGCGGGGTTTAAGGCAAAAATAGCCGTTCTCTGCTTCAGCGATCACCTTAATCACCTGCGCCTCAAGCAAAATCTTATCCGGCAACAGGACTTTCAAGCGCACGGCGAGCCTCGTCTATAGCGCCGATCATGTACAGCGCCTGCTCCGGGATAGCTTTGAATTCGTCGTTTAAGATCCGCTCGCACCCATCCAGCGTGTCTTCCAGGCTCACTATCTTCCCGGGAATGCCGGTAAAGTGTTCGGTGGTAAAAAGCGGCTGAGTCAGAAAACGCTCCAGGCGGCGAGCCCGGTTGACCGTCAAGCGGTCCGCTTCCGACAGCTCCTCCAGCCCCAACATGGCGATGATGTCCTGAAGCTCTTGGTATTCAGCCAATATCCGCTGCACCTCGCGCGCAATGCGATAGTGCCGGCTGCCGACCACGGCAGGATGGAGTAACTTGGAGCGGGAATTTAACGGATCGACTGCCGGATAGAGGCCATGGGCAGCGCGCTGGCGCGACAGCACCACCGAGGCAGACAAGTGGGCAAACGTGGCCGCTGCCGCCGGGTCGGTAAAATCATCGGCGGGGACGTAGACTGCCTGGATCGATGTCATACTGCCGGAGACAGTCGTGCAGATGCGCTCTTCTAATTCCGCCAATTCCGTGGCCAAGGTCGGCTGATACCCAACCCGAGAGGGAATTTGACCCATGAGGGCAGAGATTTCAGTCCCGGCCTGGATGAACCGAAAAATATTGTCGATCAACAGCAAAACATCCTTGCCGCAGTCGTCGCGGAAATATTCAGCCATCGCCAAGGCGCTGTGACCGACCCTAAAACGCACCCCGGGCGGTTCGTTCATCTGCCCAAACACTAACACAGTATTTTTCAGCAACCCGCTCTCGGCCATGGTGCGGTAAAGCTCCTCGGCCTCGCGACAGCGCTCGCCGATGCCGCAGAACACGCTTACCCCGCGATACTGGTGCAGCATATTGTGGATCAGCTCAGTAACGATCACCGTTTTACCCACCCCAGCCCCGCCGAACAGCCCAGCCGTTCCCCCACGCTCTAAGGGGGCTAACAGATCGATCACTTTGATCCCGGTCCTAAACCTCTCTGGTGCGACTCGGCGCTTAGCCAGCGGTACGGCTTGGCGGTGAACCGCGCGCCAACAAGAGGCATCGATTGCCCCTTGCCCATCGATGGGCTGCCCAAATACGTTTACCATCCTGCCCAATACGTTAGGACCGACTGGCACCTGAATCGGTCCTCCAGCATCGAGGACCGGATCGCCGCGCTTTAGCCCTTGGGTATTGGCAAAAGCGATGCAGCGGCAGGTGGTGCGGTCCAAGTGGGAAGCCACTTCCAGGGGAATTTCGCCGGCAGGGCCTGCATCGAGCCGCTGCTTAAGCGGCGGCACCCCTTTGGCGAAGCAAACCTCTACCACGCTGCCACGCACCGCGATCACCGTTCCGATCTCTGAGTTCAATCCGCTACCTGCCCCCTCCACCTGCGCTACAATGAATACGTTATCCCCCGCATGCGAGCGATGATAAGGGGCTTTTCAAGCACTATCAAGAATTCCAACCGAGGAGGAGCCATGTCCAGCGATCGTCTTATCCTAGCTGCAGGAGCCGCTTTCATCCATGCCATCTTGAGCCGGTTCTTTATCTCTTTTCTCAGCGAAATCACTTCCCGACCGGAGATCGGTACATCCCTGATCGCCACCTTGCTAGCGCTGATCAATTTCGCCTTGTTGGCTTTCCTGTTGACTATCTTAAAGCGCCTGCTCAACGAGCGCTACCACCTCCACGAAGCAGATCTCCCCATCCTGGCTTTGATCGGCTTAAACGGGTTAGGCGTGGGGTTGACCCTGCTACCGCTGTTAGGCCTTGGACCCACCGCTCTAAACTGGGTGTTTGGTGGCACTGGGGTGGCTGTCGGTCTGGCCTGGCTCGCGCTGGCCTTCCAGCTCCTTAGGCTGCCTGCTACGCTTTCCTTCCAAAGGCCCTACGCCTGGTTGATCGCCGCCGCTGGAGCAAGCTTTGTCTCTATCCGATTGATCGCGCTGGGGGTGATTTTAGGAGCAGTCGCCGACCTTTTGCTGGGGGTAATTTTCTTCAAGGAAAGCGGAAGGCCGGTTGGCTTTTAGCTCACAGACAGGGAGCAAGCCGACGCCAAAGCCCCGGCCAGTCGATGCCGGCCAGCGCCACCCCGGCCAGCGCTAGGAACAATCCCCCGCTGATCCGGTGGAGGAGCTGAATTGAGAGGCGCCTGAACAAGGTTCGCCCAAGGATGACGCCCAACGCTGAAACCCCGCCCAACCCTAAAGTGGCGCCGATCCAAACGGCGACAGGCGATAAGGTAGTGCTTAACCCTGCGACCGCAAGCTGGGTCTTGTCGCCCAATTCGGCTGCGGCAATCACCGCCAGGCTAGTGACCATCCCCAACCACTCGCCCGGACTCCAAAGTCGCCAGGGCGACACTTGCGCTACCCAATGAGCACCCCCTTCTAGCATCGCCTCACCCTAAACTGGTCTCGAGGATGACCATCGCCGCAAACCCGACCAGCACCCCAAATACCGCCAGGCGCGAGCGCTGCTTGGAATGAAATTCCGGGATGATCTCATAGGCGATCACGTACAGCATCGCTCCGGCAGCAAACCCCATCGCTAGCGGCAACAGCGCTTGAAATACCGTTACCATGGTCACTCCCAGCAAGCCGCCGATCGGCTCTACCAGCCCAGAGAGCAACCCGATCCCGACCGCCTTCCAGGGGGGATAGCCGATCCCGAGCAAAGGCAGCGCGACCGCCAGCCCTTCTGGGACGTTCTGCGCCCCGATGGCGATTGCGAGCAAGGTCCCATTAGCCCAATCTCCACTGCCGAAACTCACCCCCACCGACAACCCTTCAGGAAAATTGTGCAGCGTAATTGCAGCCACAAAAATCCACACCTTGCGCGAGGCCGCAAGATTCGCATCGCCTGCGAACAGATCGTGCGGAATCGTGCGCTCAGCCCAGTCCAAAAACCAAGCCCCAAGCAAAATGCCGACCACGACGACATAGACCCCCCAACCTGGCCACAAGAGATTGCCATATTCAACGCCTGGTTCGACCAGCGAGTAGGCAGTCGCTGCAAGCATAATGCCAGCTGCGGCCCCCATCATGAAATTGATCGCACGCAAGGAAATGGTTTTAAACAAGACAGCCGGCAACGCCCCGAGCACCGTCGCAAGCCCAGCCAACACGCTGGCAAAAAAGCCTACCACGACCGTAGCCCCAAAGAGCCACAGCCCGCCAAACACCGCTACCTGGGAAATAAATAGACAAAGCGCAGCGATACCGAGCTGCTGCTTGGCAGGAAAGGCGCGGAAACGCCGATACCAGGGCCAAGTTTGCAAACGCCTGCCCCAGGCAACCACCTGTTGCTGAATCTTCAAAAGCGATTTCATGCTTTTTCCTTTTATCTCAACTTAAGTCAGTCGTAGCGAAGCCTGACCTGCTGGGGGCCGAAGCACCTTGCAAGCCCGGCGAGCAATTCATCCTCTGGGCGAATCTGCCAGGACTCTCCCAGCTTAAGCTCAAGCACAGCTTGCCTGCTTTGATACTCGATATATACCGGACACCTTCCCCCCCGATGCTTACCCAGTAACTCTGCCATCCCGCTGAGCTCGATCGGGCGGTGTTGCGCCGGCCATTTTATCCACAACCCTTTAGCAAACTGCTCCCGCGCCTCTACTAAAGTCAACAGTTTCTCCGCCACCAGCCGCAAATTGCCACTGTACTCATCCTGCGTCAAGCTTCCCTGCGCCACCAGCAGCTGATCCTGACTCAAGGTCCCAAATGGCTCTAAAACTTCTGCAAACGCAGCCACTTCCATCCACCCACTGCCGTCGTCCAACACCGCAAAAGCCATTTTCTTGCCCTGCTTATTGCGGCGGGTGCGAAGCTCCATGACCCAGCCAGCCACTACCACGCTTTGATTCTGGAACTCCCTAAATCTACGCGCAAGCTCGCCGAGCGGTGCGGTGATAAAGCGCGCCAACTCTTCCCGGTATTCGGCAAGCGGATGCCCGCTGAGATAAAACCCAAGCACCGCTTTTTCTTCCTGCAGCCGCTCCCTTTCCGACCAAGGCGGAACCTCAACCGCAGCGGGGCTCCCTGCAGTCGCCTGTGTCCCTAAAGCATCTTCTCCAAACAGATCCCCTAGACCTTGCATGATCACGCGACGGTGCTGCTCGGCAGCCTGTAAAGCCACCGGAAGATCCGCCAACAGTTTAGCCCGATGGCTGCCCAGTTCATCCATGGCGCCAGCCCGGATCAGCGCCTCCAAAGCGCGGCGACCGACCCGGTGCAGATCGATCCGGCGGCAAAGGTCGAACAAATCCTTGAACGGACCTCCCCGATCGCGGGCTTCAAGGATGGCTTCGATCGCTGCCCGACCTACCCCCTTGACCGCTCCTAGGCCATATAAGATCCGCTGGCTATCGAGCACCGTAAAACGATAGTCAGAACGCTGCACCGTAGGCGGTAGAAGCTCAAGCCCAAGGGCACGGCACTCGTCTACCATGCCGACGAGTTTGTCCGTATGATCCATGTCGGCTGACAGAACCGCCGCCATGAAAGCGGCTGGATAGTGCGCCTTGAGCCATGCCGTTTGATAGGACACCCAAGCATAGGCAGCGCTGTGCGACTTGTTGAATCCGTAGCCGGCAAACTTTTCCATCAAGTCGAAGATATAGTGGGCTGTTTCTTCAGGCACTCCTCGGCTTTTTGCTCCTTGGACGAACACTGCGCGCTGTTTGGCCATCTCCTCGGGTTTCTTTTTCCCCATCGCCCGCCGCAACAGGTCAGCGCTGCCTAAGGTATACCCGGCTAGATCCTGGGCGATCCTCATCACCTGTTCCTGATACAGGATGACCCCGTTGGTGGGTCTTAAGATCGGTTCGAGTAAAGGATGCGGGAAACTCGCCTGGGTGCGACCGTGTTTGACATTGATGTAGTCATCTACCATGCCAGACTGCAATGGACCTGGTCGGAACAACGCTACCAGGGCGACGATGTCGTCGAAACAGTCTGGCTTCAGGCGGCGGATCAAATCCTTCATCCCGCGCGATTCTAATTGAAACACGGCAGTCGTCCGGCAGCTTTGCAGGAGCTGAAACGTTAACGGATCGTCGCGCGGGATGCGATGGATATCGATGGGTTGATCGCCTTCCGCGACCAGGCGACGGTTGATAGTCTCCACCGCCCAGTCGATGATGGTCAAGGTACGCAGACCCAAAAAATCAAACTTGACCAAACCTACAGCCTCGACGTCCTCCTTGTCGAACTGCGTGACTACCCCTTCCTCGCCTGACTCGCAATAGAGCGGGGTAAAATCCACTAAAGCCGATGGGGCGATGACCAGGCCACCGGCATGCTTACCGGCATTGCGCGCGATCCCCTCGAGCGCGCGGGCCAAATCGATGAGGGTCTGAACCTCTTCCTCCTGTTCATAAGCGCGCCGCAAATCCTCGCTTTCCGAGAGCGCTTTCTCCAACGTCATCCCTGGCGCAAACGGGATCAGCTTTGCCAACTTATCTACAAACCCATACGGGTATCCCAATACCCTCCCCACGTCCCTCACGACAGCTTTGGCAGCCATCGTGCCAAAGGTAATGATCTGAGCGACTTTATCGCGGCCATATTTGCACGTTACGTATTCGATCACCGCATCGCGCTGCTCCATGCAGAAGTCTACATCGAAGTCAGGCATCGACACCCGCTCAGGATTGAGGAAGCGTTCAAACAAAAGATCGAACGCAAGCGGATCCAAGTCAGTAATAAACAGCGCATACGCCACTAAAGAGCCTGCGCCGGAACCGCGACCTGGCCCGACCGGAATCCGACTTTGTTTGGCCCACTGAATGAAGTCGGCGACGATTAAAAAATAGCCAGCAAACCCCATCTTCACGATCACCTCCAGCTCGCGCTCCAGGCGCTCTACATAGCTGGCCTGTTTCTCCCTGGGAATATCGCCGGCTTCGATTCTCGCCTCAAGTCCTTGTTTTGCCTTCTGGATCAGATACTGCTCTAAAGTTAGACCTTCTGGCACCGGAAACACAGGCAAGTGCGGTCGATTAAGCTCCAAAATCAAATTACAGCGTTTGGCGATCTCTACCGTATTGGCCAGCGCCTCCGGTAGGTCGGCAAACAGCGCGCGCATCTCTTCTGGGCTTTTTAAATACTGCTGGTCGCTGTAACGGCGAGGGCGTTTAGGGTCGTCTAACGTCCAGCCTTCGTGGATGCAGACCCTAGCTTCGTGAGCCTCGAAATCCTGTGGATACAAAAACCGCACGTCGTTGGTCGCTACCACCGGCACGTCCAAAGCAGACGCCAACTCCAACGCGCCGCTAAGGTATTTTTCCTCCTCCGGACGACCAGTGCGCTGTAGCTCCAAAAAAAACCGATCCTCAAACCAGTCCAGCCAGCTTGCGAGCGCAGCTCGAGCAGCATTGGGTTGATCTGCAAGAAGCCATCGGCCAATCTCGCCCTCGTGGGCACCGGATAACGCGATCAAACCCTCTGCCTGAGCCTGGATCCACTCTGCTTTAACCCAGGGCTGGCCAAACAGGCGCTGACCTTCCAAGTAAGCGCGCGAGAGGAGCACGGTCAGATGGCGATAACCAGTCAAGTTCTGGACCAGTAGGGTGAGCCGATCAGGCAGCTTTGGATTGTCCGGGTTCACCACCCAAAGGTCTGCGCCGACGATCGGTTTGATGCCGCCGCTGATCGCTGCTCGGTAGAATTTGATCAGCGCAAATAGATTGACTTGGTCGGTCAAGGCCACTGCCGGAAACCCAAGTTCTCGGCAGCGGGCGATCAAAGGCTTGATCCGAACCAGTCCGTCGCTTAAGGAGTACTCGCTGTGAAGGCGCAGATGAACAAAATCAACACTCATCGGGAACTAGAGACTGCCTTGACTGGGCGGAAAGAAAATCGGTGCCAACCAGACCCTCCCAAGATCTTAAGGCGCTCTCTATGATCACGGGTTGGATAGCCTTTGTGGACAGCGATGCCATAGCCGGGCGCAAACCCATCCAGAAGCGCCATTTCCCGATCTCTGGCCACTTTCGCCAGGATAGAAGCGGCAGCGATCGCAGGCTCACTGGCGTCGCCGCCGATGATGACCTCAGTCGGCCAAGGGAGGATCGGCGCCTGATCCCCATCTACTAACACCCTATCCGGCGGTATGGAAAGCCCAGCCACCGCGCGCTGCATCGCAAGCAACGAAGCGTTTAGAATGCCTCGGCGGTCGATTTCAGACGGCTCTGCCCGTCCCAATGAAAACGCTAGCGCCTTAGCGCGGATTTCCAAATCTAGCCGCGCGCATTGCTTTGGCGTCAGCTGCTTGGAGTCAGCCAAGCCGCTGATCGGCTGACGGGGATCTAAGATCACTGCGGCGGCGATGACCGCACCGACCAGACACCCCCGCCCGACTTCATCGACCCCCGCACACAGGCCCTGCCTTCGGTCAAGCATTTGCCTCCGCCGCCGCACACATGATCTCAGCGCTGGCGACGAACTCTCCATCCACCTCAGCTTGGCAGGCAAACGCCCAGATGTTGCGCTTGTGGCGCAGATAGTTGACCTCCAGCCGCAACTGGTCTCCCGGCACCACTGGCCGTTTGAAACGGACCTTATCCAGACCGACCAAATAGTAAATCAGCTCCTTCTCACCGATGAGCTCAGGGGCTGTCTCTGACGCCAACAGCCCAGTGGCCTGAGCTAAAGACTCTATGATCAGAACCCCGGGCATGATAGGCTGACCTGGAAAATGACCTTGAAAAAAAGGTTCGTTGTAGGAGACATTCTTAATCGCCACCAGGCGTTTGCCAGGTTCGCATTCGACCACCCTATCCACGAGTAAAAAAGGATAGCGGTGGGGCAGGTAACGCATGATTGTTTGAATGTTCAATTAAGCTTTCCTATTCTGGTTTAGGCCAAGGCAAACGGATCATTTCTCCTGCAAACGCCGCTTTACCTTTTCGGTCACATCGACCTGCTCGCTGGCATAGACCACCCCGTCGGTCAAGAGCAGATCATACTTTTCCTCTTGCGCCAAGGCTTTGATCGCTTCGAAGATCTGGCGTTGGAGCTTGCCTAGCTCTTCGTTGCGGCGGATGTTGAAATCCTCCCGGAATTCGTCCTGAGCCCGCTTAAGATCGCGCTGTTTGCTTAAAATCTCACGCTCCAGCTTAGCCCGCTCGGACTCGCTCATGACCGCCGCATCGCGGTTGAGCTTTTCCTGCAGTTTTTCCAATTCTTGCTGCTGTGTCACCAGCCGCTTGTCGCGCGGCGCAAATTCCTGCTCTAGGCGCTTTTTAGCCGCCTCAGCTTGCGGAGACTCTTGCAACACCTGCGCGACGTTGACGAAACCGATTTTGATTTCCTTGGCCAGTGCCATCGTTCCCATCAAGAGCAGGCAGGAAAACGCTAATATCGAAAGTTTTTGTTTCATTTAACTCAGCTCTCCTTAAAGTTACCCAAATTAAAACCCAGCACCGAAAGAAAATTGAAATACCTGCTTATCATCCTGAGGTTTAGCATTTAAAGGCTTTGCCAGACTGATCTCCAAGGGACCAAAAGGAGAAAGCCACTGCGCTGACATCCCAGCCGAATAGCGCAGATCCCCAAGCTGTGGCCGGTCTTTAAACACATTACCAGCATCGAAAAACACCCCTAGGCGAAACGCAGATTTGAACTCTTCGTCTAGGAAAGGCACGGGAAAGAACAAATCGGCACCCCCGATCAGCTTGACTGCTCCGCCAAACGGGTTATTGCGCGAATCGCGCGGCCCTAAGGTATTTTGCCTAAATCCCCGCACCGACTGAACCCCCCCGGCGAAGAAATGTTCGAAAAATGGTAAGTCGCGGGTATTCCTGTAACCATCCCCATAGGCAGCATTGCCGCGCACGGAGAAGATCAAATCGCGAGTCCAGGGGATAAAATATTGGCCCTGATACTGGACTTTGTAATACTGCAGCTCCCCGAACGGAACTGACCCCAATAACGACACCGACTGGCGCCCTCCGCGCGAGGGAAATACCCCTCGGTCTCGGCTATCGCGAGTCCACCCAAAAGTCAACGTCAAGACGCTGTAATCTTTGCCGTGATCGGCGATGAAATCAAAGATTTCCTGAGCCGTACGCCCAGTTGTCTTGAGCGTAGTCTGGCTGAAATCCAGCCCGGTGGAAAGCCGATCGAATTCACTGATCGGGATCCCCCCGCTCAATCCAGCCGCTAACGTGTTAGTCGTGTAGCTGGTAATGTTTGCCGCACCGGCGTCGGTACTGCGGTAACTGACATCGAATCCCGCGCTGATCCCATCCAAGGTGAAATAAGGGTTCAAGTACGCTACCCGGTAGACCGTAAACACCTGGCTATTATTAAATTCGAACGAGACTTGTTTACCCGTCCCCAAGAAATTCGTTTGCGACACGCTGGCATTGAAAATCAGCCCCTGAACCTGGGAAAAGCCAATCCCGGCGCTTAAGTTCCCAGAAGGGCGCTCGGTCACCGTATAATTGACGTCGATTTGATCCAATGTACCCGGGACCGTTGGGGTCTCGACGTTGACCTCTTTGAAATACCCTAGCCGCTCCAGGCGATTTTTAGAGTGTTCGATCTTCTTCGTAGAAGCCAGCGCAGCTTCCATCTGGCGCAGCTCGCGTCGGATGACTTGATCTTGCGTCCTGGTGTTGCCCTTAATATTGATGCGGCGCAGGTAAACCTGCCGACCTGGATCGATGAAGAAGCTTAGCTTGACGGTCTTTTTCGCCTCGTCGATCTCGGGTACCATATTGACGTTGGCAAAAATATAGCCCTCCTCGCCCAAGCGCGCGCTGATCGCATTCATAGATTCGGTGGCGCGCTTGCCAGAAAATACCTCGCCAGGTCCAAGCTGGATCAATGGGATAAGCTCCTCAGGCGGAACGATCAGCTTGCCCGTAAGCTTGACTTCCTCCACCCGGTAGATATCGCCTTCCCGCACGTTGATGGTGATATAGATGCCCTGCTTGTCAGGGGTGATCGCGACCTGGGTAGACTCGATCTCAAACCGGATGTATCCGCGATCCAAATAAAACGATTTTAGCCGTTCTAAATCTGCGGTTAGTTTCTGTTTGGAGTATTGGTCATTCTTGGTATAAAAGGACAGCCAGCCGGTCGTCCCCAATTCGAACACTTCAAGCAACGTCTTATCGTCAAAAGCGTGGTTGCCGACGATATTGATCTGTTTAATCTTAGCGACCTTGCCCTCGGCGATCTTGATCAAAATCGCCGCCCGATTCTGGGTAATCGGCGTCACCTCTGTCTTGACCTCAACGCCGTATTTGCCACGGCTAAAATACTGGCGCCTGAGCTCATTTTCCACCTTTTCCAACATCCTTGGGTTAAACACTTGCCCCTCTGCCAGACCGACATTTTTCAGCGCCTTGGTCAGATCTTCGGTCTTGATGTCCTTATTGCCTTCGATCTTGATCGCTGCGATCGCAGGCCTTTCTGCCACCTCAACGATCAGCACGTTACCCTCACGATACAAGCGCACGTCCTTGAAAAATCCGGTCTTAAACAACGCCCTGACCGCCTCGGCAGCGGTGCGCTCATCTAAACGGTCTCCGGGTTTGACCGGAAAATAGTTAAATACCGTCCCTTCCGCCACCCGCTCCAGGCCGCGTAGCCGGATGTCCTCGACCACGAACGGCTCCCACGCCCAGACAGCCGAGCTCGCCAGGACGAACAATATCCAGCGCAAGGCTTTCATCTGACTCCATCAGGTGATTTGGAGCATCCTATGCCACCAAATAGATTACTCTTTTACCTGTCTTTCCAGCTGCTCTAGGCTGATGTGGCGGACATCCTTGCCTTTGACATAGAAGATGAGATACTCGCAGATGTTGCAGCTGCGATCTCCGATTCGCTCTAGAGAACGCGCCGACCACATGACATCCAATGCGACCGGGATGTTACGCGGATCCTCCATCATGTAAGTGATCTGTTGCCGGACGATGCTCTCGTATTGGCGATCGACCAGCTTATCCTCCCCCACGATCTCCAGGGCCAACTCCACATCCATGCGCGCAAATGCATCCAAGGCACCGTGGAGCATATGCCTTACCTGCGCTGCCAGCTGCTCTAGTTCGCTTAACTGGTTTTTGCTCGGATAACGCGGTGTCAGGTCAAGCGCAAGGCGCGCGATTCGGCGGGCTTCATCGCCGATCCGCTCAAGATCGGCGATCATCTTGATGACCGCTAACACCAACCTGAGATCTCTGGCTGTGGGCTGGCGTCGGGCAAGAATCTGAGTACACTTCTCGTCGATCTCCACTTCCATGGAATTGACTTTATAGTCGTTGGCAATGACCTCTTCCGCCAAGGTCACATCGTTCTCGAGCAGGGATTTGACCGCATCGGCCACCTGCGCTTCTACCAACCCTCCCATCACCAGCACCCGATGATGGATGTCCTCTAGCTCCTGTTCGTACTGCCTGGAGATATGATGATGCACGTTTTCTTCTGCCATAGACCGCCTCCCCGACCCGCCCTTTAACCAGCTTCTATTGTATGCCGCCTGCACTGGATTCTCAATCCGCACCCAGCGTATTGAGCAGTTTCTGCGCCTGCTCGCGCTCTGGGAAGTTAGCCTGTTCCTTAAGCAGGCGCTGCAATACCTTTCTGGCTTGGTCTGGATTTCCCGCTTTTATCCACGCTTCAGCCAAGTGCAGCTGCACCGCAGGCAAATGCGGCGCTTTGACCGCTGCCTCTTGCAGCACTGTCAGCCCTGCTTGGAACTTGCCCTGCTGGGTATAGATCCAGCCCACCGTATCCAACATCTCCGGATGGTCTTTGCCTAGTTCGAGTAATCTCTCAGCCAGCACCAGTGCCTTGGGATTGCCAACTTCTTGATACAACCAAGCCAGGTTATTGAGTATGACCGGATGATCAGGCTGAAGCGCTAGGGCTTTCTCATAAGCTAAAATTGCCTGTTCGCGTAAGCCGTCGGCCTGATAGCCCAACGCCAACACCAACCAACTGCCTAGATCCTGCGGCGATTTGCCAAGCCAATCCTTAAGGATTTCAGCAGCTTGTGCTGCTTTGCCTTGACGCCGATAAAGTTGATACAAGCGCTGGGCAGTAAGCGAAGCGCCTTGCAGTTCATGCGCGCGTCGATAGGCAGCCAAAGCGTGATCGTACCGATTCTGCTGCAAAGCGATTTCTCCTTCCCAAACATAGCCGACCGGCTGCTGGGGAAGAAGGTCCTGGAGCTTTTTAGCTTCGGCGAGCGCTTCCTCATCGCGCTGGTGTTTGAGCAGCAATCGGATCCGTTCGCCTGCTGCTGGCAGGTAATCCGGTTTAAGCTTTAAGGCTGCCTCCAAGGCCTTGAGTGCCGCCGCCTCATCCCCATTTGCCGCCAGCGCTGAACCTAGCAGATAACGACTGGCTGGATCCTGAGGAGAAAGGCTGACCAGTTTCTGCGACGTCGCCACCGCATTTGCCGCCTCGCCGGCCAAAAGCTGCGCTTGGCCTAAAGCCTGCAAAACGCGCGGATCGTCTGGATGGCGCTCAGCTATCCCATGCACTGCCTCTAACGCTTTAAACGCTTCCCCTTTGGCTAGGTAGTACTTGGCCAGCATCCATGCCGGCTCGATGACCTCTGGATGGCGGCTGCGCGCCTCTTCCAGGCGGCGGACCATCGCCTCATAGTCCTGGCGCGCCTCGGCAATCTGCGCCAGGCCGATCAAAGCCGCCGCGTGCCCGGGCTGTTTGGCCAGCACCTTTTGATAGTAGCGTTCGGCTTCCTCCAGTTGGCCTTGACGGAGTTTGAGCTTGGCCAGGTTCAAAGCCGCTGCGACCTCCTCCGGGTGTTTTTGGAAGGTTGCTTGCCACTGCGCTTCAGCGCGGTCGATTTCCCCTTTAGCCAGATAAACGGCGGCGATCAGGTTGCCTGGCAGGGGGTGATCAGGTAAGTTTTGCGCCAGTTTCTGGGCAGCAGCCAAGGCCAAGTCGTATTGTTTTTGCTGCAGGCGCGCTAGCACCAGCATCACTTCCGCCTGGACCAGTTTGGGGTCCTGGACGATAGCCTGTTCTAGCTGCTCAACCGCCCCTTCCAGTTCACCGGATGCCATCTTACCCAAAGCCAACTGCGTGCGGATCGCGGCAGCTTCAGGCGCCAAGCGCACGGCCTCAGTCAACAGTTCAGTGCCCTGATCGAGCTGCCGGTTCTTGAGGTAAGCGCTGCCTAAAAGCGCCAGAAATTGCGGGTCTTGGCCCAGTTTTTCCCGATGTGGCTCAAGCAACCGGATCGCTTCTTCGGCGCGATTTTGCTTGAGTTTGACTGCCGCCAGTAGTTTCACTATCGGCAGATGGTCCGGGAGCCTGCGGTGGACCGCAGCAAGATACTCTTCTGCTACCGCCAACTCGTTTTTGCGATAAGCGATCACGCCTAGCAGCAAACGGCTGGGAAGGTGATTAGGAACAGCGCTCAGCACCTTAAGCAGCGCTTCCTCGGCACCTGCTGGATCGTTTCCTTGAAACGCTAACAAGCCTTTGAGGTATCGTACGAGCGGCAGCTCAGGGGCAAGCTGTTCGGCCTGTTGGATGTCCTGGCGGGCTGCCTCAAGCTGGTTTTGGGCAAGCCTCACCGCTGCCCGTCCAGATAAAGCGCGAACCTCCCGCGGGCGGCGCGCTAACACTTCCGAGAACGCCTTTTCTGCTCCGCTCAAGTCACCTTGAAGGCGCTTGGACTCAGCCAACACGAGCCAAGCATCGAGATGATCGGGATTTGCCTGAAGCGCCTGTTCGGCTTCCTGACTTGCCACCTGGGGCTGGTTCTCCAGAAGCGCCAAGCGCGCCAACCCTAAGTGTCCTTCCGGATGATTGGACAGTTCCAGCGCCCGTTTGAACGCTTGGCGGGCAGCCTCCCGGTCGTCCAGGTGCAACTGAGCTATGCCACGCAGCGCTATGATTTCCGCCTGCAGCTCAATTGCCATCGTCGGCTGCGGTTGAATCTCCGCTAGGAGTTTTTGCGCCTGCCCCTGCAGCAGATAAGCCCTAGCCAGCGGCACCGCCAAGCGCTCAGGCGCCACCCCTAGCTCTTTGGCTTTTTCCAGTTCTTTCACTGCCCCGGCTGCCTCCCCCAAGCGTAGATAAGCCTCTCCTAACAGCCATCGCCCTTCTGCCTGCTTTGGGTTTGCCTTAAGCAAGTTTTTGAGATGGATGACTGCTGTTTTAGTCTCTCCTTTGGCCAGAGCTTGCTTGGCTTGCTCTAAGCTTTTCTCCTTGCTGACTGCCAGGATGCTCCAAACTAATCCCACCGCTGCCAGGATATAAGCGTTCATGCAATCTCCTAGACTTTCAAATTGAACTTAGCGAGCAAAGCATATAAAGTAGGTCGAGTCACCTCCAGAAGCTCCGCCGCTTTAGAAATGTTGCCGCCGGCCTCGCTCAAGGCCTGGCTCAACGCTTCGCGTTCTGCTATCTCGCGTGCCTCGCGCAGGGTTAGGATCCGCCGCCCCTGGTTTGCCTCAGGCAGCTTAAGGTCAGCGGTATCAACCTTCGGTCCCCGCGCCAAAACGATTGCCGTTTTCACCCGCCCTTGCAGCTCGCGCACGTTGCCTGGCCAATCATAGGCGTCCATCGCAGCGAGCGCCGCTGCGGTAAAATCGAGCAGATTTTTCTTCATCTCTAAGCTATAGCGATGCAGGAAAGCGCGGGCGAGCACGGCGATATCTTCCTTGCGTTCCCGCAGCGGAGGAAGCTCGATGGTTATCTCGTTGAGGCGGAAATAGAGGTCTTGCCGAAAACGGCCTTCGGCGATCAGCTGTTCGAGATTTTGATGGGTGGCGCAGATAATCTGCACGTCCACCGGGATTTCCCGCCGCCCGCCGATCCGCTCGATCACCCGCTCCTGCAGAAATCTAAGGAGTTTCGGTTGAAGCGCCAAGGGCATATCGCCGATTTCGTCCAAAAACAAGGTCCCACCGTCGGCAAGCTCGATCTTGCCCTTGGTCTGCTTGGCAGCATCGGTAAACGCCCCCTTTTCGTAGCCGAACAGCTCAGCTTCCAACAGGTTCTCAGGAATGGCAGCGGTATTGATCGCCACAAACGGCCCTTTGGCTCTTGGGCTTAGACGATGCAGGGCGCGCGCTAAGACCTCCTTACCGGTACCGCTCTCGCCGCGCAGCAGAACGCTCAAGTTAGTCGGCGCGATGCTCTCGACCAAGCGGCAGATTTGGTGCATTTTCTGGCTACAAGCGATCACCCCATCGAGCGGATGGCTGATGTGCAGGCGGGCCAACTGGCGGTTTTCTTCTTCCAACGCATACAGGCGAAATGCCCGCTCCACGACTAAAGCGAGCAAGTCCGCCTCGACCGGCTTGGGATAGAAATCGTAAGCCCCCAAACCGATGGCGCGCACTGCATTGACGCGATCGTCATTGCCAGTGATGACGATCACTTTGGTCGCCGGCGCAAGTTTCAAAATCGCCTCCAAGGTGGCAAAACCTTCCGTCACCCCACCCGGATCAGGCGGCAGCCCAAGATCTAAAGTCACCACTTGCGGGGCACTCTTTTTGAATGCTGCCAGCGCTGCTTCGCGATCCTCTGCAGTCAGAACAAAGTAGCGATCGGCAAAGCTCCACTTGAGCTGATTCCTAAGGCCCAAGTCATCCTCGACGATCAGCAAGGTCTCAGCCACACAGGTTTTCGAGCCGTCAGTCAAACCGACACCTCCTGTTGCTTCTCGATCTCATCTGGCACGTCTGCCGCTAAGGGCAGGATAAAACAAAACCGACTGCCCTTGCCCGGCGTGCTCTGGACCGTCAGATCCCCGCCCAAAGCGCGCACGTACTCCCGGCTCTCATAGGCGCCGATTCCCATCCCGCTTAGGCCCTTGGTAGTCTCAAACGGCTTAAACAGGCGCTGGCGGAGGAATTCAGCATCCATCCCGGGACCATTATCTTCTACTTCAACGATCGCCTGTTTTTCCTGAATGGCCAATCTGACCTTAACCCAACCGTGCTTGCCCGCCGCTTCCTGAGCATTCTGGATGATGTGTTCCAAAGCGGCAGCTAGGCGGTCTGGTTGGGCCAATACCCAAGCCTCTGAAGTTCTAGGACACACAAGCATAGGTCTTGGCAGCTGTCCAGCCCGTGAAGCTACCACTCCCTGCAGCAAAGCGCGCAGATCGATCTTTTGTTGAGGTGTTTCTGCCCCCAGGTTCTTAAACTGGGATAAGAGGCGGGCCATTTTCCCGACTGCATGCTCGACGGTAGCCATCGCATCGCGTACGAATTCTGGATTGGCCGCGTATTTGTCGGCATTGCGCACCACTAGGGAAAGCTGGGCGACTAGGTTTTTAAGATCGTGCACGACAAACGCCGCCAACCGGTTAAACCCCTCGAACTGACGCGCTTCCAACAAGCGCCTGGCGGTTTCTTCGACCACTAAGACACTGGCGGCCTGACGGCCGGCGGTCTTAAGCACGTCCAGCACCTCCCAATTACATTCGATTTTCGCCCGCGGACGAGTCAATAAGACTATTCCCCACAAAGTCTCGCCATGGAACAACGGCACCAAAAGCCATGCCTCACGAAAGCCTTGTAGCCAGCGGGGAAACTCAAGTCCGTCATAAGCTTCCGGCAAGCTGCTCAACTCCTTCAGGTTGATCACCCAACCTCGGCGTTGCATGAACTCGATGACCGGATCTTGCGCCTCCAGCGCCTCCACTCGTAACCCAGGCTCTCCCCATGCGGCCAGATACAGCAAGCGGCCAGAGGGGGAGCGCATCCAGAGAACCCCGGAGGGGCTCTCCACAAGGTCGGCCAGAGCCCGGATCACGCGCTCACCTAAAGGAGAGGCGTCTTCGGTGCAGGAAAGGACCTGCGTGATCATGAGCCACTCTTTGCGATAATCATAGCGGTAATGGAAAAAATGCTTGCTCAAAAACACGCGAAGCTTAGCCTGCATCTGTCCGGAAAACATCAGGACCAAAAGCAGAGCCAAAGCGCCCACTAAGAATGCAATCTGGAACACCTCTCCCCACTGGCCGCCGTACAGGCGGACATAATAACCAGCGCTGGCCATCACCAGGAGGTACAACCCCGCCCCTAGCACAGCTGCCGAATGGAACACAAAATCTCGGGAGACGAATACTTCTACCGACCAATCCGGATTACGCGCTGCAGTCACCGCCAACAGCGGCACCCATAGGCTCGCTACCAATCCCCTTGCCGCCCACAAACTCGCACTGAGGCGCTTGAACAAAAGCGCCTCGGAATAGAGATAAAACTCATACGCGTACAGCCCACCGAGCGCCAAACAGAGAAACTTGATATACCAGCGCCGATCAGGGCGGGTATTGCGATACAGTTGCTCTACTAAAATCAGGCCGATCAGGGCCAAAATCAGCTGCCCGATCAGGGGAAGTTCAGTCAGCTGCCATCTAGGTGCCTGCAGCCAGGGCAACAGCCAAGGTTGGACGAGCAACCAACCACTCAGCCCCAAACTACTGGATTGAGCCCAGCGCATGGGTTTTCTGGTACGCAACTCTACAGGTAGAAGCTGCCATAAAAACCCAAGCCAAATCCCTTTGTATAGGACCTCTAGCGACCAGATCGCTGCAGTCGGCAAAGTCCTAAAGGCCAACTGCCAAGCGTTGCTCCCTGCCCATAGGCAGGTCAACCCGGCCGCCAACAACAACAGCCCCCCTTGCAGGCGCCCCCGCCAACAGGTTGCCAGCATGACGGTTAGGAGCGCATAGGCAACCGCAGCCATGGCATAACTGACTACCCCAACTACTTCCATCTCAACGCGCCCCCTTGCCCCACAGGACGACTTCCACCGTCTGGAACAGGATCAAAAAGTCCAAGAATAAGCTGTAGTTTTTGACGTAATACAAATCGTATTGCAGCTTTTCGAGCGTGTCTTGTTCATTCTCCGCATAAGCATAGCGCACTTGGGCCCAGCCGGTGATCCCAGGCTTGACTCTAAGGCGCTCGGCATAGTAGGGGATGGTCTCGGCAAACTTGTCTACAAATTCGGGTCGCTCGGGACGCGGCCCGACGAAGCTCATCTCGCCTTTGAGGACGTTCCAAAGCTGCGGCAGCTCGTCTAGCCGCGTTTTGCGGATAAACCGCCCAACGGGGGTGATTCGGTCATCGTTGGGCAAAGCCATGCGCGCCCCGTCTTTTTCAGCATCCGGGCGCATGCTGCGAAACTTGATCAGCTGAAAACACTTCCAACCTTCGCCTACCCGGGTCTGTCGGTAAAGAATCGGATGTTTGCCCCGGCATTCGATCCAGATCGCAGCTGCAGTCAGCAGCATCACTGGCCAAGCCACCGCCAACAGTGCCAGGCTGGCAGCGATGTCGAACAAGCGTTTGACCACCAGGCTGCTTTGCAGTTTAAACCCATCGGAAAACACCAGCCAGCTCGGATACAAGCAATCGATCTTGATGATCCCTGCCTCGCGCTCGAAAAAGGTCAATAATTCCACCACTTCTATCCCCTGCATTTTGCAGTCCAAAATTTCATCTACTGGCAATCTACTTCGCCGATCGTCGAGAGCGACTACGATTTCGTCGATATCTTCGCGTTCGGCCAGCTCGCGCAAAGGAACATCTAGATCGATCAAGCGTTCAGAGCCTACCTGGCAAGGGTCATTTCCCATCGGCACAAATCCAACCAAAGTCAGATTGGGAAAGTTCTTGCCGAACTGTAGGATTTGACAGGCGAGGTTGCCAGCGCCCAGCACCAATACCCGACGCTTTAAACGCTGGCTGTCGATGAACTGGTAAAACAAATAGCGGACCAATGCGGTCGCAAAGAGGGAAAACAAGAACGCAAAGCCAAAGATTCCGCGACCTACGAATAACCCCGGGAAAGCATAAAAAATCAGGCTCATCACCACTGCGGCGAGCATAAAGCTTATACTCAGGCGCAGCAGGTTGATCAAACTTCCCTGCTGAGTAGTACGCTGATATAGCCCGACGCTGGCATTCAAACTCACCATCGTCAGGGCAAACAGCAAGGCAGTGATCCACCAATCGGAATCTGCCTGCCAACCTTCCGCGCGCAGGAAACGCAGATGAGCGCCGATAAAGATCGCAGAGAAATAGGCCGCCAACTCCACCAGCATCAAGCTCAAATAGGCAGTAGAGACATAGTTGCGAAAAATCCGGATCATGACATCCCTTATCCAAAGTCGTTCTGCCGTGCTAGGATAGACTAGCTTTCGCCTGGACAAAATTTAAGTACAAAAGTTTTTGTACCTTACCTGTTAAAGTACAAATCCGCTATGCTATTTTTAGCATGGGCATAATTTAAGGGAGTGGTATGCTACCCTTGAACAACGTCAAACTCGGGATCATCGGCCTGGGCTATGTGGGGCTGCCCTTGGCCGTGGCGTTCGGGCGTAGTTACGAGACCATCGGCTTAGACATCAACCAGCAGCGGATTGAAGAATTAAGGCGCGGCATTGACCGTACCCGCGAGGTAGAAGCTGAAGAACTCAAGCGCGCCGAGCGCCTCAAGTTTACCTCCGATCCCCAAGATCTGGCCCAGTGCAACGTCTTCATCGTCACCGTCCCTACCCCCATCGACCGCAACAAGCGCCCAGATTTAGGGCCATTGACTAACGCTAGCCGCACCGTGGGCAGGCTGCTTAAACCGGGAGATGTGGTGATCTACGAATCGACCGTCTATCCCGGCGCTACCGAAGAAGTCTGTGTACCGATTCTCGCCCAGGCGTCGGGGCTGACGTTTAACCGCGACTTCTATGTCGGTTACAGCCCTGAGCGCATCAATCCTGGCGATAAAGCACACCGGCTGACGACCATCGTCAAAGTCACCTCAGGCTCGACGCCAGAGACCGCAGAATTCGTCAATCAGCTCTATAAAAGCATTATCCCAGCTGGCACCCATAAAGCCAGCAGCATCAGGGTCGCCGAAGCGGCGAAAGCGATCGAAAACACTCAGCGTGACGTCAATATCGCCCTGATCAATGAACTGGCGATGTTATTCCACAAACTGGGCCTAGATACCCTGGAAGTATTGGAAGCCGCTGGCAGTAAGTGGAATTTTCTGCCGTTTCGGCCAGGGCTGGTGGGTGGGCATTGCATCGGCGTCGATCCTTATTATCTAACCCACAAGGCGCAAGAAATCGGCCACCACCCGGAGATCATTCTGGCCGGGCGGCGCATCAACGACGCCATGGGTGAATACGTGGTCGCGCGGGCGGTCAAACTGATGAACCAACGCCGCATCCGCGTTTGCCAATCCAACGTTTTAATCTTAGGGATCACGTTTAAGGAAAACTGCCCCGATATCCGCAATACTCGGGTGATCGATATGATCTTAGAGCTTAAGACCTACCACGCCAACGTCGAGGTCTACGACCCTTGGGCTTATCCGGATGAGGTCAAACAAGAATTTGGGATCGAATTGCTCGATCAGCTAGTGCCTGGGCGGTACGATGCGATCATTATCGCCACCGCCCACGACCAATTCCGGCAAATGGGCGCAGAAAAGATCCGGGCGCTGGGCAAACCGGGGGCGGTGCTCTTCGACGTCAAAGGCATCCTACCGGCTGCCAGCGTAGACGGACGGCTATGAGAGTATTGGTCACCGGCACAGCCGGGTTTATCGGTTCTTTCTTAGCCCACCAACTCCTTGACCGCGGCGACGAGGTCATCGGCATCGACAATCTCAACGATTACTACGACGTCCGCCTAAAGCAGGCCCGCCTGGCCCGGCTCAAAGCAAGATCTGGGTTTACCGAGATCCGCGTCAGCCTAGAGGATAGGCAAGCGATCACCGAAACCTTTCGCCGGTTCCGCCCCAAGCGAGTAGTCAATCTTGCCGCGCAAGCAGGGGTGCGTTATTCGCTCGAGAACCCGTTCAGCTACATCGACAGTAACCTCGTCGGTTTTGGCAACCTGCTCGAGGCGTGCCGCCATTTCGAGGTAGAGCACTTGGTCTATGCCTCCTCTAGTTCCGTCTATGGGGCCAATACCAAGATGCCGTTCTCGGTCCATCACCACGTAGACCATCCGCTTAGCCTGTATGCTGCCACCAAGAAGGCCAATGAATTGATGGCGCATACCTACAGCCATCTCTACGGCCTGCCCACCACTGGCCTTAGGTTTTTCACCGTCTATGGCCCCTGGGGGCGGCCGGATATGGCGCTGTTCAAGTTCACCCAAAATATCCTCGAAGGCAAACCCATCGATGTTTACAACTATGGCAAGCACAAACGCGATTTCACCTATATCGACGATATCGTCGAAGGCATCGTGCGTGTACTGGACCGGCCGGCTCAGCCTAACCCGGATTGGTCTGGCGATTGCCCAGACCCAGGCACAAGCCACGCGCCTTATCGGCTGTATAACCTCGGCTGCCACCAACCGGTAGAACTACTGCGCTTCATCGAGGTCTTAGAAGAAGCTTTAGGTATCCCAGCTAAAAAAAACTTCCTGCCGATGCAACCAGGCGATGTGCCTGAAACCTTCGCAGACGTGACCGATCTGAGGCAAGCGGTAGGTTACGCTCCTTCGACCCCGATTGAAGTCGGCATCGCCCGTTTCGTCGCTTGGTATAAGGAGTATTACAGCTACTAATGACCCATCCGCCTGTGCTCGGTTTTGCTGCCTTCAGCGGCACCGGTAAAACGACTTTGCTGACCCAACTGATCCCCCAGCTTAAGCGCCACGGGTTAAAAGTCGGCTTGATCAAACACGCTCACCACCGCTTCGACCTCGATCAACCGGGCAAAGATAGCTACCTGTTGCGCCAGGCAGGCGCAAGTCCCGTGATGGTCGTCTCTAGCCGACGGCGGGCAATCATTTACGAATATCCAGATCAAGGCGAGGTCAGGCTGGCCGATCAGCTCGATTTTCTCGTTACAAGCGACCTCGACTTGATTTTAGTCGAGGGCTTCAAGCGTGAGCCGATTCCTAAAATCGAACTCCATCGTCCGGCCTTGGGTAAACCACTTCTTTATCCCAACGATCCCCATATCATTGCTTTGGCCACCGACACGCCGCTTTCCTGCCCACTCCCTGTGCTCGATCTCAACCAGCCGCAAGCGATCTGCAAGTTTATCCTGCATGACTTCCTCTCCCGTTGATCCATGCCAGAGCAGCTTACTCAGCCTAGACGCTGCACTTGAAAAAATCCTGGCCACTATCTCTCCCATCGACGCCTGCGAGCAGGTCACCCTCAAGTCTGCCTTAGGACGGATCCTCGCCGACCCAGTTGAGGCGCCGCTGGATCTTCCCCCGTTTGCCAACTCAAGCGTAGACGGTTACGCCGTCAATCTCGATGGCACTAACCGTCAGCAGCAGGCGCAAGCGCTGCCAATGCTCGGGACAAGCTTGGCAGGTCACCCTTACTTAGGCCGACTTGGAGCTGCCACCGCAGCGCGCATCTTCACCGGAGCCGCTGTGCCTCAAGGGGCCACAGCGGTGATCATGCAAGAGGAAGTCATCCGGGAAGGTGAAACTATCCGTCTCAAACGTCTGCCTGAGCCGGGGGAAAATATTCGCCTACCAGGCAGCGATGTCCGCTGCGGCCAGACGGTATTGGCGCGAGGGGCTATCCTCAAGGCAGCCAGCTTAGGGCTGCTGGCAGCTTTAGGCATCGCCACCGTGCGGGTTTTGCAAAAGCCGCGCGTGGCTTATTTTTCTAGCGGCGATGAACTGCGCGGGCTAGACGAAGTGCTGGCGGTGGGTCAAATTTACGACAGCAATCGTTACAGCCTGCACGGGCTATTGACCGAGTTTCCCGTCTTCGCCTGCGACCTCGGCAGCGTGCCTGACGATCTTAGCCAGCTGACCGCTTTGCTGTGCGAGGCAGGCCAAAGCTTTGACCTCATTATCAGCTCCGGGGGAGCCTCGGTAGGTGAAGCCGATTGGCTGCCCCGGGCAGTTGCTGAGGTCGGCCAGCTTAAACTGTGGCAGATCGCGATCAAGCCAGGTAAGCCCTTGATCTTCGGCCAGATAGGCCGGGCTTGGTATTTTGGCCTGCCGGGCAATCCGGTTTCGGTGCACGTCGGTTTTACCCAAATCGTGCGCCCGGCGCTCTGGAAACTTGCCGGTTTGGCCGAGTTTAAACCGCTTAGGCTCAATGCGGTCTGCCAAAACGATCTGATCAAGACCAAAGGGCGGCTGGAGTTTCAGCGTGGCAGGCTAGATCTGGACGAACACGGCCGCTTGACCGTCACCGGGCTAGCCGGCCAAGGATCCCACCAGCTCGCCGCGCTCACTCAGGCAAACTGCTTTATCGTCCTGCCAGCAGAAAGCACTGGGGTACGCGCCGGGGAATGGGTGATGGTTGAACCTTTTACGCCTTGGCTGGATGCTTGACTTTGCCGGCTTATTCATCACCGGTACCGACACCGGGGTAGGCAAAACTCGCATCGGGGCGGCCTTGGCACGCCTGTTTAAGCGCCAGGGTCAGGAGGTCTTCGCGCGCAAACCGGTCGAGACCGGCTGTCTACGCACTGAAGCAGGCCTCATCCCTCAAGATGCGCACCTCTTGCATCTTGCTGCCGGCGCGCTAGAGCCGCTTGAAATTGTCTGCCCGTACCGGTTTGCGGCCGCTGTCTCTCCCGAACGCGCTGCCCGTCTGAGCGGGCAAATGCTCACCCTCTACCAATTGATCCAAGCCTGTCGGCCGCCGGGCAAAGGCTTAATGCTGGTAGAGGGGGCAGGGGGGTTTTACTCGCCGATCGCTTCTTCCGCCCTCAACGCCGATCTCGCCCAGGCGCTCGGTTTTCCCGTCCTGGTGGTGGCCGCTGACCGGTTAGGGGTCATCCATCAAGCGTTGACGACCCTGGAAGCGGTGACAAGGCGGGGGCTCCATCCGGTAGCCGTCGTTTTGAACCGAACCCGACCTGAGCCCTCGCCGATGGATAATTTGGAAGATCTCCGTAACTTCAGCCAGGTACCGGTGTATCCTGTCCCCCTGGTTTCGCCGGAGGAAGAAGCGACTTTGGAGCACGCTTTGCTGCCTGTGTGCGAACAGCTAAAACGCTTCTGGCTTGCGCTCTCTGAGCAATAGGTTGCGCACCGCTTCTTGCGGCGATACGCCCTCGTAAAGCAAGGCGTAGACCTGATCCACGATGGGCATCTCAACCCCTACTCTTCTAGCCAATTGCCAGATCAGCCGGGCGCTTAGGATGCCTTCGATCTCCTGCCCAATCTCGGCTTTTAGCTCAGCGACCGCCCGCCCTCTTCCCAGACCCAATCCCAGCCTACGGTTCCTGGATTGATCATCGGTCGCCGTCAAGATCAAGTCACCTACCCCAGCCAGTCCCATAAAAGTCTCGCGCTGCGCCCCCAACGCTTCTCCCAACCGGATCATCTCCGCTAACCCACGAGTGATCAGCGCTGCCCGGGCATTGGCGCCAAATCCCATGCCATCGGAGACCCCAGCGGCGATAGCCAGTACGTTTTTGACTGCTCCGCCCAGCTGTACCCCGATCAGATCGCTCGAGGTATAAGCGCGGAAAAATTGGTTATGGAGCAGCTTGGCCACTGCCGCCGCAAACGTTGCTTCAAACGCAGCGACGGTGATCGCAGTCGGCAGACGGAACATGACCTCACGTGCAAAAGTTGGTCCAGACAAAGCGGCAAGATAACTCTTCTCCCCTACTATCTCGAGCGCCACCTCATGCAACAGGCGCCCGCTGGCTGGATCCAACCCTTTAGTTCCCCAGGCGATCTTAGGCGAAGGCGGAAGATAAGGCCGAAGGCTTTTCAGGCAAGCTGAGAAAGCATGACTGGGCACCGTGATCAGGATGAGATCCCGGTCCTTGACCGCCCGGCTAAGATCGCTTTCAAACACGATCGTAGGAGAGAGCGTAAAACCCGGTAGATACCGTTCATTGCTTTGGTGATGGGCAAGCGCCTGGATCCGCTGAGGATCGATATCCCACAAACTGACCGCCAAACCGTTATTGGCAATCAGATGAGCAAGCGCGGTTCCCCACGAGCCTGCCCCTAGCACGCAAACCGTAGCAAGCTCCATTTTCAGTTGGGCAAACCTGTCTCAAACCCGGCCTGATGCTTAACTTTCTGGGCGTAGATGGCCTCGAAATTCACCGGCGGCAAAAGCATAGGCATAAATCCTCCTTTCAAGGAGAGATCCGAGACCACTTCCCGGGCATAAGGAAACAGAATATTCGGACAATAAATCCCAAGCAGGGGGTCTAACTCTTCCTGATTGAACCCTTGGATGGAGAAAATTCCAGCCTGAGCAGCCTCGATCAGATAAGCCGTCATCTGTCCCAATTTGACGATGATGGTGACCGTCAGGACGACCTCATACAGATCCTCTTTGAGCATTTGGGCACGGCTTTCCAGGTTAAATTCTACCTGGGGCTCCCAGCGCTGGGTAAAAATCCCTGGCGAATTAGGGGTTTCAAAAGAGAGATCCTTAAGGTAAAGCTTTTGGATCGCAAATTGCTTTTGGGATTGATCAGCCATGATGTTGCCCTTTAAGTTGGCTTGGGTTTGGTGACCGGCAGGCTAGCGCCTTCCCACGCCTGCATGCCGTTCTTGAGCAGATACACCTGCTTGAAGCCCGCTTGAACAAGTTTTTTACAGGCCACAGGCGAGCGGGTACCGGACTGGCAAACCACGATCACCGGCTTGGACTTCCAATCTTCCAGTTCGCTAAGACGCCTCTCCAGCTCCCCAAGCGGGATGAGTTTGGCGTTGACGATATGGCCTTTAGACCACTCATGGGGTTCACGCACATCCACCACAGCGGCATCTTCTTGGTTGATCAGCATCACCGCCTCTAGCGGCGTTGCGAGCTTGTATTTGCGCAATAGACTCTCTACCAGATCGCGGAGCAAAAGCACTGCCACCGCAGCAAACGCGAGGACTAAATACAGGTGATTGCCGACAAATTCAAACAAACGCTCCATAGTTTTTAAAGTCTCTTAAGTTTCAAAGATCGATGTCAGATCAGGTCCTACCATGCTCGCAAAACACCGATCGGATCATCTCGATCAATTGTAAAGTACGCGGGTCGTCGATGCGGTAATAGACTCGGTTGGCCTGTTTGGTGAACGTCAAAATTCCTTTTTCGCGTAAAACCGCTAGGTGTTGGGAAACATTGCTTTGAGTTGTACCCACTTGCTCTAAGATTTCCTGCACGCTCGCAGGTCCCTTACCCAAGGCGCACAATATTTTTAACCGCAATGGATGCGACATAGCCTTCAAGCATCTGGCTGCATGAATGACATCCGCCTCATAGACGATCAACTGTCTTGCCATACACCTGAGTTACCCCAGCAACCAAGCCAACCCGCTTTTAAGCCCTCCCTTGCAGCGTTATTATAACGATTTTCACTGCGTTTACTCTGCCAAACGCAAGCCTCAACCCAAGTCACTCACCATCCATTCCCCCGAAATGATCTAGGCCCACGTTCGTTCGAACTCCTAGATACCTGTCCTTGCACACCGCAAAGGGGTCTCAAGGCGATGAAATAATGTCATAATAAAAAATAATTTTCCGCTTACTTTTAAGGAAGCATCGATGCGTACCACGAACCTATTGCTGCTTACGCTAGGCGCCCTGCTTGGGATTTTGCTCGGTACTTGCGGTAGCGTCCTGGCCGAACGCTCAAGCAAAGGGACTGACACGATCCCGTTCACTGAACTGCGCACCTTCACTGAGGTCTTCGGGCGCATTCAAGAAGACTATGTCGAACCGGTCACCGACAAAACCCTGCTGGAAAATGCTATCCGCGGGATGCTGTCTGGGCTCGATCCTCACTCCTCTTACCTCACGCCTGAGGAACTCAAGGAATTGCGCATTGGCACGACCGGTCAATTCGGCGGCTTGGGCATTGAGGTAGGGATAGAAAATGGCTTTATCAAAGTCATCGCGCCGATCGACGATACCCCAGCGCAACAAGCGGGGATCAAGCCAGGGGATCTCATCATCCGGCTAGACGACAAGCCGGTCAAAGGTATGTCGCTGGAAGAAGCAGTCAAAATCATGCGCGGCGAACCTGGCACTAAAATCACCCTGACCATCGTCCGCGAGGGGTTAGATAAACCGCTCAAAATCACGCTCACCCGCGCGGTCATCAAAGTCAAGAGCGTCAAGCACCAGCTCCTAGAGCCAGGCTATGGTTATCTGCGCATCACCAGCTTCCAGTCTGGTACCGGGGAGCAGTTGCGCAAAGCGGTGGCCAAATTGAAAGAGGAAGGTCCGCTCAAAGGCGTCATCTTGGATCTGCGCAACAACCCAGGCGGTGTCCTAAATGCCGCGGTGGCAGTCAGCGATGCCTTCCTAGAGCAGGGTCTGATCGTCTATACCGATGGCCGGATCGAGGAGTCGAAAATGAAATTCGAGGCTACCCCTGGCGATATTCTTGAAGGTGTGCCGATGGCAGTGCTGATCAACGCCGGTTCTGCCTCAGCAGCGGAAATCGTCGCCGGTGCTTTGCAGGACCACAAGCGCGCCATCCTCCTGGGGCAAAAAACCTTCGGCAAAGGTTCGGTGCAGACGATCCTGCCTTTGAGTAACGGCGGAGGAGTTAAATTGACCACTGCCCGTTACTACACTCCGTCAGGGCGCTCGATTCAGGCAGAAGGCATCGTCCCCGACATCACGCTGGGGATGGTACGCTTAGAGAAGATCAGCGAAGCCGACGAGTTTAAGCCTCTGACCGAAGCTGATCTGTCCCGCCACTTGGAAAACGGAAACAAGAAAGCTAAGCCGCAGGATGCGAAAACAGATGGCAGTCGGGAAAAAGAAGAAGAGAATCTATTGCAAGATTACTATCTGCATGAAGCCTTAAATGTTCTTAAAGCGATCGATATTCTCAAACAAAAGCAGACCTAGACAACTTCAAAGTAAGGTAAACGTCAATGCATCGAGTCGCAAAAATTCTCCCCTATTTCTCCTTAAATTGCCTATCATATACGATCGTCTGTTTTCTGATCGTTTAATAACAATCGGGAATTAAAGGGAGGTCTCTTGTTCAGGTTTATACTCGCTCTTCTTGTTTCGTTGGCGCTGCCCTCGATCGCGGCCGCCTCTGAATTCGAAGTGCTGGGATTGGTCGCCACTGAACGCGGTATTTACTGCGTGTTGATCTTCATCATCGCCTATATCCTGGTGATGGCAGAAGAATTCATCGAGCTTAAAAAATCCAAGCCAGTTATCATCGCCGCGATCATCATTTGGGCAGAAATCGCTTATATGGCCAGCCGTCAAGGGGTATCGGCGGACGAGCTACAGCGCGTGATTGCCGGCAACGTCAACGAATACGGCCAGTTAATGCTGTTTTTGCTGGTCGCCATGACCTACATCAACGCGATGGCCAACCGCAACGTCTTCGAACGCCTGCGCTCTTGGCTCATCAGCCGGAATTTCAGCTACCGCAAGCTGTTCTGGATCACCGGAATCATCGCTTTTTTCCTGTCGGCGGTAGCCGATAACCTGACCACCGCCCTATTGATCGGAACGGTAGTTCTAGCCGTGGGCAAAGACAACCCCCGCTTTATCGCGTTAGGGTTAACCAACCTGGTAGTGGCCGCCAACGCCGGCGGGGCATTCAGCCCGTTTGGCGACATTACCACCTTGATGGTCTGGCAGGCAGAAAAAGCGAGCTTTTTTGAGTTCTTTGAGCTGTTCATTCCATCTGTCGTCAACTTCGTCGTGCCGGCAGCGGTGATGCATTTTGCTATTCCTGACCAGCAACCCGAGCAAAGCGAAGACGGCTTAGTGCCCCTAAAAATCGGGGCCTATCCTATCTGCGCGCTGTTTGGCCTGACTATCGCCTTAGCGGTAGGCCTCAAGCAGTTTTTAAGCTTGCCGCCGTTCATGGGCATGATGCTCGGCTGGGGAATCCTGGCGGTTTACGTCTTTTGGATCAAACACCAGGAGCACGACCTTCCCAGCGATCAACGCTTTGACATTTTCGAGATGGTACGCGACGCCGAGTGGGATACTTTGATGTTCTTTTTCGGCGTGATTTTCTGCGTGGCCGGGCTTGCCTACATCGGCTATCTACAAGTCACTGCCGAGTGGCTGTACGGAGACTTAGGCGCTACCACCGCCAACGTACTGATCGGAATTCTGTCCGCCGTGGTCGACAACATCCCGGTGATGTTCGCCGTCATCGAGATGGACCCGAACATGCCGCTGTATCAATGGCTGCTAGTCACCTTGACCACTGGTGTAGGAGGTTCGATGCTATCCATCGGCTCTGCCGCTGGCGTGGCCCTGATGGGAGTCTCCAAAGGCAAATACACTTTCTTTTCCCACCTGCGCTGGACCCCTGCCATCGTGGCAGGATATTTCGTCAGTATTTTCGTTCACCTTTGGCTGAACACTTAAACTCTAACCGATCACCCCTTGCCTAACTCCGGGCAAGGGGCCCTCCAGCCAGCGCCGAAAACGGATTAACAATACAAGCCCAGGCAGCGCTGCTGCGGTGCACAGCACAAAAAACCCTACCCAACCCAATTGCTGCGCGATCCAACCCGTGGGGGCAGCGACCAGCACGCGCGGTACACCCATTAGGCTGGAAAATAAAGCATATTGGGTGGCAGTAAAGCGCCGGTCAGTCTGGGTAGCCATGAAAGCCATAAAAGCCGCTGCCCCCATCCCTGCTGATAGATTCTCAAAGCTAATGACTCCGATCAATCCCCACAGCTTTGGCCCAATGCAGGCCAGCCATGCAAACCCAGCTGTTGAAGCCGCTTGGAGAATGCCAAACAGCCACAATGCCGTGTAGATTCCCAAGCGCAGGATCAACACTCCCCCAACCAGTCCTCCTAACACCGTCGCCCAAAAGCCGAACAACTTGACTACCGCTCCGATTTCCGTCTTACTGAAACCGAGATCTAAATAAAACGGCACGCTCATATGACTGGCCATCGTATCGCCAAGCTTGTATAAGAAGATAAACAAAAGGATCAGCCATGCGTCCTGGCGCCGAAAAAACTCCAAAAACGGCTCGAGCACCATCTTTGTTTGGGACAAACGGTTGTCGACTTTAGGCTCCCTAGCCCATAAGGTCACCAAGACCCCTGAGGCCGCCAGCGCGCCACTCAACCAATAGATCTTCTGAAACCCCCAATAATCGGCCAGGATCAACCCACCTCCAGAAGTCAACAGCATCCCCAATCGATAGCCGTTGACATAAAAGGAGGCACCTAAACCTTGCTCCAAATCGGTCAGCGATTCGCGCCGATACGCATCGATGAGGATGTCTTGGCTAGCCGATAAAAAGCTCACTAAAAACGCGATCAGCGCGACCCAAATCGGTTCGGAAGGTTTTGCAAACCCAAGGCCACCCAAGCTCACCGCAAGCCCAAGCTGCATCCAGATCAGCCACCCCCGGCGCCGCCCACCCGGTAAGGCAAAGCGATCAAACACAGGCGCCCATAGAAACTTACCGGTATAAGGTAATCCCACCAAAGCAAACCAGCCAATGGTGGTCAGATCAACGCCTTCTTCCCGCATCCATGCCTGCAGCACCGACCCAGTCAAAAGCAACGGCAAGCCGCTGTAGAAACCCATGGCAAATGCCACGACTAAGTTGTGGCTAACTAGCGATCGCAACCAGTAGGGTTTAAAAGGGATACGCATAATCGACGATCAAAGGTGCATGATCGGAAAAACGCTCTCCCCGGTAGATTTCTACGCGCACAACACAGTCTTTCAAAGAAGGTGAAATGATTTGATAATCGATCCGCCAACCGACGTTTTTTTCCCACGCCCGCCCTCGATTGGACCACCAGGTGTATTGGTCCGGTTCTTGATTGAGCACGCGGAACGCATCTACCCACCCTTCTTCGAGCAGCTTGTCCATCCACGCCCGTTCTTCAGGCAAAAACCCAGATCGATGTTGATTGGCACGCCAGTTTTTAAGATCAATCTTCTTGTGGGCGATGTTGAAATCCCCACAAAAAATATAATCTCCCCCAGTTTGACGACAATTGCGCAGAAACTGAAAGAAACGCTCTAAAAATTCGAATTTAAACTGTTGCCGTACTTCCCCAGATGTCCCCGAAGGTACATACACTGAGGCCACGCTCAACTTGCCAAAGCGTCCCTCTAAATACCTACCTTCTAGGTCTGACTCCGGCCAACCAAAGCTTTTTTTTACCTCATCTGGCTCTCGACGCGCGTACAAGGCAACGCCGCCATAGCCTTTATGCTCGGCAGTCAAGTAATAACAATGATAGCCTTGCGGCCAAAACACCTGATCTTGCAGCTGTTCTATCTGCGCCTTGATCTCCTGCAAACAAACCACATCCGCGTTCTGAACCGCAAGCCAAGCGAACAGCCCCTTGCTTGCTGCCGATCGAATCCCGTTCACGTTGAGGGTAATTACCCGCATGAATCTACCTGACCAATAGACAAAACCACTCTATCAACTATATTTAAAAACACCGAACACATCCTGACATATCCATACCTAGAACACAAAACGCATGGCAACCTCGACCGCAAGCCTACTTAAACTCAGTGGCCTGGCCCGTTGCCTAGTGGACGCCGGTTTATTGGCAGAACAGGACGCCGCTCACTATCAGGCACAAGCACACCAGCAGAAAACCTCTCTGGTCTCTTTCTTGGTCACCAACAAAATATTAAATAGCCTTGCCATCGCAGAGGCAGCCTCGCGCCAGTTAGGCATCCCATTATTTGATCTCGACGCGATGGATATAGGGCTTTTGCCGGTCAAACTAGTCAGCGACAAGCTAATCCAGAAACATCATATCCTCCCTTTATATCAACGCGGCAATCGCTTATTCCTAGCAGTTTCTGACCCTACCAACCTGCAAGCGCTAGACGAGATTAGGTTCCACACTGGACTGGCGACAGAAATTATCTTAGTCGAAGAAACCAAGCTCGCCAAAGCTATCGATGCCGCGCTAGAAGCTGCCGACAGCAGCATTCAAGCGCTCTTGGATGAAAACCTGGAAAATCTAAAATCCACCAGCACCGATGAAGATCAGGGTCCAGCGGTTACCGAATCGGAGGTGGAAGACGCCCCTATCGTTCGGTTCGTCAATAAAATTCTGTTAGACTCGATCAAAAAAGGTGCCTCCGACATTCACTTTGAACCCTATGAAAAGAGCTTTCGCATCCGTTTTCGGATCGATGGCCTATTGCACGAGATCACCTCCCCTCCTCCAAGCCTTGCCACGCGCATCATTTCCCGGATCAAGGTTATGGCCAAGCTAGACATTGCCGAACGGAGGGTCCCTCAGGACGGCCGCATCAAAATGCTACTGTCGCCCAACAAAGCTATCAATTTCCGCGTCAGTACCTGTCCTACTCTGTTTGGCGAAAAGGCCGTTTTGCGCCTGCTCGACCCAACCAGCGCCCAAATCGGTATCGACAAGCTGGGATTTGAACCGGAGCAGAAAGAACGGTTTTTGAACGCGATCCACAAGCCCTACGGCATGATTTTGGTGACCGGCCCCACCGGTAGCGGCAAAACCGTGACTTTATACACGGCGCTCAACCTCCTCAATACGCCAGACAAAAACATCTCCACCGCCGAAGACCCAGTCGAGATCACCGTGCCCGGCATCAATCAGGTGAACGTCAATCCCAAAGCTGGCCTGACTTTCGCCAGCGCCCTGCGCGCCTTCTTAAGGCAAGATCCAGACATCATCATGGTGGGGGAGATCCGCGACCTGGAAACCGCTGAAATCGCGGTTAAAGCCGCCCAAACCGGCCACCTGGTGCTGTCCACGCTCCACACCAACGACGCCCCCCAGACGCTAAACCGGCTCGCTCAAATGGGGATTCCGCCGTTCAACATCGCTTCCTCGGTGCTTTTAATCCTGGCCCAGCGGCTGGCCAGGCGCCTGTGCGAATATTGCAAAAGAGAAGCCGATTATCCATCCGAGCTCCTGCTCAAGGCAGGTTTTCGCGCGGAAGAACTCGACAAGCTTTGCCTGTTCACCGCCAATCCAGAAGGCTGTGAGCATTGCACCAAAGGCTATCGAGGCCGGGTAGGAATTTATCAAGTGATGCCTATCTCTGAAGCGATCAACCGCCTGATCTTAGAAGGCGGCTCAGCGGTGGCGATCGCCAAGCAGGCTAAAGCAGAAGGCATCAGCGACCTGAGAGAATCGGGCCTAAACAAAGTTCGGCAAGGCATAACCAGCATTGAAGAAATCGACCGAGTCACCCAGGAATAACTCCTATGGCAGCGAAAGCGGAAAAAAACGAATCGAGCTTGTTTATTTGGGAAGGCATCGACCAAAGCGGCAAGCGCGTCAAAGGCGAACAAATCGGGCGCAGCGAAACCTTAGTCAAAGCTCAGCTGCGCCAGCAAGGGATCAAACCGATCAAAGTCAAGAAAAAACCTAAACCCCTATTGACGCGCGCTAGGAAAATCACCCCCAAGGACATCGCAGTATTCAGCCGCCAGCTCGCCACCATGCTAGCTGCAGGCGTGCCACTAGTGCAGGCGTTTGACATCGTCGGCCGCGGCCATGAAAACCCCAGTATGCAGAAGCTTCTCCTGACGATCAAAGAAGATATCGAATCAGGCAGCACTTTGACTGAAGCGCTGCGCAAACACCCTTTGTATTTCGACGAGCTGTTCTGCAACTTAGTGCATGCAGGCGAGCAAGCGGGCGTGCTGGAAGCCCTGCTCGACAAGATCGCAACTTACAAAGAAAAAATTGAATCCTTAAAGGGTAAAGTCAAAAAGGCTTTGTTCTATCCTGCCGCAGTGGTGGTCGTCGCTTGTATCGTCACGGCCATCCTGCTCATCTTCGTGGTCCCTCAATTTGAGGAGCTGTTCAAAAGTTTCGGCGCCGATCTCCCAGCCTTCACCCAACTGGTCATCGAGTTATCTCGATTCATGCAGCAAAGTTGGTATTATCTTTTAGGCGCCCTTGCCGCCGCAGGGTACGGTTTTATCTATTTTAAGAAACGCTCTAAAGCTTTTAACCATTTTCTCGACCGCATGTTTTTGAAACTTCCTATCATCGGCCCGCAAATCCTGCATAAATCCGCCATCGCCCGCTTTGCCCGAACCCTGTCTACCATGTCCGCCGCTGGGGTTCCTCTGGTAGAAGCCTTAAGCTCGGTCGCCGGCGCCTCCGGCAATGCAGTCTATGCAGAGGCGATTTTAACCATGCGCGAGCAGGTAGCCACCGGTCAGCAGCTCCAGCTAGCGATGCGCCAGACCGGATTGTTCCCCAACATGGTGATCCAGATGGTCGCCATCGGAGAAGAGTCCGGCTCAATCGACAGCATGTTGGCTAAGGTTGCCGATTTCTATGAAGAAGAAGTAGACAACGCGGTAGATGCCCTAAGCAGCTTGATGGAACCTGCAATCATGGCGTTCCTGGGAATCGTAGTGGGAGGGCTGGTCATCGCCATGTACCTGCCGATCTTCAAACTCGGTGCAGTCGTCTGATGGCCTTTGCCGCGTCAGATCAAGCGCTCTTTCTCGCCAGCGTTGGGATCCTCGGCTTATTAGTCGGCAGCTTCCTCAACGTCGTCATCTACCGCTTACCGCAAATGCTGGCGCGAAGATGGCGGCGGGACTGCCTGGAAGTGCTGGGTCTGCCGCCGGAACCAGCGAAGGAACGGTTGGATCTTGTATATCCTCCGTCTACCTGTTCCAGTTGCGGCCACCGAATCCGCGCCTTTGAGAATATCCCGATCTTAAGCTACTTACTGCTCAAAGGGCGCTGCGCCAGCTGCGGTAGCCGAATTTCCCCCCGCTATCCGTTAGTGGAAGGGCTGACAGCGATTCTGTCGATGATCGTAGCGCTTAGGTTCGGCTTGAGCACGCAGACCTTATGGGGGCTGGTGCTGACCTGGCATCTGATCGCTTTGAGCTTTATCGATCTCGACCATCAGCTTTTACCCGATACGATTACCTTGCCTCTCCTATGGGTGGGGTTACTCCTTAGCCTGTTGGGCGTGTTTACCGACCCCCCTGCAGCGATCCTTGGGGCAGTTTGTGGGTATGCGGTTTTGTGGGGGGTTTATCAGCTGTTTCGGCTCGCTACCGCTAAAGAGGGGATGGGGTACGGCGACTTTAAACTGCTTGCAGCCGCAGGGGCTTGGCTGGGATGGCAGATGCTGCCGTTGATCATTCTCCTTGCTTCCTTGGCAGGGGCAATCGTTGGACTGAGTTTGACTTTAGTCTTTGGCCGGGACAAGAATATCCCGCTGCCGTTTGGACCCTACCTTGCCCTTGCTTGCTGGATCGCGCTGTTATGGGGCAAGGATCTGAACCGGCTCTACTTGCAACTCAGCGGGATTGGCTAAACGGCTGTACTTTTTCTTTCCATGAGACTGACCATTGGACTGACCGGCGGCATCGGCAGCGGTAAAAGCACCGTGGCTTGCCTCTTTAGGCAACGCGGGATTGCCGTGATCGATGCGGACTCAATCGCCCGCGAATTGGTCCGACCCGGTTGCCCTGCTCTGGAAGCAATCGTCAGCGCTTTCGGCCCGGCAATCCTTCAGCCTTCCGGAGAACTAGACCGGGCGGCCCTGCGCCGAGTGATTTTTTCCGATCCTAAGGCTAGAAACACCTTGGAGGCTATCCTTCATCCTCCGATCTTTGCCGAGATGCACCGCAGAGCAGGTCTTTGCCAAACGCCTTATTGCATTCTCGCCATTCCCTTGCTCGTAGAAACCGGCGCCCAGCACCTGGTACACCGGGTGCTGGTGGTGGATTGTCCGGAAACCCTCCAGATCGAGCGCATCAAACGGCGTGACGGGCTGCCTGAAGACTTGATCCGCCAAATCCTTGCCAGCCAGGCTTCACGCACCGAGCGCCTTAAAGCCGCCGACGATGTGATCGTCAATGCTGATAGCCTGACCGAACTGGAACGACAAGTCGAGGAACTTCATCGTTTTTATTTACGTCGAAGCTTGGAACTTCGATGTCCCGCTTAACTACTCCGCCGCTTAGCCTATACGTCCACTTTCCCTGGTGCGTACGCAAATGCCCCTACTGCGATTTCAATTCCCACACGCTGCGGGGCAGTTTGCCTGAGCAAGAGTATGTAGCGGCGCTGCTTACAGATCTCGCCCAAGATCTTTTGCCGCTTAAGGCGCCAAAGCTGCATAGCATCTTTCTAGGCGGTGGCACGCCAAGCTTGTTTTCTCCAGACAGCTTAGCGAGGCTGTTGGCCGGCATCCGTCAGCTCGTCCCTTGGAACGAGCCCATCGAGATTACCCTAGAAGCCCATCCTGGGACGGTGGAAAGCGGCAAATTCCACGAATTTCGAGCGTTAGGCATCAATCGCCTATCGCTTGGGATTCAGTCGTTTCAGGACGACAAGCTCAAGGCGTTAGGCCGCATTCATACTGCTCGCGAGGCCATCGCCGCGGTGGAGACAGCAAGGCTTTCAGGGTTTGCCAACATCAACCTAGACCTGATGTTTGGCCTGCCGCAGCAGACCTTAGACGACGCCTTGGCAGATATCACCACTGCCGTTGAACTCAACCCCACGCATATCTCCTTCTACCAGCTGACCTTGGAACCGAACACTTTATTTGCTAAATACCCCCCGCAGTTACCTGAGGAAGACCAGATCTTTACTATTCAACAGGCGTGCCAGGAAGTGCTTGAGGCAGCAGGATATGCTCAGTACGAGATCTCCGCCTACGCCTGGCCTGGATTTCAGTGTCAGCATAATCTCAACTATTGGCGGTTTGGCGACTATCTAGGCATCGGCGCCGGCGCCCACGGCAAATTCACTGAGGTGCGGCAAGAAACGATTTCCCGCAGCTGGAAGGTCCGCCACCCGATCCACTACATGGCAAAGGCAAATACCTCAGCTCGCCTCGCTGGCAAGCGCGTGATCCGAGACGCCGACAAACCCTTAGAATTTTTGCTGAACGCGCTGCGCTTGAAGGAAGGATTTAGCCCTTCCCAGTTCGAACACCGAACCGGTTTACCGTTTACCGCCCTCGAACCTTCCTTAGAACCTCTGTTTACCGAAGGGTTACTATGCTGGCAAGCAGACCGCATCGCCTGTACCGCCTTCGGTTGGAACCTCCTCGATACTGTGCTCGAGCGCTTTCTCCCCAAGGATCAATCTCCCGCTACGTCAATACACCATCGTTGAGGTCTACCATGCTCGCTTACCAACGCCAATTCATCGAGTTCGCCATCGCTGCAGGCGCTTTGAGGTTTGGCTGTTTCACCCTAAAATCCGGTCGCGTCAGCCCGTATTTTTTCAACGCCGGTCAATTCAACAGTGGCGCTAAGCTGCGCCAACTAGGGCAGTTCTATGCCGCCGCTTTAGAGCATAGCCAGATCGGCTATGACATGCTCTACGGCCCAGCCTACAAAGGGATTCCCCTAGCTTGTGCAACTGCTATCGCGCTGGCCGAACGCTATGGCAAAGATGTAGGCTATGCCTTCAATCGCAAAGAAGCCAAAGATCACGGCGAAGGTGGGCTGATCGTCGGCACCCCACTCCAAGGTCGAGTCGTGATCCTCGATGACGTCGTCACTTCCGGCACCTCGGTACGGGAATCAGTCAAGATCATTCGTCAAGCTGGCGCAATCCCCTCTGGAGTTTTAATCGCCCTTGACCGCCAGGAAATCGGCCCTGATAGCCGCGCGGCGATCGCTGGACTAGCCCAGCAATATACTCTTCCGATCCAGGCGATCGTCACCTTAGCAGAGGTGATCGCTTACCTTGAGGAAAACGGCCGTTTTCAAGCCGAGCTCCAAGCGATCCGTGCCTATCGCGCCCGCTTCGGCGCGTGATCTTGTCAGCTATACTTAAGTGGAATGAAAGGGTTAGTTTGGGTTTTGGCTTGCCTTACTTTATCTCTGCCTGCCTCCTGGGCCGCTGAAGGCTTACCTGCCAAGCTGTACCGATGGGTGGACAAGCACGGCAAAGTGCACTACTCCGACACCGTCCCAGCTGAGGCCGCCGCGCAGGAACGGGTGATCTACGACAAAGCCAAGATCCGCAAGCTGGAAGTGGTAGAAAAGCCTAAAACTCCAGAAGAATTGGCCCGCGAGGCCAGCTTGGCTGAGCTTCGCCAAGCCGAACAGCATCTGCTCGAAGAGCAGATCGCCCACTACCAGGCGTTGCTGCGCACCTACCGCAATGAGGAGGAACTTGAGCTGACCCTGAAAGGGCAGCTCGATACCATCGACGCCCGCGTCAAGGTCCTCCATGCCAACATTGAGCGCCAACAAAGCCATCTAGATAGCAAAATCAGAGAAGCTGCCGAGCTCGAACGGCAAGGCCGCCCAGTTCCTCAAGCTTTGCGCGACGCCATCGCCAACCTTCGCCATCAGATCCAGCAGTACCAGTCCAAAGTCACCTCCGAGCTTCAGACCAAAGAGGCACTTAAAACCAAGTTCGCCCAAGATCTCGCCCGCTTCAACCGTCTCCAAACTGGTTTCCAGGCCCACTCAAGCCCCACTGCCAGCCCTGGCCTCGATGCCTACCCATCGACACTTAGCTTAGCCTACTGCCAACCGAACATCGATTGCCCAAAGGCTTGGCAACTGGCCAGGCGTTATGTCCAATCTCACGCCACGACCCCTTTGTTCATCGACAGCGAGGCGCTTCTTTATACTGAGGATCCCCATCAAGACCAGGACATCGCCCTGGCGGTCGCCCGGATTCACGGGCAGACGCAAGATACCTTGTTCCTCGATGTGCGTTGCAAGCTTTCAGGCATAGGCAAAGCGCTATGCCAAAGCGAGCGCGTGCAAGACATCCTCGCCGGCTTTGCCCGTTTCATCCAGGAAGGGCTTCAGTCAACCGCCCAATAGGGTTCCGATACCGCAGTCGGTAAACAGCTCAAGCAACACCGCGTGCTCGATGCGGCCATCGATGATATGGGCACTTTTGACCCCGCCGCGAAGAGCATCTAGCGCACAGCGCACCTTAGGGATCATCCCGCCGAAAATGGTCCCGTCGGCGATCAACGCTTCCACTTCTTGCACCGACAGCCCCGTCAGAAGTTCTCTGTCCCGACCCAAGACCCCCCTGGTATTGGTGAGCAGAATGAGCTTCTCTGCCGCTAGCACCTGCGCCATCTTACTGGCGACCAGGTCGGCGTTGATGTTATAGGAACAGCCGTCTTCCCCGACCCCGATCGGGGCAATCACCGGAATAAAATCCCCGCGGACCAGCATCTGGATTACCCCTGGGTCGATCTGCGCCACCTCCCCCACATGGCCTAGGTCGATGATCTCTGGTGCCTGAGCCTCTGGGGCAGCCTTGGTAAGAGTAATTTTGCGCGCCCGGATCAAGGCACCGTCCTTGCCGGTGAGGCCCACTGCCCGGCCGCCGTGTTGGTTGAGCAAATTGACGATCTCCTTGTTGACCAGTCCACCGAGCACCATTTCCACTACATCCATGGTTTCCCTGTCGGTCACCCGCATCCCGTCCACGAACCGGCTGGATTTACCCAATCGCTCCAAGAGGCTTCCGATTTGAGGGCCGCCCCCGTGAACCACCACGGGGTTGATCCCGACCAGCTTGAGCAGGACCACATCGCGGGCAAAAGCGTGTTTGAGGTCCTCATTGACCATGGCGTTGCCCCCATATTTGATAACCACGGTCTTGCCCCGGAAGCGGCGGATATACGGCAAAGCTTCGATCAACACATGGGCGATACGCCCTGTCTCCTGAGCCTGCCAAACTTGGTTTGCCATCTCTTACTCTCCCCTGACATCAAACGGCAGCGCCAAATCGATCTCCAAGACCTGAAACCATTCTCGAAAGCGGGCGTAAATCCGCGCAAGCCTTTCCTTGTCATCCGCTTCGAATCGAAACCGCAAAGCTTCTCCAGCAGCGCGCACCAGACCCCAACCTTCGGCAAGATCCACCCGCACGCCGCCCATCGCAGTGATTTTAGCCCCCTCAAAAAACTTGTCTGCCGAAGCCAACAGCACGCGCATGATCCTGGCTGCCTCCTCCCGCGCCAGATCAACCTTAAACCAGGCAGTTGCTCCGATCTGGGGCAAACCTGCAAACACTTCCTCCGACGCTGTCGGCTCAGAAGACAATACCTCCGCTAGCCTAGCTGCACCATACATCGCATCGGCAAATCCAAACCAGCGCTCGCGGAATAAAATGTAGCCATTGCCTCCGCCCAACACGGCTTTGACCTCGTCCATTCTAGCGCGCAGGTGGCCTTCCCCGGAAGGCGCCATGACCGGACGCCCCCCGTGTTGCAGGATGTAACTGGCCAGCTGGCGGCTACATTCAACATCGAACACGACATCCCCGCCCGGCGCGCGCGACAATACGTCGGCGGCCAACAGCATCAGCACTCGATCCGGCAGAATCAAGTTCCCGGCGGAATCGACTACCGCCAGGCGGCACCCATCGCCATCGCATGCCAGACCAAGCTCAGCTTCTGGGTCTTGGCGCACTTTAGCGCTTAACCGGTCAAGCGCCCCAGGAGCAAACGGGTCAACCATCTCCCGACTATGGGACTCTTCCACGTTGCATCCTAACGCGCGCAGCAGCGGCGGCAACACCTGAGTCGCTACCCCTGCCCCGCAATCTACGATCACTTTTAAAGGGCGCGCGATCTGAACGTCCTCGATGACCGCCCCGATGTAATCGGCCACTAAATCTCGGCTTTCTAGCATGCCAAGGCCGTTGGCCAACTCCCCGACGCGCAAGCGCTGCTGCAACGCTTTTAGCGGCTCCCCCCACCAAAGCTGCTGGTCGATCACGATTTTCAGCCCGCAATACGGCGGCGGCCGATAGCTACCCGTCACCATCACCGCGCTGCGAACCGGCGAGTAGTAGGTAGCAAACTCGACCAGCGGGGTTGGAACTTGACCTAAATCGATCACATCTCGGCCGCTGGCGCGCAGCCCGTCGATCAGAAACTTGGCTAACTCTGGGCTGAAGTGGCGGGCATCGCGCCCGACCGCTAAGCGCTGCTCCCCTAACGCACCTGCTTCGCTGCCGATCGCCCGGCCAAGTTCGTAGGCAAGGGCTGATGTCAGCACATCGCCAGCGCTGCCGCCGATGGCTTCCTCCTGAAAGATCTCCTCCGGGATGGACACCGTTGCCATGGCCTTTGGAGAAGCGACTGCCTGCTTGACAGACACCGCCTCCGGCTTAACTTCAGGCAACTCTTCCTGGGCCTTCGCGCTTTCTTCTACTGGGCGAAGCGCAGGCTGCACTTGCAACAGCTGATCGAGAAGCGGCTGAAGCTCGCGCAATGCCATAGCGTCATTGCCGCGTACGGTGCCAGCGAGCAAGCCGCTGACCCGCGTGAACAAGGTCCTACGATCTTGCTCGATCGCCCAAGCGTACCTGCGCCAGAGCCACCAGACCATCCCGCTGATTGAAAGCAGCGCAATCGCTAAGATTGCAGCGCTTCCTAGCCCATTTGTCCAATCTGGAACCGAGGCCCAATACTTAAGTTGCCAAAATGTGCCTGGAATCGAGACAGTTCCTGTCGGCGGAAGGTTTTGTAAACCATCATCGCCGCGATAGACCAGCTGCAAGCTTCCCTGATAGAGCGCAATCGCCCCCTTGGAAGGCGTAGGCACAGCTGACCGAAGCCAAGCTAGGTCGATCCCGACCAAGAGGATACCGAGCACTCGATCGCTCGGTTTGATCGCCTGCGCGATCGCTACGCGCGCCTTAGGGGAACCAAAATCGTGCACCGCAGGGGGCGGGTGACCGATTTCAGCTTGGCGGATTAAATCTAGATCGGCAAATCCCAAACCCAGCTCAGACCACCGCTCCATTTCCTTAGGCAGGAGCTTGACGTACACGGCCGCAGGGATAAGCTGCTTCAACTGCTCCTCAGCGGTTGCGACCTCGCTTAAGGTGGCGGCATTCACTAAGCCTTGGTGCTGCGCCAAGCGTTCCACCCAAGCTGTCAAATCCTGCAGGCGCGCCTGCATTTGCCTGGCGACTGCTTGGGTATAATCCGTTAAAGCTTGGCCTTCGATCTCCTTGGCTTTTTGCCACGCTAGGAAACAGACGCCTCCCCAACTCCCAACCAGCGCCACCCATATCCCACCGAGCAACAAGATTAGCCAGCGTCTAAGGCTCATGCTCGCCTCTTACCGACCGGTATGTCCAAATCCTCCCTCTCCCCGACTGCTCGGTTCAAAGTGCTCAACCTGCTCGAATACCACCTGCACCACCGGCACCACCACCAGCTGAGCGATCCGCTCTCCAACCTGAACCGTGAACGGCTCGCACCCCCGGTTCCAGCACGACACCAGGATCTCTCCCTGATAGTCGGAATCGATCAAACCGACCAGATTGCCGAGCACAATCCCATGTTTGTGTCCTAGGCCTGAGCGCGGCAGCACGACCGCCGCCAGCATCGGATCCTGAAGGTAAATGGCAATTCCCGTCGGGATCAAGGCGGTTTCGCCTGGCAATAAGGTTAAAGGCATCTTCAGGCAGGCGCGCAGATCCAACCCTGCCGACCCGGAAGTGGCATACCCAGGCAACGGGATCTCCTTGCCCAACCGCTCATCGAGGATCTTAAGCTGAATTTTTCGCCGCATAGCGTTCCCCGATCAACGTCAAAAGCTGTCTGGCCAATTCGGTCTTGGCAGTCAAAGGCAGGTAGCATTCTCCCCCCGACCACAGTACCCATAGGCGATTTTCGTCAACCTCAAACCCTAGGCCATCGCCTACCGGATTGGCAGCGATCATGTCCAGCCCTTTGCGTTCCAATTTAGCCCGCGCGCATTCTTTAACTTTAAGCTGATCTGTCTCCGCTGCAAATCCGACTGTAAACGGCGGCTTTGGCAGCTTTGCCACCTCCGCTAGAATATCTTGGGTTCTGACCAACTCTAACTGGAAGCGGTCGATGTCCTTCTTAATCTTGCTCGGCTGTACAGCCGCTGGGGTAAAATCGGCTACCGCTGCAGCGGCGATGAAGATCTGAGCACGATCTATCCTTGCCATAACCGCCTCATACATTTCCCGGGCGCTTTCCACGCGCACCACCTCTACCCCAGGTGGAGCTTCCAACGCCACTGGACCGCTCACCAGGATTACCTCGGCGCCCATTTCCACCGCCGCCTGCACCAACGCATATCCCATCTTGCCGGAACTGCGGTTGCTCAGAAACCGCACCGGATCGATTGCCTCGCGCGTCGGTCCAGCGGTGATCAGGATCCGCACCCCTTGAAGCGACCCAGGCTTTAGCCATGCACAGATGCGTTCACACAGTTCAGCCGCTTCCAGCATCCGGCCAGGCCCGGTTTCACCACAGGCCTGCTCGCCTTGCGCCGGCCCCCAGATGAGCACTCCGCGCGCTCGAAGCGCGGCGATATTTTCCTGGGTAGCAGGATGCTGCCACATGCGCTGATTCATCGCCGGCGCCACGGCAATCGGCGCTGCAGTGGCCAGACACAAGGTCGAAAGCAAGTCGTCGGCCAATCCTACCCTAAGCTTAGCCAGAAAATCGGCGCTTGCTGGTGCGATCACCACCCGCTGCGCCCAGCGAGCCAGGTCGATATGCCCCATAGCCGCTTCTGCGGCGGTATCCCATAGCTCGATCCGCACCGGTTTTCCCGACAAGGCCTGCAGCGTCAGCGGAGAAATGAACCGCGTCGCCGCTTGCGTCATCACCACTTGCACGTCAGCGCCTAGAGCTCGCAGCTGGCGAACCAATTCGGCCGCCTTGTAAGCAGCGATGCTGCCAGTGACGCCTATTAAGATTCGAGGGCGATCTAGTGTAAAAACCTGCATTTGGATTATTCTTTAAATACAAGCGATTGGCGATCATCTGAATATGGCAATCAGCGACTGGCCTGAAGCCGAACGCCCGCGCGAGAAGCTCCTTGCCCGCGGCCCACAGGCGCTCTCCGACGCAGAGCTGTTGGCTATTTTCCTGCGCACCGGGGTAAAGGGCAAAACCGCCGTCGACCTTGCCCGCGAGCTGCTGACTCAGTTCGGCTCCCTCCGCGCCCTGCTCAACGCCGATCAAGCCCGCTTTACGGCGTGCAAGGGACTTGGACTGGCCAAGTACGTGCAGCTACAAGCAGTGTTAGAGATGGCTCGGCGCCACCTGCGCGAAACTTTAGAACGCGGTGATGCCATCACCTCTCCTACCCTGACCCGAGCTTTCCTGCTACGCCACCTACGCGACCACCCTTATGAAACATTTGCCGCGCTGTTCCTGGACACGCGCCACCGCGTGATCCGCTACGAAGAGCTGTTTCGCGGCACCTTAGACGGGGCCAGCGTGTACCCACGCGAAGTGGCTAAAAGAGCTTTAGACCTGAATGCAGCAGCGGTCATCTTCGCCCACAATCACCCTTCTGGCATCGCCGAGCCTTCGGCTTGCGATCGGGAAATCACCGCCAAACTGCGCCAAGCGCTGGCCCTGTTCGACATCCGGGTGTTAGATCACATCATTGTCGGTGACGGCGAGACCTACTCCTTTGCCGAACACGGCCTGCTGTAGTTACTCGCCGATCAGCCGTCTTTCGGCTTCGCGGTATCTGGCTGCAGTTCTTGCGATGACTTCCGCTGGCAAGGACGGCGCCGGCGGCTTCTTATCCCACCCGCTCGCCTCTAAGAAATCGCGCACGTATTGTTTGTCGAAGCTGGGCGGGCTGATCCCAGGCAAGTATTGGTCTTTTGGCCAAAAACGCGAAGAATCTGGCGTCAACAGCTCATCGATCAAGTATAGCTGACCTTCCTGATCCAGACCAAACTCGAATTTCGTATCGGCGATGAGGATCCCGCGCGTACGGGCATAGTCAGCCGCCTCGGTGTAGATCGCCAGGCTCAGCGCTCTTATTCGCTCTGCCAGCTCACCGCCCAGTAACTTTTGCAACTGCGCAAAATCGATGTTCTCATCGTGCTTCCCTAAGGCAGCCTTGGTAGAAGGGGTAAAAATCGGCTCCGGAAGCTTTTCTGCCTGCCTCAGCCCAGGCGGAAGAGGAATCCCGCACACTTGGCCGGTGCGCTGATAGTCACGCCAGCCCGAACCGATCAGATAGCCGCGTACGATGGCCTCCACCGGCAACGGCTGAAGGCGCCTGACCACCACCGCTCGAGTCTCTACCTGATTGCGCTCATCCGGATCTGGCAGAACTTCCGCCAACGGGATCGGCAATAAGTGGTTGGGCAAAAGAGTTGCCATCCTGGCGAACCAGAAATTAGACAGCCGAGTCAATATCTGACCCTTGCCCGGAATAGGGTCGGGAAAGACCACGTCAAAGGCTGATAAGCGGTCAGTCGTGACGATCAATAGCCGCTCGGCGTCGATCTCGTAGAGGTCGCGCACCTTGCCTCGAGCCAAAAGCGTTAGGCTAGTCAGTTGGGATGCGAATAAAGTCGTTGGCGGCACAGGCGATTTTTTCATCCAGCTAAATTTGCAATAATGGTCATTTTTCGTCAATTTGACAAGCTTAACGCGATGCCTTGGTTAGGCAAAGTCTTCGGCGGTACCTTGGGGTTTATCGTAGGCGGTCCGCTAGGAGCCATCTTGGGGACTGCCCTCGGCCATCAGTTCGACCGCAAGCTGGAGGAGATAGAGGTCTTCCCGCGCCTCAATCAACCTGGCCAGCAACAGCTCCAGCAGGCTTTTTTGACTGCGGTGTTCTCGGTCATGGGCCATCTGGCTAAAGCTGACGGCCGGGTGAGCGAAGCCGAGATTGCCATCGCCCGTCAGATCATGGAGGAAATGCACTTGTCTTATGCCATGCGCGAAGCGGCTATCGGCCTGTTCCGCCATGGCAAGTCGCCCAATTTTTCGCTGGATGCTGCGCTGGATCAGTTCTCCCGAGAAGTCGGACAGAACTCCCCCCTCATCCGGTTATTCCTGGAAATCCTACTTCAGGCCGCCTTTGCCGACGGTCGCCTGCATCCAGCAGAAGAACAGCTGCTTTTCTATATCTGCCAAAGGCTTAGGTTTTCCCGCTTCGAGTTTCAGGCGCTCAAGGCATTCATGGAAGCTAAGCTAAGCTTTGCACAGGCCAAGTCATACCGCCACACCTCTAACTATCAGCCACCCCCGCGCCGCCAGGCACCTTCCCTCGCCGATGCCTATGCTGTCTTAGGCGTTTCTCCACAAGCTTCGGATGCGGAGATCACCCGCGCCTACCGCCGCTTGATCAGCCAACACCACCCAGATAAGCTGTTAGCTCAGGGTCTGCCAGAAGAAATGGTCAGGCTTGCCACCGAAAAAACCCAACAGATCCGCAAAGCTTACGAAATCATTCAAGCCCATCGTCAATCGCGCAAGGCTTGAGTAAAATAGTTTTTTTAGGATCAATTTCAGGAGTCAACGATGAGCGATTTAGACCCAATTGAAGGCAGCTGGTACCTTGACCTAGACACTAGGCAGAAATTCGAAGTCTTGGTCGTGGACGACGAGGCAGGGGTTGTCGAAGTTCAATATTTTGACGGTAGCGTGGATCAAATCGATTTAGACGCCTGGCAGGAAATGAACTTAGAGCCGATTGAAGAACCGGAGGATTGGACCGGTCCCCTAGACGACGTTGAACCAGAGGATATTGAGTATTCCGAGATGGGCCTGGAGGAAGGCGAGGAAGAATGGAGCGAAGACAGCTTTCCTACCGAAGGTGACGAGGATAGCTTCCATGAAGAAAAAGAGTAATCTGTCCGCCATCGCTTCTTAATCTCAACCTCCATCGGCTAACCAACTAAGCGCTATAAGAAGAGGGGTCAAGTGAAGCAATCGTGGCAGAGACTGATAGACTACTTTCTAATCGGTGTATTGGGCATTTTACCCATCATCATCATTATCCAAATTGTAGTCTATACCGAGAGGCTGCTGCATGACTTCGTGCTGAGCGTTTACGGCCGGTATGAAAACGTCACCGTCACCGTTGCCCTATTCACTGCCGCCATGGTCCTGTTGACGTATTTCGGTTACCTCTTGCGGCATGGCAAGGCTCACCTGCTTTACTACTTTGAGGCTATGATCGAGCGGGTGCCCTTGCTAGGGACGATCTACCGGGTAACAAAGAAACTGTTTGCCATGTTGCGCAGGGATGGGAAAACCATGCTGCGCGAAGTCGTCTACGTCGAATACCCCAAAGACGGGGTTTGGGTGCCAGCTTACGTGACCAACCGTGCCGGCGAAAATTACGTGCTTTATATTCCGACCTCGCCTAATCCCACTTCTGGCTTTACGGTTATCGTTCATCAATCTAAAGTTCTTCCCTCGACCATGGACATTGAGCAAGCCTCGAGCTTCGTGATCAGCGTCGGGGTAGATCTAGCCCATCCTGAAGAAGTCGCCAGGCTCCCTTTGGCTGCTCAAGAGAGCTCATCCGGCAGCCGGTAGACGCGCTGGGTAAGCTTCATCAACGCTAACTCTTTCTCCTCTCCCTTGAGCGTCTGGAACTTGCGCGCCGTCGGCAAAAGGCGCGTCTCTAAGCTGCTCGTGGCTTCGTTATAGCTTTTAACTACCCTGTCCAACTGGCTTCCCATATTTCGCCAATGCTCAGCCACCTTTGCGATCCGCTCATAAAGCTCCTTGCCTAAGCGGCGGATTTCTTCGGCGCTTTGCGCGATATTCTCCTGTTGCCAGCCGTAAGCGACCGCTTTAAGTAAAGCGATCAAAGTGGTCGGACTGGCTGGGATGACTTTGTTGGCAACGCCGTATTCGATGAGCTCGGGATCCGCGTGGAGGGCGGCGCTAAAAAACGCCTCCCCAGGGATAAAGAGCACGACAAACTCAGGCGCGCAGTCAAACTGTTCAAAATAACTTTTCTGTCCAAGCTGTTGGATATGCCGGCGCAAGTGACTGGCATGTTTCTTTAGATAATCCTTGCGGGTGTGGTCGTCTTCAGCTTCCATCGCTTTAAGATAAGCCTCGAGCGGGACTTTAGCATCCACCACCACCAAACGCCGGTTGGGCAGGCGCACGATTAAATCCGGACGCAAGGCTCTGTCCCCTTCTTTCCCGCCCACCTGCTCCTCAAAATCACAGTAGGCAATCATCCCCGCCATCTCTACCACCCGCTTAAGCTGCACCTCTCCCCAGCGGCCACGGGCAGCAGGCTGGCGCAAAGCGCGGTTTAAGTGTTCGGTCTCTTTGTACAAGCGCGGTAGGTGAGTAGTCAGCAAATCGTCCAGTTGGGCTTTAAGCGCCTGATAAGCCCCGATTCTACTTTTCTCAATCTCGCTGATCTCGGCTTGCAGGCGTTGCAAATGCTCGTCGATCGGTTTGACCAAAGCTTCGACAGCAAGGTGTTTTTTCTCCAGTTCATGCTCGGCTTCCCCTTGCAGGCGCTTGAAGGCTTGTTCAGCCTGCTGTAAGAACAGACGCTGGCTTTGGGCCAGCGCGTCCTGGGACAACGCCTTGAAAGTATCGGCGAGGCGCTGTTCAGCAGCTTCAAGGAGCGCACGCGCTTCCTCGACGCGGCGGCTTTCCTGGGTAAGCTTTTCCTCAAGGACTGCGATTTGCCTGACGCTGTCGTCGCGCTCTGCCCTAACCTGCGTCAGCTCAGCCTCCACCTCGGCCAGCCGTTCCAGCCGGATGCGAAGCTCATCGCACGTTCGCCGCAGCCGCTCCCGGATTAAGAGCCCCACCGGCAGCGCTACTGACCAACCTAGCCCAACCCCAACCGCCAACCATTCCCAGGCAATCTGAGCTGTCATGGCGCGCTTTGCCATCCACGGCAGGACTGGCGCAACCGGCTAGCCCTGGCTTGTGCTGAATCCAGTTTAGCCCGCAAAAACTGGCCAGTATAGGACTTTGGGCACTGAGCGACCTGCCACGGTGTCCCTTCTACCACGATCCGTCCGCCGCCTTCTCCCCCTTCCGGCCCCAAATCGATGATCCAGTCGCAAGTCTTGATCACGTCTAAATTATGCTCGATCACGATCACCGTATTGCCATGGTCGCGCAGGCGATGCAAGACTTTAAGCAGCTGTTTGATATCGTGAAAGTGCAGGCCGGTGGTCGGCTCATCCAAGATATACAAAGTCCTGCCCGTGTCGCGCCGGGACAACTCGCGCGCCAGTTTCACCCGCTGAGCTTCGCCACCGGATAAAGTGACCGCATTCTGGCCCAGCGTTAAATAGCCCAATCCTACCTCCATCAGGGTCTTGAGCTTATGGGCGACGACCGGAACTGCTTCGAAAAAGCTTAGCGCCTCTTCAACGGTCATCGCCAACACCTCATCGATGCGCTTACCCTTATAGCGGATCTCTAAAGTTTCGCGGTTATAGCGCTTGCCTTTGCAGACGTCGCAAGGCACGTAGATATCGGGCAAAAAATGCATCTCTACCTTGATCATCCCTTCGCCTTGGCACGCTTCGCAGCGGCCGCCTTTGACGTTGAAGCTAAACCGGCCGGGCGCGTAACCGCGAGCGCGCGCCTCTGGGGTGGCGGCAAACAGTTCCCGGATCGGGGTAAAGAGGCCGGTATAAGTGGCTGGATTGGAACGCGGCGTTCGGCCGATCGGGCTTTGGTCGATGGCCACCACCTTATCTAAGTATTCTAGCCCCTCGATCCCGTCACAGGGGGCAGTAGTGGCAGCGCCGTGCAACCTCTGGGCTGCAAGCCGGTAAAGGGTGTCGTTGACGAGGGTGGATTTGCCAGAACCTGAGACCCCGGTGACGCAGATAAACAGCCCGATCGGAAACGCGACGTCGATGCCCTTTAAATTGTTGCCGCGCGCCCCGCGGATCACCAATTGGCGCTCTGGATCCGGTGGAGTCAACTTGGCCGGTACTTCGATTCGCTCCAAGCCCGCCAGATAGCGGCCGGTGAGCGAATTCGGATTGGCTTGGATGGCCTGCGGCGCCCCCTGCGCCACGATCCGCCCGCCGTGGACGCCGGCGCCAGGGCCGATGTCTACCACGTGGTCGGCATTCAAGATCGCGTCCTCATCGTGTTCCACTACGATCACCGTGTTGCCCAAGTCTCTCAAACGCAGCAAGGTATTGAGCAGGCGCTGATTGTCGCGCTGGTGAAGGCCAATGGAGGGCTCGTCCAAGACGTACATCACCCCCACCAGGCCAGCGCCGATCTGGCTTGCCAGGCGGATACGCTGGGCTTCCCCGCCAGAGAGCGTCTCAGCTGGACGGTCTAAGCTCAGATAGTCCAGGCCGACGTCGATCAAAAAAGTCAGCCGCGCTTTGATTTCTTTCACGATTTTCTCCGCTACCTGACCGCGCTGACCAGGCAGGTGTAAGCGCTCGAAGAACTCCAGGCACTTGCGGATCGGCAGGCGAACAAGTTCCGGCAAGTTCTTATCTGCCACCAACACGTGGCGGGCAGCCCGGTTCAGACGGGTCCCCCCACACGCGGGGCAAGGCTTAGAGGCAAGATACTTGGCCAATTCCTCGCGCACCGCGCTGGAGTCAGTCTCGCGGTAGCGCCGTTCCATCAGCGGCAAGATGCCCTCAAAAGGATGCTGCCTGATGCTGCCGTCGGCGTCACGCAGGGCGATCGCCTCAGCACCGCTACCGTAGAGGAGGATCTGCTTGACCTTTTCTGGCAACGCCTGAAACGGGGTCGTGGGATGAAATCCATAGCGTTTAGCCAGCGCGCAAATTAAGGCATAGAAATAGGCATTGCGCCGGTCCCAACCGCGCACCGCCCCCTCTGCCAGGCTCAGCTCCGGATGGATCACCCGCTCGGGATCAAAATACTGCTTGACCCCCAGCCCATCACAGCTTGGGCAAGCCCCCTTAGGATTGTTGAAAGAAAACAAAGGCGGTTCCAGCTCTTCTAAGGCATAACCGCACTCAGGACAAGCGTAGCGGTTGGAAAAAGTCAACGTTCTGTCCGGATGATCCAGGTCAACCGCCATCACTGTGCCGTCAGCCAGCTTGAGCGCGGTTTCTAGCGATTCAGCCAAGCGCTGGGCCAAGCCAGAGCGGATGCGGAAGCGGTCTACCACGACCTCAATGCTATGCCGCTTGCGCAGATCTAGTGGAGGAGGATCGTCCAGTTCATACACTTCCCCATCGATGCGGACGCGGATGAACCCTTGCCCTTTGAGTTCGCCAAGGAGCTTTGCGTATTCTCCTTTGCGCCCGCGCACGACCGGCGCCAACAGCATCCAGCGACTGCTTTCGGCTTGACTTAAAAGCGCATCCACCATCTGACTGATGGTCTGCGCCTGGAGCGGAAGCTGATGGTCTGGGCAGTATGGGATCCCCACGCGAGCGTAGAGCAAGCGCAAGTAATCGTAGATTTCAGTAATGGTGCCGACTGTCGAGCGCGGGTTGTGCGAAGTGGATTTTTGTTCGATCGCGATCGCAGGGCTCAATCCTTCGATCTGGTCTACGTCTGGCTTCTCCATCAGCGCCAGAAACTGGCGCGCATACGCCGATAAGGATTCGACATAGCGCCTTTGCCCTTCGGCATACAGCGTATCGAAAGCTAGAGAGGATTTCCCGGACCCAGACAAGCCGGTAATCACGATCAACCGGTTGCGCGGCAGGTCAAGGTCGATGTTTTTGAGGTTGTGGGTGCGGGCACCCCGAATGCGGATAGTCTCCATAGAGTGTCGAGTTTAACCAGAACCTGATACTATAGATGGATTGACAAATCCAAAGCAAAGGGAAAACGTTGCAGACGATTCTAGATTCTGGCCCGATGACCCCTATCGAAAAGCGCGCAGCAGCTGGGCTGGCGCTGATTTTCGCCTGTCGCATGCTGGGGCTATTTATCATTTTGCCGGTGTTTTCGGTGTTTGCCCCTAGCCTTCAAGGCGCTACCCCAGCCCTGATAGGACTGGCGATCGGCGCCTACGGTTTCACCCAGGCGCTGTTCCAGATCCCGTTTGGCCTTTGGTCCGACCGGATCGGCCGCAAACCCGTCATCGTTTTCGGATTAGGGCTATTTTTCTTAGGCAGCGTAGTTGCTGCCAGTGCCGATTCGATCTACCAAGTCATTGCCGGCCGCGCGCTCCAAGGCGCAGGTGCGATCGCGGCAGCAGTCATGGCCTTAGTGGCTGACCTTACCCGGGAAGAACACCGCACCAAAGCTATGGCTCTGATCGGCACCAGCATCGGCCTGGCCTTTGCCGTCTCGATGGTAGTAGGACCTATGATCGGTCATTGGATGGGTCTTTCCGGGTTATTCTGGAGCACCGCAGGCCTGGCCCTGATAGGGCTACTGATCCTGCTCACCGTGGTTCCCAACCCAGCCGAAGTCCGTTTCCACCGCGATGCTGAAGTCCGCCCAACGCGCTTGGGTCAAGTGCTGACCGATCCAGAATTGCTGCGCTTAGATTTTGGCATCCTGGCCATACATTGTATCCTGACCGCTACCTTTGTCGCTTTGCCGGTGGCGCTGCGCGAGCTGGTTCAGCTTTCTACTTTCCAACATAGTTATTTTTACTTGCCGGCAATGGCGGCATCGCTCGTGTTCATGGTTCCCTTGGTCACCGCGGCAGAAAAGAAACGTCAGATGAAAGCCGTGTTTCTGCTGGCGGTCGCCCTTGTGGCCTTGGCCGAAGTCGGGTTTGCCCGCTACCATGCCGAACTTTCCTGGCTCGCTTTGAGCCTAGTAATATTTTTCACCGGCTTTAACCTTTTGGAGGCCCTGTTGCCCTCTTTAATCTCTAAAATCGCTCCGGTGGATCTTAAAGGCACAGCCATGGGCATCTACTCTACCAGCCAATTCCTAGGTGCCTTCTTCGGAGGAACAATCGGTGGTTTCTTGTACGGCCGCTTCGGCCTGGCAGCGGTATTCTGGTTTGGCGCTAGCACAGCTTGCCTATGGCTGTTGATCGCCCTAGGGATGAAACCTCCGCGCCCGGTCAAAAGCCTACTCATTCCCATCGCTCTCCCCGATCCACAGCGGGCCGCCCCTTTGGCTCATGCACTGCGCAGGCTGCCTGGGGTGATCGAGGCGGTAGTCGTTCCGGATGAGGGCGTGGCCTACCTGAAAATCGAAGAAAAGCGTCTAGATCTTAAGCGCCTACAGGCGCTGATGACCCGCTTTAAGACCCTTGAACCTTAACCTGGAGCATTGATATGGCAACAAGAGGCGTCAACAAAGTGATCCTGATCGGCAATCTAGGCGCCGATCCAGAAGTCCGTTACTCGCCTTCCGGCGAGGCAGTAGCCATCTTGCGCATCGCCACCAGCGAAACCTGGAAGGACAAGCAGACCGGCCAACCCCAGGAACGGACCGAATGGCACCGGGTCGTCTTGTTCGGCAAGCTGGCTGAAATCGCTGGGGAATACTTGAGAAAAGGCCGCCAGGTCTACATCGAAGGCGCTTTGCGCACGCGCAAGTGGCAGGGACAAAACGGCCAAGATCGCTACACGACCGAGATCGTAGCGCGCGAGATGCAACTCATCGGCGGCCGCAGCGAGGGCACAGCCTTGGATCAAGGTGCCCCCACTTATCCGGAAGCCTCTGCGCTACCCCAGTCTAAACTATCTTCTGCCAGCAAACCGACTTTTCAACCCCTAGACGATTTTGAGGACGACGATATTCCTTTCTGAACGGTAGGCATCCAAGCGCTTCTAGGTTTTGCTCAACCGGTCCTTACCCATTTGCTCGGCGCTGCCCTTTTGCGGTTCGCGGATCGCCTGCTCGCGCGCGATTTTTGCTTTACGCTGTCAGCTTATTCCCCAAGTTGAAGCAGTCGGTTACGCTGCCTGGCAATGCGAAACGCTAACGCCCATGCACCTGCCCCGAGCACAAGGTACAAACCGTTGAGCCCCGCCGCCCAGAAAAGGTATTCCCAGCGAAAATCTTTGGCGATCAGCACTGAGCGCATCCCCTCGAACACCCAAGTGCAGGGAAGCGCAAGCGCTACCGGCTGCAACCAATGCGGCAGCACCGAGACCGGGTAATAAATGCCGCTTACCGGTGCGATGGCGAAAATCAGCGCCCACGCTAGCCCCTCCGCCCCCAGCCCATAGCGCAAGATCAAGGCGATCACCACCAAACCGATCGCCCAGCCCATCACCAGTAAATTGACGAAAAATACAAGCAGCAAAAGCCCTAGGTCGAAGATCGAATAGCGGTATAATACCACCGCCAGCCCTGCCGCTGCCCCGACTCCGATAAGCGTACGTAGCAAACTGATCGCCATCAGCGCCACGATCCACTCCCAGGGGCGCAAAGGGGTGACGAACAACTGACCCAGGTTACGCGACCACATCTCCTCCAAAAATACCACCGATACCCCAAGCTGAGCGCGAAACAACACATCCCAAAGCAGCACCGCAGCGATGAACAATCCAGCCACTTGCGCCACCCACGCGCTGTGCCCGGCTAGAAACTGGTTGATCAACCCCCACAGAATCATCTGCACGGTAGGCCAATAGGCCAGTTCCAATACTCTAGGCCAAGACCCCTTAAGCAGATACAGATAACGCACGATCAAAGCATAAATCCGTCCAATACTAGCCGTGATCGAATTCACTTTAGGCCCCGAGCAATCTCGATGAACACTTCTTCTAGGTTGCAACGGCCATACCGCTCGATCAGCGCCGATGGCGTCCCTTGGGCAACGATCCGTCCCTGACGGAGAATGTAAACATAATCACACAGGCGTTCTACCTCCTGCATATTGTGGGAAGCGAAGAGCAAAGTCGCACCGCTTTGGCGCTGGTAGTCGAGCAGGTAAAGGCGGATTTTTTCGGCCGAATCAGGATCCAAGGATGCCGTCGGCTCGTCCATGAGCAGTACTTCAGGCCGATTGAGGAGCGCTTTGGCCAACGCTACCCGGGTCTTTTGACCGGCAGAGAGCGAACCGTAGGTCCGTGCCAACAACGCCGTCAAGTCCAAGGCTTCAGCCAATTCCTGAATGCGCGCCTTGCGTTTTGGGATGCCGTACAGCCGCCCATAAACGTCTAAGTTCTGCCAGACGGTTAAGCGATGAGGTAGATCTACATAAGGTGAGGTGAAGTTCATCTGCGGCAAGGACAAATAGCGGTGGCGGACCATATCCGCACCCAACACCCGCACCTGCCCGGAAGTTGGCAGAAGCAGCCCAAGCAGGATCGCCAAAGCCGTGGTCTTGCCAGCCCCATTGCCGCCGAGCAGCGCACAGATTTGCCCGCGCCTGACCGTAAACGACACATCAGCCAATGCGGCTACACTCGCATAAAATTTGCTCAAGTTGTTTACCTCGATGACCGCCTCGCTTAGCGTCTCCTGCATACGCTCTATAAAAGCTCTATAATTAATCAAATACTTGCTTGTGCGGATGCGATGTCGGAACCTAACCAACTGAATATCGATCGGTTTTTAATCCAATCCCAGTCTGAGATCGTGCGGATTTTACGCGCGCTCATCCACCATCGTGCCTTGATCAGCGCTACGCTTGACGACCGCCAGGCAACCTTAGTCACCGCCTTGCTGTTGGTGGAACCTGAACGTTACCTCCTGGCACTAGACTATGGTCCAGATCCTCGCACCAACGAACGTGTCTTGACGGCAAAAAAATTATTTTGCATGACCAAACTCGATGGCGTTGAGGTCAAATTTACCGTCTCTGAAGTCAAGCCAGCCAGCCTGCAAGGACAGCCAGTATTCTGCGCCCGCCTGCCCGACACGCTCTATTACCCGCAACAGCGCAGGTTTTATCGCCTTACCTTGCCTAAAGCTTCCCCGTTAAGCTGCCTCCTCCAGCTAGCCGAGGATCGCCTACTCTCCCTGCCGGTCCTTGACATCGGAATCGGTGGGTTAGGATTGTGCTATCCTGACCGCTCACCACCTTTGACGGTAGGCGAGGCCTGTCGCGACTGCCGGCTTTCCCTCCCAGGCTTGGGCGAGCTGAGCTTTGCGTTGGAGATCCGCTCGCTGGTCGAGTTCGCTGCTGGCTGGCGCATCGGCGGCGCGTTCCTGAATCTTAACCCGAGCGGCGCTGCCTTGATCCAGCGCTACCTCAACCGGGAGCAGATCAAGCGCCGGCAGATGACGCCAGAGCGGCTTTCATCGCAGCCCCTAGGTCAGTAGGCAAATCTACCACTTCAACCCCAGCGCGGCGCAGCGCTGCTACTTTCGCTTCCGCGGTACCTCGGCCGCCGCTCACGATTGCCCCCGCATGCCCCATCCTACGCCCAGGCGGGGCGCTGCGCCCGGCAATATACGCTACTACCGGCTTGGAGACGTGGGCACGGATGTATTCGGCAGCTTCCTCTTCTTCCTGACCCCCGATCTCCCCCACCAAGATGATGCCATGGGTCTCCGAATCCTGTTCAAACAGCGCCAGGGCGTCGATGAACCCCATGCCGTGAATCGGATCGCCGCCGATCCCGATACAGGTGCTCTGCCCTAACCCCACTTGAGTTGTCTGCCAGACTGCCTCATAAGTCAACGTCCCTGAGCGCGACACGATCCCCACGCACCCGCGCTGATGGATGAATCCCGGCATGATGCCGAGCTTGCATTCTCCAGGGGTAATGATCCCGGGACAATTAGGGCCAATGAGAATGCAGTCGTACTCCTTAAGCGCGGCTTTAACGCGCACCATATGCAGGATGGGAATGCCCTCGGTGATGCAGACGATAAGTTTGATGCCGCCGTCAGCAGCCTCCAGGATCGCATCGGCGGCGAACGCCGCCGGCACATAGATCACGCTCGCTAAGGCCGAAGTCGCACGCACCGCCTCGCGCACCGTGTTAAATACCGGCAACCCAAGATGACACTGGCCGCCGCGTCCAGGCGTCACGCCTCCTACCAGTTGGGTGCCGTAAGCTAGCGCCTGCTGGCAGTGGAACGTCGCCTGCTTACCGGTGAACCCCTGGCAGATGACCCGCGTCGTCCGATCGATCAACACGCTCATGCTGCCCCCTTGGCAGCCGCTACCGCCAGTCGCGCCGCTTGCAGAAGATCCGGCGCTGGGATGAGCTTAAGCCCAGCGCGTTTCAGGATTTCCCGCCCAGCTTCTGCCTGCGTCCCCTCCAAGCGCACCACCACCGGCACTTTGACGTGGGCTTCACGCACCGCCGCAACGATGCCCTCGGCGATCAAATCACAGCGCACGATACCGCCGAAAATGTTGACCAAGATTGCCTTGACTTTGGGATCGGACAGGATAATTTTAAACGCTTCTGCTACTTTCTCAGCTGAGGTCCCACCCCCGACGTCGAGGAAATTGGCCGGCTCTCCACCGCATTGCTGAATCAGGTCCAAGGTCGCTATCGCCAATCCAGCGCCGTTGACCATACACCCGATGTCTCCTGCCAAGGTGATATAGCTCAGACCGTGTTCGCGCGCCCACCGCTCCCGTTCATCCTCTTGCGCTGGATCGCGCAAAGACTCAAGGTCGGGATGGACAGAGAGGGCGTTGTCGTCGAAGTTAAGCTTGGCATCCAGCGCCAATAATTTCCCTTCGGCAGTCACTGCCAACGGGTTGAGCTCGAGCTGGCTGGCATCTTTGTCCAAAAACAACCGATAGAGCTGATCTAAGAGAGTGAAAAAGGCGGGAATCTGTTCCCCCACAAGCCCCAAACCAAAAGCCATCTCCCGCCCCTGAAAAGGCATCGGGCCGGCGGCCGGATGAATAGCAAAGCTTAAAATTTGTTCCGGACGTTCAGCGGCGAGTTGCTCGATCTCGATTCCGCCTATTCCAGAGGCGATGACCACGATCCGTTCGCGCGCCCGGTCGATGACCAAGCTCAAGTACAGCTCGCGCGCCACCTCAACCGCTCGCTCTACCAATACGGCGTTGACCGGAAGCCCTTGAGGTCCAGTCTGGGCAGTAACCAACCTGGTGCCTAACAGCTTGCCTGCGATCTCTGCGACTTCCTCTTCGGTCCTGGCCAGCATCACGCCGCCAGCTTTACCCCGCCCACCAGCGTGGATTTGGGCCTTTACCAGAAAACGCTCCCCGCCTAGTTCGTGCGCCGCTGCCCGGGCTTCCTCGCAAGTCTTTGCGATCCGGCCTGCAGGAACCGGGATCCGATAAGAAGCCAACAGCGCTTTGGCCTGGTATTCGTGGATATTCACCTAGATCCTCCCTACCCCGCTATACTTTATTAAGTGCTAATTCTATTTCCTGGCGCTAGGCGAGTCTATGGCCGACGACCAGATCAAGCCATGCCCGTTTTCTAGTTACCGCATCCAGACCGATCCAGCCTGGCGGCTGCTTGCAGTGTTTGGCGTTTATCAGGCAGCACTTGGCTTGTTGCTGTTTGGCTTATTTCAGCTGCACGCCGGCCCGTCTCAGCTCGGCCAGCTCCATCCCGATCTGTTTTGGTGGACAACTTCCAGCTACCTGCAGGCTACCTGCGCCAGCCTGCCGCTGATTTGGCTGCGCCGCCCCAAGTATGCTTGGCAGGCAACGATCCATACTTGGCTGGACTTAGGTGCCTTACCGCTCGTCGTTTATTCTAGCGGCGGCTTAGAAAGCGGGTTTGCAACTTTGCTCGCAGTGTCGGTAGTGGCCGCCGGGCTCCTGCTCGGTGGGCGCTGCGCGTTAGGGTTTGCCGCGCTGGCTAGCCTCAGCGTGATTACGGTAGAAGGTATCGGCCATCGGCAAGGCGCTTTCGAGACCACCCATTACACCTATGCCGGCATGCTTGGAGTCGCTTACTTTACGATTGCCGGGCTGGCCATTGCCCTGGCAAAGCGCGCTGAGCAAAGCCAGATCCTAGCCGACCGGCGCCAGATAGATTTGGCCAACCTTAAGCAATTGAACGAGTTCATTGTCCAGCATCTGCAATCGGGGATCATCGTCCTCGATTCCGCAGGTTATGTTCGCCTATGCAACGATTCTGCCCTGCGTCTGTTAGGTCTGCCGCAACCGCCAAAGGACTTAAGCCACCTACCTGACTGGCTGGTGGCAAGCTTGCGGGAATGGCAGAAGTGCCCGACACGGAATTCTGCCACCTCAAAGACAGAGATTAAGGTCCGTTTTAACTGTCTTCCCGTGCAAGGGGAACACTTGACGATGATCTTCTTGGAAGACGACGCCCTGTATCAACAACGCGTGCAGGAAAGCAAGCTCGCCTCCTTAGGAAGGCTGACTGCCAGCATTGCCCACGAAATCCGAAATCCCTTAAGCGCCATCAGCCATGCCAGCCAACTGCTCGCAGAAAACCAGGGCCTTGCGCCACCGGACAGGCGCCTGTTGGAAATTATCCACAAGCACTGCCGGCGCCTGGATGAGATTATTAGCAACGTCCTTATGTTGTCCCGCCGCCACGCTGCCTGCCGCGAGAGGCTGGAGTTGAATGCCTGGCTAAAACAGTTCTGCCTGGAATTTCAAGAAGCCAGCTCACGCCAAGACCTGTTCGACCTGAAGCTGCCAACGCAACCCTTAAGCGCCCTAGTAGACCCTAGCCAACTCAAGCAAATCCTGACTAACTTGTGCAGCAACGCGCTCCAATACGGTACGCCTGAAGGGGCTAAGATCACCTTACAGCTCAGCTGCGATCAACCCACCCAAAAGCCTTGCATCGAGGTCATCGATCGCGGCCCTGGTATCCCTGCCGATCAGATCCGAAACATCTTTGAACCTTTCTTCACCACCTCTCTGACAGGCACCGGCCTTGGGTTATATATTGCGCGCGAACTGGCCCAGTTAAATCAGGCCTTGCTAGAATACGAGCACAGCCAGCATGGCAGCTGCTTCCGTGTTGTTTTGACCAATGCTGACCAAGTCGTGGTGGAATTATGACGACGCCTTGTGCTCTCATCGTGGATGACGAAACCGATCTCCTGGAACTGATGGCGCTGACCTTGGCGCGGATGGAGATTAAAACTTGTACCGCGACCTCACTGGAAGACGCCAAGCGCTGGCTTGGCCGCAAGCCATTCCAGCTCTGCTTGACCGATATGCGCCTGCCAGATGGCGATGGCTTAGAGTTAGTGGCTTATATCCAGGATCATTTCCCATCTCTTCCGGTGGCCGTCATCACTGCCTACGGCAATATGGAGGCAGCAGTCAAGGCGCTTAAAAGCGGTGCTTACGATTTTGTCTCCAAACCGGTGGATCTTAAGATCCTGCGCAAGCTGGTGATCGCTGCCCTGAAGTTGAATCAAGACACAGGCAGAGACCGACGTTCGCGCGATACCTTGCTGGGCGAATCCCAAGCAATGCGCGACATCCGCGCCAAAATCGTCAAGCTGGCCCGTACCCAGACGCCGGTCTTCATCTACGGCGAATCGGGCACCGGCAAAGAGCTGGTCGCCCGCCTCATCCACGCCAAGAGCCCCCGCGCTGATAAGCCGTTCGTTGCCGTCAACTGTGGGGCGATCCCGACCGAATTAATGGAAAGCGAGTTCTTCGGCCACCGTAAGGGGAGCTTTTCCGGCGCGGTGGCAGACAAGATCGGCTTATTTCAGGCCGCCGATGGCGGAACTTTGTTTTTGGATGAAGTCGCCGACTTGCCCTTGCAGCTTCAGGTGAAGCTCCTGCGCGCAATCCAGGAAAAAACCGTCCGCCCGGTCGGCGCAGAACAGGAGATCCCAATCGACGTCAGGATCCTAAGTGCCACCCACAAAGATCTGAAACAACTGGTCGCAGAGGGACAGTTTCGGCAAGATCTTTTCTACCGCATCAACGTGATCGAATTGGAGATCCCGCCCTTGCGGCAGCGCCGCGAAGACATCCCGCTATTGGCTGAGCGGTTCTTAGATCGGCTAACCCAGACAAACGGACTGGAGCGCCTGACGTTAAGCCCTAGAGCCCTGGAGGCGTTGTGCCGGTATCCCTTCCCAGGCAATGTGCGCGAGCTGGAGAATATCTTGGAACGGGCAGCTGCCTTGTGCGAGGGAGAAACAATCGACGTCGATGACCTAGCTCTCCCCGGCCCTACCAAACCCTTAATCCCATCTTCTCAGGAAGAGATCCCAGTAGGGGAGTTCTCTTTGGAAGAGTACTTGATGCAAATCGAGCGGCGCGCCATTCTAGATGCCTTAAAAAAAACTCGCTGGAATCGCACCGCTGCAGCGCAAAAGCTAGGTCTAACCTTCCGTTCGCTGCGCTACCGACTGAAAAAGCTAGGCATAGATTAAGCCCAGTACTTTTTCAGCATTTTAAACCGTTCTAGCGCTTCCCTGACTTTGCAATCTATCGCCTCGTCCTGCAGCTCTGTATTCTTGTAGATCCGATCGAGCAATCCCTCCCGGACCATCGCCTCTTTGATCCAACGCTTGGCAAAGCGATAGTTAGTCGGTACCGCTGCGGATTCACCGGTAATCGGATCACGCAACTGCTTTACTTGGGCAACTTCTTCTGGCAGGGCTGGGGCGTCAATCTGCCTCTCAAGCTGTTCTTTCTCAGGTTGTGATGCAGCTTCAACCGAGGCTTGGGGCAGCGCGTGGACTTTGGCATAGAACTCCTTGGCACCCTCGCCCACCAAGGCAGTGATCAGAATATAGACGATATAAACGATCAACAGGATAGAGATACCAGCCAGCAAAGTTGTCATGATCAATCCTCCCCTTGAATCGATATTATCATTGTTATAAAAGGCTAGCTGATCTAAGAGGGGATAAACAAGGATTACTCTTGGCGAACCAAAATTTCCCCCCGACCCACCGAGGCTAGATCCCCCCCATAGCGATGGGCGCGGTCAAAGGCTGACTCAGGCGCCGCAAATCGGCTATCCAGCTCTCTGAGGGCCGAAAACCACAAGGGTAAATAAGCCAAAGTATGTACCCCGCAGTCGCCGAAGGTCGGCAGAAGATGCGCCGGCTCTTGCCACAACATCACCGTCCCCCGTTTCAGGCCATAGCCTAAAAAACGCCCGGTTTTGCCCATCACGGCAATAGTGCCGACGATCATGCGTGAGGCACAGTAGTCGCCTACATCCCCTTCGACCAGGATGATCCCGCGCCGCATCCCATCTCCCAGGCGAGCTCCAGCATTCCCTTTGACGAGCACGATGCCGCCGCGCATCCCGCGTTTGTTCCCAGGCAAAGCCGCGCCCAGGAAATCGCCTGCATCGCCGTCGATCTGGATCAGACCAGAACGCATCTCACAGGCCGCAAACGCACCGACTTTCCCAGTCACCCGGATGCGTCCGGATTTCATCCCCATCCCTAAATAGGCACCTGCATCCCCGATCACCGTAATATCCAAACCATCGGCATCTTGACCAATCCCATCCAACTTAGCAGTAGCATTGCGGATGACCAGCTGAGAGGCGCCTTCCCCCTCGACTTGAAACAGCTCATCGACCCGCCATCTTTTTCTGCCATACCAGAGTCTAAGCGCTGCAACCTCGGTACAGGTCAACCCCGATGCCCCGCTTAAAGGGGACAAATCTATGCGTTGCCTAGGTTCGTCCTTTAAGGTCAAAGTCAGCATCTTGCCATGATCTCATGTAGGTGAAAATGGAATGGTCCTAGCTTCCCACCATAGTTGCCGGCACTGATGCGGCGGATGCCAGATTTTGCTCCTAGCCTAGTCACCGCCTCGATGCCGACTCGCATCGCTTGCTCGATATCCTCTCGACTCAGGCCGTCGACGACGATCTCCATGACCGACCCGATCTCCGGCGAGAGCTGGGTTTTAGTTACCCCTTTCAGGGTAGGACAAAAAGCATCGTTGGTGGAGGCATTCTGGCCCTTGTATTTGGAACCCACCTTAGAGCCAGAGCTGACCACGCCGCCTGGAAACGGCAAGATCACGTTGGGCAGTCTGCGTATCGCAGCGACTGCTGCCTCGCACGCGGCCAGCGCCTGGGGCTGAGATTCAGCCAAAATCAAGAAATTGCCGCCGCCGATCGCATCCACCATATAGCCCGTCTCTTCGATCAAAAACTCGCCACCCATCACCGGAATCCGCCAAAATCGCCGCCCGCCGATTTGCTTGGAGAGCTGAAACCCGTCGCCGAAGTAACGCAGGTATTTCCCCAAGGGAAGGGGAATCCCTTCATGGATCCCGGCGAATAAGGCAGTCGAAGGCGCAGTCAGAACGCATTGGCCAGTCCGAACCTCTACTTGTTTGGTCAACCCTTTCACGCCCATGGCGAAGAACAACACCGACACCCCAGGTCGCCCATCCAGCGTTTCTGCAGGCGCAAGCTCGCGCTCTATTCCCGCTTCGCAACCGCAACCGATTACCGAGGTAGCAAAGCCAGTCATCGCGCGCGCGCTATGGTAGGCCCATTCCAGGTTGTGGGCGGTGATGATCAGGCGCGTGGCCTTCATCGGGAAGGCCTCAGCAAACGTATCGTCGATCACAACCCCATTGACGATCATCGGTGGTGGCTCCCCCAACAAGGGTGGACCGTGACGCTGCCGCGCCCGTCTTCTTCGATCTCCTCGGCGCGGACGATGAAGTTGTCAAGCTTCATTGTCATATACCGATCGAAATAGGCAGCAAGCTGCTTTTCGATCCCAGGATCGAAAGCCGGTTTGACCGTGTGGGTGGTGCCCCAGGTCACGTCTATCACCTGGCCGTCTTTGACCACCAAGCGCCCGTCTTTAAACACGTAGTCGGGTTTAGCGAACATCTCTTCTTTGTTTTCCCTCGGGGTGTAGACGGTGATATCGGCTACCGCGCCGGCGCCTAAGTGCCCTCGGTCGGACAAGCCGATCAATTCAGCCGGCCCAGCTCTGGTCAAAATCGCAATCTCATACAGGGAATATTCGCGCTCGATACTTGCCAAAGTAGTCATCTTCTGAGCTTCAGGATGAAGTCTTTTTAAGTGCTCGTTGCGGAAAGTACGATCCATCAAGAGGCGGATCAGATGAGGATAGCTGGTAAACGGCGCACCGTTTGGATGATCCGTGGTCAAATATACCTTCCAAGGGTTGTCTATGAGCAGGAAAATCTCCAGGCCGATCGCCCATTGCAAGGCGTTGACGAAATTTTGATCGCGGTATTTGAACGGTACCACCCCACAACCGGCGTCGCATTCGATGTCCATCATCACCCATTTGTTAGGATGAGCGTGGCGGGCATTGGCGTGCTGGCGCATGCTGTCGCCAGAAGTGGTGACGGTCTGGCCGAACATGATCTGCCCCACATCCACCGTGATATTGGGGCAAGCCGAGACCGCCTCCGCCAGGCGCGCCGCGCCGGAGGAGAACTTGAGATCCCCTTCCGTGCCGTAACTATGAAACTGGACATGGGTCAAATGCATAGGCAGACCCTCTACCCCGGCAATGGTCTTGAGAGTAGTCTCGATATTGCCTGGAACTCCCAGGTTGCATCCGTGAACGTGGAGCGGGTGCGGTACGCCCAGTTCGTAGACCGCGCGCGCCAGCGCCTTTAGCACCTGGCGCGGGGTCACCCCATAGTGAGGGTGCTTTTCGTCCAGATCCAGCGCCCGCTGGTTGAACTTGAACGCGCTGATGCCACCTGGATTGACTACTTTGACGCCGAGGCATTGGGTAGCGTTCAAAGTCCAAGCGACGTAGTCGTTGATCTGCTTCTGATCGGCCTGGTCGCGCAGCAGGCGTAAGAGAAAATCGTCGTTGCCGAGCATCACATATCCCCCCTTGTCCAGGATAGGGATGTCGGCCATCTCCATGTGCGCCTGGCGCGCGTTGATCGGCAGCACCGCCGGTTCAAACGCCGCAGTAAATCCCATTTCCGCATAGCGGTAGCCGGTGATCAACGTACTCGGTACCGCCCGGCCACAGCCACAGCGCAACCTTGAAGTGCGTGGCACAAGATCGGTCCGGTGGTCTTCAGGCAACAGCGTACGGGCGATATTGACCTTACCCCCGCCGATGTGGGTATGCATGTCGATGGCACCGGCCATCACCACCTTGCCGCGCAGGTCGTATTCTAAGTCTGGCTGGGTACCAGCCGGGGGATCCACGATGCGTCCGTCTTGAATATAGAGGTCGAGCACACGGCCGTTGACGCGATGAGCGGGATCGTAAACGCTACCGCCGGTCAGTTTGATCAGCATGCGATTGACTCCAGCGCCTGGTAGATAGAGTGCAGCACCTGGGCAGTCGAGGGCAAGCCGATATCTCGCAGCTTGCACAGCCGGATCGCCACCACATTATCCATGCGGTAAGTATGGCCAGCATGGTCGATCCCCGGCACCCCGACTGGAATATACACCTTTGGGGGATGCTCAAACTGCATCCCGCACCGGCCCAGGACGATAGTGGGAACCTTGCACGCGGGCGGGGTGCGGGTGACGTTGTAGGCCGATATCCAAAGCAGCGCATCGACTTCCCCGTCGGCCAAGAGACGATCGCTGGCATGCAAGTAAGGGTCATATACCGGCACGCCGCGGCTAAAGCTCACCCGCGTGGGAAACCCGGTCAGCCAAGCGCACACTTGGGTGGCAGTCTGTTCCCCTTCCTTGCCCCCTAGCGGCAGGCCCGCACAGCGGGTCGTGCGATTTAAGTCCTGAATCATCTCGCAGACCATCTGCACGGTCAGTTCTGCTTGGGGCCAATTGAGCGCACCAGCCGTCCAGGCAATCACGCTATAGCTGGCGTCCCTCAACTTATCCGCTAAGGCTTTGAGCTCGGCAATGCAGATCCCACCGACGCTTGCCACCCTCAGCGGACGATCATTGACCAAAGCCCGCAGCACCGCCACCACCTCCGGCAGAGCTTCCTCGTTACAGGCAAGCACGGTAGGCTGGCGGCGATTTGGGCTTTCTGGCCAAGGCCTTTGAGGGGGCTTGCCTACATATACCACCTCCCGGCAAGCAGCCTCCACAAACATCCCATCGACCCACAGGTGCCGCTCGAAAAAACGCGGAAACAGGGCTTCGATATCTACCCCTAACGCCACCAACAGATCCGCCCGATTCCTGACCTCGCCCAAAGTGGTCGTGATCCAGCCACTCTCCTGTAGCGCCAAAATATTGCGCAGGGCAGCTGCGCTGTTGATGCCATCCATGATTGCTCCCAACCGCTCTGCCAGCAGGACAGCTTCACGCATCCCGGCCACATCGGTTGCAAGACCTGCGATCAACGGCAGCTCGGCTTGGCTAAGAATAGTGGCTGCTTGGTGAATCGCTTCTTCCAGCGATGCTGGCTTGCCCTGAATGCAGGGCCGAACATCGCCCAGCGGTTGTTCAAACGCCGGTTTGGTGACCGCATCGCCGTTTTCCAGCACTTCCACCCGATCCGCTTGGACTCTGATTTTCAAATCATCCAAGCCCAAACCGCAAAAAGGGCTTGGGACATGGTCCCAAAGCCCAGGTTCAATCATCGTCGCCATAATCAGCCGACCTCGCTGGCGTACAATAAAATTTCGCCTTTGTTCAGTTCGATGGAATCGCCGCTAAAGCGTCGATATTGACCGTTGAGATAGGCGTCCTCCACGGAGAATCCCTGTCTGCGCAGATAAAGCAGAATCGTTCGCACAATGAAAGGTCGATAGGTTGTATCGTAATTGAAAGTAGGCAAAAGCTCAGCCGGTTGAGTAGAGAGGATGGTCCCGCGCACCATCCCTGCCCCTGGACGCATCCCCATTTGCCCCATCACCACGATGGTACCGGCTTTCAGATTGACGCCGGTGAAATCGCCGCTGTGGCCGGCGATGGCGATCAGCCCTCGGCGCATGCCGTTGCCAACCTCATTACCGGCGCTGCCGTGGATAATGATCTCCCCCCCCACCATGCCAACCGCAGCGCCGCGCACCGCACTCCCTACCAGATGGCCAGCATTGCCGAAGATGGTAATCCGGCCGCCGGCCATTTCCCGTCCGACCCAATCGCCGGCCGAGCCCTCGACGATAATCTCACCGCCAGACATCCCAGCGCCCAAATGGGCACCCACATCACCGACGATTCGCAAGCGCCCTTGCGTCATTCCCGCGCCGAGCAGTTTAACTTTGGCAAGATCGCCTTCCACGGTCACCGTGCCATCCTCGAGCTCTCCTCGGATGGTGAAAAAATCCCCTAGGGTGGCCTGCTGGTTGCCATGGAAAACCGGCAAGGCACAAGCCTCTTTGACGCTCTTGCCGAGCAGTCGGTCGGGACAGATGGCTTCGGCTTCCAGCGGTACTTCCGGTGTTGCTGCCAAGCTCAACCTCATGATCCACCCTGCAGAATATCGTAGAGTCTCAACTGAAACTGGCCAAGGCTGCCGCCATAATTGCCAGCTGTGATCTTGACGATCCCTTCGCCCGCTGCTGCCCGGATCCCGCGCCGCATGGATTCTGCCACTGCCTGTTCGCTGAGGCCGTCGATGACGATTTCCAGCACGCACCCAACCGACTCCGGCAGGCAGGTTTCAGGCACCCGACTGCGCAGCAAAGGGCAATAAGCTATGTTGGTCGAAGCCGGCAAGGACCGATAGCGCGAACCCGGCTTGCTGCCGCTGCGTACTACCCCGTCCGGAAACGGGAGCACAATCCCAGGCACCTGCATAGCTTCAACCGCCCTCTCAGCAGCGCACAAGGTAGAAGGCAAATCCTTGCCTAACAGTAAAAAGTTACCACCGCCTACTGCCGGCGCAACCCCAAAGGATTCTTCTACCAAAAACTCACCATCCATCACCGGGATCCGCCACAGCCGCATCTTTCCAAGCACCTTGCTCATTTGGTAACCGTCGCCGAAATAGCGCAGCTTGGCTCCCACGTCGACACTTTCCTCTGCCTTAAGGCCGTTGAAGCAGGCAGTGGTGGGGCAAGTCATCACGCATTGCCCGATCCGCTCGACGAGCCGGTTGCCTACTCCCTTAGGACTGCCGGCGAACAATAAGACGCTGACGCCCGGGCGGCCGTCTGGGGTTTCCTCCGCCGGCAGGAGGCGCTCGATCCCAGCCTCACATTTGCAGCCGATGACCGAAGTGGCAAAACCGGTCATGGATCGGGCTGCAGCCAGCGCCCATTTCTCGCTCTCGCCGGTGATGACCACACGCGCCGCCCACATGGCAAACGCTTCAGCGAAGGTGTCTACAATTTCTGTGGCGCCGATAAACATAAGCTAGGTAATGGCTTAAGAGGTTATTCGGTTGGCACTCTCACCCCATGGGGGAGATAACGTTCGTCTACCGAGTAATTGTCAAACTGCACCGAGTAATACTGCTCGAAGAAAGGCCTTAAGACCTGTTCGATCTTAGGATCATAATCCGGTGCCGCATAATAGACTTTGCCCTCGGAATCGAAGCAGAATTCGTGATCTTTGATGAAAAACTCCCCGCCTTTTAAGACATAGCGGGCAGCATTGAACATCGCTTCTTTGTCGTCCATCTCATCGTAAATGGTGATGTCGGCATCGGCTCCCACGCCCAAATGGCCTTTGTGCTTCAGCCCCAGCAATCGAGCCGGGCCGGCCCGGGTAACGATGGCGATTTCGTAGAGCGTGAATTCCCGCTCGATGTCGAGCAGGCAGGTTTGCCTGATGGCTTTGGGATTAGCCCGTCTGGCCTGCTCATCGCGGAACTCTTTGTCCATCAAGAGCCGGATCAGTCTGGGATAGTTCTGGAACGACCCGCCATTGGGATGGTCGGTAGACAGCACCATGCGCCAGGGATCTTTAGCGAGCAGGAACAACTCCAGCCCTATCGCCCATTGCAGCGCGTGGGTATAAACGCGCTCCTGATAGGAAAAAGGCAAAATGCCGCAGCCTGACTCGCATTCGGTATCGGCGTTGATCCACTTGCTCTTAGTCATGTTGCGCAACAGCCAGGTGAGCGGGGCATCGGCAGTCATTAACGTCGCCTTGCCGAACATTACCTGCCCCACGTCGGCGCTGACGTTAGGATGGGCATCGATGTACTCGACGATTTCGCGGGCAGCGGAGGTCGGATTCTTCCCTCTCTCCCCACCATAACTGTGGAACTGGATATGGGTGATGTGCACCCGCCGGCCCTCGGCAGTCTTCATGGTCTCCAGGGTGGTCCGATAATTGCCGCTGTGACCTAGGTTGTTGCAGTGGATATGGGCCGGATGGGGAAGGTTTAGATCGTTGCTGACATCGATTAGGGCTTTGATGATCTTGCGCGGGGTCAAATTTTCATACCCGCTCACCTTCTCATCCAAGTCGTGGATATTGGCGTTGCGGCCTTTCCAAGGCTCGTCCCCGCCCGGATTGACGAGCTTGATCGCATAGGCTTTGGTCGCATTCAGCCACCAGGCTACCGCCTGGCGGAATTCCTCCATCCGCCCCTGGTCCAATAATTGATTAAGGCAAACGTTATTCGCCAGAAGCAGGTAGAACCCTTTGTCGATCACCGGCGTATCGTGGAGTTCCTCCAGCGCATGGCGAGCGCCTAAGGGGGGAATTGCCGCTTCCATAGCGGTGGTGTACCCCAGCGTAGCGTAACGGTAACCGGTGGTGAAGGTCGAGGGCACCACCCCCCCAACCCCTGAGCGCAGGCCACCCACCCGAGGTTGGACGTCACTGCGGTGGTCCTCGGGCAGAAACTTGCGTGCCAGATTCACTTTATGGCCGGCGATATGGCAATGCATATCGACCCCGCCTGGCATCACTACCATTCCGCTCGCATCTAGACAAGGGCTATCTTCTGGTAAATCGGCGACGATTTTGCCGTCCTTAATACAGATATCGCGGATTTCGCCGTCGATCCCATTGATTGGATCGTAGACTTTGCCGTTCTTGATGCGGAGCGTAGCAGCCATAACTCACCAATTTAAAACTTCATTTCAAGCGGCATATCGACACTTTATCCCCTTCAATTCGCAGATCCTATCTTTGAGCGCGCGTAGAATCTCCTCATCGCTAGGATAGGGGGATTTAAATGCTGGCCTAAGCGGCAAAGCGACGTTATCCATGCGATAGACGGTACCTGCTACATTGATCCCATAGGCAGCGACAGTGAAAGCTACTTTAGCGATCTGGCTAGTGCGGGTCGGTTTGGGATCGAGCGTGATCACCGGGATCTTGGCGAGGTGCTCGATCGCTTTGCGCGGAAAATTAGCTGCCGGATCGGAAGCCAAGACTAATAACGCATCGGCCTCGCCGCGCGCCAAAATATCTACCGTCGTGAACTCGCCCGGGTTAAAGCGCGGATAGCCGCGGTTGAAGTTGACCCCAAACGGATAGCCGGTCTGCCACGACACAACATTATCGGCCCCGGTGACGTTGCCGTGACCGCGGACCGGATTGGCGACAAAATGGGTATAGGCATTCAGATCCGTGGCTAGGGCCAGCAAGGCGGCGACGTTAAAGTGGCGGCCACGGGTCATGCTCAGCCCCATGCCGAAGAAAATCACTCCAAAGCGGCAGCGTTTCATGCGCTCCACCAGGTCCTTGAGCGCCTCCAGCGAAATCCCGGTGCGCTCCTCCACGCTGCTATCTACAAACCGCCCCCGCACCAACGCTCGAAGCGCCCACAATACCTCAAAGTCGCGCCCCGGCTTAACTTGAAGAAACAGATCTGCCTCTTGGGCGCTCTTGGTTTTACGCACATCCACCACCACCACCGTGCGGGAGGCCCTGCCGTTAGGCAGATACATACCCTGGGCCTTAACCGAATAGCGTTCGAAATGGCGCGGATGCGCCTCTACCGGATTGCCACCCCAGTACATGATGAAATCGGCCCGGTTTTTGATCTCCCCGAGACTGGCAGTGCTTTCGCCGATGCCTTGGAAAGCCATCCCGGAAGGACCGTGGCAGACCGACGTGGTGGTATCGATATTGCCGTTTAGGAAATCGGCGATTGCCACCGCTTCTTTTTGGGCCTCGCAGGTCGTATCGCTCAAACCGTAGATCGCGGGAAAGCGCGCGTTCACTAGAATCTGAGCCGCAGTCTCGATCGCTTCCTCAACGCTGGCTTGCTTGCCGTCGATTAAAGCGGCTGGATAATCTTCCACTTTATGCTCCAGAAACCAGGCCCGTCCCAACTCGCAGGCATTGCCCGCGCGGGCGATGCTTTTGCCGTCGGGCGCGACCACCAGTTCGATATCATCACAGACACAGCCGCAAAAGGTACATACCGCATTTTTGATCGTCTTTGTTTCGCTCATGGCAACCCCCGGTTGGTTAACAACCCAGCCGCTTTTGCTCTTTGCTTTTTAACTAAAATGAAAGTTTTTTGCAACCGCAAGCTTATAGTTGTCGCAACCGGCTAGATTTTTTATGCTTTCTGCTGCCTTAAAACCGACCTCGGAGAGATGTATGGCCGAACGCCTGACCTTAATCCCGGTGCGTACTACCAAACAAGGCATGTCTTTAAACGCTGGGAAACTGAAACAGGAGTATTGCGAGGAGACCTCGACCGTCGAATTACATCGTCAAGACATGGTCAAGTTAGGCCTGAAAAAAGGCGACAAGGTCCGCCTCCGCTCCCCAAGCGGGATTGAAGCGATCGTTACTTGCAAAGAGCGCAAAGGCGACGATGCCACTCCTGGGCTGGCGTTTATGGCCTATGGACCGGTCACCAGCCAGTTCATGGAAGAAGATACCGCCGGTACCGGCATGCCCGCCTCCAAGCACTTAGAAGTCGAGCTCGAGGGACCCATCGGTGAAGACGGTCAAGTGCTCGCAGCCCGCCCTGCAGAAGCCCTAGGGCAAGTTCCCGGGGCGGCGTGCCCTTTAACCCAGCCCCAGATCGATGCCTTGAATAGGCTCATGCGCGCGCCGCTCTCGCCCGTCCAAGCTGCCTGGCTGAGCGGCTACTTTGCTGCCTTAAGCGGGATACAGCCTGGCGCGCAGGCGCAACCGCCGCTGCTACCTCGCATGACCATACTCTACGGTTCGCATACCGGTAACGGCGAAGGTCTGGCAGAGACCCTGATGGAAATGGCAACCGCGCGTGGCTGTAACGCCCGCCTGGTCGATATGGCAGAATACGACCTTAACGAGCTAGAAAACGAGCAACTCTTGTACATCATTGTCAGTACCCACGGCGAGGGCGACCCACCCATCGCCGCCGAGAAACTCCACGCCTATCTTAAAAACTACTCGGGTCCGCCGCTGGCAAACCTAAAATATGCGGTCTTCGCCTTAGGCGATAGCAGCTATCGGTACTTCTGCCAAACCGGTAAAGATTTTGACCAATATCTGCAAAACGCTGGCGCCGAAAGGCTACTCGAGCGCGTCGATGCCGACGTAGATTTCGAAGAACCTGCGCAAGCCTGGATAGCCAAGGTGCTGGAGACCTATCAGACCATCGCCGGGCAGGCCGGTAGCAGCGGCAGCGCCATAGTCACCGCGCCGACAGTCAAAAAACCAACCGGCTACGGTAAAACCAACCCCTACCCGGCTTCAGTGATGGTCAACCTCAACCTCAATGGAGAGGGTTCCGCCAAGGAAACCCGCCATATCGAAATCGACCTTACCGGATCAGGGCTCAGCTACGAGCCGGGCGATGCGTTAGGGGTGTACCCGCACAATTCCCCCCAATACGTAGAGGACTTGCTAGAAGCCTTGCAGATGACCGGCAATGAACTGGTTACCATCGGTAAGGAAGCCGTTGAGCTACGCCAGGCGCTCATTTACAAGCTAGACATCACTACCCTCAGCCAAGGGGTAATCGAAAAATATGCCGAGTTGGTCGATAGCAAATTCCTCAAGTCCCTGCTCGACGATCCCCTGACCTATCACGACTATACCTGGGGCAGGCAGATTCTCGATCTGGTCAAGGAATACCCGCCGCGCGGCCTCAGCCCCCAACAGTTCGTCGATCTGTTGCGCAAGATTCCGCCCAGATTATACTCCATTGCCTCTAGCCTCAAAGCGCATCCCGACCAAGCCCACCTGCTGGTCGGCGTAGTTCGCTATCACAGCCATGGCCGGGATCGGGAAGGCGTGTGCTCCAATTATCTAGCCTGGACTCAAGTGGGCGAAACCATCCCGGTCTACGTGCAGCCGAATAAAAACTTCCGCCTCCCCGAAGACGGAGAGGTACCGATCATCATGGTCGGCCCCGGGACAGGTTTGGCCCCGTTTAGGGCGTATCTCCAAGAACGCCGCGCCACCGGAAGCCGCGGCAAAAATTGGCTGTTCTTCGGCGATCAACACCGAGCCACAGACTTCCTTTACGGCGAAGAGCTGATGCAAATGCACCGCGACGGTTTTCTGACCCGGCTGGATCTGGCTTTCTCCCGCGACCAAGCGCAGAAAGTCTACGTTCAGCACCGGATGCTGGAAAACGCCAAAGAGCTCTACGCCTGGCTAGAGGAAGGCGCTTATTTCTACGTCTGTGGCGATGCCAGCCGGATGGCCAAAGACGTCCACCAAGCCCTACTTGACCTCATCGCCCAAGAAGGCGGCAAGACCCCAGAGCAGGCAGAAGAATACGTAGACGCTCTCGTGAACGCCAAACGCTATCTGCGCGACGTGTACTGAGGAAATCTTAGCCAAAGCCATGCCCAATAAAACTGGCACAAACCGCCACGACAAGCTAAAATCAAGCTCTGCAACGCCCCGGTAGCTCAGCAGGATAGAGCATCCCCCTCCTAAGGGGAAGGTCGGAGGTTCAAATCCTCTCCGGGGCGCTCGGTTGCTTGATCATGGGCAGGCCATGGAGATCGCTCAGCATTCCATCTATTTTACTGGACCGGCCCCCAGTTCATCGTTGCCAATCTAGCATCCCTTTATCCTGGGAAAGCGAATTGGCTTCGGTCAGCGATTTGTAGCAGGGTGTCATGCGCCGGCTCCTCGTGATTACCCGTAACTTTCCACCCCTTTGGGGCGGCATGGAACGGCTCAACTGGCACATGGCCGAACAACTGGCGCAGCGCGGCGAGGTACGTCTCGTTGCGCCTGGTGGCGCTGCCGCCCACGCGCCCCGTGGGGTCATGGTGCGCGAGGTGCCGCTCGAGCCCTTGCCCCGCTTTCTGCTGCGCGCCAGCTTGC